>NZ_CAJNBJ010000016.1 GCF_905220995.1 Nitrospira defluvii
CGCGAATGTGCTCCCGCGCCATTCTACTGAACAAGGGGGAGATCGTCCAGGCCGGCGCGGCGCATGACGTCGTGAACCACTACTTGCATGCCGGCCACATCCAGCCGTCAGTCGAATGGCCGGACTCGGCACAGGCCCCGGGCAATGACATCGTGCGCCTGCGGGCGGTCCGCGTCAAAACCGAGGCCGGGCGGATTGCCGACCGATTCGACATCCGGAAGCCGATTGATCTCGAAGTCGAGTTTGATGTGTTGAAGGCCGGACATATCTTCGTCCCGGTCTTCAATCTCTACAACGAAGAAGACGTCACCGTGTTTATCGCCCATGATCGAGACCCGGCCTGGCAGCGAACTCCACGAGGAGTCGGCCGATATGTGTCCACGGCCAGGATTCCCGGCAATTTTCTCGCAGAAGGGATGATGACCGTCGCATCCCTCATGATGACCGAAGATCCCTTCCGTCTCCATGCCCATGCACCACGGGTCATCGGATTTCGTGTGGATGACAGCGGCGACGGAGACTCAGCACGGGGCGACTTCCATGGCCGGTGGCCGGGAGTCGTTCGTCCGCTGTTGGAATGGCGCACGCGGTTTGAAGCTGTCCGACGTGTGACACCGGATTGACAGCCGCGGCAGGGTGACGGCCGTAGACAATATTCCCGTGTCCGTAACTCGACGACTAGGCATGTTCGGTCATAAACCAACCGGCGATGGAGAGTCGCTTGTGGTGACCAGCCGTTTGATCGACACGGCAGACCCGATGAAAACGCGGCACCGTAAACATGACGAGGGATCCCGGTTTCGGAACGATACAGTGCGTGATAGCCAATTCCGGCTTCCCGTCCTGTGATGCACCTATCGCCTCGTAGATCATCAATTCGCCGCCCCAATCACATTCCCACTGCTCGTGAAAATAACTGACGAGCGCGAGCCGTCGACGAGGCGCGGGCTTTCCACCGGTCGAATGCCCCTGATCCGTATCGTCATGCGTCAGCAAGCAATCGCCTGCTCCGTAGGAGTAATAGCTGAATCCAAGGTGACGCCGCGTGATGTTCGGAAACGACTCGATGTACTGCTGGATGCAGGGCATCTCCAGTCGACTCAGCAACAAGCGTCCCTGCGGCTGCGCGATTTCTGCCTTGGCCCAATTACCCGAGTTTGGAAAGTCCTGTCGGACATAGGTCATGTTCTGCAATTGATTCCAATTGGCCCGCTCCATCGCCTGACGGAATTGGCTACGCTCCTCTGCCGACCAGAAGTTCTCAATCACCAGCACCGGCGTCTTGTGAAACGAGAACGCCTCCAGCCCACCCGACAACTGTGATGATCCGACTTGTCCAGATACGATCTTCATGCCATTCCCTTGGTACCGGCAGAGCCGGTTCAACTATTCACCCACGCGCACCAATGAACCCCGTTCTTTACACACATTGAAGGTATGATGAAACCAAAGAATGACGGCCCCGAGATAGAACAGATTCAGGCCGCTCGCCAAGCTGAGACTGGTCAGCGGCGCCACGTGCGTCGCGAGCAGACCCCGCATGCCTTCAAAGACATGTGCGGCCGGGTTCATCCAGGCCACACCCCTCAACCACACCGGCAACACATCCATCGGATAAAACACGCAGGAGATCGGTTGAAAGAGGAAAACCATGCTCCACGCCAACACCTCCGCCTCCTGCCCGAAACGCATGATCAGTGAGGTCGTGAAGACCCCGATAATCCATCCCGTCAAGACCAGATTCATGATGAATGGCATCAACCAAATTCCAATGATGAAGACATTGTAGCCGTAAAACAACCAGGCACAGAGGGACATGACCATCGACACCGCGGTCACCTTGAATAGACTCATGACCATGGTCGCGGCCAGAAACTCGCTGGGGGTGAGGGGACTGGCAAAGAGATTCATCAAATTGCGGGCCCACAGTTCTTCGAGAAATGAAATCGTAATGCCCTGCTGCGACCGAAACAATACGTCCCACAGAATGAGTGCTCCGAGCAGAAACGTCACCACGGCCGGCATCTGCCCTTGAAAGGTCGCGAGGTAGACCGTAATGAATCCCCAGACCACCAAATCCAAAAACGGCCAGTAGATAATCTCCATCACTCGCGGCAAGCTGCGCCGATACAGATAGAGATGGCGAACGACGAGGGCGGCGATGCGATGGTAGGTCATCGGTAGCTAGGGTTTCCCTTCGCAAGGCTTCTCGTGACACGACTGCTCAAAACAGGGTTTCTGCTGACAGGGGTGTTCCTCAACCGGCTGCTCATGACAATGTCCGCACCCGCCGGCCTCTTCCTGATGCGGGCCGAGGAGTTGCTGGAACATCAACACACTTCCCTCAACAAACGCCGGGCCGATCCGCCGTCCATCCTCCAAACGGCAAGCCGCCGCCACGAGCAAGGCCATCGGAAATCCAGCCAGCCCCAGATGCAAGGCCGAACTACCCAGCCGTGCGGCATCGATCGCCCAGAACACCCCGGTTAACGACAACGCGGCAATCGTCGTGCTGCTGACACTGCTCATGAAGATGGCCCACCCCGAAGTCCCCCGAGCCAGCCCAATGGCGCCTACGACAAACCAGAGGAGCCCCCATGCGAACATCAATCCGAGTCCGCCCATGAGAAGGCCCACGCCGAACGACACCCCTGTATCAACCATGACTGCGCTTACTCCCTGTTCACGTCGACCTCGCCCGATCTCCGACTACTGTTCGCGGGCAAGTTTGAGAAATACCTCTTCCAGGTCCGATTGTCCGAACCGGGCCACAATATCCCTGGCCTTGCCCTCCGCAACGATTTTCCCCCGCTGCAAAAAAATAATACGATCTGACATCTCTTCCATCTCTCGCATGTTGTGCGAAGTATAGAGAATGCTGAGCCCGGTGGCCTGCCGCTCCTCCAGCAGAACTTCCCGGATCTTGTGCGCAACATCCGGGTCCAGACTCGCCGTCGGTTCATCGAGGAACAAGACCTTGGGCTTGGTCAATAACGCCTTCGCCAACGTCAACCGCGTCATTTGTCCGGACGAGAGTTTGCGGGTCAGCTTATGCCGCCACTCGTTCATGTCTAGCTTTTGTATCATATCGTCGACGAGGCCGGCGACATCAGGCAAGCCATACAGCCGGCCGATGACGCGAAGGTTTTCCTCCACCGTCAGGGAATAGGGCAGCGAGATGTAGGTGGAGGAGAAATTGACCTGCTGCAGAATCGCCTCTCGATGCGACTGCAAGTCGAGGCCGAACATCTTGATCGAGCCCGATGTGGGCGTCACAAGCCCCAACATCATTTGAAAGGTCGTGGTTTTCCCCGCACCATTCGGCCCCAACAACCCGAGAATCTCGCCGTGTCCGATCTCGAATGAAATGCCGTCCACCGCGGTAAAGGCGCCGAACTGTTTGCGAAGATTACGTACTTCGACCACCGAGACTGACATGGCGCAGATGGGTCCGTGGGTTAAAAGGACAGGAATTCCGTGAGCTTCTCAGGCAGATGGCACGTCTCGCACTTTCGGCTCAGTACGCGACCTTCGTATTCGGTCTTGTTGTCGTGACAACGGAAGCAGTCCGCCTGAGCCCGTTTATGCAACACCGAGCCTTCAGGATGTTCCGGCTTCCAAGGCCGACTGTCTGCCGACACATGCCCGCGCGGGATCACGATCGGATACCCCTTGATGGGTTTCTCATGCACCACCGCTCCATGACAGGTCGTACATCCCTCACCCTGCTTGCGCTGGTCGAAGGCCGCCATATGCTTGCGGTGACTCATGATCAGCCCGACATCGTTGACCGGAGCCGGCAGATCACGCGTCGCAATCTCCGACACACGCAGGATGTTACGGTGGCACCCGAGACAGACCGCGGAATCGATATGCGCCTGCAAATTATGCGGTTCCGTCGGTGTCCCGAAGAGATAAATAGCGACATCTCTCGTGCCGTGCCAGGCCTTATCCTGCAACCAGCCGACAACTCCAGGCCGGACGTGGCAGGCGACACACTCCACCTCTTTATGGGAAGACTGCAGCCAACGTTCGTAGGCGGGCTGAATGGTATGGCAGCTGGCGCAGAACTTCGGATGGTTGGTCAGCGGAACCGCAACTCCCCCTATAGCCAATGCGCCGGCCAAGATCGCTCCGAACACAATGGCAGGGGTCTTACGCATCATCCCGTCGAGGTTTGGGAAAATGCCGGATGATCAATTCCGCCACTCCGGTCACGTCATCGGGATCAAGCAAGGGCACCGACGTCTCAACCGGCTTGTTGGAAACGATAGCCAACAGGCCGTCCTGCGAAACGGGGACTTCTCCGATCTGATCACGGACCACCACGATCTTCGGATAACCCTCGCTGCGCCACCCCTCGGCCAAAATCAAATCGTAAGAAGCGTCCAGGTAATGTTCGCGCACATCCTCGACATTCATGTGATCCGAGACATCGGCAAACATGGCCAGGCTGCTCTTGGAAATGATCACGACACTGCTCGCACCGGCCTGTTTGTGCCGCCAGCTGTCTTTGCCTTCCGTGTCCAGATCAAATCCATGGCCGGCATGTTTCACGGTCGCCACCTTATATCCCGCCCGCACCAACAGCGGGATCACGCGCTCGATGAGCGTCGTCTTCCCGCTGTTCGACCGGCCGACAAAAGACAGGATAGGTACCGACATCACCGTGTTCCTTTCGCGGCTCAACAGCAGGAGGGACGATGGCCCGTGGTAGGAGCCGGAGCAGCCTGTTCCAACCAGGCCGAACCACTGAGAAGCTGCACCGTCACTGAATCACCGGGATGTATGCGTTCCACGTCGACGGGAATATCGATCAGGCAGTTGGCTTTGACCATCGAGGTGAGAATCCCGGATCCCTGATCACCGGTGGTCCGAACCTTGAACACACCGCCTTCACGCCATAAGACCCCGCGCAGGAAGTGTCGACGGTCATTTCTTTTCGAAAACTTTTCCTGAAACTCCGCCTGCAGCATCGGGCGCCCGTAGCTGCTGGCCCCGGACAACTTGAGCATGGCAGGACGCACCAGTTGCTCAAAGGTCACCATGGAGGAGACCGGATTTCCAGGCAACCCGAACGCCAGCTTCCCTTGAATTTTTCCGAACGCGAGCGGCTGCCCCGGGCGGATGGCCAACTTCCAAAAATTCATCTCGGCGCCGAGATCCCGGAAGACGGCCTTCGTAAAATCGTAGTCCCCCATCGACACTCCGCCGGACAGCACTAGAATATCGGCGTTCAACCCGTGGGAGATCTTTTCCTTCAAGGCGGCCGGCGTATCCCGCGCAATACCGAGAAGAATCGGCACTCCGCCGGCTTCTTGGACGGCCGCCGCGATTCCATAACTATTCGAATTGATGATCTTCTCTTCACTGAATCGTTCGTCCAAGTCGGCCAACTCATCCCCCGTCGACAAAATTGCTACCCGTGGACGCTGGTACACCAGCACGAACGATTTCGCCAGGATGGCCAACATCCCCGCTTCACCGGACCGGATCCTTGTGCCTTTGGGAATAATGCAGTCGCCCTGCTTGACATCTTCGCCCTGCGGACGGATGTTGGCCCCGCGAGTTTCCGGCTTGAACACACGCACCGATTCAGGTGTATGCTCGGTATCTTCGACCTTGACCACCGTATCGGCGCCCTTCGGGATGGGCGCACCGGTCATGATCCGGATAGCCTGCCCCTTCCCGACAGACTGCGTCGGCATTTTTCCAGCCGGGACATCTTCGATAACGGTCAACGTGACAGGCTTGCTGATCGCATGGTCCTGGGCGATATCCTCCGCGCGCACTGCGAATCCGTCCATCGCGGAATTGTCCCACGGTGGATTATGGCGTTCGGCAATCACATCCTCGCCGAGCACGCGGCCCAGCGCGTCGAGAATCGACACTTTTTCAAGGCCTAACGGAGCAGCGGCATCCAACACGATCCGCTGGGCTTCGTGAAGCGGAGTCAATCCAGTCAAGGCATCGGGAGCTTTCACCACATCACCATCCGATCAATGTTGCTGGCGTGGCGCCAGCTTGATGAGCGAGCCACTCTTCTTGCAGAACGCCTCAACCTGGTTGGCAATATCATGATAGGCCTGAGCGGTCGCCGAGTCAGAATTGAACAGCGCAAACGGCTCCCCCGCATCACTTTGTGTCACCACATCAGGATCCAACGGAATCCGGCCAAGGAACGGGACGCCCATATCCGACGCAGAAGCTTCACCACCGCCTTTCCGAAAGACATTCACTTCCTTATGGCAGTGTGGACATTCGAGCCCACTCATGTTTTCGACGATCCCGATGATCGGCACTTCACTATCCTTGCAGAAGGTCACCGACTTACGGGAGTCGAGCAACGCCACCTCTTGAGGCGTCGTGATGATCACGGCTCCGCTGACCCCACCAAGCAGATCGATGGTGGTCACCGATTCGTTTCCGGTACCCGGAGGGAGATCAATCAGGAGGAAATTGAGATCCTGCCACTCCACTCCACCCAGCAATTGATTGATGAATTCGTATTTGTAGGCATCCCGCCAGATAATCGGATCATCGGAGTTTTGCAAAAGAAACGACATCGAGGCGATTTTCATATTGTAGGCCTGAAACGGAATGATCCCGCCTGACGTGCTGATCTTCAGCTTTTGCCCTTCGGCCCCTACCATCTTCGGGATATTGGGGCCATGGATATCCATGTCACAGATGCCCACATGCCACCCCTTTAACGCCAGACTGACGGCAAGATTGGTGGTGCAGGTGCTCTTACCCACGCCTCCCTTATTGCTCATGACGAGCACTTTGTATTCAATCCGTTCCATTCGTTTGGCGACGAGCCACCGGCTGTGACCTTCCTTATCCTTCTGGCAGGTTTCATTTTCGTCGCAAATGGCACAGGCCCACATATAGGTACAGGCATCTCCGCCGCTGCTGGAACCGGGCTGTGAAATGACATTTAACTCGCGTGGCATCCTAGACTCCTCGTACAACGTACATCTTGCTGCATGGGACGAAAGCAAGCCTTCGTCGCCTTCCTCGTTCCCGGCTCGAACTAGTGTCGACGGCCACCGGTCGGCACACCGACATACTCACTGTCTCCCCCGCCGGCGGGGAGCGAGGGACTCGGCTTCCCGACGCCGGGTCCTGCGGCGGCTACCGCCGGGACAAGCGCCTGGGCCTGCGCCTCGGTCTTCTTCTTGTTGAAGATCCCTGCGCTGACGATCCCGACTTCATAGAAAATATACATGGGCAAGGCCATCAGGCATTGATTGAATGGGTCCGGCGTCGGCGTGAGAATCGCCGCAAAGATAAACGCCGTCAAGAAGGCCCACTTGCGATACCGCTTCAAGAGCGGAGCGTCCACCCACCCAAGCTTGGCCAACAAGGTAATTACCAGCGGCACTTCGAAAATTAGCCCGAAGACCAGCAGAAACCACAGTGCGAAGCCGACGTATTGCGCAATCGAGAGTTGCGGAATGAATCCGGCATTGACACCATACGAAATCAAAAAGTTCAACGCAAAGGGCAAGACGAAGAAGAAGGAGAACAACAGCCCGAGATAAAAGGCCAACGTGCTGAGGATCACAAACGGGCCGACGAATCGCCGTTCTTGCGCGTGCAAGCCGGGAACCACGAAATGCCAAAACTCCAGCAAAATGTAGGGCGTGCCCAGCACCAGCGCAAATAACCCCGCGACCTTGACATTCTGCCAGAGGGCTTCGGCTGGTGCGAGAAAGACGAATGGAACTGTGGGAAGGTCGGTTGGAATCCAGGAAAGGGACCCCGGCACGAACATGTTTTGAAGCGGGATCCGGATCCACTTCACCAGCGTGTCGGCATAAAAGAACGTGCCGACAAAAATAATGGCCGTGACGATGACCGCACGGGTCAACCGGACTTGGAGCTCAACCAAGTGCTCCATGACCGGCATTTTTTTATCTTCAAGCGGCTTGAAGACCGTATCTTGCAGCCACTCTTGAAACTTGAACCCGTCAGCCATGCGTATTTACAAAATTGATGTGACCGTAATCCGGCGAGCGGGAACCAGAATCTTGTCCCGGCCCGCTCGCCGGATTACACCCTCATCAATGCCTTACTTCGGGTTGACGGCTACGAACAGATTGTTCCCTTGCCGACTCAGCAGGAGCACAACCATTTCGTCTTTTTTCACCTTGGCCGACGCCTTCTGGTAATCCTCAAGGTTCTTCACAACCTCGTGATTCACCTCCTGGATCACGTCGCCACGCTGCAGCCCTGCCGCCTCTGCAGGGCTCCCTGCCTCCACAGAGCTCACCACCACGCCGGTAGTCTTGGCGGGAATGTTCAGCTGGCTTTGCATGGCCGCATCCAACATCTGAACGCGCAACGCCGCCAGCACATTGTCGGGCGGCTTCACGGTCTCAGTCGGAGGCGCAGCAGGACCAGGCTCGCGCTTTGCGAGCACTTCATCCGACGGGCGCTCAGCCACCTTGACCTTGAGGACTTGCTCCTTGCCTTCGCGCAAAATCTTGATATCCGCTTCCTTCCCGACGGCCATACGCGCGACCAGGTTGCGCAGCTGACTGACACTCTGCACTTCCTTGCCGTTGAAAGAGATGACCACATCTCCACGCCGCATGCCGGCCGTGTGGGAGGGACCGTTCTCATTCACGTCGCTGATCAGGACGCCCTTCCGCTGGTCCGGCAACTTGAAGGACTTGGCCAGCGCCGGGGTGATCTCCTGAATCGCCACGCCCATCCATCCGCGCACCACTTTGCCTGTCTTCGTCAGACTCTCGACGATGTCGGTCGCAATGCTGCTGGGAATGGCAAACCCGATTCCTTCGGACCCGCCGGTGCGGGAGAAGATCGCGGTGTTAATCCCGATCAACTTGCCTTCCATGTTGACCAAAGCGCCACCTGAATTGCCGGGGTTGATGGCGGCGTCCGTCTGAATAAAGTCTTCATAGTCCGCAATACCGACGTTACCGCGGCCCAATGCGCTGATGATGCCCAACGTCACGGTGGAGCTGAGTCCAAAGGGACTTCCCACCGCAAGGACCAAATCGCCAACGTGCAGTTCCTCGTAATCCGCCCACTTCATCGAGGCGAGATCTTTCGCCTCAATCTTGATAATGGCAAGATCCGTCTTCGGATCGGTGCCGATGATCTTGGCTGGGAACTCCCGGCGATCCGAGAGCGTCACCGTAATCTGGGTCGCACCCTCCACGACGTGATTATTGGTAACGATATACCCATTGGGGTCGAGGATAACGCCAGAGCCTGCGCTCTGCTCCGGACGATGCGGGCCACCACCGGGAGGGCCGCCAGGGCCACCGGGGGGTTCCATACCGGGAGGCTCATCACCAGGCCCCGGAGGCGGGCCACCGAAAGGACCGCCTGGCGGGAGTTGGCGGCGGCCTTCGCGACGGCCCTCACCCCCGCCGGTCACCGCAATATTCACGACTGCCGGCGTCACCGCCTTTACGATCTCTGAAAAACCCTGGGCAAATGCCGGAGGTACACCAGCCGCCTCGGCCTGAGACCCGAATTGCACTCCACCCGACAAAAACGTGGCAGCGACCATGGTGGTCGCTGCGACTACGGACAGCACCTTGCTGCGCTGATGTCGATACGCCATGTGTTCTCCTCTGGAGACCGGAAATTGAGGGACCATCCTCCGCGCTATCGTCGAACGCGTCATTCTACACTAATCACAGAATCGCCTTCAAAGAGGAAAACGCAGCGCCGGCCGTCATCGCGAGGCCACTTCTCCGTGTAATGACTCACGTTCCCGCTGTTCAATCCAGGCACGTTGCAGATTCCCGGCCAGTCGCATCGCGGCTTGTTCCATCGCAACCACTCGCAGTGTCAACGGGGCCCCCTCATACGTCGGCGGCCAAATGCGCCGCTCCGGGTCCTGCGGTCTGAGATAAATCACCGGATACCATTGCGAAATACCCGGCGCAGTGGGCCGATCCAGCGTGGCCATGGCGCGCCCCTCGGCCTGAACCAGCTGTCGTCCCGTGCGTCCATCGACCAAGGCCGCTTCGGCCAACGACCAGTTGTCTCGCCGAAGTCCCGGCTGCCGATGCGTCGTCCACCCCAGGAAGAGGGAGACCGGGTACTCCTGCTCGGTGCTCGACAGAACCGCGACTACCAGGTAGTCCACGCCCTGCTGCTTCGCGAACGCCCTCCAGTCCGGAGCCGTCCCGGCTGCAAGAACATCCCCGAGGGTGACCACCCGCTCAATGACGATCGGATACCCACGATTGATCTGTGCAGACAGCATCTCCGCCACTCGTGCCTGCGCGTCTTCCGGCAAACCCGGTGCCGACTCAGGATCCGAGTGGTCACCCAGGACCACAAGCACCGTTCGGACCGGACGCGAGGCCGGCAACCTCGACACGCCTTCCTCAGCAGTCGCTGTCGTCACGACATACCGATCCAGCCGGCTTGGAGGAGTGGCAGTCGCGCACCCCGCCAGCATGAGTGGGACCAGCAGCGCCACAGACCACGTTCTGCTTCGCCTCATGACACCCTCCCTGGCCCGATTCACTTTGCATGGCACGCTGCCAGCGCCATGAACGATACGATCCACTCCGCTCCATATCCAAGTCAAGAGCCGGGCACCCATGGCTTGCATTTCTGCCGTCGCTCAGCTACCGTGGCCCACGATTCGTCGCTGTGGCGGATCGATCGCGTCACACTCCGACACGAGGCTGTCTCACCGTGACACCGTGCTCGACTCAGGCGCCGTACCTTTCCATCATCATTCCTGCCTACAACGAGGCTCGACGCCTTCCGCTGTTTCTACGGCAGGTCCTCACCTATCTGGACCGGCAATCGCGTCCCTATGAGATTCTCGTAGTCGACGACGGCAGTGACGATGGTACCGCACCGGCAGTTGAACAGACCGCTCACCGCTGTCCACACGTACGGCTGATCCAACTCACGTGCAACAGGGGCAAAGGCGCTGCGGTTCGACGCGGCATGCAGGCGGCGCGCGGCGAGCTGCAATTGTTTGCGGATGCGGACGGGGCAACCCCTATTCAAGAATTGGGTCGATTAGAGGCGGCCATCGCGGCAGGCGCGGACCTCGCCATTGGCTCGCGGGCCCTGGCATCTCACAACCCGGCCTTCACCGTGCAGGCGCGATGGCATCGCAGTCTCCTCGGCAGCATCTTCAACCATGTGGTGCGCCGCCTGGGTGAGCCCCAATTTGCCGATACCCAATGTGGATTCAAGCTGTTCCGGCAACCGATCGCTCAGGACCTGTTTTCAGTCTCCTGTGTCGATGGCTACGCCTTCGACCTGGAATTGCTTCACATCGCCAGCCGGCGGAACTACCGAATTGCCGAAGTGCCGATCAATTGGGCCGACCAACCAGGCTCGAAAGTCCGTCCATGGCGGGACGGCTCCGTCATGCTCAGGGAACTTCTCGCGATCCGAAGGCGCGAGGCTCAAGGCCTCTACCAGCCCCGCTGCCGTCCCACACCCGGCGGTGTAGAGCCGGACCTAGCAACAATCGAACCGACACACTCCTAACAGGATGCGGAAAAAGTCCGCCAGAAGCGGACTCGCGAGACACGGCCGCCTCAGCGGCTCACCGTACCGCAAGAGTACGAGTCGACCCTGGGACACTGGGCGCTCACCGACCCGCGCCCGTCCGCAGTCGTGGCGCTCCTTCTTCGTCGCGTCGCGAACCCCGCTGCGGCCTTGCTGAACGGCCCTTTTACGCATCCTGCAAGGCTGTTCAACGTCGTCCCACACCATCATCCCGATCACGAGCGCCGACGCACAATCACCACCTTGGGATCGGTGTAGACCGTCTGCCAGGCCTGATGGCCTTCCAACACTTTTGCCAGTCCAGTGCCACGTTGAATCAGCCCCCAATCCACACCATACCGATCCAACACGGCCAACTGCGGCGCATCGTCACGATTCAATTCCACATAGTCCTGAAAGATCCGCCGATCGTGGATGCGCCAAGCCGGCATTCGGCCGTCGATGAAGATGCGCTCCTCGGGAAGATGCCACAGAAGAAAGCCGCCAAACCCGTAGTCATTGTACAACCTCGTGCCGAGTTCGTGCCGGTGACTCCGGATCCACCGCACCGCTTCGATCGGATACTCAGTCTGTTCAAAATAGCGCTCCGGCGCGCGGCCGGACTGCCAGACATGGTCGAGATGTTCGAGTCCCTGTCCATACAAGGCCGTCGCGGTTGCGCCGGTCAGCACAAGCAACACTGGGGTCGTGCGTTCCTTGAGCAGGGGTGCCCGGCGAAGGCAGGAGGCGGCAACCGCTGCGAGAAGCTCTGCCACCAGCGGGAGACTGACCACGAGAAACAGCGTCACATTGCGCCAATGCCGCAACGATAACCCGAGGACAAGCAGCAACATCACCCAGCGAACAGGCTCCACCCGTCGGTACCATCCGGCCACCAGACAGAGAAGAACGGCGAGATACAAGCCATAGGCCCGACCAGCCCACCCCTCTAAAGACACCGGCTGCCATTCCCGCAGCGTCTCCAGCATGAACCGATCGGTCAGCGAATCGTAGATCTCTACATAAAGCCCCCACCCATAGGGATTCACCGCGGTCGCGGCCGCCGCCAACCCCAGCGCGATCGCGCAGTAACCAAGATCGCTCCAACTGAGTACCGGCTCATCCAATGCGGCGCGACAGAACCGCCGCTCCACACACATCGTGAGCAGCAACGACAGAGACAACAACAGGGTCATCAGGAACAGGCCGGCCGTAAACCCGCCATGCAGATTGGCCCAACAGAGCAACAACGGAGGGAGCGTCCACACCCACTGCCGGTGGCCTTGCTGAATGCACGCCCACACTCGCAGCAGCACTGCCACCCCGAGGAGACTGAGCAGTTGCGTGCGGGCGCCGAGAAAAGGAAGGGCTACCCAGAGACTGCCGACCATAGCCGCCAGTCGGTACGTCCTCGGTACCCGCGCAATTCCTGATGCCGTCCACCAGGCAAGCCCCGCGACCCCACCGAAAAAGACAATCAGCCCGACCCCGCCGAACGCACCCATGCCCTGATAGATCAGAGCGAGCAACCCATCCGTCAACCAGGCATGCTCCACCCAATGCCAATCCGGCATGGTGTGGGAATAGGGATCGGTATCGGGCAACCGCCACCCATGGGCGACCACATCCAAACCGGCCCGTAGATGCCAGCCTAGATCCGGTTCCAGCAAGGGCTGCAGCACAAGATTGATGATGAAGGCGACAAGGAGCAGGTCGAGCAGAATCACGATTCCGCGAGACGAGGACAGGCCCATGGACGCACCCGCCTCAACATTCATGATTCTGCGGCGAGGTTTCCATCGGCCGGCCCACCAGCAGATTTCCAAGCACGAGCCACTCCACCCTGGTGCGCAGAAAACACCGCACCGCCTCATCCGGACTGCAGACGATAGGTTCCTGCACGTTAAACGACGTGTTCAGCAGGACCGGGATTCCGGTTCGGCGCCCGAACGCGGCCAGTAGTGCGTAGAATCTTGGATTGGCCTCACAGGTCACCGTTTGCACCCTGGCCGTGCCATCGACATGGGTCACGGCAGGGAGCAGGCCTTTCGCCGATGGTTTAACCCGCACCGTGAACTGCATAAACGGCGAGGGGGCGGGCAGGTCAAAAAAATCCGGTGCCCGTTCGGCCAGGACGGAAGGCGCAAACGGACGAAAGGCCTCACGACACTTCACTTTGCTGTTGATCAATTCCCGCATGTCTTCCCGTCGCGGGTCGGCAAGCAGGCTGCGGTTCCCCAACGCGCGTGGTCCCCATTCCATCCGCCCCTGATACCAGAACACCAGTCTGCCGAGGGCCAGTTCTTCGGCGACCCGCTCATACAGTCGCCCATCTGTCAGCGTCTCGGCCCTGAGTCCGGCGCTCGTCAAAACCGCTCGACAGGCAGTTTCATCAAACTGCGGCCCCAGATAGGCATCGGGCAGCACGGGCCTGGTCGTCCCTCGGCCTCGCCTGAACGACCACCACAAGGCAGCCCCGAGTGCCGCACCGGAATCCCCCGCAGCCGGCGGGACATACACATCGCGGAACCCCAATTCGGCTCGCAGGCGCCCATTCGCCACGCAGTTATATGCGACCCCACCCGCAAGGCAGAGCGAATCGGCTCTGGTCAGTGAACGCAGATGTCGTCCTAAATGCAGCAGCGTCTCCTCCAGAACCAATTGCGCGCTGGCCGCCAGATCCCGATGCCGTTGAGTGATCTCGTCCGTGGCGCGTCGAGGAGCACCAAACAGGCCGACGAACTCCGCCACGAATACACCGGCCCGCGCGAGATGAAAATCGAGCAATCTCGTATTCAACTCGAACCGCCCCCGGGGAAGCCGGCGTAGGACTTCTCGCCGCAGAGCAGACGCAAATGCCGGTTCGCCGGACGACGCAAGTCCCATGACGATGTACTCATCCTGATCCGGGCGAAAACCGAGAAAGGCTGTCATCGCCGCATAGAACTGTCCGAGAGAATGGGGCAAAGGTGTGCGATCCAGCACGGTGATCTGACGACCGGCGCCTGCTGCCATCAAGGTGGTGTCGGATTCGGAGGCGCCATCCACGACAAGAATGGCGGATTGTTCGAACGGGGACACGAGAAACGAACTGGCTGCATGGCAGAGGTGGTGATCCAGAAAGACCGGTCGAATCGCGCCCGCGTCGACCCGGCGTGTCAGCTCCTCGCGAAGCCGGAATAGTTCCATCCACTCCTGACTCGCGCGCTCGAGCGATCGCGTGCCTTTGACGCGAAAGAGTTGGGTGGAACACATCATAGCCGTTACGGCCAGCCGGACACGCCGCCCGATCTGCCAGTATTTCCACGGCACGACGATCGCGTCGACGTCACGAAGCGCCAAACCGCCTTCCCGCAGGCAATACCGTATCGCTTCGACCGGCAACGCCGTGACGTGCTTCTGCCGAACAAACCGTTCCTCCTCCGCGGCCGCTACAATTCGACCGTCGCAGACGAGTGCTGCGGCGGCATCTCTCATGTTCGACAGGCCCAGCACGACCATGGGGGTCAACAGTCCTTCCTGCCCCTACTCCAACACGCGCGGCGGTAGGATAAACGAGCCTCGTGAGGGCCGCAAGCCGGTGACGCGCTCGGTTGCAATGCCCACGTCATTCCTGTACGGTTTCCCCCTCGTCATCTGCCTGGAGGAGGCCCTGGTTTGAACATACATCGCGCAAGTGCTCTGGGAATGGTGCTCATTCAGCTGCTGGCGTTCTCCGGTTGCGACACCATCAAATCGCGATTTTCTCGTCAGGCGCTTCCGGATCTCGGGCCACCGATCCCACTCACCGCGCAAATCGACGTGGACCCGTCATTATCCAAGGCCCGAACGGAATACCTCGACAGTTGCGGCCGCATTCACCTGTTCTCCATCGGACCGACCGTGGAAGACACGTTGATCCAAGCCGCCCATCAAACGTTTCGTAGCGTCATACTCCCAGGGAGTGCTGAGGCCGGGTCCAAGCCGGATGTGACGATTCGGATGCGGATGTTAGACCCTCGGTTTAAAATCCAGACGGACGCGCTCTATGACCGCGCCCCCGCCGAACTCAGTTTGGATGTGTTGGCGGAATTTTTCGACGCGGCCGGCGCGCCTCTGGGTGAACGTCCCCTGCAAGTCACCAGGAAGGAACGGTTGCAACTGGAGTTGACCCAGCAGCGATGCGACTATGTGATCGATCCGTTCCTGCAGGACACTTCGACCCTGCTGGCCTCCCAATTCATGCAAGAATCCCGAGTGTTGCTCGCCCCGGGCACTCAACCATCTGCAGCCGGAAGCTCGATCACTCAGACCGATGTGCCTTTGAAAACGGCGGTGATGTCCACTCCGGCGAGCGCGAGTGCGACCTCGACTCCGCCCTCCCCCCTCTCTTTCAAAGCCACGCTGCTGGATGAAAACGGGAATCTGATGCTCGAAAGCGGCGAACGCCTGCGTGTGCGCGTCGACGTCGTCAACACCGGGGCACAGACGGTTCCGGACAGTGCCGTTCGACTGACAGGTCCGCAGCCGCTACTCACCCAATTTCCGGCCACGACCCTGGCAATCGGCCCCCTTGCGCCGGGCGGATCCAAGTCGCTGGAATTCATTGCGACCATGCCCCAATCCCCGGTGCTTCAGCAGGCAGAATTGCAGGTCGCCCTCGTCACCGGCTCAGGTCTACCGGCTGCCCCGCCACAAACACTGCCCGTCTCCATTCAACCCACGGCCTCCCTGCCTGAGGACGTGGACCACATTCCTGCCGCCACAACGGGAGCGCAGCGCCCCGGCGACTATCTTCTCGCCATCGGACTCAGTAGTTATCGGGAACAGGAAATCGCGGCGCGGAAGTATGCGGCGCTTGATGCCGAAACGGTCGCCGCCTATTTTCAAACTCTTGGTGGTCTTCCGCAGAACAACGTGCGCCTCTTGCGGGATTGGAGCGCTCTCCGCCCCGACATCGAAGAAGCGTTGCTTGATTGGCTTCCGGCAAAAACGACCAAGGACTCGCTGGTCGTCGTCTATTTTGCGGGACAGGCGCTGGTGAGCCCCGCTGGAGAAACGTTCCTGATTCCCTACGACGGCTCCCTGGGATCACCCTCTCGACTCTATCCCCTGAAAGAGTTGCAATCCGCGCTGGGAAGATTGAAAGCCAAGCAGGTCGTCTTTGTGTTCGACGGGACAGTGTTGAAAAACGGCGCCGAGGGGCGCACGAAAATGGCGCCACCGAAATGGACCGGAGCATCAGGTTCGGTCCTACAAATGATTGCGACCACGGGATTTGGCAAGAGCCTGGAGTCAGACACCCTGCATCACGGCCTGTTCACCTATTATCTCTTGAGAGGCCTTCGCGGCGAAGCCGATGTCAACCGCAATGGCGAGGTGACGATCGGGGAAGTGATGGCCTACATCACTCGCAAGGTACCAGCCGCAGCTCGGAGCTCCTTCAAACAGGAACAGCAACCGCAAATCCTGTCGGCGCCACGCACTGCCGGGAAAGATCTGGATTCCATCCTCACGAAGCCACCCATCATCCCCGTGGCCGACTGATTATTCTCCCCCGCGCTCCCCCGCTCAGAACAGGAGTGAGAGGAACTCCCTTGCACGTCCAGGCAATGGGAATACCCCTCTCGCGTAGGCTCCCCCCATACACACTCAGCCGGAAACATCCCGACGCTTCTCACACAAAAGAAAAGGGGCGGCGAGGATGTCCCCGCCGCCCCTCAGCATTCAGCCGTTCGGCTGAACTCGAAACTACTCGTCGCCGCCCTTGCAGAAGCTGCGCTCGTAGTTGATGATCGTCCACGCTTCTTCTTCGGTGATCGCCGCAGGGACCAACGAGACCATGCCGGTGCCCGGGCTGCCGTTCTTGATCACCCAGAACAGCTCGCCGTCTTTCCGTTTCTTGTGGAACTTGCAGTTGGTGAAGTTACGCGGGCTCGGGTTGAGAATCGCGCCGGCAGGGCCATCGCCCTTGCCCTCTTTGCCGTGGCAGTTGAAGCAGGTGCCCTTGCCCTCGTACAGTGCCTTACCCTTGGCAATGCTTTCCGGGGTCGAAGCAACCGGGTTCTTCATCGCCTTCGCGTCCGCCATTTGATCCGGCGCAACACGGGGCTTCAGCGGATCCTTTTCTTCAGCGCCCACCACCGCCACGGACAACAAGGTGACGGCTGCACACACTCCAACGAACTTAGAAAAATACCCCATCAGAACTCCTCCTTTGTGTTGAACCCACCGCGTGAACAACGACTCTCTGGGCCGAAGTAGCATGGACAAAAAACGGATGACAAG
The DNA here is from genome assembly GCF_905220995.1 of Nitrospira defluvii. Lineage (NCBI taxonomy): Bacteria > Pseudomonadati > Nitrospirota > Nitrospiria > Nitrospirales > Nitrospiraceae > Nitrospira > Nitrospira defluvii. The sequence continues at coordinate 17,779 of NZ_CAJNBJ010000016.1, forward strand.
GCCGATAAAGCAGGCGAACTATAGCAACGGGTTTTCTGTCTTGTCAAGCCGAAGGCTGCCTCAGCCATCCCTTTGTCCTCCCATGCTCACGCCGGAGAGACTCAAGCAGCATGCCAGTGCGAATGCGTAACGACGATGCGCGAATTCCTGGATTTTTGACACATCCAGACGGAAACACGCGCGTGGCCGCTTCCGACCGTGACACCTTTGCGCCCCAGAATCTCCTGCTCGCCTCAACGCAGCGAGAGGGGCGCCACCCAAGGACACATGGCTTGATGAGGCGGAATATGTGGCGAGGAAATAGAGGAGGCAGGGAATCCCATGCTCACAGGCCCGAGACAGCGGCCGGCAAGGCGCATGACCCTCGCCGGTCTGCTTACCGCTTAATCACGACATCCCGAACAACCTTTCCGCTTGGGCCAAACGGTTTTTGCGGCTTGCCGTTCAACTCGGCACGAACGCCACCAGCATTCCCAAGGGTGACAGTGAACTGATCCTGCGCCTTCCACTGCGCCTTTTGACCTGGACGCAACAGCGCTTCCTGTGGGCTGCCTGAATCCACTTGGACCACCACCCAGCTCAGCTCCGTCGCGTCAAGATCAAGAACCAACGGACCATCGGATCCTACAGGACCATCGACCGACAACCCGGCCAGAGGTCCGTCTGCCCCCATGGAAGCGGATGGCTGAGCCGGAACTGGTTCTACCTGTACTGGGGCTCGCGCCACGGGAGCAGGTGCAACCGTCGACGGTACCACTTTGTCCTGTGTAGCTTTTGCTACGGGGGGAGCCGGCGCCGGTTCCATCGGCTTTGCAGCCGGCACAATCGGGGGAGGAAGTTCCATGGCCGGGCGGGCAGCGGATTCGCGCGCATCCTTGGAAAACGGCGCACTTTTCTTGCTCGGTGGCGGCACATCCGACCCGGTTCTCCGCATCAACGTGGACGATTGCTCACGGCTCAACAAAAACACCAGCGTGGCGATCGCCACGGTGATGGCAATCCCCACCGCTTTGCGATTCGCCTTGCGACGGCGTTCCTCCTCAACCTGACGTTGTCGCAACCGTTCGCGCTCACCCTGCTTGTCATAAAAGGCCCCGGCAGACTGCACAAATCGGTGAATGGCATCTTCTTCGTCCAAGCCCAGCGATCGCGCGTAAGACCGGACGAAGCCGCGGGCGAACACCTGATCGGGCAACTTGGCGAAATTTCCCTCTTCGAGCGCTTTGACGAAATCCGTGCGGATGCGGGTCTTCGAGGCGACTTCGTCAACCGTCAGACCTTTCGTCTCGCGTACCTGCCGAAAAAATTCACCCACTGATTCCATGATGTCCGCCTATGGTTTGAGCTTACCGAGGAGTTCCTGCGCGGCCGCCGCCTGTTCGCCGCCCTTGTCCAATGTCGAGACCTTCGAGAGGGCTTCACGGGCCCGCACATCAAACCCCAACTTGTGATACACACGCGCCAATTCCAATTGCAGCATGGCGGGAGGGACATTAGGCGGCGTCACCGTCGCCGCGTCTTCCAACACTTCCATGGCCCCCTGTAGATCGCCCTCATGCATCAACGCCTTCCCGAGATGAAACCTCGCCAGATCCGGCGTGGGGTAGAGCGGGTTGCTCAGCGCCTGGCGGTAGGCGGCAATGGCATCCTTCCAGCGATCCTGGCTGGCCAGGACCTGACCGAGATAGGTGTTCGCTTCCGAGTAATCTCCATCGATCCGAATGGCCTCGCGGAACGATTCTTCGGCCGGTTTGAGCCGCCCTTGTGCCGCGTAGATATGCCCCAGGCCGTAGTGGGCTTCTTTGTTGTCGGGGTTCAGCTTCACAGCCTTCTGAAAGGATACGTAGGCCTGCTGTTGATCCGAACTCAGCCGAGCCACGCCTTCCTGGTAGAACCCCTTCGACTTGCGCACGTTCTCTTCGTTGGCGCACCCACTCGTCGCCACACTCGCCAGGAAGAGAAGGATCCAGCACAGTCCCCGTGAACCACAGGCACCGTACACCAGGAATCCTCGCTCCCGATCAGTCGCTCTCATGCTCCGATATCCTCAAAATGAGTAAGGCGCTTGAACTCTTTAAACCGCGCCTCAATCTCTTTGTAATCTAGGATCCTCAATCGGTCAAGGCTAAAGGCTTCTACGGTAAATGAGGCCATGACGCTTCCGAAAATGATCGCCTGCCGCATGGCTTCGGAGGAACGATTTCCCGTGGCCGCCAGATACCCTAGAAATCCACCCGCGAACGTATCGCCGGCCCCGGTCGGATCCCGAACGTCATCCAATGGAAACGCCGGCGCACCGAACACCTGCTTGTCGTTGAACATTAGCACCCCGTATTCGCCGCGCTTGACGATCAGATGTTTCGGTCCGCGCGCGAGAATTTTCTTGGCGACCTTCACGAGATTGGAATCTTCACCCAAGGCCCGGGCCTCGCCGTCGTTGATGATCAGCACGTCGATATGCTGCAGCACATTCCACAGCGCGTCACGCTTGCCGTTGATCCAGAAGTTCATCGTGTCACAGGCCACGAGCGCCGGACGCTTCACCTGTTGCAACACATCCAGCTGGAGATTCGGGTCGATGTTTCCCAGAAAGAGCACATCCGGCGAACTGTACTGAGCAGGAATTTTCGGTCGGAAGGTCTCGAACACATTTAGCCGAGTATCAAGCGTCTGGGCTTCATTGAGCTGGTGCGAATAGGCCCCCTTCCAGCGGAAGGTCGCGCCAGGTCGCCGTTCCAATCCCATCAAATCGATCTTGCGGCTCTTGAGAAAGGCGACATGCTGTTCGGGAAAATCTTCTCCCACGACGGCAATGAGGTCGACCGACGTGAAATAACTCGCCGCGGTCGAAAAGTAGGTCGCCGAACCACCGAGCACCTCAGTCACCTCACCGAACGGGGTTTTCACCGTATCCAATGCCACTGATCCCACTACGAGCAATTTTCCCATGCTTCACCGTTTTCCTTTCCGCGTCCGCACATAGGGAGCAATCAAGAGATTCAATCGTCGTTTGGCCGAAGCCGACATGTGATCCGGAGCCGTCACAATGGCATTCCCCAGCGCCTGATGACAGACACAGGCACGATCGGGAGCCAACTTGGGCACCACGGTCTTCAACACCTGCTTGGCCAGCGCAACGTTCTTGTGGAGAGTCGCGAGAATCGCCTCCACGGTCACCGCTTCTTCCGTCTCATGCCAGCAGTCATAGTCTGTCGCCAGCGCCACGGTGGCATAACAGAGTTCGGCCTCCCGAGCGAGTTTGGCTTCCGGCATGTTGGTCATCCCGATGACGTCCACCCCCCACTGGCGATACAACCGGGATTCCGCCTTGGTCGAGAATTGAGGCCCCTCCATACACACATAGGTGCCTCCGCGATGCAGGCGCGCCCCGGCCGCTCGTCCCGCCGCCTCCAACGCATCGGCCACCGATGCGCACACCGGTTCGCCGAATCCGACGTGCGCCACAATGCCCTCATCGAAAAAGGTCGAGATCCGGCGCTTGGTGAGATCAATGAATTGATCCGGCAGGACGACGTCCCCTGGCCGAATAGCCTCTTTCATACTCCCGACCGCGCTGACCGAAATCACCTGCTTCACGCCCAGGGATTTCAGCGCATAGATGTTGGCGCGGTAATTGATGCTTCCGGGATTGATCCGGTGTCCTCTGCCGTGCCGCGAGAGAAATGCGACTCGCGCACCACCCAACACTCCGAGGATAATGGCATCTGAGGGCGCCCCAAACGGGGTACGCACGCGCACCTCGCGGACTCGCTCCAGCCCGTCGATGTTGTACAATCCACTTCCGCCGATGATGCCGATGGCGGCCTGCACGGTCTTCTTCGATGTCGTCATGAGGTCGATCCCGTTTCCATAGTGAGCGACGCCGGCATCTCCACCGAACGTCGATATGATAAGTCCCGCAAGAACGACTGAACCGTCTCTAATAAACGGCCGGCCACGTCCTCCGGACTGTCCTGCTCGCTGAGCGACCGCCACTGCAGCCCCGGCTCTTTCCGAAACCAGGTGAGCTGGCGTTTCGCAAAATGCCTGGTATCTCGTTGAAGCAAGCGGAGCGCCTCAGCCCGGTCATACTCGCCGGACAAATACCCCGCGACCTGCTGATACCCCAATCCCTTCATCGCGCCCAGCTCCCGTTGATAGCCTTGGGCGAGCAGGTTCGCAGTTTCCTCCACGACTCCGCGCTCGAACATCACCTCGACCCTCGCGTCAATGCGGCGATACAGCTGCGGGCGATCGCGATGTAACCCGATCATCAAGACGGAGAACGGCTGCTCCGCAAACCCATGTCGCTGCTGCATCTCGGATAAGCGCCGTCCGGAGAGATGGTACACCTCAAGCGCTCGCACAAGTTTCACCTCATCATGAGGATGCAGGCGGGCAGCCGATTCCGGATCAACTCGCGTCAATTCCTCATGGAGGAAATACCGCCCGCGCGCCTCGGCCTCCCGAAGCAGCGCGGCACGAAACGCCTGATCCGCACGCGGGGCGTCACACAATCCGTGAATCAAGGTTCGCACGTAGAGCCCCGTGCCGCCGACAATCAGCGGCACCCGCCGTTCGCCGTACAGACGCTCGATCTCCTGCAAGGCGAGCGTGCGATACTGACCGGCATTAAACGGCTCGTCGGGATCGACCAGATCGATGAGGCGATGCGGCACGCCCTGCCGCTGTTCCATCGCGGGCTTATCGGTGGCAATATCCATCCCGCGATAGACTTGGCGCGAATCAGCCGTCAGCAGCTCCGTGTCCAAGCCGCGGGCCAGCCGAAGCCCGATCTCACTTTTCCCCACCGCGGTCGGCCCGACCAGCACCACCAACGGCCGCAATGCCATGATTGATTCCGTCAGCCGGACCATACGCGTACGCCCCTCTTCTATGCACGATCGAACAAGCGTGCCAATTCGTCGCTCGACAGACGGAACGCCACGCGACGGCCGTGCGGACAGGTCATGATCAGTCCCTCCGCAACCCAGTCCTGCAGCAACTGCTTGATTTCGGGCAGCGCCATGGTCCGTCCCGCTCGGACCGCCCCGTGACAAGCCAGCGATGCCAGAATCGGCTTGACCTTGAGTTCAAGGGAGGAAATGGAATCCCACTGCTCCAAGTCCTCGATCAAATCTTGGACAAGCGCAGCGACATCGGGATGGCCCAACATGACCGGCAGACCACGGATGAGAAACGAGGTGGGACCAAACGGCTCAATGAGCAGGCCAAGCCGCTCCAATTCCGGGAGATGCCGCTGCAGAATTAGGGCTTGCTGCACCGGCAGTTCCAGCGGTTCCGGCAGCAACAGTGGCTGAGACGGCAGCGCACGCCCGTGCCAGGCTCGCAGCAGGCGTTCAAACAACACCCGCTCGTGGGCCGTATGTTGATCGACCACCTGAAGCTCATCCCCCACTTGTGCAATCAGGAAGGTCTTGTTCATTTGACCGAGCGGCACAATTTCCCGAATCTCATCCACGGCATAGGCCGCAGCTCCTTCCCCCACGAAAGACGTTTGGCTGGGAGGGGAAACCTGTAGTGCCGCCGTGGCCTGCGGCTGGTGGCCCGGCTCAAACGAGTCACCCTCTGGCAGCACAGCCTGACTCGTCAACCCGGAAGGGGTCCTGGCCGCATCATCACTCAATCGAGCATGGGCGGATCCCGCCAAGGACACCTGAACCTGCGCCCGTCCCAGAGTCTGACGAACCGCGGAGCGTACCATCTGGTGAATGTGTTCCGTATCGGCAAACCGGACTTCGCGTTTGGTCGGATGCACATTCACGTCGACCCGCTGCGGCTCGACATCCAAGAACAGGACAAACAGCGGCGCATGACCCTTGGCAAGAAACGAACTGTATCCATCGATGATGGCATGTTGGATCGTGCTGTTCTTGATCGGCCGGCGGTTGACGAATAGCTCTTGCGGCGTCCTGCCGGCACGAGCCCGGACCGGATCGACGATGAAGCCCCTGAGAGACAGGCCGTCACGTTCGACATCAACGGCCAGGGCTCGATCCCCGAAAGCCGCGCGATACACCTGCAGCACGCGATCACGAGCCGACGACACCCCGGGAAGCACAAACACTTCGTATCCATTATGGACGAGGCGGAGATGGACCTGCGGCCAGGCGAGCCCCGCCTGCTGGACCACATGGCTGATATGGGAAAACTCGGTCGTGGTGGATTTGAGAAATTTCCGGCGCGCCGGCGTATTGAAGAACAGGTCCGACACCTCGATCGACGTGCCGGGAATCGCAGGACTATCCTCCACCCGCGCGATCGTACCCCCGGCAAGCCAGAGCTGTGTCCCAACCGGCTCGTTCCTGGCTACCGTTCGCAGGCGGACGTTGGAGACGGCTGCAATGCTCGGCAACGCTTCCCCGCGGAACCCCATCGTGCGAATAGCGCTAAGTTGTGCGTCCGACTGCAATTTACTGGTGGCATGTCGCTCGAAGGCCAGGGACGCGTCACGTCGAGACATTCCTTCCCCGTCGTCGCTGACTCGAATCAGCCCAAGGCCCCCGTCTTTGATTTCGACGGTAATCGTGGAACTGCCGGCATCCAGGCTGTTTTCGAGGAGTTCCTTCACCACGGCAGCCGGGCGTTCGACGACCTCACCCGCCGCAATACGGCCGATGACATCGCCAGGTAAGACCTGAATCTTCCCCGCACTACTCGCTATATCCATGGGAAGACAGGCCCCCTGAAGGTTGATAGGAGGATGGCTCAGTGGAGAGGAGAGCGGACCGCAGGCACAAGGTCATCGAATTTCGGCCATCTTGGTCTTCGCAAGCTTGGCTTCGTCGGACGTCGAATATTCTTCGATCACCCGCTTGAGATACTTCCTAGACTTGGCAGTATCGCCGGTTTCAGCGGCCGACAGGCCGAGCTTGAAGAGAGCCGCGGGCACCTTCTCGTTTCCCGCATACTCATTCACCACGTGCTCAAAGGACTGCATCGCCCGAATGTAATCCTTCTGGCCGTAATACGACTCCCCCAACCAGTAATGGGCATTGGGCGTGAGGGACGTGGAGGGAAAATCTCTGATGAAATGCTGAAAGCCGCTCACCGCGAGATCAAACTTTCCGTTGAGATAGTCGTTGTAGGCCAGATTGAACGCCGAGGTCGGGGTGATCGAGGGGACACCGGGCACAATGGCTGGAGCATCGACGGGGCCCGATGGCTTTGACGCACGGGCCTGACGACTGGCTTCGGAAAGTGCGAGATCAGAGCGGATAGAGGCCGCTTGCGCGATTTGCGTCTCTTCGATTTTTGCCAGACGCCCCTCGAGCTTTTGAAGCCGGGCCAGGGCCTCGTCGAGCCGTAGTTTCCCGCCCTCCGGCTCACGCACACGCTCCAGCGATTCCAGCCGTCGTTGCATCGCCTCGAACCGCTTTTGTTCCTGATCCTGGGTCCTGGCAATAAGGGACACCTGCTCACGAATCTCCAAGAAATCTGCATGTTTGGCACAACCCGCGACCACCAGCCCGCAGGCCAGTCCGGCCCCCATTTGGAGCGCCCGTATCAATCGGAGCTTCATCGTCAATGCGACTCCTTTAGTTGATTCAATTTGTCCATGGCCTTATTCGCTTCCGGGGACCTCGGGTATAGGTCGATGACTTGTTTGAGCGCCGACGCCGCTTTTTTTCGATCCTTCAACGCCAAATAGGCATAACCTTTTTTCAACAGGGCTGCCGGAACCTTTTCACTGGCGGGATGATTCAGTTGCACCTGATCGTAGGCATCGATGGCGCGCGAATAGTCCTTTTTGCCATAGTAGGACTCGCCCAGCCAGAACCGGGCATTTGGCGCGAGATCCGAGTGGGGATGCTGGACAAGAAACTCGGCAAACCCCTGTCGGGCCCCGTCCAGATCACCATCTTTGAAACGAGTCAACGTTCGCTCATAGGACTCCCGATCCGCCATCAACGCCGCACTTCGATTCTCTGCACGCGGGGTGACGGCAGCGGCCGATGAAGGAGCCACGTCCTGTGCCGGTGCGGGGGCCGGGGATGGTGATGGAACCGGCACCGAGGCCGCTTGAGGAAGGGGCGCGGCCTCAGCGACGACCGGAGGCTGTTCGGCCCGCTGCGCAGCGTTCGTACGCAATGCCACCAAATGTTGTTCAACCTGCTTGAGAAACGCGTGCTGGTTTTCGAGATTCTTGTCGATTGTCTGAATCTGCGCCTGCACATGTGTCAACTCACGGGTGGTCTCCTCGAGACGCCGCTCGTGGTCATCTTCTCGGGACACAAACTTGCCACCCGCATTCTCCAAGGCCTTCGCCACGGACGCCACGCTCCGATTCACCTCATTGAAGTGCTCGGCCGTCACCCGGTTGTCTGCCTCGATTTTTCCAGCCAGGGCATCGGTTCGTTTACCCAAGGCCGCCGTATCCTGCTCGAGCGACGCGGCAAGATGCTTCACCGCCTGATCCTGCTGCACGACGCGTTCGCCCAATCCATTCAACACCTGCTTGAACTCGATGAGCGCCTGATTGAACTTCGTCACCTGATCCGCCAGTACCTTGTTCTGCGCATCGAGCTGCGAGATGTTCTGCGAGCGAGTCTCCAACCCATGCAGCAGTTTCTGCTGGTCATCCAACCGTGAATCCACCTTCTGCGCCAGCACGGTCGTGGTCTTCTGCATCGCATCGAGCACATTCTTCTGGATGGCATCGATGTGACTCGTCACTTGATCAAGGCGGGATGTGACCGCCGCGAGTTCGACGCGGGTGCGATCGCGCTCGCCTTTGATCAACGCATCTTGATCGACGAGCTGCTTTTCCACCCAACCGAGTCGTTTGCTTTCCTCGAGCGAACGCTTCTCGCTGTCGCCGATACGTCGCTCGAACTTCGACTCCTGGGAAGCCAGTTTGGACAACAGATCATCCTGCCGCGACTCCAGCACCTGCGAACGGTGCATGGCCTTATCGAGGTCGCCGCGCAAGGATGGAATGTCCTGCTCGCGCAACGAGATGATTTCCTGGTTTTGACGGGCCCTGGTCTGAGCCTGTTCTTCGGTTTGTTGCTTGATGCGACGCTGGAGTTCCCGTTCGGTCTGTTTGAGATCAGCCTGCTGCGCGACACATCCCGACAACAGGGCAAACCCCGTTGCGGCCAATGCCAGCAGGCCGAGTCGTGACGGCATGGCCGACCGGCCGGTGGTCACGAGGCTCGCAATTGAGGCGTTCTTTGCCATCTCACTCCGTTGAGGCCATCCACTGTCCATGACAGGTCTCCCTTGACCGGCGTCTGTTCCGGAGAATCATGTCACATCATCCATGATTGGAACAGTTATTTCGACCGGACCACCACATGTCCGCGACGATTCTGCTGATAGCAGCTTTCGCTACGCTCGTTGCAGAACGGCCGCTCTTTACCGTACGACACCACCGACAACCGGTTGGCGCCGACACCGAGTTCCACCAGATAATTCCGGACGGCTTTGGCGCGCTTTTCACCTAACACCAAGTTGTACGCCAGCGTGCCGCGTTCGTCACAATGGCCTTCAATCTTGACCAACGCTCCGGCATTCGCCTTGATCCACTGAGCATCCTGTGTCAGCGACTGCCGCCCTTCCTCCGTGATCGTCCAACTGTCATAGCCGAAAAACACATCGCGCAATCCCGCTTCCGCCGACGCCGCCTGCTCCTTGGCCTGCTCGCGACGAATTTCTTCGATCTGGCGCGCCGTGCTCTCCGAGGGCTCGACCTTGGCCAACATGGTGCCGCCTCCACCGAGCCGCTCTTCGGACGGGGCCTTCCCGCCGGAAACGGAATCGAATCCGCGCAAGCCACCGGTCTCGGGATCTTCCGGTTTGCTTGAAAGGGACAGGTCAGGGAAGGTGGCGCTGGGAGCATCCAACCCCGACGGCGGCGGGAGCTGGGCCTGAGACTGAGCCGGGGCCCCCGACTTGGCCATCCCGCGCTCTGATGACTGTGCATCCCCGCCGGACTGAATGGACTTCTTGGAACACCCTGTCTGCATGCCCAACAGCATCCCGACAACCATTGTCAGGCCCATTGTCGCTACCCGTATCCTCATATCGTGACTCCTCATCGCTGGTGAATGGTTAATATGCTGATAAACCCTGTCAATGACGTGATGACTATCTCTAGAGAGCCGGAGACCAGGACGGTGAGCTATTGTGCGTCCCGCCGAACGTAATGCGTTCCAGATTTTTTCCGTCGGTGTCGACCATATAGATATGGCTCTTCCCATCGACGGTCGAACTGAAGGTCAGATGCCGGCCATCGGGCGACCAGGATGGGGAATCATCGATACCCGGCCCCGTCGTCACTTGCACTCGCTTCTGCCCGTCAGGAGAGACGATACAGACCTTATAGAGCCGTTGAGCCGTTCGACAGACGTAGGCAATCCAGTTACCGCGCGGCGACCAAGCCGGGGCGGCGTTGTAATCTCCTTCATATGTCAACCGGCGCACGTTGGACCCGTCGGCACTCATGATAAAGATCTGTGGCGCCCCGCCGCGATCGGAGGTAAACGCGATTTCCCGACCGGTCGGTGACCACGAAGGGGAAAGATCGCCCCCCTGATTCACGGTGAGCCGCTGCGAGGCTTTGGTTCGCGTATCAAGCTTGTAAATCTCGGAATTGCCGTCCTGACTGCTGGCAAACGCCAGGAAATTCCCGTCCGGTGACAAGGTCGGGGTAATATTCAATCCCGGCATGGATACCAGCGTCCAGCGTTTACCGGTCGCGAGTTCCAGAATATCGATGTCTTGAGTGTTTCGGCTCCGATACGCAGTGAACACGATGAAGCGGCGATCCGGCGACCAGCGAGGCATGAGGTTCAGAAAGCCATCCGCCGTGATCTGTTTCGGCTCATACCCATCGTAGTCCATCACAAACAATTCGCGCGCGTTGCCGTGCTCCGCCACATACACGATCTTGGTTCTGGCGATCCCCGGCTCTCCGGTATAACGAAACACCAACTCATCGGCAAATCGATGCGCCATCAAACGGACTACCGAGGTGGACCCGACATAGCGCTTTCCGCCGACCACCTCATCGCTGCCGCTATCGTACACAAACCCATCCATCAACAATTCACTGTCCTTGGCGCCGTTCTTCTGCCCGGACTTCCCCCAAACCAGAACGGACACGCCGTTCTCTGCCGCTTGTTTGAAAATCGCCTTGTCGGTCGTGGAGACCTCACGCGCCTTCACGCCAATCCCGGGCAAGTCCACGAGCGAAAACACCAACGACCGTTGCAGGTCGGCCTTCAATACCTCCTCGATGCGACCGCCAAGCCATTCCGGACCGCCGCCGTTTTGAAATCCGAACACCCCGATGGGAATCTTTTGGAAGTCCGGCCTGGTCGCTTCAAGGAAGACATCGGTCGCGCGGGAATCCAGAATCCCGAGGACTCCGGCTCCGACCACGACGCAGAGGACAATCATAAGCCCGATGATCACACGATTCATCCTGCAGCCTCGCCTACGGCAAAAGTAAAGTGGGCATCAAAATAAGAGTCCGTCAGATCCGGCGGGAAGGGCGGCAACGGAATCGCACTTTGGACAGCTCGCTGTGCGGCCATATCATAATAGTCATTGCCCGACGACTGCTCAATCACGACCGACCCGACCCGACCATCCCGCTCCAAGCGGAACCGCACCGTCACCGTCAACGCCTTGCCAGAGATATCGACCGGCGGCGCGGTCCAGAACCCGCTGATCCTCGCCTGCACTCTGGCGAGATATGGATTCGATCCGGATACGCCCGGCACCCGCAACATCGGCGTGGGCTTCGTGCGAGGAATGCTGGCCATCACCGGCGGCGCCGTCACGGTCGGTTGAGGCTCGCGAAACATCGGCTTCACCTCCCGCATCGGCTCGGTGGCCTTGACCGGCGGCGGAGCCTGAAGTTTCTTCAGATCCTGCAGCTCGCGATCGAGGTCGCTGGTCATTTCTTCGGACAGCGAGGTACGTTTCGTCGGTGTGACCGGCGGTTTTGGCGGTTCCTGCGGAGTCGACACTTGCGGAGCCGCTAAATCAGGCACGTTCAATTTTTTTAACATGGCATCGACGTCGGACCGCTCCGGTGCTCCAAGCTTTGGCTGCGCGGACTTCTTGACTTCGGCCGGCTTCATAGGCGCGATGTCACCATACTTGGGAGCATTTAACGGCAACTCCACGTCCTTCATGACGTCCCGAAGTACATCGGCTCGATTCGTTACCGGGGCCGAAGAGGGCGACTTAGCCGCATGTGGAATCGGCTGCGGCGCCGCCAGGACCGGAGCTTCCAACTTGGGAACAGGAACCGGGGGCGGTGCAGGTGCCGGGGGGGCCGGCTTGGCGACCGGAGCCGCCTGAACCGGGGACGGCACGGGCGCCGGAGGAGTCTGCGTCGGAGTGTGCACCGGCTTGGGAGGCACGGGCATCGGCGCCGACTGCACCGGCTTGGGCGCAGGCTTCGGCAGCGCCTTCTCTACTTTCTCCACCTTGGGCTCGGGCTTTGCCTCCACAGGGGGCAACGTCACCAGAGAGACTTCGACAGCCGAGAGCGGACGTTCTGTTTTCTTAAAGAACTTCGCCCCCATGATCACGGACAGGAGGCAGAGGTGCAGCAGCAACGAGACCACCAGCGTCTTACGAAGACGGTCACCTCCGGCCTCACCCATATCTCCGATTAGGGACAGCGCGGTATGTCTTGGCAGGGCTTGGAACGTCATGACTTGCGATACGACCGTCTGGCGCGCAGGTCCGGCACCACTACTTCTTGCGTGACTGCGCGGGAGTCGCGACCGACTCGTTTACGTGCTCGGCCCCCGTGGGCTCGGTCACCATGCCGAGTTTTTCAATCCCGGCTTTTTTCACACTATCCATCACCTGCACGACAATCCCGTACGGCACATCCCGGTCGGCGCGTAGATAGAGCGACACATCCGGACTTTGATCCTTCAACGCCCGGAGTTTACGCTCCAACTGCACCACGCTCACCGCATCCTTATCCAAATACAAACGCTGATCCCGCTCAATGGACAAAACGGCTCTGGCTTCCGGCTTAATCGTATTGCTGGCGGACTTGGGAAGATTGATGTCCATCCCGCGATACAACATGGGGGCGGTCACCATGAAGATGACGAGCAGCACCAACACCACGTCGACCAGCGGGATCACGTTGATCTCTGCCATGAACCGACGGTGACGGGTCTCCGAGGTCATTACTGAACCCCGACCGTCGTCTGCTTCAAGCGAGTCTGCAACGAACGCATGGCCTCAACTGTGAATGACTCAATCCGGAACACCGTCTTGCGAATGCGCGTCAGAAAATAATTATAGAAAATGACCGCGGGAATGGCGGTGAACAACCCGGCCGCCGTCGCGACCAAGGCTTCCGAGACGCCCGGCGCCACAGCCGCGATACTGGCCGTGCCCTGCATGCCGATCTCGCGGAAGGAGTCGATGATGCCCAACACGGTTCCCAGCAAACCGATAAAAGGCGTGATGTTCCCTGTGGTGGCCAAGACCGGCAGATACGATTCCAGATGCGACACCTGATTTTGCACCAGGTACGACACCGTCTTATCCATATACTGATGATCGATGACAGGAGCCGACTCTTTCGATACGCCGGGTCCGTGAGAGGCAGTCACCACACCATCGCCGGACACCGTCAAAACGCGATCCATGATGCCTTGAAACACGCGCGCACTGGGGCTGCCCTCCGCGCGCTTCGATTGGCGATACAGTTCATCAAGGTCCCGAATCTTCGAGAACGCACTGAAAAACCGCTGATCTTCCCGATCAGCGGCCTTGAAACTGCGCCACTTGTAGAGGATCACCCCCCAGGAAAGAATCGAGGCGATAAAGAGAAGCAGGAGCACGATTTTCGACACCGCTCCCAGCGAACCTACCAACCCCATCACGCCTGATTGGAACATGAGCCTAGACCTTTCCCTTCACATGGCGTCGCATGAAAACGGTAGCATGGATTGTACCAAAAGCTGGGGGAATGGCGGGGCCGACGGGATTTGAACCCGCGACTTCCAGATTGACAATCTGGCGTCCTAACCAGGCTGAACGACGGCCCCACACAACCCAAGATGGCGGAAGAAAAGAATTCAGATCTTCAGAATCAAGCTGTCTAAATACGGTAGCGCGTACTCTTGTACATCACTACTAATGGATAAGGCAATGCCTTGCCACGAATTCCCTGTATTTCTTTTGGTAGGCGGAACAGGGATCGAACCTGTGACCTCTGCCTTGTAAGGGCAGCGCTCTCCCAATTGAGCTATCCGCCCGATTTTTCTTGCTCTCGGCAGATTTTTTGGATGCTATCAACTCCACCAAGCAGTGTCAACCAAGAATCATGCATTGTTCTTGCAGGATTTTCCAACCACTCCTTCCTCGGATTCATCCGTGCGGGTGATCGGCTCTCGCGCACTGCCTGGAGCAACGGTACGAGCAGCCCTGTTGCGTGGGAAACACGCACTGTGGACTTTTTTCAACTGTGCCGCATCGACATGCGTATAAATTTGCGTCGTCGCAATGTCGGCGTGCCCCAACATCGCCTGCACCGATCGCAAGTCGGCGCCCCGCTGCAAGAGATGTGTCGCAAACGAATGTCGAAGCATGTGCGGTGACGGCATCCGCGCGAGGCCGGCTCGCTGCGCACGGGTGCGGAGCAGTTTCCAGAACCCCTGCCGCGTGAGCGGTGTGCCACGGCGAGTCACAAAAACAACGCGAGAAGATCGCTGCTTCAACAACACCGGCCGCACATGCAGCAGATAGGCCTGCAGTTCCGCTACTGCCAGCCGACCGATCGGCACCACGCGCTGTTTATCTCCCTTGCCCGTAATTCCAAGATACCCCACCTCCAGGTTGCACTGATCGAGCTTCAACGCAATAAGTTCTGACACGCGCAGGCCGGCGGCATACAACACCTCCACCATCGCGCGATCGCGCTGATCCTCCGGCGACCGGCCAGCCGGCATCGACAGAAGACGGTCCACCTCTTCCACGCTCAACGTCTTCGGCAACCGGCGTGCCCGTGACGTGCTGCGGAGACTCACCGTCGGGTTGACCGAGACCATCCCCTCCTGCTTGAGAAACCGGAACAGGCTGCGAATGGCCGCGAGCGCGCGGGCGCGGGAAGACGACGCAAGGCCGGATCGATGCAAATGATCGAGAAATCCTGAGAGGAACGGCGGAGACACCGTTCGCGCATCAGATAGTTCCTGATCGCGGAGGTAGCGCTGAAAAGTCGCGATATCCCGCTGGTAAGCCAGAACGGTGTTGCGGGATAAGCCGCAGGCGATCCGCAGATGGTTCCAGTATCGTTCGATCACTGAATCCAGCGGGAGTGAATCCGGCCCCGGCAGAGCCTTGTCTGCGGCATCACCGCTCATCGAACAGGCCCTCGTTGGCGATGACGGAACACGTGTTGACTCGACTATAACTAAGGCTCCCGACGAACACAACGCAACGTCATCAAGTTACCTTGACACCCCCGCACCTGTTTCCTATAGTAGCCTCCATTGCGGCGAGAGCGTTCGCCATGCACAGGAGTCAATGGTTTCTCGATCAGTATTCTGCGCCCCGCATCTCCGCGTGTGCAGTGTCGCCCTCGCGGTGGCGCTCCTCGTCAGTTTTGGCACGATTAACCAGGCTGCCGCTGCCTCGAAGACTCCCGCGCCTTCCCGTCCTGCTCCGGCAAAATCCCCGGCAGCTACCGCACAATCGGCGTTAGACCAGGCCAAACGCCTCATCGACGCGGAACAGCCTGAAGCCGCCGCCGTCATGCTCCGTCGATTCATCGAAAGCGGGCCGGCGCCGGACCTGCTTGATGATGCCTATCTTTTAATGGCTGCCGCTATGTTCGGCATGAAGGAACAGGCCGAGACGATCCGCTACGTCAATCAATTGCTCGGCGAATTTCCCAACTCCGAACTCGTGGATCGCGCCAAACTCCTCCTCGCAAAAACGCACGCGCGGGCCGGCAATCTGGATTTGGCGCTTCCCCTCCTCTCGGAAGTCCGCAGCCTATCGACCGACCCGACCGTCAAGCGGGATGCCCTACGACTCACCGGCGAATTTCAGGTGCAGAAAAAAGACTTTCTCCGGGCCATTCAAGCCTGGCTGGATGAGCTCCCGCTGGATACTGGGGATCAGGCGCAGGAAACGGACAGCCAGATTCGTGAACTGGTCAATGAGAAACTCGATATCCCGACGCTCGTGCGTGTACGGGATGCCTATCCCAAAATGTTTCCGGGGGACTTGGCCTCCATCAAGTTGATCGAACTCCACACCGCGTCCGGGGAGGATCATTTAGTGGAGCGGGATCTACGCCTCTTTCTGAGCCGCTTCCCCAACCATCCCTATGCGGCAAAAGCCGCCGATCTCCAGGCTGCGGTCCGGACCAAATTCAAATCGCACCCCTATTCTATTGCCGCGATCTTTCCCATGTCCGGCAAATTGGCGCCGTTCGGCACCGAGGTCTTGAACGGCATTCAGCTCGCGCTGGAACGCCCGAAGGATGGTGGTGACAGCCCCTCGATCGGACTGATCGTGAAGGATACCGAATCCGACCGTGCGGCCTTCCTCGATGAACTCTCCAACGTCCTCTCCGACGATCGGCCGCTCGCCGTGATCGGACCCTTGTTGTCGAAAAACCTTCCCGTGATGGCGGAGATGGCCGAACGCACGCACATCCCGCTCATCACCCCGAGCGCGACCGTCCCAAACCTTCGACGATTCGGCACCTACGTTTTCAGCACAGCACTCACGTACGGACACCAGGCCAAACGCGTGGCGGAGTATGCACTCAAAGAGCAACAGTTCAAACGCTTCGCCATCCTTTACCCTGATACTCCATACGGCCGCGACTTGGCCCGCCTGTTCGCGCAAGAAGTCCGGCAACAGGACGGTGAACTGATCGCCAGCGAGCCCTACAAAGAAGGCGACAACGATTTTCGCGCCGTGATCGGCAAGCTCAAGGCTGAAGATCTGAAGAAGTACGGTGTGGAAGTGCAAGTCGACAACGACCCGGCAAAAACCGGAATCAGGCAGGGAGGCAAGAAAGGCAAACGCCTGCTGTATTCACCAGGGTTCGATGCGGTCTTCATCCCTGGACGTTCGCTGGATGTGGGACTGCTGGCCGCTCAATTGGCGTTCTACGATATCGCGGTACCGCTTCTCGGGAGCAACGGATGGAACCAACCTGACTTTGCGCGCGTCGCCGATCGAAGCGTCGAGGGAGGTGTCTTTGCCGACGGATTTTTCGCCGAGAGCAGCAGTCCCGTCGTGCAGGAATTTGTGGAACGATATCGCAAGCGATTTCAGGCCACGCCCTCGCTGTTTGCCGCTCAAGGCTATGATGCCGCTCGATTGACCGTGGAAGCCATCCGCCGCGGCGCGACGACCGGAGAAGCGGTACGCGACTATCTGATGATGCAGCATGACCTGCCGACCCTGAGCGGCCCCAGCGGGTTCAATCCCGACGGCACCCTCAATCGCCACGTCTTTCTCATCCAAGTAAAACAGGGCAAGTTCGTCCCCCTGGACTAACGAGGCCAACAGCACAGGGCACAGTGATAGGGCGTGCTTCCTTATCGGACCAGCGCACGCACACGGGAGTAACGGTATGACGACGACTCGAAATCGGGTACTTAGCGGAATGCAGGCCAGCGGCCTGCTGCATCTCGGTAACTGGTTGGGAGCGCTGGAAAACTGGAACGCATTACAGGAGCAATACGACTGCTTTTTCTTTGTGGCGGACTGGCATGCCTTGTCGTCCAATTACGCCGATACCAGCCGGATTCGTGAATACGTGCGAGAAATGCTGATTGATTGGCTGGCAGCCGGCATCGATCCTCAACGCGCCACCGTCTTCATTCAATCGCAGGTACCGGACCACGCAGTCCTCCATCTGCTGTTTTCTATGATGATTCCCGTGTCGTGGCTGGAGCGCAATCCTACTTACAAAGAAAAGCAGGAAGAAATCAAAGAGCGCGACCTCAGCACCTATGGTTTTCTCGGCTACCCGGTCCTGCAGGCAGCCGACATTCTTCTCTACAAGCCGGATTTCGTTCCGGTCGGCAAGGACCAATTGCCGCATCTCGAACTCACCCGCGAACTCGCCCGACGGTTCAACGGCCTCTACCGGCCCGTGTTTCCCGAACCCCAAGAACACCTGACCAAGTTTCCGAAGGTGCTGGGCACCGACGGGCGCAAGATGAGCAAGAGCTACGGCAACGCCATCAACCTCTCCGATACGGAACCGGTGGTGCGTCAGAAGATCAAAACCATGATCACCGACCCGGCACGTGTGCGCCGGCACGATCCGGGTAATCCGGATGTCTGTCCGGTCTATGATTTTCACAAGATCTTTTCGCCGCTGCCGGTCATCGAACAGGTCAACCAGGATTGCCGCAAGGCGGCCATCGGATGTATCGATTGCAAGAAACTCGTTGCTGACCGTGTGGTGGAGCGCCTCGCCCCGATGTGGGACGTACGTGCGGCGTTGACGCAACAACCGGGACGTCTGGATGACATCGTCGAAGACGGGCGCCGACGCGCTACGGCCGTCTCCTCTCAGACAATGGCCGAGGTGCGCGACGCCATGAAGATCTGACCTCGCCCACCCTGCTCAGGACGGCTTCTCCCGCACCGACACACCGACGAGTCCTCCTCCCATCCTGCCTGTTCGCGAGCTACCTCGCCGCGACGGGCATCAGGCTGGAACACGTACGCGTGATGTCACGGAGGCACCCGGACGTACGACGTGAGACACGGGAGTGATGCGACACGGGCAGGAGCGCCACTAGCCCGGATTATTCATGACGGTTCGTCGCGAACTCGCCAAGCCGCGTCGTGAGACCGGCGCGCGGAGCCGTGAGGACCCGAGGCATACTCGTGCAGTACGTCGAGGGGCCGAAGGGGCGAGCCCGCCGGCCGCGGGCTTGTCGGAACAGCGGGTGGGCGAGTGCAGCAGAAGTGTTCATGAACAATGCGGGCTAGGCGGGCTTCGCCAATTTGCGCCAGACATCGGTCAATTGGCGTTGGACCGGCACCCGGATTTTCGTGATGGACAGACCAAATTCATTCGGCTGGCACCAGCGTACCGTGGCCGCGTCGATGAGAATCGGGTTGGCGCTATCTCCTGGGAAAATACACAACTCCACTTCGGCGCCAACGGTGACGGGAACCGAGCTGAGAATTCTACACCCCCCTGGAGACAGGTCAGTCAAATCCCCATCTCCGGCCAGCATCTTTCCCTTCATCGAGAAGTGGCTGCGAAACTGCACGCGCACACGCTCATGCTTACGTTGATTTTTCATCGTGAGGCGGCCTCCACGCCAGCGTGCTTTCGGCTTCTGCGTATCACCCGTACGATAGGACAGAACCGGTCAAAAGACCAGCACTGCCTGTTTCTTCACCATACGGTGCCACGGCCGGCGACCCAACTGTTCCAGACATGCGCCACAACGCGACGCGTAGCCCCAATGATCCATGCCGGTTCGTCGCGAAACCTCGCCGTCACCATGCGAGACAGACGCGAGGAACCCCTCGGGGTCAATCTGGGCTAGAGCGTCTGCGGTTTCGGTTCATGAGACGGGGTACCAGCCGACTCCAGCAAATCGCGGCCCACGAGAATCGGCGCATGAAAGTGAATGGCCAGGGCAATGGAGTCCGACGAACGGCTATCGAACACCTTCTCCTGCCCTTGAAAGGCCACGGTCAAGCTTCCGTAGAAGGTGCCGGACTTCAACGTAATGACGGTCCGGATAACCCGCCCGCCGAGTGCTTCGAGAATGGTATGCATCAAATCATGAGAGAGGGGACGGGGCAGCCGTTCACCGGTCAGCGCCGCTTGAATTGAGGCGGCCACCGTATGATCGACGAATACGGGGATGGTCTTCCCATCTGCCGAGAGCAACACCACGGGACCATGATCGGATAAACCGACCCGGACCTCGCTGATCGTCACCTGGGGAGATGTGCCCCCCTCATCGGCAAG
Source organism: Nitrospira defluvii (assembly GCF_905220995.1). Classification (NCBI taxonomy): domain Bacteria; kingdom Pseudomonadati; phylum Nitrospirota; class Nitrospiria; order Nitrospirales; family Nitrospiraceae; genus Nitrospira; species Nitrospira defluvii. Next base: position 37,766 of record NZ_CAJNBJ010000016.1, read on the forward strand.
CGCCGAGAGATCGCCCGAGGAGACGACCGGCACCAGGACACACAGTGCGCCAAGCAACCACCGCCCTGCGATCGAAATCATGGCTCCCTCCTCTCCTGGACATGGAGGCCCACTCACCGGACATCTCTGACGGGACTAGTCCGTCCGCTCTTCGACGCCTACCGGCCCTCTCTGGCTATCCTGACACATCGCTGCCTGCTGTTAGGCTCGCACAAACACATTTCTCTCTCGTTCCAAACCAATTTCAGTTTCGGCTCCATGCCCGGTAACCACAGCGGTCCGCTCATCGAGCGTATACAGTCGCTCCCGGATCGACTGTTCGATGGCCTCAAAATTGCCGCCCCACAGATCCGTCCTGCCGATGCTGCCGCGAAATAACGTGTCCCCTGCCACGAGAAGCTTCGCGGTCGGAAAATGAAAACACATGGAACCGGGCGTGTGGCCGGGAGTATGCAATGCCACCCCCTCCAGTTGTCCGATCGTCACGCGCTCCTCATCGGTAAGCCAATGATCCGGCGGCGGGGCAGGCACATAGGGCACACCAAACATGCGGCACTGTGTCTCCAGCATGTCCCATAGAGGCCGGTCATCCGGATGCAGACAGAGCGCCGCGCCGGTGGCTTGCTTCATGGCACCCGATGCCAAAAAGTGATCGAAGTGTGCGTGTGTATGCACAATGCTCACGACCGTCAAACCCAAGGCCTGGACCTCACGCAGAATACGTTCGGGCGCACCACCCGGATCGACCACCAGCGCCTGTTTGGTGATGGGATCTCCGATGATGGAACAATTACAACCCAGCGGGGGAACAGAAAATGTTTTGCGAATCATGCACGCTCCTCACAACCGGCCATCAAGATCGACGCGCCAGACCCCGAGTCATTCTCTTCCGAAAGATCCCTTCTGCTCGGGACGCGACACCCACACCACCTCCGTGTCATAGAGCTCCCAGATTTTCTGACGCCGGATGAACCAAAGGAGAAACCCCGCCCCGGTTCCATCGGGGCGCGGGTTGGCGACATACAACAACGCCTGATCTCCCCGCACGGTATACCCCACGCGTGAAAACGCCAGCCGATCGATGATGTCAGGAACACCCCGTTCCTCCTGCACCCGCTGCGCAACCGGCACCGCCGGCAGAGCCGTTTCAGCATCCGGTCCGCCCTCGCCGGAGACAAACCGGTAACGCACGCCAAATCCGAATCGCGTCTCGAGTCGGGAATGCTGTTGGGTCTTCGCGACAAAATCGCGAATGAGATCCTGCGGCAACCGATTGTCGAAGAGATCCTGTTCGGCAAACCAGGCTGCGGTGGGCAGACGCGGCTCGTCCGGCTGCAGGTGCGTCACTGTCATCCGCTCGATGACCACCAATTTCGTCCGGGATGTCAGAAATTTGTCCTCGACGGCGAGATCGTACAGCGCATAGTCTTCGACAGGTACGGACTCCGGCAACTCAGGCATGCTCGCGGCCGACACGCGTGCGTGTTGCACCAGCATCAGACTCATGAGAAGAACCCCTACAGACCAGATCGCCATGACACAGAATAGCCGCTCCGTTCGCGATGGGTCAAACCGGCGAGAATGTGAATGAAGATGGACAGGGGGGGCCAAACTCTGGTAATGGTCTGACTGTCATACCTCAAACTATGATCAAAGCCCCCCAGCGATCGCTCGCTCCTCTACTCGGCCTCGCGGTCCTCTCGTGGTGCGCCGGTTGCGCTCCGGACGAGTCTCCGTTTCGCCAGGAAAATGAAAGTCTGCGCAAGCAACTGGCCAAGCAGGAGTCACTCCTCAATTCGCTGCAGGACGGGAACAAGGTCATGCAGCAGCAGATCGATCTGCTGAACCAGGAGCTACGCGACGCCAAGAAGCAAGCCGAACATGCCCAGGTGGAGGCGAAGACGTTGCAAACGGAAGCCAAAGCACTCGGCACCAGACTCGACGCCCAACTCGCCGAATCAAAAAAACTGTCGGGCGAAATTCAGCGCACCGCCGCCAAAGCCGCCCAACTCACAGACAGTATCCGGGTGGAAGAAAAGGGCGCGCAGGTTGAGGATCTCCCTCGCCCCCTGATGGCCGTCGGTAAAGCGGCTGAAGAGGCATTGGCCCGCAATGGCTACCGGGTGAGAGTCACAGTGAAAACCGATCAACGGGCCGTCTTCGTCACGGAACGGAAGATTTCGACCCCGAGCTCGTTGGAAACCGCGGGGTCGCGCAACCAGTACGTGGTCTCCCTCCAGGCGCTGCCCTCCAATGTCACCCGCTTGAGCGTGAAAGCCGATTTTGAACGTGTGGTACAGGGTGGACGTGTGCTCGCGGTCGATGCAGAGGAGATCGCGGAAATCGAGCGTCGGCTCATTGCCGAAATCGGGAAATCCGTCGCCACCCCGCCGAGTAAATCCTAATGCCCGCGCCGGTCCGCCTAACGGGAGTCACCGTGATTCCCCGTTGTCTCAACCTGCTGCTCCTGACCTTCGCCCTGGCCTGGCTCCACCCAGACTTTTCATTTGCCGCTCGCAATTCGACGCCCCCACCCACGCAAGAACTGGCCAAACATCTGACATCGATCGCCAAGATCACGATTGCGTCGCCGACGATTCGCATTCCCGAAGGACCGTTTCTCTTGGGGAGCATGCGCGTGGATGACGATCCATACGGGATGGGGACGCAGTTCGACGATACAGAACTGCCGCAGCATCGCGTGTGGCTGGATGCCTATGAGATCGACCGAGACGAAGTCAGCCTCAGCGAATATCTCATTTATCTCCAGAGCCGGAAACTGCACCCTTCAAAAGAACTCCAGCACCTGATCTGGCACGTCATCACCGTGCACTCCGTCAGCGATGAGACCCTGGCCCAGTGGCCGGCGCTGTATGTGACATGGAAAGAGGCGGACGGGCTCTGCCGCTCTCAGGGGAAGCGCCTGCCGACCGAAGCCGAATGGGAAAAGGCCGCGCGTGGCCCAGACGGCAATCGGTTTCCGTGGGGAGACACGCTCCCCGACAGTTCACTGGCTATGTTCGGACAACATCATGTGCACGAGATTCCGATTCTCGCGCCGGTGAGCAGCGGAGAGGCGGGAAAAAGCTACTATGGCGTCCATCACATGGCAGGGAACGTCGCCGAGTGGGTCAACGACTGGTTCGGGTTCGATTACTATGCCTACATGCCGAAACGGAACCCCCCTGGTCCGACCAGCGGACGCTACAAGAGTCTCCGCGGCGGATCGTGGAAAAGCCGCCCCATCATGCTCCGAACAGCCACCCGCAGCGGCGCGCCAGCCGATCAACGTTCAGCCACTGTCGGCTTCCGCTGCGCCAAATCGGCCACTGCCGCCTCCGCGCCATAATCAGCCAGGCCGCCGGCACTCGTCCTCGGTAAGCACAACTCGGCAACCGCCAGGCACTCCAACCCAAACGGCAGATACCCTGCATACCCGAGCAGCGGCATGTGGAACAGCGTGACGCCTTGCACGAAGGGCACCGCATATTCCCAATGGGCCAGACTGTAGAAGTTCCACATCTCCCAGAACCATCCACAAATCAGCGCCGCAAGCGCAACGACCCAGAGCGTTCGCCAATCCCCATGCGCAGTGTCGCTGAAAATCGTCGCCTCCTGACGAATCATCCGTAACGCGACAATCAGCAGAAGCGGTGCCACCCATACCAGGGGGAAGAGATACTCGGGCCACAGACCGATCCCAACCAGCCCACCAGCCGCGAGACAGAGCAGCACCCAGCCCCACATCTTTCGATGCAGGAATCGGATCCGCACAAATCGGTCCAGCCCCGCCGAGCAGCGAGGATACGACCTCAGCCATTCGGCCGTGCCGAGCACAGCGGGCAGCACCGTCGAAAAGGACACGGTCGCCCGCAACAGATACGCTCCGGCGCTGAGCTCGCCTGCACCGAGGTAGTACCAGTTCTGAACGAATCGATTCAGGTATTCGAAACACCACCAGAAGCCGGCGCTGAGCGGAAACAGCAGGAAGAAATATCGAGGACGATTCAGCAACATGCATCGGCCCACGCGGCGGAACGTCAATGCGTTCACCAGCACAATATAGCCGCACCAGAGTGGGAAGAAGGTGTGGGCTTGAAACGGTTGCATCCACTCGAACCTGGTCCAAGCCATCCCCCACAGCACCAGTGTCCAGATGGCCGCTCCCCACCCCCACCAGGGAAAGACCGTGACGGCGGCTGGCCGCTCGCGAGACGTCGTGTGCAGGACACGCAGCGCAAACGGGGCGAGGAGACCGGTAATGAGCAGCAGCAATCCGATGGATACCGGCCAGGAGAACGGCGCGTGCACGACAGACCGCGTGGTCGGCGGCCATTCAAGATACGGCGCAACAGACTTGCCCGCCCACCATACACCCAGCAGCGGCAGAACCAGGCCAAGCGTCAGCACACACGAGAGGATGGCCAGCCGAATACTCATCAGCCCCCTATCCCTTCCGTACGGAGTGTGACGCATCTGTCCGCCATGATGACACCAGGAATCCTATCATTGCTGTATACATCTGACACAACCGTCATGGCCGCGAAGAATTGATCCTTCGTTTGTGAACAGGGCTGTGATAGGTTCGACAGGAGAGGAGTGACAGGCCATCATGCGTCGACCACTGGGAGCGGCTTTCATCATCCTCACCCTGTCTGCCGCAAGCCTGCTGCTGGCCCCGACGAGGTCGACCAGTCAAGGCGGAGGCGGACAGGTCACCGTGACGCCCACCTCCGAGAAAGTCATCGCCTGGTCGGCGGCAGGTGGCGGCGTCGAGGAGTCTTTGCAACCAGGAGAATCCATCGTGACCTCCGGCTCCCGCGGGCACACGGGGTTCGTCCACACGTCACATCGCTTGCTGGGATTTTCTGGCGGACTGAGGCAATGGCGGGACGTGCGCTTAGGAGTCGAAGAACGCGTGGGACGCTACCAGCTTCAACCGTTTCTGATCGTGGCTCACACCAATCAACAGGTGCTTGGATTTCAAGAAACACGCGGCCACTGGACGAGCATGGCGCTCGGTCCAAACGAAACGGTGTCTCAACTACGCGGCCTCGGACACGTGGCGGTCGCGATCACCAACGAACGCGCCCTGGGATTTTCCACTTACACCGGAGGGTTTTTTGACATTGCCTGGACACCGCAGGAACGTGTGTTGTCCATCGACGGGGGACAGAACGCCATGGTGGTCCGCACATCAACACGCACGGTCATCTTTAAATCCCAATCCAACGGCTGGACTGAGGTCCGATAACCATGACCTGTCACCCTGAACGCAGCGTTACATCCGGCCTTCGTCCAGTTCAATGGCATCAACCCACGTCGAGGCAGGCGGAAGGGATGCTACCGGCACACCGCGCTTCGTTGCCACCTCCTGCAAGCGGCCCTGGTAACGCTGCCGAGTGGCATCGTCCTTCGGACCGCTTGCCAGCAGGCCTTGCGACCATTGCGCGATGTCCTGATCGGACAGGGCACGACTATTCGTCTTGACCCAGGCCAACAGCTCATCATCGCTTCCGCCGGCCAACACACGCTGCTCGAAGGCCTTCGGGGCGATCTGCAGGAAATCCAGGAGGTACTTGTCGAACCCGACGGTGAGGTAATTGTAGTCTTGAATCTGTCCCGCATGACGGAGCTTGATCTTGTCGATCAATCGCGCCAGGTGGGCAATGCCGCCGAGAAGTACTTTCGGGCTGCGTGGATAGGTCATCATCTCAACGTTCTCCGAATATCGATTGTGGGTGTGGGGCGAGGCACAGGGTGTCGCCGTGTCGCTGACGGACACGGCGACTGACAATTGACCTGATTGAACGAGAGACCGTGGGAGCAAACGCCGCCTGCCACGCCCATCGAGGGACATCGTGGTGGTTAGTGAGCTTTCTTTTCGGTGGCGTCCGCCGCGTCACCCTTTTCAACCTTGAGCACCGTAACATCGAACGTCAACGTTTTTCCGGCCAACGGATGATTCAGGTCGATCAGGACCTTCTTATCATTGACCTCTAGGACCTTCACCAGCCGGTTGTCCGACGCCTGCAAAATGTCCCCGACTTTTACATCCTTAGGCAATTTGTCCTTGTCGACACTTTGCTTCAGTTTATTGTTATAGGCCCCGTAGGCGTCTTGCGCCGAGACGTCGATGCGCCGTTTCTGCCCTGCCTTCATCCCTTCGAGCGCTTTTTCGAGGCCGGGAACGATTTCATGCGCCCCCTGCACGAACGTAATCGGCTCCTGGCCGACATTGGAATCAGCCACGCTCTTGTCAGGAAGTGTCAGGATATACTCCAGCGACACTTTCATCCCGTCGGCGATGACGAGATCGTTTTGTGCAAAGGCCGCCTCGCCGAACGCCGAAGAGCCGGCGATCAGCACGCCCATCAACAAATTCCGTATCCCTTTCATCTACGCCCCCCTCTTCGATCAGGCAGGACCGGCAGGGCACACATGCCCTGCACTGCCATGCGGTTCCTCAACTGTTGCCGTGGCGCGGTGCGGTCGGTCGGTTGGAACGCCAGCCCCGACGGCCCTGCCCGCCTCGAGAATCCTGCGGCAGTGCATTGGGACGATCCCCGGCACGGCGCGGCCGACCATCACGTCCCCTGCCATCACGCCTTACTTGATGATGCGCCTCCGGCTCGTGGGCTGGAGGAGGTAAGGCGGCCAGGGTGGGCAAAGCCAAGCGCTTTGTTTGGATGCGCAAGCGTCGCACCATAGCCAAATATTCATGCTCTTCCTGCGGCGAGAGAATCAAGAGGGTCGCCCCGGACCGTTCAGCTCGACCCGTCCGTCCGGTACGATGCACGTAGGACGTGGGATTGCCCGGCAATTCGTAATGAATGACCTGGGAGACGGTCGGGACATCCAATCCACGGGCCGCGACATCGGTTGCCACTAATGACCGCAACCGTCCGGAGCGGAAGGCCGTGAGGGTCCGCTCGCGCTGTGCCTGCGAGTGATTTCCCGTAATCGCGCCGACGGAAGCCGGCTCGCCGCCAAGACGGGCGGCCAGCCGTTTCACCTTGTACTTCTGATCACAAAACACCATCGATTGATCACCGGCTTCGGATGATTGCAGCAACGTATAAATCAGCTGCACCCGCGAGGCCTCGCTCGGCACGACGTAATAGGCATGGGTGATCTTGGTCGGACTGTTCACGCCGGGATCCACTGCCGTCCGGACAGGGTTCTTCAGCATCGATTCTGCAAGCGAGAGTATCTCCGGCGAAAAGGTCGCCGAAAACAACATGGTCTGTCGCTGCGCGGGCAGCAGTTGGAGAATGCGTTGAATGTCGCGCAAGAACCCGCGATCCAGCATCTGATCGGCTTCGTCCATCACGACATACTCGATGCCACGCAGATCCAAATGCCGCGTCCCGGCCACATCCAGCAGGCGCCCCGGCGTGCCGATCACGATCAAGGGCGGCTGGCGGAGGGCGCGGTAATGCCTTTCAATTGGAACACCGCCATAGACGGCCAACGAGGTCACCGACGGCGGCGCATATTTGCGGAGTTCCATCTCAATCTGAAGGGCCAGCTCACGGGTGGGCGCCAGCACCAATGCCCGCGGCAATCGCGACGACCCGGCCTGCGCGGACGCATGGCCCGCTGGCCTCCAATTTTCTTTCACAGCCCGTTCAATCAACGGGATGAGGAACGCCAGTGTTTTTCCGCTCCCCGTCTTGGCCTGGGCCAGTAGATCACGCCCCTCCAACGCCAGCGGAATAGCGGCACCTTGAATGGGAGTGGGCGCGGTAAACCCGGCCTGCTGTAAACGGTCAGCAAGAAACGACGTAAGAGACAATTCGGCAAACGACACCATGTAACACAACTCCTAAATCTCTATCTTGGGATAACAGGGGCAGACAACCTGGATGGCCCTGCAGACCAAAGAGAGGACAATACGGTGAGGAAAACGCAGGGGCCGCCGTGCCGGCGGCCCCTGAATAGGTATATACCAACGATCGCAGTTTAGTGCCGGCCCCCGCCCATGCCACGTCCGCCGCCACCGGAGCGCGGCTCCTGCGGACGGGCTTCGTTGACCGTCAAGGTGCGGCCACCGAACTGCGTCCCGTTCAATGCGTTGATTGCCGCTTGTGCCTCAGAATCTCCAGACATTTCGACGAAGCCGAACCCCCGTGACTGCCCCGTAAACTTGTCCGTAATGATGCGCGCCGACGTCACCGCCCCGTGCACCGCGAACAGGTCACTCAGCTGTTGCTCGGTGGTTGAATATGGCAAGCCGCCAACGTAGATCTTCGAACCCATGGGGTTCCTCCTTTGAGAATAAAATGGTGTTGTCTGGGACTCGAGAAAGAAACGAGGAAGGAATGGGCCGAAGATGCAAACACAGCGGCAATCTTAGCTCTGGCTTCCGAAATTCCCGGGAAGAACCCAAAACAACATCGAATCGAGCCCTGTAATTCTTTGAATACTTCATCGCCAAGGCTCTTCGCAATGAAGCACCTTCACTGTACGCCACAGAAATGGGAAAGGCAAGCGTGAAATTACGCGGCGCCTGATCCGCGCAGCCCGCGCCCCCACTCCTGCTGAAACTCAGTAGGCCGCTGGAGCCGAGAGGGGACGGCTTGAGTACAACGGGGATGCGTTAAAATTGTCGAATCGGGCGGACGCCTGTCCCAGCACCAGCACTCCCACCTGCCCCACTCCAAGTGCCTGATCTTCAACAGATAAGGCCAGGCTTCCGTCAAAAAATGTTTCCACGAAGTCCTTACTGATGATCGTATTGCGCTGCACCCGAAGGGTATGCCAGTCGACCGGCTTGGATTTGATCGGAGCCCGGCCAATGACCGATTCCTTCCCCTCGATCACACGTACGACTTGAATCATTTTTTGCGAGATATCCACGATCGTCGCGTAATAATTCTGCGGGTCCTTCATGCCGAACACGACGCCGACCTGGCCCGATCCGCCGTCCGTCGGTTGTTGAATGCGCACGACCAGTTCCGGATATTCATACTGAAACCCCTGCGCAACCAGGATGGCGCGACAACTCTCGCAGCCTGACGTCCCAACCAGCATATTGGGCGATGAGGGAACAGCTGCCTGAGCCTCAACTTTCCAGCCGCCATGTTGTTGATCGCCAGAGGCCACGGCGATGAACCCACTGGGCACCGAACCGACCTGATCCTTATCGAATGTCCAATGGTTGAACAGCTGAGGATTCGCCTGTTGGCGCAAATGCTCAGCCTTTTCCGTCGAGGTTTCTTTCGGCACGGCCCAGGCCGTACCGGCCGCGCCCGTCGACCACCCGGCGAGCAAGACCAGGCCGAAATAACCGACATATCTCAACACCTGTCTCGTCGAGAACCACCGACCGCTGAATGCCCTATTGCTCTGCCTCATCGGCTCTTCTGTTGTATGGTGCACAGGAGTACCCTTCCGTCAGGTGGAGCTCACGATTTGTGCTGGGCCGACTTGACCTGAAGAATGTCCTGCTGATATCGATCACGTTCAGCCAGAATTTTCTTCCGTCGCCACCCTCGCAGCGTCCACCACTTTATTGAATCCATGAATGTGACCACGGGGGGAGGAACACTCCCGGCAGGCCCGTGTTGAAATTCATAGCCCTGATGCGTGTCCTGATTCTCCCGAAACCGCGCATACTGATGGTCGTACAGCCCCTTGCCCTGCTCTGCCATTGTCCCTACCTCTGCCCTATCAGTCGAGCCGCTCACGAGGTTGTTTGCTCAACCTGAGTCGGATGCCATCATTAAAAAGCACGCCCCGGGACCGATAGTACCTTGAGCCCTTTGCTCTGTGCAACGGGCACTTTCGCTTGTGCTATAGTGCCTCAATCATCCTTCCTCTAGGGCCCCATTTAGGAAGACGCATGGACCTTCAACAACAGCCGCCTCGACGATGGAACGCCGAGGTGGCAGGGATGATCTGGTTGCCGCGCCTCATCGACAAGGTGCGCGCCTTCCAGGCCGACACCCTGGGCGCCTATGCCTACCCCTCTGCGTTAGACCAGTCCTTCATGCGGCACCTCCGGCTCACGCCCGCCCTTATCGAGTCGATTGTTCGTGTCACAGACTCAGATGAAGTAATCGGTGCGACTCTTCGTCAGCGCATTCCGCTCAGCGATGAGGAAATTCGGACGCGCTGCGCTGCATTTCAGGAAAAATATCGGTGGGCATTCGCCGTCCTGGATCGTGATGATGGCTATGTCCGCGGCCTCGGCTATCCACTTCCACAATTCCTCCAACGACCACTCTGGCGCTGGTATCAACGCTGGTCAGCCCAGAAAGCCAACGCCACTTCTGTCTGATGCGAGTCGATCTCACACCTGTAGCCAGGCAGACCGCCGCCCTCGCTCCATCAGAGCAACTCTCCAATTTTGTCCTCGGACTGATGACCGGCCTCTTGTTCGCACTTGCCGCCCTGCCGGCTTTCGCCGAGAACCTGCCGGAATCCCCCACCCCTCTCTCCCACGCCTTGAATCTGATTTCCAGTGACCGCATGCTGGAGGATATCCGGACGCTGAGCGGCCCGGCCTACAGCGGGCGCCAGACCGGCACTCCCGACGATCTGGCTTCTGCCCAGTTCGTCCGACAACGATTGCTCGACCTGCACCAACAACGGCCTTCTCCCCCTGAATCTCCCACCAAAGCCAGCGATAATCCCGATCACACTCGCCTGCAATCCACCGCCGTACGCAGCACGATCATCGAGCCAGGCGCCACGTTGCAGATAACATTCGCGCAAGATGCTCCGCCTGACCAAATCGGCACCGACTATCTCCCCGTCCTCGATTCGCCGTCGGCGGACCTGCAGGCGACGGTGGTGTTTGTCGGGTACGGGATCTCCGACCAGGCTGGTGGATGGGATGAATATGCCGGCATCGACGTCCGGGGAAAGATCGTTCTCTTTCTGCGCGGCAAGCCAGAGCGCTACCCCCGCCACATTTCGCATGCGGACAAGGTCCACACGGCTCACGCGCATGGCGCGCTCGGCTACCTCACCGCCACCGGCCCGATACTGAACGCCTATGAGACGCGCCGTGGCGTCACCGGGCGACCAAGCGCCTTTTATGGGCTGGCCGATGCCCGCCGCACGATCCCAGGCGCATGGATCAGCACCGCACGCGCGATGGCCCTACTCGGCACCGAGCGATCGGTTGACGACGATCGCCTGCGCAGGCTGCAGGAGACATTGAATGAGGGCATCACCCCCCAATCGACGGTGACGGATACGACCGTGACGATGCGTTGGCACAGCACAGAGCAGGACAGCCTGCTCTACAACGTGATCTCCATCCTGCCGGGGAACGGGCCGGCACAGCCAGAAGAAGCGATCGTCATCGGCGCCCATCGCGATCATTTTGGAAAACAAGGCGGGCTACTGTTCGCCGGAGCCGACGACAACGCGTCCGGCACTGCGGTGCTTCTGGAGGTGGGACGTGTACTCGACACGATACCGGCGAAACTCAAACGGGCGATTGTGTTGATCTCCTTCAGCGGGGAAGAACAGGGGCTGCTGGGATCGAAGTTCTATGTCGGCCAACCAGTCGTGCCGCTACGTTCCACTATCGCGATGGTGAACATCGACCACGCAGCCGTGGGAAACGGACGATTGACGATCGGGCTCACTGGCATTGAGAAGCCTGCCGCGCAACAGGCCGGGCAACGGGTGGGACTGGCAGACCGACTCGATCTCTTCGGATTCTTTCCAGGTGGCGATCACGTTCCATTCAAGGAGGCCGGTGTGCCGACAATCACCGTGGTCAGCGGCGGAATCCACACACACTTCCATCAGCCCACCGACACGGCGGATACCGTGAATGCGGAGATCCTCACTGCAGTCGCCCGATATGTCCTCAGCCTGGTATGGCACCTCGCAGAAGCCCCATAAGCGATCAGCCACGTGCTCCTGGAGGCGAGTCGCTATTTCACGGACACCACTTCGACTTGTCCGACACGGCGATTGACGGTAATGCCGACATCCAGGTCATGGCGGCGCAGGAGAAGATCCACCGACGCGCTTCCGACTTTCAGATTCTTGATCTGCATTTTGTCGATGAATTCAGGCAGGATGGGATAGTTGAACACAATCTTGTGCTCCGAGGCGATGATCGACAAGCCCAGGCAGGCCTGCAGCACCATAAACGCCGACCCGGCCGCCCAAGCCTGAGGGTTACAGGCCACCGGGTACCGCGTGAGGCCCTGGCCTGGCCTGCGGACAAATCCACAGAAGAGTTCCGGCAACCGGTGAAAGTCGAGGACTAGACTGACCTCGAACATTCCGGTCATGATTTTTTCCACGCCCGACTTGAGCCCGTAACGCGCGAGCCCGACGGCGATCATCGCGTTATCATGGGGCCAGATTGATCCGTTATGGTAGGACATGGGATTGTACCGTCGTTCCGAATCGGCCAACGTCCTGACGCCCCACCCGCTGAATAATTCATCCGACATCAGCGTCTCGGCCACACGTCGCGCATGCTCCTCGGTGGCGATGCCCGTATACAGACAATGGCCCGCATTCGACGTTTTCACCTGGCAGGGCCGCTTCCGTCCGTCCAGCGCCAGGGCGTAGGTGGAGGATTCCTCACACCAGAACGCGTCGTCGAACCGCTCCTTCAGTGATCGCGCCTGCCTCCTGAGCTGGCTGGCACGATCGACATACCCCAACGCCTCTGCGAGCTTCGAAGCCTGCACCTTCGCGTCATACACGTACCCTTGCACCTCACACAAAGCGATCGGCCCCTCGGCCAATGATCCATCCGCATGCGAAATCGAATCGTGCGAGTCCTTCCATCCCTGATTGTCCAACCCGGTGGGAGACTTCCGTACATACTCCACGAATCCGTCGCGGTCAGGATCGCCGAACGTATCCATCCAGGTCAGCGCCGCTTCGAGGTTCGGCCAGATGGATTGAATGAAGGCCAAATCCGCCGTACGCTCGTAATAGGCGCCGGCCAACATCACAAACAGTGGGGTCGAATCGACGCTCCCGTAATAGAGCCCGAACGGAATTTCATGGAGGGCCGCCATCTCCCCTTTGCGGGTTTCGTGCAGGATCTTTCCCGGCTCGGCATCTTGCGCCGGATTCACTTCCTTGGCTTGCGTCGACGCCAAGTAGGCCAGCACCCCTCGCGACAACTCAGGCCTGATCCATAAACACTCCAGCGCCGTGATGACGCCGTCCCGCCCGAACGGCGTGCTGAACCAGGGCACACCGGCGTAGGGATAGGGCCCTTCATTCGTGTCCGTCACCATCATCCGGACATCCAATACCGAACGATTCCACCACTCATTGAACTGGGCATTCGACGTCTGGATGGAACAATCCTCGGACGGCTCTGCCCCGAAAGCCAACCCGGCTTCGGCCATCGCGGCGTCATAGGACAAGAGCGGCCGATGGCAGTCCGCGACATCGCACGCCATCATCACGGCCACGGCGATTTCTCCCTTCGGCTCCAGTTCAATCCCGAAGGTCGCCTGTGAGGCCGAGATCTCCAACGGCTCCGGAGAAAACTGAATCCGCGCCTCCCGCGTCACCTCATCGAGGCCTTCATACCGCAAGACCAGCAAATCCTTCCGCAACACATTCGGCAGCATCCGCCCCTTCCGTTCGCGCTTCTTGCCTCGAACCTCGAAGATATCCGCGAAGTCGGCCTCAAAGCGGATCGACAAGGTCATTTTCACCGGTGCGAGGCTATAGTTCGACAACCGAAATCGCTCGTAGCTCACGCCGTTCCAGAGAAAGCGGGAGCGAAACACGTGGACACTGCCGCGCGGGATGGCGATCCGGCCGTCCCGATACAGGTCCGGATTGGTGAGATCCACGGCCAGGAGCGCGTTATCTTCTTTGACCGTTGAACTCAACAGCATCGGCCGATCATTATTCAGAAACACTTCCTGACGCGAAAGAAACCGGGTGCCCTGGTGAAAGACACCCTGAGTGCCTCGGCCCACCGGCTGAATGTCGCCATACCGGTCGAACACGCCGAATGTTTCCCCATGCTTGAGCACACGGGTGCGATCATCCGCCATCGATGAACTGGCCAGGATATAGAACTGATCATTGACACTGATAATTTCTTCCACGTCGTCCTCCCGTCATCCCGCAATCACCGACGCGACACACCACAGTCGCCCTTGCAACATCTGGCATCACCTTCCGCGACGAAGTCCGTTGAGTGTTCTCCTGGGTCGCCTGGAGAAAAGCGGCGCCGCACGATCTTTACACGGATGCACTCGAATGGCTGGTCGGCTGCGTGACCATCACCACCGCCGGAGTCTCCCCTTCCGCAGGGACTGTCGTTTCAGCCCAATTGGTCTGTACCCAACGCCCCACTCGTATCGACACCATCGCGGAAAGAAACAATCCGACGCCTATTCCGAACACACTGGGTCGCTCGCCGAACTCTTGCGTCACCCACCCGAAGATCGTCATCCCCGCAATGGCCGAGGTCATCGCCCCAAGATTGTAAATCGCCAACACCCGCCCCAATAGGGAAGCTGGAGCAATCTCCTGCAGGACCCCCCAGGCTACCGGCGTGAGCGTCCCGGCCCCCATTCCGATGATCACCATCAATGCCGCCGCCGCCAATCGATTCGAGGTCACGACCAATCCGAGCAATGCCAGGCCGCTGACGAAACTGGACATCCCCATCAGTTGAATACGTTTGGGCAATGACCAGGCCGACAGAGACACCAGGCCCAGTGACACCAGGAGCAGGCCGACGCCGAATGCCGACCACAGATAGCCGACCTCGATCGGTCCAAGGTCCAGCAATTTTTTCCCGAACACCGGGAAGAGGGTGCTAAAGGCACTGGTGGAAAAGGTATACATCGACGCAGCCCCGATCAACATCAGGATCACTCGCTGCCGGCGAAGCACGTAATGAAAGCCGTCCAGCACCTCCTGAAACGTTCCGGACAACGAGCCATCACTCGCCGGCTGCGTCACCGTCTGAGGAAACCGGATGAACAAGAAACACGCCGCCGAGATCACATAACTCACCGCATTGACGCACAGCACCTCCTGCGAACTCATGGTCGCGATCCCCACCCCGCTCAGCGCCGGTCCGAGGATGATGCCGATACTGGTCGTCGTCTGGAGCAAGGCGTTGGCCGCGGTGAATTCATGGCGCGGCACCAATGAGGGAATCGCGGCCGTCAAAGCCGGGCCAAAGACCGCCGACGCGACTGCATGGACAAACACCATGAGATACAGCCGCTCGATACTGAAGGAATCCACCGGCAAGAGACAGGGCAACACGCCCAGCACGATCGCACGGATCAGATCGCTGCTGACCAGCAGAAGTTTCTTGGGAACACGGTCGACGATCACACCGATGAACGGACCGAACAAGATGGGCGGCAGGGTCTGCAGCAGCCCGATCATCGTCGTCTTGAGGGGAGAACCGGTGATGGAGTAGACAAACCAGAGCAGCGCGAGTTTCGACACCCCATCGCCGATCTGCGAGACCATCTGGCCCCACCAGACCAGCGTGAAGTCGCGCGTCAGCAAGTGCGGCGACCACTTCACGTTCGGGCGTCCTGGCCCTGTTCCGCTTGCGCGCGGTGTGGCTATGGCGTCAGCAGACTGCGTGTCGAACCTCCTGTGGCCTCGGCCTCATGAAACCTGTTCATTCTCCCGCGACCAATCGCACCGCATCCGTATTCACCGCGCGCACACCGGGAATCTGGCGAGCCGCCTGAGCCGCTTCGAGCACGATGATTTGAAAACGCGTCGCCCCGGCTAGGGTGACGATGCCGTCCTCTGTTTTCACATCGAATTTGACCGATTGCAAGGTTTTGCTCTTCTCAAACCGTTCTTTCACCAGCTGTGTGATGATCTTGTCACGTTCCCCGACCAAACCATGCGCCGCATCCGGCTCGACCTTGAGACGATTTTCTACGGCATGCACGCCTTCCAGACAACGTACGATATCGGTCGCCACGCGCTTGTCCGATTCTTGCCCCACCTTGCCAAGCAACACGAGATCCTTGTCCTTGGCGTCCACTTCGATGTCGTACGGGAACAGGTGTGGATCAGCCATGAGCGCAAGCTTGGCGGTCACCATCGATGAACGCACCGGTTTCTTAGGTTCCGGTTCGGCAGCCTTCGGACGGTCGCCCGACGCAGCGTCGCCTGCAGGAGGCGGAGCGTCAGCCGGTTTCGCCTCTGCCGTGTGAGGCACTGAGGGACAGGGATGCTCCGCTACGGCATCGGTGTCCTTCGGTTTTGCTTCAGCCTCTTTCGCCTTCGGTTCAGCCTCCTTGGTTTTCTGCTCAGTGTCTTTTGCCTTATGCTCGGGCTCCTTGGCCTTCGCTTTCGGCTCTGACTCTTTGGGTTTGCTGTCCGCATCCTTGCTTTTAGACTCCACCTCTTTCACTTTGCTGTCGGAATCCTTTGCCTTTTGCTCCGGCGGCTTGCCTTCCTGATCCTTCGGTTTGGCATCTGCCTCTCGCGGCTTCGTGTCAGGGTCCTTCGCCTTCGCCTCAGGCTCTTTCGGTTTCGGCACTGCGGGAACCTCAGGTTTACCCTCCGGGGCCTGCTCCGCCCGCAAGGTCGAGCCGATTCCCCACAATCCAGATGTCGCGACAAACGTGAACACCCCTATCGCACAAACGGTCTGTATCGTCCGCATAGGCATATGCCCCTCATGAATGGAAATGCACCGGGCCCCGGTGGCCGGTCACCAGCGCCCCCGGAACCATCGCCCCGAAACACGACAGCTCTCCGGAAGGAAAAGACATACGCGAGGGAGAAGCAGAAAGCAACACTGACGAAAGCCAGACAAGGGACGCGGCGGCAGCATCAGGGCAGGCAGGTCTGGAGGCTGCCGCGAGAGTCTTACAGGAAAGATGTAGAGGGGAGATTAGGCAACAGCCGGACTCACCATGAGGCCACGGCGACTCACCTGCACCGTGACCATGGCAGTAACCAACAATAGCAGTCCTATTCCAATCAGACTCACGGCCGGTCCCAAGGCATCAGCCGCCCAACCGAACCCAGCCATACCCACCATGGCAGAGGCCATGCTGCCGACACTGAATGTGGTGAACACACGTCCGAGCAAATGCTCAGGCGTCACTTCCTGAAGCATGGCCCACACGACCGGGTAGAAGAGCGACGTGCTGCCGCCAATGATCACAATCAACAGGAACGTGCTGAACAATACCGGCGTTTGAATCAACCCGAGGGTGCAGACCGCAACCCCGCCGATGGTCAACGACCGGCCGATCTTGCCGATCCGGTCCTGGAAAGTGCCCTGCGGGGTACGGGCCAACCAGATGGAGGCAGCCAACATTCCGATCCCGAGAGCGGACCACAACCAACCAAGCTCCATCGGGCCCACCTGCAGCAGTTCCTTGGCGACCACCGGAAGGAGGAACACGAATGCGCTGATGGCAAGGTTGTACAAGACCGCCGTGATCATCAAGGCAAATACGACTCGATGCTGCAAGAACACGAACCGGAATCCCACCATCATATCCTGCATCACAGGAGTGGACAGCACATCGAGCCCCTTCGCGGTGCGGGTCTCACGTACTCGGATCGGGAAGAGGAACAACGCTGAGGCCAAGAAGGTTGCGGCATCCACGTACAACACGTTTTGTGCGCCGATCAGCGCAATACCCAAGCCGCTCATGGCCGGTCCCAGCAATACACCGATGTTGGTCGTGCTCTGGATAAACGCATTCGCCGTCGTGAGTTGAGAGCGTTGCACGATGAGGGGCACGGCCGACGCCAGCGCCGGTCCAAAGACCGTCGAGACGATCGAGATGAGAAACACGAGGACATACAATCGCTCAAGCGTGAGCATATCGAGCGTATAAAAGAGCGGTATCAATAAGACCATCAATGTTCGTAACAAATCGACGACGATCATGACGGTTTTCTTCGGGAGCTGATCGAGATAGACACCGATGAGCGGGCCGAACACCAGCGGCGGAATGGTCTGCAGCAGACCGATCGCGGTCATCTTGAGAGCCGATCCGGTCAGTTCATAGACGAACCACAAGAGGGCGACCTTGTTCAGGCCGTCGCCGATCTGGGAGATGACTTGGCCTGCCCAGAGGCACCCGAAATCCCGGGTCCCCAATAACCGCCATCCGGTGACATTTGATTCAGGAGTGGACTGCGACTCGTCTGCCATGCTGGTCCTTCCGCGAGGTTGAGATCGCGCTGACTAGAGGTTCGAAGCATGCTGCGGCCTCGGTTTCCCCGGGAGCGCAGCGGCATCAGCGATGAGTTGTTGGTAGATCTTCACGTAGTCGTTGGTCATGCGTTGAGCGGTGAATCGCTCGTCGAACACCTGCCGGCATCGATGCCGGTCGATGGAGCCGAGCTTCCCGACCTGGCTCACCATTTCATCGAGATTCTCGCTGATGAAGCCCGTCTCCCCATGACCAATGATTTCCGGGATGGAACCCCGGCGGTAGGCAAGGACCGGTGTACCACAAGCCAGACTCTCGATCAACACGAGGCCGAACGGTTCCGGCCAGTCATAGGGACAGATCAGCCCGATGGCATTCCCGATGAAATCGCTCTTTTCGCGGTCTGTGATCTCTCCGACAAACTCGATCAAGGGATGGTCGAGGAGTGGCTCCACGACCCGCTCGAAATAGGCGCGGTCCGCAGGATCCACCTTCGCCGCCATCTTCATGGGGATGCCCACCCGTTTGGCCAACTCGATCGCTTGGTCCGGACACTTTTCCGGGGACACTCGCCCCAGGAACGCCAAATACTTCCCTGGCTCCGGATGGAACGTGTACAGATCATGCGGTAACCCGTGATAGACGGTATTGGCCCAGTTACACCAGGGCAACGGCTTGCGCTGGGAGTTCGAGATGGACACGAGCGGCAATTCGGCAAAATCACGAAAGACAGGAACGAGTTCAGGCAAATCCAACCGGCCATGGAGCGTCGTCACGGTGGGGACACGGCAGCGGCGGGACAGAGAAAATGCCAAAAAATCGAGGTGGGAGTGAATCAGGTCGAATTGGTCGGCAGCGGCAAACACCTGCTCCATCATCTGAATGAGCGGCGCCTCGCGGTTGAAAATACCGGTATTGAGCCGGAGCGCCTGCTGGCAGGGGGCCTCCAACTTGGCCCGCGTCACGGAATCACCACTGGCGAACAGCGTCACTTCGTGCCCTTGCCGGACGAGTTCTTCCGTCAGGTAGGAGACGATGCGTTCCGTTCCTCCGTACAACTTCGGAGGGACGCTCTCCCAAAGCGGCGATACCTGGGCAATTCTCATACGCGCGATCTCCTTTATTCGTGAACGGTCAGTGACGAGCGTGCACTGCCTGAACCGGGTACAACTCCGCGTCGACTGCCGTACGATCGGCATTCTTTCTGTTCTGCCTATGCGATTCAATTGACATCTTTGACATGGCTGCGATCTTTTTGTCGTCTGACCCGCAGTCGCCTCGCATCAGGCGCACGCTCCCAGGGCAAAGCAATCGCCATACCGGTGCAGCGTTGTTTGGAAGGAGCGCTGAGCGAATGACCAATAAGGATCTATAATATCAATATCTTAATCGCCATCAACCGACAGCGTGCAGTCTCTCGGAGAGCGGCTACGAGCTGTGGATTCTGTTGATAAGCTCTCCTTCGATCATCAGCGGCTGTGACAAGCTTGCCTCGACACACCAAACCGCCACAGGAGACGGCTCCATCCGACACGAAAAACATTGCCACAACGACGGTCGCAGGTCGGTTGGGGGAGAGTAGCAAACACGGAGGCAGTAACGCGGGAAAGAGGATGATGGCCTCGGGAACAACCCGTTAGGGAATGTCGTCGAGAAGTCCGGACTGAATCAATGGGAGCGGCCCAACATCGCGCGGCACGGGAGGAAACACCACAGGAGAGCCGGCCTGATTAGCGCCCTGAATGAGTCCCACAGACAGTTGTGGCCCCAGCGTCATGATGGCGCCGCTCCACGCCTGCCCCGTGGTGGGATTTCTAAAGTTGTATGACTCGAAGTTATTCCCGGGCGTGTACATAAAGCCCTGAGTTCCCTGGTTGTCGATATAGAGATTACCGGGCCCCACGAGACCAAACAGGGGCGCCACGCCCCCGTTAAACCCACGTACGCCGGACACGGATTGGGCCGACGCCGGGGCGTTCCACAACAGCATCGCCAACGAGACGATCCCCAGGATTTGAATGCCGCGATTCATATCCCTCCGCACGTCCGAGCATGGACAGTGGTCTCCGTTTGTGATACCACGCCAGCATCGGTACGAATTTAGTATGGCTCAACCCAGACCTTGCATCAAGGAGTTTGTTATGGCGAATTCATTCCTCCGGGGATGCCTGTGCATCGGCAGCGCAACCGCGTTGTTCCTCTGGACGGCGAGCGCATCATTCGGCCTGGAAGTGACCAAACCGGTCCCAACCGAACGTCGTGAGGCCATGTCGCTGGCGGACGCCGTCCTGAAAGCACTTCAGAATAACCTCGATATCCATATCGGCCGACAAACCAAGGAAAGCCGCCTGGCAGATATCATCATTGAGCAAGCGAAGTTCGATCCGACCGTCAGCCTCAACGGCCAATACAACAGACAGGTGGCGCCGCTGAACCGGCCGATTCTGGGCTTCACCGGCGCGAATCTGCAGGACATCACCAAGTTCGACCAGAACACCTCCACCGTGACCGCCGACATTACGCAAAATCTTGCAAGCGGTGCCAATTACGACCTCAACTACAGCCCGCAACGCAGTTATGTCAGCGGACCCAATACGTTTCTCTTCAACCCGGCCTGGACAGGGGGCCTCGCCCTGACCGTCACGCAACCACTACTGAAAAACTTCGGCACCGACATCAACAGGACGTTCATCACCATCGCGCAAAACAACGCCAACGTCGAGCAACACGTGTTCCTCGATCGCGTCCTCACGGTTATTGCCTCCGTCGAACAGACGTTTTGGGAAATGGTCTTTGCGAATGAGAACCTGAAGGTCGCCCAGGCGGCGCTCAAGGCGGCAGAGGAACTGCTGGCCAGCAATCGCGCGAAGGCCAAGGCCGGCGTCATGTCGATCGTCGACGTTCTGCAGGCAGAGGCAGCCGTGGCCTCACGGGTCGAACAGATTCTCGTGGCCGAAAAATCCATTCGCGATCAAGAAGATCAGTTGCGCCGCCTTTTGAACCCGGTCGAAGAAGAACTCCGGCAAGACCTCCGCTTAATCCCGACCGATCCACCGATTACCAGTCTGGAGCCGATCAGCCTCCAGGAAACCATCGATATCGCCATGGAACGCCGTCCGGAAATCCTGCAAGCCGGGAAAAACGTGGAGACCAGCGAGCTCAACGTGAAGTTTGCCAAGAATCAACTGCTCCCCACGCTGTCGGTACAGGGCACGATGGGACTCTCGGGCCTGGGCGCCGACTACGGTGACTCGACGAGACGAAATTTTGGCGGCGACTTCTATAACTACGGCGCCGGTCTGGTCCTGAGTTATCCGATCGGCAACCGCTCCGCCTACAGCACCTATAACAAACGGCAGCTGGAATCACGGAACGCCCAGTCGTCGCTTCAGAGTGTCCGCCAACAGGTGATCGTCGGCGTGCGGGAAGCCGTTCGCCGAGTGCACACCGACTTCAAGCGGATCGAAACGACCCGGTCGGCCCGCATCATGGCCGAGAAGCAGTTGCAGGCCGAACAGGAACGATTGAAGGTCGGCCTCAGCACCACCCGCTTCGTGCTCGACTTTCAGCGAGACCTAGCCACCGCGCAAGGCAATGAACTCCGGGCCACCGTCGACTACAACAAGTCGCTGTCGAACCTGGCGCGGAATAAAGCCACCACGCTTGATCGCTACAACTTGCGCCTCGAATAACCAGCCGATGGCCGGGTCTGGGGCGGTGTCCACGAGCCATGCCACTCAGACCGAGGAACGGGGGACAGTCCTCGCGCTGCTCCCCCTCGTCGCGACGCTCCTGTATTACGTCTCCCCAGCCGAGCTCCGGCAAGAGCCCCTCTATCAGTTTCTCCCCCAAGTCTGCGCCTATGCCGCGCTCCTGACCTGGAGCCGCATGAACGGCACGCCGGCCGGACGACTCGGCCTGATGCCCACGCTCATCCCGCAAGGACTCCGCTGGGGCACGGCCACCGGGCTGGTACTGGGCACGGTCAATCTCCTAGTGATCCTCTATCTGGTTCCGCTGCTCGGGGAGGACTCTCGATTTCTCATCGACACGCCCCACGCGAAAATTCCCCTCCTCCTCATGGTGCCCTGGTTCATTCTCTTCATCGCGACTATGGTCGAGTTGAACTTTCGCGGTTTCCTGCTGGGCCGGTTGCAGGCCCTCGGGCTGCCTGTTCCTCTTGCCGTTCCGATCAGCGCGGTGCTGTTTGCGTTCGATCCCTTTCTGGTGGCCACCTTTCGTCACCTGCACTGGATCGCCATCTGGGACGGCCTCGTGTGGGGCGTCCTGCACTGCAGACAGCACAACCTCTATACGCCGATCATCGCCCATGCCGTGGAGGTTATCCTGCTGTATGTCGTCATGCGAACCGTACTAGGATAACGACGGTTCCACGAGGGCGTGACGCACCGTACACGAAGAAGCAAACCCAGCCATGAACGGCACCAGGTGACGACGTGAACCCTTCCTTCTCCAGCATCCTCGTGAACGACGTCTTCGGCGACCCCGGCCTCTTCGTCGAGGTGCGGTGGGCAAAGCGCGCCTTATTATTCGACCTGGGCCATAACGATGCGCTGGGCCCGAGGCGCCTGCTGCGTGCAAATGATATTTTTATCTCCCACACACATATGGACCATTTCATCGGATTCGACGCCCTACTGCGCGTCGCCCTCGGGCGTGGCAAAACCCTACGCCTGTATGGTCCACCAGGCCTGATCGCCAATGTCGAAGGAAAGCTTCATGGCTACACGTGGAACCTCGTGGACGGCTACCCGCTCACGATCACGGTGCAAGAATTCCACACTGACGGCATCCGCGCGACGACCTTTCATGCGGCCGATGGCTTTCAACGCCGCGATGAACCACGTTCACCCACCGGCGACCGCACTGTGGGCGAGTCCTTTAGCGTGCTCCATGACCCCATGTTCACCGTGCACGCAACCGCTCTCAACCACCGCATCCCCTCCTATGCCTATGCCTTGCAGGAACAGTTTCATGTGAACGTCAACAAGGAGCGACTCCATGCAGCCGGACTTCCGGTGGGTTATTGGCTGAAAGACGTGAAGCAGTATCTCTGGCAGGGCAAGCCGGATGACTTTCGATTCGTGGCCACGCTCTACCATGAGCACCACAAAGAGCAGCGCGAGTTTGTCCTCGGTGAGGTCCGCGAGCGATTCATCACCATCACTCGCGGCCAGAAAATCACCTATGTCGTGGATGCCCGTTACGATGAAGAGAACGAACGCAAGATCGTGGAGCTTGCACGAGGCGCCGACATCTTCTACTGTGAGGCCCCGTATCTGGACCGGGATGCGGAGAAGGCACGGGACCGGTACCACCTCACGGCCAGGCAGGCCGGCATCATGGCGAAGAAGGCCGGCGTGCGCGAGCTGGTCGTGTTCCACTTTTCACCACGGTACACGGGTCTGGGCCATGAGATCGAAGCGGAGGCGCGGGACGCCTTTCGGGGAACCTGATGGAGATTACACATGGGTGAGTGGGCGAAGTACGGACTGTACTTCCTATTGGGCGGCACAATCGTCAGTATCTCAACCTACCTCGGCTCGCAAGGCCGGTCGTTTCTCGCCGCCTTCGCCAGCACCTTCCCGGCGATGACCGGTGCGACGTTTATCCTGATTTACCTCAACGGCGGCAACGACCATCTCGTCACCTACGCCAAGAATCTGCTCTGGTTTGTGCCACCCTGGCTGGTCTATGTCGGCTGCATGATCTACGGCGTCGAACGCATCGGGTTTTGGCTCTCGATGGCGGGCTCGCTCGTCCTCTACATGGCCTGCGTCGCCCTCGTGAAATTCCTGGCGCGGTAGGACAACAACCTGCTCAATACCTATCGCTAGCCGGCAACGTTCCAGACCGCTACTGCGTCAGATTCTAGCGATTCCCTGGCCGATTCGATGGTCTTCTTCATGGGCTACCCGGGCTGGTGAGGCTATCGGCGCGGTAGCCTCTCAATCCGGTATATGTCGGACTCAGTTCACGGGACGCTTCAGAACCTGCCGGTCCATTGCCTAGGAATGGCACGACACAAGGCCGTTCGCCCTCGCCACCGGCGATCACAGGATACTTTTCCAATAGACCGACTCCCTCAGTGCTAGATACTACCGCGAGGAGACGCCCCCCTGCTTTTCACTCGCTGAGCTCACCGGACGAATACGCGTTCGCACACATCAGATTGGTCGACACATTTCCGCCACGAGCTGTATCCATTCAGTCCCCACCGTATCGCATCGGATACGAGACTGATGGGATCGGCAGGGATGATTTCACGAAACACCGAACATCCGCCGGCCAGATGCGTCGCCTACGTATGGCATGGTTATTGATGAATCATCCTCCCATCCAACCATGGCGTCGCGCTCGGAACGGCGCAGAGCTTTCACAGCCGACGCCACACACAAGGAGGTAGGTCGTGTCGAATCTGGACGACCGCATGTGGGCGACCATGCCGTCGCGGAGGTCATTTCTTCAACGAATGGGATTGGGTGTCGGGGCGCTGGGTGCAGGCATGTTCGGTGGCCTGACGTTGCCGGAGTCGGTGCTGGCCGTGTGCGAACCCCCGGGCAATCCCGGCACCGCGAAACCTTGGCGCAAGGATTGTCGCATGATCCTCCCGCGCCGTCCCGCCAGCACATTGAGTGCGGCGGAGATCACACAACTCAAGGATGCCTACAAGGCTATGCGCGCACTCGATACCAGCGCCCCCAATGACCCGCGCGGATTCCTCCGACAGGCTAACGTCCATTGCTGGTATTGCGGCGAGGGCACGCAGGTCCATTTCACCTGGCAATTCTTTGCCTGGCATCGCGCGTATTTGTACTTCCACGAGCGCATTCTCGGAAAGCTGATCGGCGACATGAATTTCCGCCTGCCCTACTGGGACTGGGATACCCCAAGTCATCGCAAGCTCCCAGGCGCCTACACCGATCCGAACGACAACAGTAACCCGCTATGGAACGGTACCCGCGGCATGGATCCGACAGACGAAATCCCGGAAGAGGATGTCGGGGAAGACGTGATGGAGGCCGCCCTCACAGCAGACACCTTCACGGAGTTCGGCGGCACGGCAAGCGGCAGCGGCATTCCAGAGGGAACACCCCACGGCGCGGTCCACGTCGATGTCGGCGGCGACATGGGCTTCTTCGATTCAGCTGGGAAAGATCCTGTCTTCTACGCGCACCATGCCAACGTGGATAAGATGTGGTCCGACTGGAACAAGGCCTCGTCCATCCACACGAACCCCACGGCAACGGCCTTCTTGAACCTGACCTGGAATTTCTTCGATGAAAACAAGGTGTGGCGGTCGATCAAGGCCTCACAGGTCCTGAACCACGACACCCAATTGCGCTATACGTATGGGCCCTCGAAATTCTTGGAGCAACTCCCCTGCCTCCTCGATTGGTTCCCGATCAAGACCGACTGGCGTATCAGCCGGACCCTGAAGTTTGCCGGGCCCACGCGTGCTAAGATGATGAAAGTCGTCGAGCAGGGAGGCCGCGCGAGACTGCACCTGAACGACCTCGCCGTTCCCACGGAAAAGAGCGCGGTGTATCGACTCTATGCGACTCCCGAAGCGGCCAAAGCCGATGAAGGCCCCGGCAGCAAGGGCTACCTCGGGACCGTGCCGGTCGTGTTGAACGATCGGGAGCGCCGGCATGTATCGAAGAATGCACGAAACATCGCCGTCAGGCTCACCACCGCCAAACTCGAAGCCCTGAGCGGTACCGTTGGTCCCGTGCGTCTGGCCCTGGTCGAGCGGGGAGCGAAACCCGAGGCGCGGAAAGTCATCCCGGTTCGGGCGAAGGACGTCTCGCTGTCCGTCGCAGAGGTGGAACGCGAGGAACGGTAACCATGACACGCATCTCCTGGCTTGCGGGCATCGTGATCCTGGCCGCACTGGCGGTTCAGGCGGAAGTAGGACCGCACCGGTTCTCCGTCGACTTACCGACCGGGTGGCAACAGGCCCCACATGTCCGTTTGGTGTTGGAGCGCATGACGGTGGCCGGGGGACAACCGTTCAAGCTGCGGGCGGCCGCAATCATCGAAGGAGCTGAGCCGGTTATGCTGGGCTCGACGGGCATCGTGGGGGACCGATCAGTGGAATCGGCTCCACGACGCCTGCCGACCCTGCTGATCGACGTGACGCGCCCGCTCCACTCGTTGGCCGATCGCCTGGCCTCACAACAGGCCATCACGATCCATCTTGAAGCCGTCGATGGTCGCAATGCCCCGTTGAAGCAGCTCGACTGGTCGGTGCAATCAGTGCGGCTGGAAAAAGGCGGGCGCAACTAGCAGAACTGCCGCAGCGGCGTCATGACCTTCAGCTTCGGACCTTGGTGCCGATCCATCCGGCTTCTCCCTGTGCCGCAGGAATGGCTTCAGACCGCGCATATCGGCACGTCGCGCACAACAGTGGGCAAGCTTGATTCACTGCGCGAGATTCTTGAATAATCGACGAATGAAATCAAGACAGTCCGGACCGGCAGATACTCGCAGACCTATCGCAATGATCCGTTACGTCATGCTATTCGTCCTGTTCGGCTCGGTGACTGGATGCTCTCTCTTGTTTACGCCGATGAGGACGCCGATCGGACATTCTTCGGATGAGAACGGCCGACGTTGTTCGACCTATCAAACTCGGTCGGAGGGTGTGTACGAGACGAGGTGCGACTATGGCGGGCCCCTTAACGCTCCGTAGTTCGCGATGGTGAAAAGAGTATCTTCTCGGGACAACCTTTGCCGCCTGCCGATCGGCATCCAAGCCATTCAATCGAGTCCTCACTCCTCAGGAGGCCGATGCTACATAACGCAAGAGCCGTCCCCAAATCTCGCCGCCACGACACTTCCCCGATCCGGTTGCACCTTCACGGCCCATTTCATACGCTGGCAAAACGAGGCATTTCAATGAGCACCACACCACAGATCATCTCAGATCCGAGCATCATGATGGGGAAGCCCATTGTGGCCGGAACGCGGATTACTGTTGAACTCATCATTGAAAAACTCGCAGCCGGCGAAACAATCGACCAACTCCTCGCCGCGCATCCTCGCCTGACTCGCGAAGCCGTCTACGCTGCCCTCGCCTTCGCCGCCGAAGCCCTCAGGGCAGACGTGGTGTATCGCACGCCGCTCGCCTCGTGAATTTCGTCATTGACGAAGGAATCGACAGCGCCGTCATTGCGCAGCTCCGTCACAACAAACACAGCGTGTGGGCTGTTGCGGAGATGGTCCCAGGCCTGACGGATGAGCGGATCCTGCAAATCGCACAAGAACGCGAAGCGATTCTCGTGACCGCAGACAAAGATTTTGGTGAGCTCGTCTTTCGGCAGGGACATGCTTCTCATGGCGTGCTCCTCCTTCGGCTACATGGCTTGGCTGCTGCCACAAAGGCGACGCTCGTGGGACAGGTCGTGGACGCACATGCCGACAAAATCCCGAAGAGTTTCGTCGTAGTGACCCAAGATCTGGTGCAGATCCGCCTCCAGCCACAGTAGTCATAGACTCAGACCCGGGTTATCTCGCCGCCTTCGCCGGCAACTTCCCCGCGATGACCGGCGCGACGTTTATCCTGATTTACCTCAACGGCGGCAATGAGCATCTCGTCACCTACGCCAAGAAGCTGCTCTGGTTCGTGCCCCCTGGCGGGTCTATGTGGGCTGCATGATCTACGGCGTGGACCGCATCGGGTTCTGGTTCTCGATGGCAGGCGCGCTCGTCCTCTCCATGGCCTGCGTCACCCTCGTAAGATTCCTGGCACGGTAATCGTCAAGGGCGGCACAGTGCGACTGCTTCGACATTTTGAGACTCGTCACGTATACTCGCCTCCAGCCGGTGAAACCCAGCTTGGCGCATATTAGTGCAGGCGAACCATCATGACTCCCGCCGCAATGACAGAGTTTCTGGCCAAGCGCATCCCGGAACTCATCGCCATTTACCAATTCGGCTCACAGGCTCGTGGTGACGCCAGCCGGTCGAGCGATATCGACCTGGCCGTCCTCGCGCGTGCCCCGATCTCGGCAGAGACACTCTTCCAGATCGCGCAGGATCTCGCCATTCAACTCCATCGCGATGTGGATCTTCTGGATCTTCGGGCAGCCTCCACAGTCATGCGCGCCCAAGTCATCGCCACAGGCCAATGCCTCGACAGCAAAGACGAGCCGGCACGGGCAGAATTTGAAATGTACGCCTACTCAGACTATGCACGGCTAAACGAGGAACGCCGGGACATCCTCAGGGACATCAAAGAGCGCGGGCTGATCTATGGCTGATGATGTGATCTTGAACAAAGCCGCAAGCATCGAACGATGCCTGCGCCGGATCACCGAAAAGTACGGCGGAGATCCACAGAATCTGTCAGGGAATCAAACCAAGCAGGATGCCATTGTGCTCAATCTGCAGCGCGCATGCGAAACTGCCATTGACCTCGCGATGTATGTCGTCAGAGGGAAGGGGTTGGGTCTTCCGCAGGAAAGCAGAGAGGCATTTGCATTACTAGAGAAAGCGGGGCTGCTCCCGGCTGAGTTAGCGAGCCGGCTGCAGCGAATGGTCGGCTTCCGGAATGTGGCCGTCCACGAATACGCCCGCCTGAACCTGGATATCCTCAACACCATTATCACCACACACCTCGACGACTTTCGCCGGTTCTCCTCGGCCATCGTCAAGGCCTGTGCGTAGACGCCTGCTGGTTAGGCCCCGAGCAATTCCCTCAATGGTTTCGCTCCGGCGAGCCGGGCGCGCAGGGAGTCGAGACCTTCCCGCCTGATCACCTCAGGCAACCTCAGCCCAGGAGGCAAGATCGCGAAGTGTAGCTGCCCGACGGACTGGCTACACTCTTCAATCAGATAGCGAAAAAACTCTACGGTGATGTCGTCTTGCCGGATGGGCCAGATTGCAGATTGCACTCGCTGCAAATACAGGTTGAGGCACCTACGGTATTCTGCCGGGTCAAGTGGTGCCACATACACGGCCTCTTCGATTCCGGCTTCTGCCAGCAGCACGACATCCCAAGGCCGTTCAGCCAAGATCACCGCTGCAGATGACGTTCTCCCGGTCTCCGCAGATAGGACCAACCGATCAGCGCGATGGGGCGAAAGCAGTGCGAACCCGTACGGCAAGGGATAGGGTGTCCACATGACCTCAGCGTTCTCGCACGTGACTTGTTCATAGAACCCGCGACAACTCCCATCCGCATCCCAAATCGGTATCAGCACCCTCACATCTGATTCATCGCCATGACCCACTGTTCGACGGCGGGCACAATCGAAGGCGAGTCCCTAATTGTGCCCAGAATGTCCGAAGAAGTCTGAGGAACCAGAACTGAGGAATATGAGCCTGAGGTGGTTGGGTGGCGCGTTTGAGCCCGCCCCTGAGTTGGCCAAAGCGAGTCAACGCCAACCACCGCTAAAAGTTTGAACAAAGTACGTCTGGTGAAGATGGTTCCCCTCCTTCATGGTGGATGAACGAGGAGAGAGGACTAAAGAGGTGTGACGGAGTAGGTCACAGACTGAATTTTCTTGGCCCTGTCAGAAATTTCCATCCTAGGAGGTCTTCGCTGACACAACTAATTTTGCTTACAACCTGCACAACCAGACTTGAGCACCTTTTGGCATTCAACTCTCAATAATTTGCCAATACCTGCAAGTCGGCAGGTTCCCGCGATGACTCTTGCCAAAATTGAGGCACCTAACGTTACGGTTTAGGAATGTGCGACAGCGAACGAACCGTCACTGTTGCACGTTCGCAGCAATACTGGTTGGGCGGCGCATAGGTTTTCTAGTGACCTGCTCCACAGCATCGCTTGTACTTCTTCCCCGATCCGCATAGACATGGCTCGTTCCGACCGATTTTCTTGCTGGCAAGAGCACGTCCTCCGACGTCAACATAAACGGTTTCATCTGAGATGAGCGAGCGCTTGAGGTCGATCAGCACGGGCTCCGTCTGCTTAAGCCTCACTGGTGGACCTCCCGCGTGCAAATGCCTGTGGAGGTCGTCAAAGACGCTTGAATACTCAGGATTGAGCTGCAGCAGATCAGCGCGAGCCTTGATGGCAGAATCCAAGCTGCCATGCCTCATAAAATACCCGACAAAATCGAGCTCATCATCTGAAAATGCCTTTCCGTGAAGCAGGATGCGTTGCTCTAAATATTTCCTAAGCTCCGCTGGCCCCCAACCGAAGTAAGACCAAGCTTCCGCAAGGTTACCGAGATCGATAATGTTGACTACCCAGGGGTAAGAGTCACCCCTATCCTTCTCGAGCAGAAGAGCCAGGTTTGTAGCAAGCGCCCCGAAGTTGTCCCGAGTCACACAGACCCCAATAGGGAGCTTTGACTGGTCCGGCGTCAGATGCCCAAGCTCGCGTCCCCGCGCGTCGTAGATCGGCACGACATCACCGTTCTTCAGTCTCCGAACGATACGATTACCTTGTTCATAAGCCTTCTGAATTCCCGTGTCGGCTCTGAACGCGTCTCGAAGGCGGACGAACGCTTTATCCGGATCCCGGAAGGGTTCGAGGGGCGGTGCGGCTTTCGCCTCAATGAGGAGGTACAAGCCGTCGTCGACCGCGACAATGTCATGCTCGTATTGGCAGTCTGGCGTCTCATATACCTCGGACCAGATAGACGCCCCCGGACTCAGAAAGGCTCTTATCTTTGTGAGAGACTCATCTTCCAGCGCTTTGTCCCGCGAGCGAAGGAACTTGTCGCGAGCCGGACTCTGCAGGAGAGTTCGCTCCCCCACAAGAAGCAGGGCTGTAAACAACGCGTTAACTAATGGGCAGAAAGCCTCTGTGTCGCTAATTCTAATCAATGGTCGTACTTCATAGATGCTTTGCTCTGTGGGGTAACGAATCTCGGGGGCCTCTCCGCGTGCTACCGAAAATTGGCCCCAGAAAGTACCCGCTATTCCTGGAAAGGCAGCCTCTAGGTCAAGAAGTGATAGAAGTCCCAGGCCCTTTATCTCTGAAAGCAGCTTCTCTGCCTTTCCGAGATAGGATGGATCGCGGGCCGCCTCCGTCAAATCATCGAGCGACCACCCCTGCTTCTCCGCCTTGTCGAGAAGTTTAATTCGTTCCTCGTGCTCTGCGTGCACCGATGATTGAAGATCGTCGAGCGCCTTTTGAAGTTGATCGGCTATCCACTCACAGATAGCGAGTGCTTGACTAGCACTGATACCCAGGGCCGCTGAGAGTTCGAGGTCGAACGGCGTCAAGTAGATTCTTATGCGCTCAACAAGTTGATGGATGGACGCTAAAAAACCCGTGTTGAAATAGTGAAGAAAAGCCAGCATCGACACTTCTCGCACTCGATGCCACTCTGGGGCTAGCGTTCCAAGTTCCTCCTTGGGGGGCATGTACAGGTACATGTAGGAGGAAAACAGTCTGTCAAGAATGGACTTGGCCTTTTCCCATTGCTCCTTGCTAAAGTCAATGGGGCTTTCTGGCTCCTGTCCGGAGAGCAGAACCGCTAGGAGAAAAGGAATCTGCTTGGCAGGAGACGAAAGGCGAGCCGCGGAATCAGCACTATGAGCAGTATGCATGTAGTAAGAGAAGCACCATCCTACTACAGAGCAGGTAGAACAGGTCGCTAGAAGAGCCCGCAGCTCCGTCAGGCCCCTCGTAATTTCTTGCTCAAGTTCGCGTCCCGGATTCATGCCTAAGAAATCGTGCTGTTAAAGCGCTGACCCACGTCGAAGCTCAGCCTACGGACCAAAGTGCACCTTTGGCCGGTTTTATGGAGCACGGTGTTGGGCGGCGTGGTTAAAGTTGAAACACCAAGCGTGTCCAGTCATCGCCAGCCGGGAATGGACCGTGAATTGAGGCGAAACAACATTTCGAGGGAACTTGACGCTGTAGCCCTGAAACGGCCCAGTGGATGTAAACGCGCTTGTCCCCGAGGTCAATTTCGTTCACTGTTCCAAGCGCGCGAATCTCTATATTCGAAGAGCCTTGACCCAACATGCGTTTGATAGCGATGCGATCACCAGGTTGAATCTGGTCGCGGAGAGTAGCTTGGGCGGGTTGGTCTTTATCTGACCAACCCAGAAACCAATACCCCCGACGGATGAAAATTTCGGACTGGTCATCATGACCGTCCCACATTGCACCAACTATCCAGTATTGCGACATACGGTTGCTCCTCTGCGAGATTAGGGTGTCCAACGCTTCGCGTAATCGGCCGTCCCAATCTGCAGAGCGAGACAGCGCGGCTTTGGGAGGTCCGAGTTGACGCCATTGTTAGGCTGCATACGATTCGCGGCCAGTGTAGTTCCATGGGTCCCGCTAATCCAACACAAATGCGGGGGAAATCCACTCCTGCCATCATTTCTCCGCCTCGATGCATGACGTCACGGTTGCGTCATGACCTGCAGTGCGGGCCCTGGCTCCCATTCCCCGACGTTTCCTTGAGCTACACACAATTACTGGAGTCAGACGCACAGCTGCGCCTCGCGCACGTCTGGGGAAGCTTGCCTCGATGCCGTGGATTCCTGAATAATCGTCGAATGAAATCAAGACAGGACGGACCGGCAACTGCACGCAGCCGCAAGGTCATGATCAGCGCCGTCATGCTGACGGTGCTGTTCGGCTCGGTAAGTGGCTGTATCCTCTTCTCTCAGCCGATGAGGACGCCGATCGGACATTCCTCGGATGAGAACGGCCGCCGTTGCTCAACCTACCAAACGAGGTCGGAGGGTGTGTACGAAACGAGGTGCGACTACAGTGGCCCACTCCAAGGCTCCCCGTATGGTCGGTAGAAAGCCACCATCTCAAAACTTCAAGCGATCGTTAATGATCAATCCGAAATGCTGCTGCAGCAGCTGCTTGTACTCTTCATCGCTTATCTGACGTTCCTGCGTGTCACCTCCTCCTCGCACCTTCAGCACCATATCCGTCAACGTCTTTCTTCCCTCCGGCGTCGGCATGGTGCAGATGCGTTTCTGCATAAACAGGGAATCCGGTGAATGTGAGTGGTAATAGCTGGCGAAGGTGTAGTCCACCGGGAGGCAGGCATCGAGCCCAAAGGAATAGAGATCTACCCAGGCCCCCTCACGCTCGCCTTGCAGGAGATACTCATCTCGTTCGCCGGCCACCAGCCTAAAGCACTCATGCCCCTGCCGCCCCTCCTCTCCGAGCACCATCTTCAAAGGTTCAAGTAATCCATGACCTCCGAAGCCAACGTCCACGATCCACGCGGCCTTTCCCACTGTGACCATCAACAATTGATGGCTTCTCGGCCGCACGCCTTCTGCCCCGGACGACACGCGGGCAGCCAGTCTCGTGACGGCAAACCCCACATCCTCCAGGAGCAAGGCAAACAGTCCGTTGAGCTCAAAACAGTATCCGCCGCGTCGATCAAGGACGATCTTCCGAAACAGGTCGGCAGGGTCCAGCGAGATTGCCCGCCCGAGATGAATATCCAGATTTTCGAACGGCACGGTCATCACATGGGCCCGGTGCAGGCCCCGTAGGGTCTCGATGGACGGAGTCAGCGCCCCCTCATATCCAATTCGCGCAAGATACGCATCACGATCGACCATGCCGCCTCCTTTTCGGGAGCGTCATTATACGAATCCGGTGCACAGGATCACAGGCGCTCCTCCTCCGCGAACGCCCATCGTTGCGGTCGCCCCACGCACTTGCTACCATGGTCGGTCATTCTTCGAGAGGAGCGCTTCAGCGTGGCACCCCGTATTCCCCCGACTCGATCAACCGACGAACTGATCATTGAAGGGGCACGTCAGAACAATCTCAAAAACATCTCGCTCCGCATCCCGCACAACAAAGTCACCGCGATCACCGGGCTTTCGGGATCGGGAAAATCTTCGCTGGCTTTCGACACGCTCTTCGCCGAAGGACAGTGGCGATATGTGGAATCGCTCTCGACCTATGCGCGCATGTTTCTCGACAAGGTGAACCGCCCCGACGTCGACCGCTTGCTCAACATTCGCCCGGCGATTGCCATCGAGCAGAAGAATCCTATCCGCACCGCCCGCTCCACCGTCGGCACGGCCACCGAGGTCGCCGATCTGCTGCGGCTCCTCTTCGCCAAAATCGGGAAACCTGTCTGTCCCGACTGCCGGCAGGAAGCCCGTGGTTATCATCCCGGCTCCCTGGCCGAAGAAGTCCTCGCGCAATTCCCCGAAGCCCGGGCGATGATCCTGTTCCCCGTGAAAGACTTGGGGCCCGGCCATGACCGGTCATTGATGGACGCGCTCATGAAACGCGGCTTTACGCGATTGCGGTGCGGCGACGAGACCGTGGATCTCCATGACCAGTCAACCCTGCCTGACACTCGCCCGTCCGGCATTCAGGTTATCGTGGACCGCCTGGTGCTCCGTCCCGACAATCGCCATCGCCTGATCGAGGCCATCGAGGTTGCGTTTCAGGAAGCGGAAGGGATCTGTGAGATCCTGGTCATCGGTCAGGGACTCCGGACCTACAGCACCCATTTTCGCTGCCAGGGGTGCGGACGCATGTTTGAGCCGTTGCGCCCCCTGCTGTTCTCGTTCAACCATCCCCTCGGCGCCTGCCCCGAATGCAAAGGCTTCGGGAACATCCTTCGTTATGACCGGGACCTCGTCATCCCCGATCGCAGCAAGTCGTTGGCCGACGGCGCCATCGAGCCCTGGAGCAAGCCGGGATCGGACTGGTGGCAGAAGCAGCTGTTGCTCGCCATGAAAAAGCTGAATGTCGATTTGACCGCGCCGTTTCAGGAACTGCCCAGCGACGTGCAGCAGCTGATTTGGGAGGGCAGCGACCAGGTGGAAGGCGTCCGGCAATATTTCGACTATCTGGAAACCAAGCGCTACAAGCTCCACGTGCGCGTGCTGCTCAGCCGCTATCGCAGCCCCGCCACCTGCCCCATGTGCGAGGGCAGCCGCCTGAAACCGGCCGCGCGGTTCGTGAAGGTGGCCGGTCATGACTTCATCCAGCTCAACGACCTCACCATCGATGCCGCGGCGGCCTGGTTTGCCCGCCTGGCTCTGCCGGCGTTCGATGCGGAAGTGGCCAAGGACATCCTCCGCCAACTCCGGGCCAAACTCAACTTCATGCTGCGTGTGGGGCTCGGCTACCTGACGCTCTCCCGGCAAACCAAAACCCTCTCCGGCGGGGAAGCGCAGCGGATCGCCTTGGCGAATCAACTGGGGTCGCGTCTCGTCGGGACGCTCTATGTGCTTGACGAACCTACGATCGGGCTCCATGCACGCGACACCGACACCCTGGCCGGCATCCTTCGCGATCTGGCCAACGAGGGGAATACCGTCGTGGTCGTGGAACACGATCCACTGATGATTCAGGCCGCCGACCATATTGTGGAAATGGGGCCCGCCTCAGGCGAGCAGGGAGGACAGGTTGTCTGTGCGGCGCCACGCGAACAGTTTCTCGCCGACCCGACCGCCCTCACCGCCCGCTACCTGCGAGGCGACGAGCGCATCCCGCTCCCGAAGACACGCCGGTCCGGCAACGGCAAGGTGCTCAGCATTGCCGGTGCCGCCGAGCACAATCTGAAGAACCTGCTGCTCAGAATTCCCCTGCACATGCTGGTCTGTGTCACCGGCGTTTCCGGATCCGGCAAAAGTACGCTCATCGAGGAAACGCTGTATCGCGCCGCCGCCAGGGCCTTCCGCATCGAGTCGCTTCCCATGGGAACATTCCAAGCGATCAAGGGTCTGGAGCATCTGAAAGGCGTCCGCCTCATCGACCAGCAACCGATCGGCCGCACTCCCCGCTCGAATCCCATCACCTACCTCAAGGCCTTCGACGAGATTCGCCAGCTGTTCGCCGCCGAACGGGCTGCCCTGCGACAGGGCCTCACCCCAGGGCACTTTTCCTTCAACACGGCTGGGGGCCGATGCGAACGTTGTGAGGGGAACGGGTACGAAAAGCTGGAGATGTATTTCTTCGAGGATATCTACGCGACCTGCGAGGAGTGCAACGGTCGGCGCTTCAAGTCGGAGGTGCTTGCCATTACGTATCGCGGCAAGACCATCCACGATGTGCTGAACCTCACGGTCACCGATGCGCAAGCCTTCTTCTCGGGTTCGCCTAAGCTGACCGAGAAACTCTACCTGCTCTCATCGATCGGACTGGGCTATCTCCGGCTTGGCCAGGCGGCGAATACGCTCTCCGGGGGGGAAGCACAACGGCTGAAAATCGCCGCTGAACTCAAAGATCCATCGGCGCACAACCAGCTCTACATTCTGGATGAACCGACGACGGGCCTGCATCTCGACGACATTAAGAAGTTGCTGGCCGTGCTCCACAAACTGGTGGATGCGGGAAACACGCTGGTGGTGGTGGAACACAATCTGGATGTGATCAAAACCGCGGATTGGGTCATCGACCTCGGTCCGGAAGGTGGCGCGGCGGGTGGGCAGATCGTCGCGGAAGGACGGCCGGAACAGGTGGCGAAAGTGCCTCTGTCGCATACCGGAAGATTCTTGGCAAAGGTGCTGGCGGACGCGAATGGAGGCCGAAGAGCCAATGGTTGATGGCTCTTGGCGAGGCCTGAATGTCGGCCCCCTCTTGCGAGGGCCAACCATAGGCTATCAGCGATTCGCTATGAGCTCCTGCGTCTCAGTTGGAGGAGGGATCGAACGGCATATCAGCATAGTGCCGAGACGCCTCGTCGAGGGTCACGAAGATCTCCGGCCAAATACGGGTGGGGTCTTTGTCGAAGACCAGTGAGGGATCCGCAGGCAAGGTGATCCACGAACCATTCTGCATTTCCGTCTCCAGTTGGCCCGGTCCCCATCCTGAATACCCAAGGTAGGCCCGGAACGATTCCTTGCCCGGCTGCTCCATCAGAATCCGTTCCATGATCTCCAAATCGCCGCCGAGGCAGACGCCATCGAAGACCTGGTGTGAATTTTCAGGCGTGTCGTTGATACGATAGAGCATCATCACCTGGTTGGTTTGCACCGGCCCGCCGGAATACAGCACATGCGGTTGTCCTTCGAGAATCGGGACTTGAGGCAACGCTTCGGAGATGGACATGGCGGTCGGCCGATTGACGATCACGCCCAACGCTCCTTCCGGCCCATGCTCACAGAGCAGCACCACCGCCTGCCTGAAATTCGGATCATTCAATGCCGGCGCGGCGACGAGCAAAATGCCTTTACCGAGTGGAGTGGTCATGAGTCATCCTACCGTGAGGGTTCGAGCGACGCAAGTTACCTCATGAAACAGAGAAGACATGCCATCATGCGCCGTACAGAGAGGGCCGGCGGTCACGCAAGAGATCGTTATAAGCATTCAATGCCTTGCTCCGAGCCTCCGCCGGATCGATGTCGACGAAGGCCAATTCTTCACCCTCCCGCGGAGCCCGATGCAGGATCCGACCGCGCGGACTGACGACCTCGCTCAGCCCGATAAACGTCAATGGATCCTTCCCGCCTCGCGCCTCGCGGCCGACGCGGTTCGCCGTCACGCTGAACACACGATTCTCCAAACAGCGGGTCACCATGGAATCCGGGCAATTGGGCAAGACCAGATTCGACGGATGCGCGATGATCTCCGCGCCTTGTAATGCGAGCGTGCGCGCCGACTCCGGATAATACCAATCGAAACAGATCATGACGCCGATTTTTGCCGGACCGATGTCCCACACGCGAAACCCGCTATCGCCGGGAGTGAAGAACAGCGTTTCCTCAAAAAAGAGGTGCGTCTTCCGATAGCAGCCGAGGAATCCCTTCGGCCCGACCACCACCGCCGAATTGAAGCAACGCGTGCCGGCCCGCTCCGCCAATCCGGCGACAATCGTCATCCCGCGACGGGCGGCAATCTCCGCCAGCCTGATCGTTGTCTGTCCGTCAGGCACCGGCTCGGCCAGGTCCATCACCTCTGCCTGTGAGACAAACTGGTATCCGGTGGCGAACAGTTCCGGCAAGACGATCAAGTCGGCCTCGACCTGCTCAAGATGCGCCGTCACCCGATCGAGATTGCGCGCGACTTCGCCGAACGTCGGATCAAATTGAAGATAGCCAATCCGCATGAGCTCGCCTTTCCGCACAAACAAAAACGGGCAGGGATGCCCCTGCCCGTTTTATCGCACCCGTGTGGGACGCGCAAGAACCGCTTACATACCTTCCGACAAATGGGGCAGCGCGTTCTCGACCGCTTTGGTCGCCACATCCGCATGCCCGGCCTTGCCGTGCTCGATCCCATCTTTCAGGCCCTTGATGGCTTCGCCGACATGAGGATTTTTGGTTTCGGCCATCGCGCCTTCGGCATGCTTCAACGCCGCTTCCGCATGTTTCACCAGTGCATCCGCATGCCCCTGCTTTCCGTGCGCCACCGCTTCCTTGGCGTGCTCGACGGCTTCGGCCTGATGCTTATTTCCTGCCGCGAAGGCCACGCTGGACACCATCGGCGCGCTGACCAGCGCCATCATGATCCCGGCCACCACGACTCCCCGCCACTTCGCAGTTTGCATGAAACGCCTCCTCTGTAAGTATGTGCACTGCATGAGACCAACATGGCACTTTTTCAGCATAAAGAGGGCTTGATATCCTGTCAAGATGGACGCATGCCGGTCGGCACCTGCGACTCCGACAAGCCGAGCAGTTTCTGCAATGCAAGGAGATCCTTCTCCACGGGACACGCAAAATCCCGACTCCATTCCCACCAGGAACCGGGATAGTTGCGCAGACGCCCATACCCCGCTAGACGCAACACGAAGTAGAGCCAGCCCGAGCGCACCCCGCCCGTGCAGTAACAGACGGTTTCATGCTCCGGATTCAGGCCTTTCAGATCCAATTGCGCATGAATTGCCGCCAGATCCTTCACGGTCGCATCCGGATTGAGGAATCCGCTCCAGGCCACATGGACGGCACCGGGAATATGACCGGGGCGCGGAATGCCCGACACTTCCTTCCCCAAGTATTCCTCCAGGCTCCGGGCATCCACAATGGTCGTTGTCGGATGCGGCTTGCGCACGATCGCCTTGAGTTCATCCTTCAGAATGATGGCCGAGTCAACTGGCGACACGGTAAAGTTGCCCGGCTTGGGACGGACCGCTCCATGCTCAAACGGGCGGCGCTCCTCAATCCATTTCACCCACCCGCCGTCCAGCACCTTGAGGTTCTTGTGCCCTAAGTACTCCAGCATCCAGAACATACGGCCTTCGTCGCCCCAGTTATCGAACGGATTCGAGTAAATCACGACCTCGCTGTCCTGACTGATACCCAGCGCCTGCAACCTCGCCTCGATGCGTTTCAGGTTCGGATCCAACAGTCCCTTCGCAACCGCGTCAGGATCGCTATAGTCATGCCACGTGGAATGCACGGCGCCTGGGATATGGCCTCCGAATTCGTAGGTCGAACGTCCCCGCACATCAAGGATGACGAGGCCGGGCTGGCCTAACCGTGTCTGAAGCGTTTCACAATTGATGAGTAGTGGGTGTTGCATGGGTTCCTCGATCTCGGTCGGTGGATACTTACCCTTGTGGTGCGTTTGATGGACTCATACAGGCCATGGCCGGCGGTTCGGGCAACGGATCGGCAAGGGCCGACGCGAGCGCGCCGTTCAGCGGCACTTCCCGCTCATACACGGTGAAGGCATAGGGATCGTCCGCCATCAGGCCATACTTGGTTTTCAGCATCTCGTGCTGCCCATCGGTCAAAATGTGGTATCGAACACGGGCCTGCAACGTCAACCCCTTCGAGGCCTCCGGCATTCGGTACGCGAACGCATACTCCCGGCTGGCCAACGGGAGCAGTCGGTTATCGTACAACTCCACGATGGCCGGTTGCCACATAATCCAGCGTCCCATGGTATGACGTTTCTCAGCCAGGACCTGCTGCCCATCCTTGACTGCGAATTCGACTGTAAAGTGGCGATCGGGATCACCAGTGGGAATTTTATGGCCGGCGCCGGCATTCGTGAGGGTTAACGCGACGGTCAGCTGCTGGCCCGGTTTCGGCGCAGGGGGATCGACCTTCACCTGAATCGCCACGGCCCGCTTGACCATGTCGGGATCATGCCCGCCACGCCAGAGATGCCGGCGACCCCGCCTGATCGGCCCGTTCTCAGCCACCGGACGGTCGACTTCCGGCATGTGACAACTCTGGCAGATGAAGCCCCGCTCCTGCATGAAATATTTGCCTTCGTATTCTGCGTACGTGCCGCAGGGCCCCACATTGTAAAACTGCGCCGGCCCCGACACGACATTGTGGCAGCGCGAACAGAATTGCGCGTTGCGGAAACTCGGATCGAATTTCGTCGGATGTGGCGCGGCCGAATCGTCAAACGGCCCCAGAATCACCCCGTCCCGCACATGACAGGCCGCACAGGTGATCGACTCCTTTTGCAACGCGGCATCAAAGTGGGGATTCGGCTCCTGCGCCGCCTTCTCCACACGTCCACGTGGAATTTCCTTCACCAATGTCGGTTGCTGATTCTCCAGCGGAGTATGGCAATTCAAACATATCCAAATGTGCTTATCTTTCTTCCAGTAGGCTTGGAAAAAGGGATCCTCATACGCATGGGCATGGATACTAGTTTTCCACTCCTCATAAATCTCGCGGTGACATTGCCCGCACGACTCGGCCTTTAAGCTGGTCAAACCCTCCGGAATCTTCTGGAATGGTATCGCATGCGCATATTCGGGACGAAGCCCGAAAATCACCACCGGCTTCACCTCCGTGTAGTAGAGATAGACGGCCCCGGCAAACAC
Organism: Nitrospira defluvii; assembly: GCF_905220995.1. Lineage (NCBI taxonomy): Bacteria > Pseudomonadati > Nitrospirota > Nitrospiria > Nitrospirales > Nitrospiraceae > Nitrospira > Nitrospira defluvii. Next base: position 78,585 of record NZ_CAJNBJ010000016.1, read on the forward strand.
GGCCACCCCCAGCCCCCATTTGAGCCAGCGTGTCATGACTCCACCAACGCCTGCACATGCCGCTCCACCGAAGCAGCCAGCGCCGTGAGGTTGTATCCTCCTTCCAACGAGGACAGCAACCGCCCCCGACAGTGCTGCTTGGCGATGCCGGCCACGATGGCCGTCAGCTCCGCATACCCTTCCTCCGTCAAGCCCATGCTCGCCAGTGGATCGTCCCGATGGGCGTCGAACCCGGCGGACACAATAACGAATTCCGGTTTGAAGGCATCGGCGGCGGGGACGAGGACTTTCTGAAACACCGCCCGATAGTCATCGTCACCCTCACCCGCTTCCATCGGCACGTTGATCGTGAAGCCCTCTCCACCCTCGATGCCGGATTCCGTCACGCGACCGGTTCCGGGGTAATGCGGATACTGGTGCGTACTGAAAAACAACACCGACGGATCACGTTCAAAGCTATGTTGAGTCCCGTTGCCGTGATGCACATCCCAATCAACGATCAGGATCCGCTCCAGACCGTGGCGTTTCTGCGCATACTTGGCCGCGATGGCGACGTTATTGAAAAGGCAGAAGCCCATGGCTCGCCCGGCTTCGGCATGGTGCCCCGGCGGTCGCACGGCGCAAAAGACATGCTGCACCTCGTCGGCCATTATGGCATCCACCCCGGCCAAGACCCCGCCTGCGGCCAGGTACGCAGCCGTCAGAGACCCTGGGGACATCGAGGTATCCGCGTCTAGGGACACCCGTCCGCTGGTCGGAGCCTCCTGCTTCAGACGGGCGACATAACCGGGAGTATGCACCAGCGTCACCCACTCATCTTCGGCTTTCCGCGGTTCGATTCTGGTCAGCTTGGCGGCCAACCCGCTCTGTTCCAACCGCTGCATGATCGCACGAAGCCGGTTGGGCGACTCCGGATGGCCCGAGCCCATGTCATGTTCGAGATAACGAGGATCGTAAACGAGACCGGTTCTTCCCATGTCAGAAAACGCTCGTGAATGGTGAAACGTGACGCGTGCCTTGTACCTGGAGGTCACGATCAGCTCAATCTTCTTGCTGGTCGCGAGATACGAAGCCCGAGCTCAGACTATCATGCAGCGAAGAGCGTAGACAACGCGCAGAGAACGCTGCTATCGTCGCCTCTAGGGAGGAACCGATGCCGAATCCAAGAATTGAACCGCTGAAACGGGTCCTGGCGATGGAGCCGGACGACGATGTCGCCTGGTTCGGGCTGGGAAAAGCCTACATGGAAGATGCCAACTTCGAGGAAGCTGCGAAGGCCCTACGGCAATGTGTCACAGTCAAACCGACCTACTCCGCCGCGTATTATGCCCTGGCACAGTCGCTGCTGAAGCTGAACCGGATCGATGAATGCCGTCAGGTATCGGACCAAGGCATCGAGGTCTCCACCAAAAACGGCGATGCGATGGTCACCAAGAATCTCGAAGCGTTGAAGACGTCACTCCCTGCGTGACCACTTATTGCATCCCACCCATGCCGCAGACTGGCCCGTCCGTTCTTACGCTTCACGTGAGACGCTTCACGAACGACGGACGTCGTCCACGCGACACTTAGGCCGATGCCGTTCCGGCTTCGTCGTCGTCCCCGGTTGATGCCTCCGCCTGCCCCTGCTCGGCCAAGGTCGTCGCCACCTCATCCAGCCAGCGTCCCGCGCCATCTAATACTTCGCGCACCAATGGCTCCGGGTGGCCCGTGCGTTTCATGGTCCACTGACACAGGTATCCCAGCAAATCCTCACGCTCGAAGCGCCGACTCGATTGCGCGGAGAGAAGCGACAACTCCGACAGGCCGGTCCGCAGAATTTCGCCCACCGTGTCCCGCCCATAAGACGTCGTCGCGGTGACATATTGAATCGCACGACTGATTTCTTGTTCGGTCATGTCCCCACCATGGGGCGGATTGTAACACCCGAGCCACGGCTGTCAACGGGGCATCGCGACCGAACCGGTCAGTCCTCAAAGAATCTACACGCCCGAACCCGGCGGGGATGGTATGATTCCATGCATCACTCACTTTGTAGGAGCCTCGACCATGGCCGTTTCGCGTAAGACCGCCCCCTCCCGCATCACACGTCGTGCGACCACCTCCCGTGAGTTTGCCGACCATTGGGAACTCGCCGACCTCGTCTCCGACCCGGTGAAACAGTTCGACCGCTACCTGAAAGACCTGAGCGCGAAAGTCACGCGATTCGAGTCGGCTCGCACCGAACTCGCGGCCACGATACCGGAGCAGACGTTTCTCAATCTCTTGACTCTCTCGGAACAGATCGCCCGGGAGTCCGGCCGGCTCAGTGCGTATGCGTACCTGTGGTTTTCCGAAGACACCAAACACCTGCAAGCCCGATCCTTTAAGACCAAGGTGGAAGAACAGCTCACGGCCCTCCAGAATCACCTCCTGTTCTTCGATTTGTGGTGGCAGAGCGTGGACGACAAGAACGCCGAGCGGCTCATGGCGAACAGCGGCGACTTCCGCTACCACCTGGAAACGATTCGACGCTTCAAACCGCATACGCTGTCTGAACCCGAAGAAAAAATTATCAATATCAAGAACATTACCGGACAGAGCGCGGTGCATCAGCTGTATGACGTCGTCACGAACGGGTTTACCTTTACCCTGCGTGTCGGAGGCAAGAAAAAGACGCTGAACCGCGAAGCCCTCTCGGCGTACTTACGAAGTCCGAAGGCATTGGTACGGGAGGCCGCGTACCGGGAAATGTATCGGGTCTACGAGGCCCAGCAGGACCTGCTCGGGGAAATCTACAAAGCTCTGGTCAACGACTGGAAGGCGGAGAATCTCCAACTGCGGCATTATAAGACCCCGTTGGCCTCACGAAACCTCAGCAATGACATTCCCGATGCTGCCGTGGAGGCGTTGCTGGCCGTCTGCATGAAGAATGCGCCGATCTTCCAGCGATATTTCGGGCTGAAAGCCAAACTGTGCAAGATCCCCACAATGAACCGGTACCATATCTATGCACCGCACCGGGCTGAACAAAAGACCTACCGGTACGCGGATGCGGTGAGGATGGTGCTGGATGCTTACTACGGGTTCTCGCCCCGCCTCGCGGAACTGGCACAGCGGGTCTTTGCCGACCGTCACATTGATGCCCGCACCAAACCGGGCAAGATGGGCGGAGCCTATTGTTACAGCGTCACCCCCAATCTCACGCCGTATGTCATGTTGAATTTCACCGGCGAGGCGCGCGACATCGCCACCATGGCCCACGAGTTGGGACATGCCGTCCACGCCATGATGGCCGAGCAGCACACGGTGTTCACCTTCCACTCCACCCTGCCGCTCGCGGAAACGGCGTCGGTCTTCGGTGAACGGATCCTGTCCGATGCCCTCATGGCCTCCGAAAGCAGCCGGGCGGTGAAGCAGAGTCTGCTGGTCAATCAATTGGATGACATCTACGCCACGGTCATGCGGCAGGCCTATTTCGTCGCCTTCGAAAGAACCGCCCACGATATGGTGGCTCAAGGCGCCACCACGACCGATCTCGCAGCCACCTACATGACGCTACTACGGCAGCAATTCGGCAAATCGCTGCGGGTCCCGAGGGAGTTCCAGTGGGAATGGCTGACGATTCCACACCTCTACGCCAGCCCCTTTTATTGTTATGCCTACAGCTTCGGCAACTTGCTCGTGCTGGCGCTCTATCGCATGTACCAGGAACAAGGGAGTGCGTTCGTTCCGAAATATTTGGATCTGCTCGCGGCAGGCGGATCGAAGGCTCCGCAAGCGATCCTTGCCGAAGTCGGAGTCGATATGAACTCCCAAGCCTTCTGGCAATCCGGATTCGATGCAATCAAAGGAATGGTCGACCAGCTGGAGCAGACGATGAAATAACCGGCAGGCCGACATCCGCACCTTGCGGCGGTCAGGAAGGACGTCGGAGTCGAACCCGGAGGATTTAGATGCGTTCGGAGGACTTATCCTTGTCCACCGGATGCCCGAGAATTTCTCGTTCCGCTTCCAACCAGTCACGCAGGTGATAGCCGTCCAGACATCCTCGCTGTTCATACAACTCATGCGCCCGGGCCGCGATGCGCACCTGAATATCCTGCGCTGGGCCAGGCCCCTGATTCCGCCCGGTCACCGCAGGCCCTCTTTGTGGCGTCCGACGAGGGGCGCTCTTCTTCGACGCTGATGATTTCTTCATACTGACTCCCAAAGATCTGTCACGCCCGCGACAGGACACCGCAGACGAACCACATCGACACAATCGCCGCCACGATACCACATTTGTCGCCATGGGGATAATGCGGCAGCGCAGAGGCTCCGCCGGCGCTGGATACAGTCGGCACCTCCCCGCACTGGCCACAGTACATCGAGGCCGCTAGGAAGGAGACAATGACACGCTGCCGCCTGCGCTGTTGAGCGGAACGACATCTTGGTCGGGACAGCCGCAGGTCAGCTCCAGCGCCCCCCGCACCACGCCCAGGAGGCGCTGCGAATCGAACGGCTTTGCCAAGAACGTGCAGGGTCCATACAGGCTGAGTCTGCTGGGCACATTGTGTAATTCCGCAGACAAAAGAATGGTGGGAGTCTGCGGCCACATAAGGCGGCTAAGGATCAGGAACTGTTCCCCGTCGAGGCGAGGCATCCGGTAGTCTGCGACCACCACATCGAAGCGTCGTTTTTTCATCTCTCCCAAGGCCTCAAACCCATCTGCTGCCTCATGCACGATATACCCGGCCTGTTCGAGCACCAATGTGACCAACCGACGCACACTCACCTCACCATCCGCAACGAGCACGCGTTTCCCATACCCTTCCATGGCGCCTCCTTCGTCCTGTTGTCTCTCCTCCGTCGATACCATCGGTCGGTCGCGGCCGGAATGCGCTGACGGATCCTCTGCCTGAGTCAGCACCCGCCCTGCTCCCGCATACCTGACACCCACACCCCTCGTCGCTGAGGACCAGGCTTCGTGCTGCGACGGAAATGGTCCGGAAGGCACCGCGCCAACCGGATCAGCGCATCCTCCAGATTGCCGCAATTCAAACACCGGATGACCGGAACCCAGGTGTGGGTCACACCTTCACTCGGATTGAAGAGCGTCTCGGCCACCATCAGCCCCTGGCATCGACTGCACGACATCGTTCTCCTCCTTCGCTCACGCCGGCATGGTCTGCTATCGGCCCACCCCCGTCAGCGGCTCCTCGGCATGCATCGTCGTCCCAAGGCCACCTGTCCCTCGTCCGTCGTTTGGATTCAGCAGAATCGGCACCTGCAGGTTGTCCGGCACTAACACCATTTTGGCGTTCGGACTGTCGTACAATTTGTATCGCAGATACTCCGGCGTCAGTGTTTTGGTGATCGTCTCCTGTGCCCTGGCTTGCCCCATTGCGCGAATCTTCGTCCCCTCCGCCTCACCCTCAGACCTGATCCGGACTGCATCGCCTTCCCCACGGGCGCGGCGCCTCGCAATCTCCGCATCTTTCTCCGCAATCACCAGCTCAAATTCCTTCTGTTCCTTTTCCTGCTCCTTGGCCTGTTTCCGTTCCACCGCCTCCAGAACGATCTTGGCCAATTCGATGTCGGCCAGCGCCACACTGTGCACCTCGAGGTGACGCCCCTTGAGCTTTTCCACCACGACGGCCTGCACTTTGCTGGCGATCTCCGCACTTTTCTCCGGCACCGAGACCATTGGGTAATTCGACACCACGCTGCGCACGGCCGCCAACAACTCCGGCTTCACGACTCTGGGATAAAAATCAGGGCCGATTTCCTGTGCCAGAAAATACACTTCGTCGATAATCGGCCGCATGATGATGGCAGTCTTCAACTGAACCAACAGATCATCCGAACTCAGAGCATCCACTGTTTCGGTGTAACTCTGCAGACGAACGTCATAGATAAAAATGTCGTTCCACGGGGCACGCCAATAGAAGCCACTCTTCAAGGTCTCCGTAGTCAACCCTTCCGTTAAGGGATACCAGCGAAGTCCACGCTGTCCTGGATGCACCGTGTTGCCGCAGCCCTGCCAGGCCGCCATCGACGCTATGATCAAGAGGATCCCCATCCATTGCCGCATGACACCCTCCAGACTCCCACCTGACGGGTTAGCGGAGTGTTGGCTGTTCCGGCTGGGAGGCTCGCCCTCCACGTATCAACGACAGGTGTTGTTCGGCTGTGCGTTCATGATCCCGTGCCGCATCCTCATAGGACCGAGCCAGCAAGCGTGTGCCCGAGACCCAATCCGACTCCTGGCCGAAGAGCCGTTCATACACCAGGGCTCGATGATCCAAATCCCGAGCCATGAGGCGAAGCCTCACCGCCTCCTGGCTGTAGAAGGCGGCAATCTTGTTCTGGTCCTGAGCACGATCGTAGGCCGTGAGGTCAAGCTCACTCCCTGCATGCGAACAGGCGGGCAACACCGTGATAGCCGCGAGGACTATCCATCTTGCAAACCCCTCGTGTGCTCCTCGCATCGTCACACCCGTTAGGCGCGTCCCGACAATGCACGCGGACGATCTCGATTCGGCTGCCACAGCAGTTCGTAGTCTGCGGGGAGTGCCACCAGCTCGACCTGTTCCCGGTGACGCAGGCGGTTCAAGGCCGCAAACAAGGATTGCCAGGTGTAAATCGGGAGGGCATCCGCCAGCGTGAGAAACGTCAGCCGCCGGTGGTGCTGCAACAAGACTAAAATCTGATTATCGACCACGTCCTCATTCGCTGATGTAGACTGAGGCCCCATCACACACCTCCATCAAACAGCCCACAGACGATTGTGGGTCTCATGGGTGCTCATCACTCCAAACATGCACTGCAATATGTGGTCCTGAAGTCGGCATCATTGTGGAGAAGCCTCCAGCGCACGCTGTCAGGATTCCCGGCGATATCCAGCCACGGATCCCCTGCATTTCGCACGGTTCAGCTGGTGCGAAGTCGCTCGGAACCGGCAGTACACGAAAGCTCATGCCGCGTGGATCATGGAGCAGCACGAATTTTCCCTTGGCATCTGGCTTGCCGGAACACACCATAGCGATACAGGCGTTCGAGCGGGGATACTGGCAGCCACGTAGGCACAGTCCAACTCACCGCGGCAGCCGAACCCATTCGCCTGAGAACTACCAACGCGTGAGGTACATTCTGAACACACTTGCAGTACAATTCCCCCTGAGATACGACAGGCGAACCTCCGTCAGTCCTTCCAGCGGAAACAAGGAATCGATTCGGACTCACCATGGTTCAGATCAAACGTGCATACAGCGAACCGAATCCAAGTGATGGCCTCCGGATTCTTGTAGACCGCGTGTGGCCACGAGGTTGCAAGAAAGAACTGCTGAGGCTTGATGCGTGGCGAAAAGATCTGGGCCCGAGCACCGAGCTTCGTAAGTGGTTCGACCATGATCCCCAGAAGTGGTCAGAGTTCTGCGTTCGCTATCGTAAGGAATTACAGCAGCCTGAACAGCACCGCGCCATTGAAGATCTGGCCAGATTGGCGCGCAAGCAGACAGTCACGCTAGTCTTCGGCGCGGCAGATACAGCACACAATCAGGCGGTGGTCTTGAAGGAATTGATTGAACGGGCAGGAGGATAGGTCCTGAATGACGCAACTACGGAGGAGCTGGTACCGAAGCGCGCGGGAGAAACATCTGCGCACGCAACCGATAGGGCTACAGCCAACCCCTCTTCGGCATTTAGTTGTTCAAGCCCCAGGTGCTCCAGAGAGCAACCGCTGCAACCGCCAACATCACCCAGGCCAACTCCCGGTCACCGACTTTCTTGATCATCTTCACCATTGTGTGACTCCTTCTTGGCTGGCATCTCACGCTTGCGATACCTCCCTTTTAGCAAGCCACATGCCATTAGGACTCAGCGAGAATCCGGCGATTTTACGTGTGGTCGGTCATAAAAATGAGCGAATTCGCACGAAGCGCACTGTGCGAATTGCGAGGAAGCGCGTCAGACAGCTAGGGGGTCGTGCTTCCCGAACTGAGGGCGTGCGAACGATCAACCCGGCAGACTAGTGGCAACAGGGTTCGGAAGGTTGTCGCACAGCGAGTGGCGTGATGAGGAGTGACGCGAAGCGAACTGAGGAATGGGTGTCGAGTTACCGACCCGACTTTGCCGTCTTACCTGCCAGGAGGTACTGATTGATCCCTGCCGCCATCTTGCGCCCTTCGGCGATGGCCCAGACGATAAGGGAAGCGCCGCGCTTCGTGTCACCGCCGGCAAAGACGCCATCGAGGTTGGTCATGAAGTTTTCGTTGACGGTCACACAGCCGCGCGCATCGTAGTTGACACCGAGGCTGTCGAGAAAGCCGTTTCTGACTGGGCCCGTGAAACCCATGGCGAGCAGCACGAGATCCGCATCCAGCTCGAAGTCCGTATTCGGCATCGGCACGAACTTACCGCCCTCAAACTTGACCCGGTTGGCATGCAGTTTGGTCACATGACCGTTGTGGCCGGTAAACTTGGTGGTGGACACGCTCCATTGACGATCGCACCCTTCTTCGTGCGCATGCGACGTACGAAGCTGCATCGGCCAGAGCGGCCATGGCGTCGAACCGGCTCGGGTCGGAGGCGGCTCCGGCAAGACTTCGAACTGATGCGCCTCGCTGCAGCCCTGTCGATGAGCAGTTCCCAAACAGTCGGACCCGGTGTCGCCGCCGCCGATGATCACCACCCGCTTGCCCTTGGCGGTAATCGGTTCTTCGGAGACGGAGATCCCTGCCGTTCGCTTGTTCTGCTGCGTGAGATATTCCATGGCGAAATGGATGCCCTTAAGCTCACGCCCCGGAACCGGCAGATCGCGCGCCAGTTCCGCACCCATGGTCAGCCCCACCGCATCGAATTGGTTGCGCAACTGGTCACCGGTGATATCGACACCCGCCGTCACACCGGTTCTGAATTCCACACCCTCGGCTTTCATCTGCTCCAGCCGCCGATCGATGACCCACTTTTCCATCTTGAAATCAGGGATGCCGTACCGCAACAAGCCGCCGATCCGATCCGCCTTTTCGAACACGGTGACGCTATGACCGGCTCGCGCGAGTTGCTGCGCAGCGGCCAGACCGGCCGGACCTGATCCGATGATGGCGACTGCCTTCCCTGTTTTTCTGACCGGCAATGCCGGCTCAACCAGGCCTTCGTTGAAGCCACGGTCGATGATGTTCCACTCCAGAATACGGATCGAGACCGGATCACTGTTGATGCCCAGCACGCAGGCGCCTTCGCAGGGCGCGGGACAGAGACGGCCAGTGAATTCAGGAAAATTGTTTGTGGTGTGCAACGCCTTCAGCGCATCTTTCCAGCGGCCGCGATAGACGAGATCGTTCCATTCGGGAATCAAATTGACGACGGGACAGCCGGTATTGCCCTGGCAAAAGGGGACGCCACAGTCCATGCAACGCGCGCCTTGGACTTTGAGCTTCTCCTCCGAGATGGGCTCGTACATTTCTTTCCAGTCGAGCACGCGCAACTCGACCGGTTTCCGCTTCGGTCCCTCACGCGCGTATTTCAAGAAGCCCTTTGGATCACCCATCGCTAATTCGTCTCTCGTCCTTCGTCGCTCGGCTATCGACTGGATTGCTCACACGTGCGCGTCACTCGACGCGCGCCATCTATTTTTGCACTTTGGCTGCAGCGGCCTTCCGCTCAGCCAGCACACGCTTGTAATCGATCGGCATCACCTTCACGAACTTCGTCAGAATCGCTTCCCAGCCGTCCAGAATACGCTTGGCATTCCGGCTGCCGGTATAGAGGAAGTGCGACGTGATCATGTCGTGCAGCAGCCGCTTATCCTCGTCGCTCGCGACCGGCTCCAACTCCACCATGCCCAAGTTGCACCGTGATTGGAATTTATCCAACTCGTTCAGCACGAACGCGACCCCGCCCGACATGCCCGCGGCGAAATTCCTGCCGGTCCGGCCCAAGACGGCTACCACGCCACCGGTCATATATTCGCACCCGTGGTCGCCGGTTCCTTCGACGACGGCGCGCACGCCGCTGTTCCGCACTGCGAACCGCTCACCGGCCATACCATAAAAATAGGCTTCGCCCTGCGTGCCGCCATACAGCGAGGTGTTGCCGACGAGGATCGTTTCTTCGGGCGTGTAAATCGCGCTCTTCGGCGGGAAGACGATGATCTTGCCGCCCGACAAACCTTTCCCGATATAGTCGTTGGATTCACCCTCCAGAATCAGCGTGATGCCGCGAGAGAGGAACGCCCCAAACGACTGACCGGCTGATCCATTGAACTTGATGCTGATTGTGTCGGCAGGCAACCCATCCTGACCGTACTTCTTCGACACCTGGCTCGACAACATCGTGCCCACGGTCCGGTTCAAATTCCGGATCGGCAATTCAAGCGAGACCTTCTCCCCACGTTCGATTGCCGGTGCACATTGCTCGATGAGCGTACGGTCCAGAATTTCGGCGATGCCGTGATCCTGCTTTTGCACGCAATACCGCGGCACCTCAGGACCGACTTCGGGCATCTTCAGCAGCGGCGCTAGATCCAGCCCCTTGGCTTTCCAATGTTCCACGGCCTTATGAATCTTGAGTTTGTCGACACGCCCAACCATTTCATTGACGGTGCGGAATCCCAACTTCGCCATGATCTGCCGCAACTCTTCGGCGATAAAGAAGAAGAAATTGACGACATGTTCCGGTTGGCCGGTGAACTTCTTGCGCAACACCGGGTCCTGGGTCGCAATGCCGACAGGGCAGGTGTTGAGGTGGCACTTCCGCATCATGATGCAGCCTTCGATGATGAGCGGGGCCGTCGCAAATCCGTATTCCTCTGCGCCCAAAAGAGCCGCAATGGCCACATCGCGTCCGGTCTTCATCTGGCCGTCTGTTTCCACACGGATCCTGCCGCGCAAATCGTTGAGGACCAGCGTTTGATGGGTTTCCGCCAAACCCAGCTCCCAGGGCACACCGGCGTACTTGATGGAGGAGAGCGGGGAGGCTCCGGTCCCGCCTGAATCGCCGCTGATGAGCACCTTGTCCGCATGAGCTTTCGCGACCCCGGCGGCAACCGTGCCGACTCCGACTTCAGAGACCAGTTTCACTGAGACGGCCGCATCGGCATTGGCATTCTTCAAGTCGAAGATGAGCTGTGCGAGGTCTTCGATGGAATAGATGTCGTGGTGCGGCGGGGGTGAAATGAGCTGCACGCCCGGCGTGGAGTACCGCAACCGCGCGATGTTCTCATCCACCTTGTGCCCGGGCAGCTGGCCACCTTCGCCCGGTTTCGCACCCTGCGCCATCTTGATTTGCAGCTCTTTGGCGTTCACCAGATAATGGCTCGTCACACCGAACCGCGCCGAGGCCACCTGCTTGATGTAGCTGTTGCGGGAGTCGCCGTTCGGAAGGGGCTCGAATCGTTCCGGATCTTCGCCTCCCTCGCCGGTGTTGCTCTTCGCCCCCAACCGATTCATCGCGATCGCCAACGTCTCGTGCGCTTCCTTACTGATGGACCCGAACGACATGGCGCCGGTCGTGAAACGTTTGACGATTTCTTTGGCGGGCTCCACTTCGTCGAGCGCAATCGGCTCAGGGAGAAACTTGAACTCCAGAAGGCCACGCAGGTTCGAGCGACGTTTGCTTTCGTCATTGACCAGTTGGGAAAACTCGGCAAACGTTTTCGGATCGTTATTCCTGGTCGCGTGCTGCAACTTGTAGATCGTATCGGGATTCCAATTGTGGTGCTCGCCTTGAATGCGATAGTGAATCTCGCCGCCGAAATCCAATTGCCGGATCGGTACAGGCTCGTAGGCCACACGATGGCGGCGCAACGTTTCTTCCCCGATCTCCCGAATCCCAATGCCTTCGATCCGAGACGGGGTGCCAGTGAAATAGCGGTCGATCAATTCATGATTGAGGCCGATCGCCTCAAAAATCTGCGCGCCGCAGTACGACTGCACAGTGGAGATACCCATCTTTGAGAAAATCTTGAGCAGGCCTTTGTTGATGGCTTTGATGAACTTGCCTTCCGCGGTCGCGGCATCCAGCCCTTCCGGGAAATAGCCGTCACGCTCCAAGTCCACCAGCGATTCGAACACCAAATAGGGGTTCACCGTCCCTGCGCCGAAGCCGATCAAGCAGGCGAAATGGTGGACGTCTCGCGGCTCGCCGGTTTCCACCGTCAGACCGACTTCGGTTCTCGTGCATTCCCGGACCAGATGGTGATGGACTGCCGCCACACCAAGGAGACTCGGGATGGGCGCCCATTCGGCATTCACCCCACGGTCGCTGAGGATCAGAAATTTGTAGCCTTCGCGAATGGCCTGCGATGCCTGCTTGCACAAGTCATCGACTGCCGCCCCCAGCCCTTCCGGCCCTTCCGCCACGCGGAACAACATCTTCAAGGTTTTGCTTTTGAAATGGGGATCGGCGATCTCGCGGATCTTGTGCAGATCGGCATTCGTCAAAATCGGCTGCTTCACCCGGATGCGGCGGGCCGATTCCGGATGCTCGTCCATCAGGTTCGGCTTAGGGCCGATGCTGGTGGTGAGCGACATCACGAGTTCTTCGCGGATCGGATCGATCGGCGGATTCGTGACTTGTGCAAAAAGTTGCTTGAAGTATTTGAACAACAGTTGCGGCCGTTCCGACAACACCGCGAGCGGCGTATCGGTGCCCATCGAGGAGATGGCTTCCTGCCCTTCCACCACCATGGGGGTGATGACCATCTTGAGTTCTTCGATGGTATAGCCAAAGGCCTGCTGACGCTGCCGGATCGTGGGATGATCGGGCTGCGGCACGTTGATGGGATCGGGCAACTCATCCAGCGAAATGCGATGCTCGGTCACCCAGGACCGATACGGCTTGCGGCGAACGATATCGGCCTTGACCTCTTCATCGTCGATGATGCGCCCCTGCACGGTGTCCACGAGGAACATACGGCCAGGCATCAAACGGCCTTTTTGACGAATACGCTGCGGGTCCATCGGCAACACACCCGCCTCGGACGCCAGCACGACCAACCCGTCGGTCGTCACCTGGTATCGACAGGGACGCAGGCCATTCCGGTCCAGCGTGGCCCCGATCAACTTCCCGTCGGTGAAGCAGACAGCCGCAGGACCATCCCAGGGCTCCTGCATGGCGGCGTGGTATTCGTAGAACCCACGGCGATCGAGGTCCATTTGAGGATTGGCGACCCAGGGCTCGGGGATCAACATCATCATCGCATGCGGCAACGACCGCCCGCCGAGCACCAGAAATTCCAACGCATTGTCCAGGCTGGCCGAATCGCTCTGATTTTCATAGACGATCGGAAACAACTTCTTCATGTCTTCGCCGAACAGCTCGGAATTCAACCGTCCCTGCCGCGCGCGCATCCAGTTCACATTGCCCTTCAGTGTGTTGATCTCTCCATTGTGGCAAATGTAGCGATAGGGATGGGCCAATGGCCAGGTGGGAAACGTATTCGTGCTGAACCGCGAGTGGACGAGGGCCATGGCGCTCGTGAGGCTGCTGTCGGTCAGATCCTGGTAATACTGTGGAATCTGATGTGGGAGCAGCAATCCTTTGTAGACAATGGTGCTGCTGGAGAGGCTTGAAATATAGAAGTATTCCCGCCCATCGATGGCGGACTCACGCACCGCCCGTTCCACGCACTTCCGGATGACGTACAACCGACGCTCAAATTCTTCGTCGGTGAAGATCCCGCGCGCAATGAAGACCTGCCGCATGAACGGCTCAGTGCTGCGCGCAACCGGTCCAATGGCGTCGCTCTTGACCGGTACATCTCGCCAGCCGAGCAGCTTGGCGCCCGCATCCTTGATCGTGCGCGCGAAGAGCGTTTCACATTGCGTCCGGGCATCGGCATCAGGCGGCAGAAAGACCATGCCCACGCCGTACTCGCCCGCACCGGGCAACTTGATGCCGCTGTCCTTGGCGGCACGCTTGAAGAACTCATGCGGCACTTGAAGCAGGATGCCGGCGCCATCACCGGTGCAAGGATCGCAACCTTGCGCCCCGCGATGGGTCAACGCCTCCAGTACTTGCAGGCCCTGCTCGACGATCCGATGCGAACGCTGGCCCTTGATATCGACGACAAACCCGACTCCACACGCGTCCTTCTCGTGCTGCGGATCATAGAGCCCTTGTTTGGGAGGAAGCCCTGGTACATTCATGGCACGTATTCTCGTCAAAAAGGCAGGCAATTAACCGGGGAACAGACTCCCCTCTCGGGGACGTTGAAGCTGTCGCACGACCACGGTGACTGCTACCATCATAATGGGGAAATAAGCGAGGGGTCACCTTACTGGATGGGCCGTGAAACTGTCAAGAGAACGGCAAGGCAATCTGCCTCGGACGGAGGCCGACCAGTGCTTGACTTAATGGAGTTTCCTGCCCTACTATCCGCCCCATGTCGAACGGACCGACCACCCTGACACTCCACAGCATGGCTGATGTCTGGGATGTGTATCGTGAAGAGCTCGAGGGGGTCGAGGACCAGATCCGGAAGAACCTCGACTCCAGCGTCGCCTTGGTCAACACAGTCGCCGCGCATATTCTGAACAGCGGCGGCAAACGGGTCCGCCCCCTCTTTGTGCTCCTCAGTGCTCACCTCTGCGGATACGCCGGGCAGGACCATCAAGCACTCGGTAGCCTGGTTGAATTCATCCACACCGCCACTCTGTTGCACGACGACGTCGTCGATGACGCCGACCTGCGACGAGGCCGCCGTACCGCGAGCAAAGTCTGGGGCAATCAAATCAGCATTCTGGTCGGTGACTATCTCTATTCCCGCGCGATCTGCCAGATCGTCGATTTCCGCAACCAGGGCATCAACGAAGCATTGTCGGAAGCCTGTCGGAAAATGGCCGAGGGCGAGGTCTTGCAACTCTATTACAACGGCAATCCGCTGATGCCGGAGCCCGAATATCTTCGCATCATCGAGCACAAGACCGCCGGGTTGATTGCCGCATCCTGCAAGATCGGCGCGATCGTCGCCGGAGCCACGGAAGAGTTACAGGAGGCGCTGTTCCGGTTCGGGCAGCGGCTGGGCATCGCATTCCAACTGGCGGACGACACGCTGGACTATACCGCCAACGGTGAGCATCTGGGCAAAACACTTGGGCAGGACCTTCGACAAGGCAAAGCGACACTGCCGTTGTTGCACCTCTTGCAACACTGCTCCGAGCCGGATCGGCAGCTGATTAAAGACCGCATGGAAACCAGGACCTTGACCGACGAGGAACTCCGCCGCATCGTGGCCTTGATGCAGGAGTATGGGTCCATCGCCTACGCCATGGAACGGGCACACGCATTTGTCGCCGCCGCCAAACGCGATCTCGAGCTGTTCCACGACAACACCGCCAAGCGCGCCCTGTCCATCGCCGCCGATTACATGGTGACTCGCGACCGCTGAGTTGCCGCCGGCTGGATTCACAACGCTCACGCTCTGCTGACCGTACAAGCCGTTCGGCGCTGGTGTCCATTCGCCGCTGGCGGATGGCAAGAGGATGTGGACACCCCTACGCTCGACAGCCTGTTGTTTGTACCGCGTTCACGCGAGAAAAGGATAGGAACCCGTATGGCACACATCATCCCCTTTCACGGCACCCTCTATAACCCAGCGACGGTCGGCGACGTCCGCCAGGTGGTCGCACCGCCCTATGACATCATCGACAACGCCTTGCAGAAAACGTTGCACGATCGCCACCCCAACAACGTCATTCGCCTGGAACTCGGCTACGAGCAGGCTGGAGACACGGCCACCAACAACAAATACACCCGTGCAGCGGGAGCGCTGAAAGACTGGTTGAAGACCGGGGCTCTGCGCAAGGATTCCCAGCCCGCGATCTATTACCACACGATCGAATACCAGCCGCCCTATTCAGCTCCCGGCACGCCCACGAAGGTGTTCAAGGGATTTCTGTCGACGGTCGAGCTCGAAGAATTCGGATCGGGGAAGATCTACCCGCATGAAAACACGCGCGCGGCGGCGAAAACGGATCGGCTCAATCTCTTGGAAGCCTGCCGCGCCAACTTCAGCGCCATTATCTCGCTGTATTCCGATCCGCAGAATGACGTGCTCGCCCTGATCGAACAGGCCATCGCCACGGACAAACCCCGGATCGATTTTCAGGACGACGTGGGCTTCCGGCAGCGACTCTGGAGCGTGACCGACCCCAATGTACTCGCGAAGGTCGTCGAGATCATGCACACGAAACAGCTGTTCATCGCCGACGGCCACCATCGCTACGAAACGGCGCTGAACTATCGCCGCGCCAGGCGGCAACAGGCCGGGGCCCCGACGTCACCGCAGCCGTACGACAGTGTCCTGATGCTGTTTGCCAGCCTCGAGGACAAGGGGTTGACGGTGTTGCCGACGCATCGGGTATTGACCACGTCGATGCCCGCGCCCGCAGAATTGCTGCGTACCTTGGATCCGGTGTTCGAAGTCACCGCCCTGCCGTTTCAAGCCGGCAATGAGGCCCAGGTGCGAGGACAATTCATCGAAACCCTGCGTAGCCGCGGCCAGTCCGTACCGATGTTCGGCCTCGCCCTCAAGAATGATCCACAGTATTACCTGTTGACCCTGAGGGCCGCGCATCGCCCCACAGCATCGACCTCACCGCGTGATCGCCTCGACGTCTCCCTGCTTCAGCAGCATGTCGTCTCCACCCTCTGCCCCACGCAGCAGGCGCAGGAAGCGATGCTCTATTCGAAAGACGACCACGAAGCCTTGAATTGGGTGCGACAGGGAACCGGCACAGCTGCGTTACTCTTAAATCCAACCAAGGTTGCGGAAGTGAAGGCCGTCGCCTCGGCAGGTGAGCGCATGCCCCATAAATCGACCTATTTCTTTCCCAAACCGCTGACCGGACTGGTCATGAATGTCATGGAAGGCTAGCTAGCAAGCGACCGTCAGTTCCGTCGAGCGTGGCACGATGACGAAGGCCAAAGTACTCATAGTCGATGACGATCAGGACATCGTGACGATGTTGCAGGATCGCCTCGACGCCGGCGGGTATAAAACCCTGACGGCCTCTGATGGCCAACGTGGCCTCGAGCTCATCGAACAGGAATCTCCCAACCTGGTCCTGCTGGACCTCTACTTGCCTCGGCTCAAAGGCATGGATGTGCTCAAGCGCATGGCCCAGAACAAGCAATGCGAGGACATTCCGGTCATCGTCATGACGGCCGCGGGCACGATTCCCGACGCCGTCGAAGCCATGCGCCATGGGGCCTACGACTTTCTGACAAAGCCGCTGGAGAAAGACCATCTCCTGATCGTCATTCAGAAGGCGCTGGAACGGGACTCGCTGAAGCGGCAGGTGGCCGCGCTCAAATCGGACATCCAAAACCGCTATGCCACCATCGTGGGAGACAGTGCGAAGATCAGGAGCATCATCGAATCGGCCCAGCGTGCAGCCAAATCGGATGCCAGCATTCTCCTGCTCGGAGAAAGCGGTACCGGCAAGGAACTCTTTGCACGATCCATCCACCAATGGAGCCCGCGCCAAAGCATGCCGATGGTCGTCATCAATTGTGTGGCGCTCACGGAAACATTGCTGGAGAACGAACTCTTCGGCCACGAGCGAGGCGCATTCACGAGTGCCGACCGCCTTCAAAAGGGCAAGCTTGAAATGGCCGACGGCGGGACCGTGTTCTTGGACGAGATCGGTGACATGCCGTTACCCTTGCAGGCCAAACTCCTGCGCGTGCTCCAGGACAAGGAATTCCAGCGCGTCGGCGGCACACGGTCCATCTCAGTCAACATCCGGTTTGTGGCCGCAACGAACAAGGATTTACGACAGGCCGTGAAGGCGGGGCAATTCAGGGAGGATCTGTTCTTCCGGCTCAATGTCGTTAGCTTTACGCTGCCGCCGTTGCGGGAACGCAGTGAAGATATCGTGGGACTCGCGGAATTTTTCCTTAAGCGGCATGCCTACGAGGCCAAACGCCCCGGCGTGATGCTGAGCGCGGCAGCCAGGGCCGCCCTCACTCACTACTCCTGGCCCGGCAACATTCGTGAGCTCGACAACGTGTTATCACGCGCCGTTGTGCTCAGCCCTGGGGATGTGATTGAGCCGGAATTTCTGGGACTCTCCAGCGAAGACGCGGGATCAATGAGAGCGGGAGACCCTGCCCTGCCCTACCTGAACCTGACCTACCATGAATCCATGGAAGCCCATAGCGCCTATATCATCGACCGGGCGCTGGAAAAGGCGGCGGGCAATCAAACGAAAGCGGCGGAATTCCTCGACTTGCAACGCACCTACCTTGCACGCCTGATCAAGCAGCGCAAAGCCACTCCCGACGAGTAACCAGGGCGGACGCTGAAACAGCCGGCCAGCTTCGTTCTCGCAAGACACTGACGCCTCGCCTCCTGACAGTGCTGCGGCCTTGCTGGAAGGCCGTTTTGACCATCCTGTACAGACGCACACCATCGCGCAGTCCGGACATCTAGTCCGGAAATCTCTGCAATTGCTTTCATCAAGATTCTCGGCTTAATCCCCGGCTGAGCGAGCCGCCAGACTGATCCGCCCCGCCGCCGCATCCCGCTCAACTTGCGCATACCGTTCCGGCGTTCCGACATCACTCCAGAATCCGTCGAAATCGAATCCCACGATCCGCTCCCCGTCTTGAATGCCTTTGACGTAGGCGTCGATGATCGAACATTCTTTAGCGACCGGCAGGTACCGCAGGAGACGTGGATGGAGAATGTGGATACCCGCAAACATACGTGCCGCCGTGACGGTTGGCGCCGAGAGTCCGCGGCCCGTGATCCGGACGACCTCGGCACGATCCGCCACCTCGACTAAGCCCCAACGGGCCGCGTCAGGATCCTGCCGCAACACCAACGTCGCCGCCGCTGCATGCTCACGGTGGAAGGCCATCACGGCGCCGAGATCCAGCTCAAACAGCGTATCGCCGTTCAGCACCAACACCGGCTCGCCTTTGAAATGCGGTTCTGCCTGCTTGATCCCGCCGCCGGTACCCAAGATCACCGGCTCGTAGGAATAGATGAGGTGCATACCGAGCGCTGCGCCGTCCCCCAGCGCTTGCGAAATCATCGTGCCGAGATGATGGAGGTTGATGACGACGTCCCGGATGCCGTGGCGCTTCAGCAGGAGCAAATTCCAGACAATCATCGGCGTCCCGGCGACCGGGAGGAGCGGCTTCGGCGTGACATCGGTGAGCGGCCGTAAACGAGTGCCGAGGCCCGCGGCGAGGATCATGGCCTTCATAAAAAGTCTTGAGTGGTGAGTGTTGAATGCTGAGTGTGGAATTCACAATTCTTGGAGCGCAACTCCAGACTCATAACTCAACACTCATCACTCGCAGTTGAGCGCTACTGCAGTTCAGCCACGTAGGGCACCAGGTGTCGACGCAATGTCGCCAACTCGGGATACTTCGAGAGATTACGCCTGACATATCCCAAGACCCGCGGAATATCGGCAAGAAATTTTGGATTATGTTTGACCTGGTCGATGTAGACAAACCGGCCGGCGGCTTTGAGATTGCGTTGGATACTGGTGAAATCGAAGAGACGACGAAACGCGGGGCGATCGGCGATCTTCACCCCTTGCGCGGCCAAACCATCAAGAAAATGCTCGATGAGCGCATCCACCAGCGTTTCGTCCAACTCGATGTATGCATCCTTGAGCAACGACGCCAGATCGTATGTCGCCGGGCCCATGAGCGCATCCTGAAAATCGATGATGCCGATGCGCGCGCCGTCCACCATGAGATTACGCGAGTGATAATCACGATGGACCAACACCTGCGGCTGTCCGGCCAACAACTCGGCAATGCGCTGGAATTCGGCACGAATCGCCGCGTCGTCCTCAGCCTTCATCGGCCGGCCGATACGGGCCGTGATTCCATACTCTAGGAAGTGATCGAACTCCCACATCAACAGCGGCACGTCGAAGCGCCGGTGAAACGCGATACAGCCCGGTGCCGGCGGGGTCGTGCCCTTCACTTGCAACAGCACCAATTGATCGATCGCCTGGCGATAGAGCGCGTCCAGCCTGGCGGGCTCGGCACCACGACAGGCTTCAGCCAGCGTCAGGTCGCCGAAGTCCTCCAAATACAACAGCCCGGCCTCCCGATCATAATAATGTAACTGTGGTACTGTGACGCCGGTACGCTGCAGATGGGTCAGGACATTGGTGAACGGCAGTTCGGCAATCTGGGCCGAGGCTCCACTGACGGCTTCTTCTGATTTCTTGAACCCTTCCGGATCGGCCAACTGCATCAGAATCAATGCGGAGGGGCTGCCCTTCAGAGCGATCCGGAAATACCGGCGATTGGAGGCATCGCCGGCCAATGGACTCAGCCCGGCCAGTTCACCGCGAAACGGCAACTGGGTCGCGACGGTCTTGGCGATGCGTGTGGAATCCGGAGGCGCGAGCGGTGCCGCTGGTGCGGCTGGTTGTGTTGTCGTCATACGATCGGCATTATAACCAAACCCTTCCGAACTGCCAGCAGAAACTCACCTGCTGCAGCTGCCACCACGCCACGCGCTCTCAGGACACAACTCGAACGGTTGTCAGCCTTCACCCAAGCCGCTATGCTGACGCATTCAGCAAGGAGGCTCTATGCAGTATGTTCACCTGGGCCGCTCCGGTCTGCGCGTCAGTCGGTTGTGCCTCGGCACGATGAACTTCGGTCCGCACACATCTGAACCCGAGAGTTTTCAGATCATGGATCGAGCGCTCGAACTCGGCATCAACTTTTTTGACAGCGCCAATGTCTACGGATGGAAAGTCGGCGAAGGGGTCACCGAACAGATCGTCGGACGCTGGCTCGCCCAAGGCGGCGGGCGGCGCGAGAAAGTCGTGTTGGCCACTAAGGTCTACGGGCGCATGGGCGACTGGCCGAACCACTCGCGACTCTCGGCCCTGCACATCAAACGCGCCTGCGAAGAGAGCCTTCGGCGGCTCCGCACGGATCACCTCGACTTGTATCAGATGCACCACATCGATCGTGAGTGCCCCTGGGAGGAAATCTGGCAAGTGATGGAACAGCTGTGTCGAGAGGGCAAGGTCCTGTACATCGGGAGCAGCAATTTCGCCGGGTGGCACATCGCGCAGGCGCAGGAACTGGCCAAATCGCGGCACTTCCTTGGCCTCATCTCCGAACAGAGCCTTTATAATCTTCTCGAACGAACCGTTGAGCTGGAGGTATTGCCTGCCTGCCAAGCCTATGGGATCGGCATCATCCCCTGGAGCCCCCTTGCGCGAGGGTTGCTCGGCGGCGTCCTGGACGCACCCACGACCGGGCGCCGGGCCGACGAGGACGTACGCCAGGACATGGCGACGCACCGACCAACACTCGAGGCCTATGAGCAGTTCTGCCGGCGACACCAATGGGCACCCGCAGCTGTGGCGCTGGCCTGGCTGCTGCATCAACCGGCGGTCACGTCGCCGATCATCGGCCCGCGCACCATGGAACAGCTGACCAGCGCCGTCACAAGCCTGGACCTTTCGCTCAGCACAGAACAACGTCAGGAGTTAGAGCAGATGTTCCCCGGGCCCGGCGGCGCAGCTCCGGAAGCCTATGCCTGGTAGGCATCTGTCGTCGACCGCACAGGCGGAAAAAATTGCCGCCACTCGTGCCGATAGTTTGTCACTATCTCACCCAGCAACGCTCCGCTCGCTCCTCCCTCGCAGGCATCCTGTTTGCGTCCATTCGGTCGCGCTCCACCCACCACCCTTGACGAGCAGGAGGTCCCCATGTCGCCACACCTCACTCACGCAAAGCCAGGCGAGGGGATATCGCCGCCTCCTCTGCGACGAAGCTCACCGCCCTGACCTGTTCACACTGTCAAGGACACCTTGTTGCCGACCTGTATTTTGACACGGTCGATGCCGGAGGCCATGTGTGGATTCGTGTGCGTCGATGCGTCAGATGTGGCACCATCGAGGAGGCAGGACGCGTAGGGCTGGCGTCTCATACGCATGCAGGCAAGAGCATCCGAAAACAGGACACATTGCGGAAGGGACTGGATGATGAAATGATCGTGCTAGGCACGTGATTGCTGCACAGCGCTCGCCCGCCTATATCGTTCCAGCAACGACCACCCCCACGCCCCCACGGTGCCGCCCACCGTATCAGCAACGAGATCGAAAAGATCCGCTTCGCGAAACGGCACAAACAATTGATGTGTCTCATCACTGAGGCCGTAGAAGGCTGCGCCAAGTGCCGCCGCCGGCAGCGCATGCCGCGACAGCCATTCCCCCGAGGCGTGTCGGCAGGCACGGTAGAGCAATCCCCCCAGCACCGCATATTCGCAGAAGTGGAGGATCTTGTCGGAAAACTTTTGCAGGACCGAGGAGATGGCTTCGGGCGGGCTCGACAGGGACGAGCCGAAAAAAATGAGCCCCGCATAGAGGAGCACCGGGCCCCAATGCTGTAAGATGGAAAGCGGCGTCACGAGGCTCCCTGTCCGGAGACCGGTTGAGAGGATCTGATCAGAAGCCATTGTCAGGTGTTCTCTCAGTCAGAGGCTGATTCGTTTTGGCACAACCATTGTTCGCGGGAGGCCCTGCGCCGAAACTTTGGGATCCTGCCGTTTCGTTGCAACCCTCCTACCCCTATGACATACTGCCCGTGAGTCTGCAAGAAACTTCCCGATGAAAACCATTCAGCTCTGCTTTCTCTGGCATATGCACCAGCCGTACTACACGGACCCGCTCACGGGGTCTGCGAGTATGCCCTGGGTCCGCCTGCATGCGACGAAGGCCTATTACGATATGGCGTTCCTGCTCGATCGCTTTCCGCAGGCGCGCTCGACCTTCAACTTCACCCCGTCACTCCTCCTGCAACTGGAAGAGTTCTCCGCCGGTCGGGTACGAGATCTCTTCCTCGAATATGCCCAGCGTCCGGCGACCGACCTCACGCCGACGGAGAAAGCATTTCTCATCCGCCACTTCTTTTCAGCCAACTGGGCCACGATGGTCCGACCCTTTCCCCGCTACCAGGAACTCCTGGTGAAACGCGGCCTCGATGTCCATGGGCAAGACTTAGAGCGTCTGGCGAAGCAATTTTCCACCCAGGACTTCCTCGACCTGCAGGTATGGCACAACCTGGCCTGGTTCGGATACGGCAGCCTGGAGCGATTCCCGCGCCTGGCTGAACTGCGCGCGAAAAATCGTGGATTCACGGAAGAGGACAAGCAGGAAGTGCTGGCGCTGCAACAAACGGCCATCAGGCAAATCGTCCCGATGTATCGCGCGCTGCAGGACCGGGAACAGATCGAACTGACCACCACCCCGTTCTTTCATCCGATTCTTCCCCTGGTCATCGATTCGGAATTCACCCGCCGCGCCAGACCGGACCTTCCCCTCCCGGCACGGTTCCATGCGCCGGCCGATGCGGAAGCCCAAGTCCGGAGGGCCGTCGAATATCATACTCACACGTTCGGTCGAGCCCCGGTCGGGCTCTGGCCGTCGGAAGGATCGGTTTGCCCGGAAGTGTTGCCGATGGTGAGCAAAGCGGGCATCCGCTGGCTGGCGACGGACGAAGGCATTCTCTACCGCTCGCTGCAGATGGCAGGTCAAGCGTGGAACCGCCACTACCACCTCTACCAACCCTACCGGGTCGGCACAGATGCACAGCCCCTCTCAATGCTGTTTCGCGACCGCGAAATCTCGGATGCCTTCGGCTTCATCTACCACAAGACCACACCCGAATCCGCCGCCGACGATGTGCTGCGCCGGATTCGCAGCCTGGCCTTCGATATTCCGCTGGAGCACGGCATCATCGGAGTGATTCTCGACGGGGAAAATCCCTGGGAGCATTACCATGATGGAGGCGAACGATTCCTCTCGCTGCTGTTTCAGGCGTTTGAAGGGGATGGCCTGCACATCGGCCAGGGTATCCGGGTCCGCTTGAACACCGTCGCGCGCGCTCTGGAAACCGCCCCGCCGAGCCAACACCTGGACCAGCTCCATTCCGGCTCCTGGATCAATCAGGACTTCAAGATCTGGATCGGCCACCAGGAAGACAATCGCGGTTGGGACCTACTGCAGCATACGCGGGCCCGGCTGGTCGAGCTGACTCCCTCTCTCCCTCCCGATCGAGCACGCGCCGCCTGGGACGAGCTGTATGCCGCGGAAGGGAGCGACTGGTTCTGGTGGTACGGCGACGACTTCGACACGGACTACAAACAGGAATTCGACCGTCTATTCCGCACTCACCTGCGGAATGTCTGGACCTATGCCGGCATGACCCCTCCGGAAATTTTGAATCAGCCGCTGGTTGAGGCCCGCACCCCGCAAGGGTTGGACCTGGTGCACCAACCATTAGCCTTCATCACCCCAACATTGGACGGCATGGCCTCGAATTTTTTCGAATGGCGCGGGGCGGGCAGCATCAATCCCACACCTCCGCTGGGAGCGATGTGGAAATCCGAAGGGCTGTTCTCCGCGATTTTTTTTGGGTTCGACCGCGAGCACCTCTACCTTCGGCTGGATCTTGATGACGCATCGGCCCCACGCCAGGAGCAGTGCACGGCAGACTTGTACATCGGGTCGGGAATCCAGCAATATCGCCTGTCATTTCCCCTATCGGCCGTCGGTACCGAGACGTTTCTGCTTGCACGGGCAGACGAGTCCGGCGTCTACCGCGACGTCGGGTCGTATAGTACGATCTGCCGACGGAAGATTTTGGAACTGGGCGTGCCGTTCAAAGACCTGGAGATCGAGGTCGGCACGGAATTACGATTGACGCTCACCGTATCGGAGCATGGAATGGAAATCGGACGATATCCCCATCATGGCCCGGCGACCTTCAATCGACCGGACGACGACTTTGCCTCGACCATGTGGCGCGTCTAGACAATCTGTTGATGGAATAGTCGAGTGACTGTGCCGCCGGTCTTACGCGACAGACACGCGTCGAAACGCACACTCATCATAGTGAACCTGAGGAGACGACATGCCTGAGTTACGCAGAGACCCGATTGTCGGTCGGTGGGTGATCATCTCAACCGAGCGAAGTGGGCGCCCGCAAGATGTGCACATGCCCTCCGCACCCCTGCCGTCAGCCGCCCTCTGCCCGTTTTGTCCTGGCCAGGAACGTCTCACTCCGCGGGAAATCCTCGCCTACCGGCCGCATGCGTCCGAGCCGGACGGCCCCAATTGGACCGTGCGCGTCATCCCCAACAAATTCCCCGCCCTGCATGTCGAGGGAGACATGGGTCGCGAAGGGCTCGGGCTGTATGATCGCATGAACGGTATCGGTGCCCACGAAGTCATCATCGAAACCCCCACCCACAAGGAACACCTTGCCGACCTGCCGACCAAGCGCGTGGAGGACGTGCTCTGGGCATACCGCGACCGCATCTTGGATCTCAAAAAAGATTTGCGGTTGCGTTACATCCTGATCTTTAAAAACCATGGGGCAGCAGCGGGCGCCACACTGGAGCACAGCCATTCACAACTGATCGCCCTTCCCGTCGTCCCGACCAGCGTGTTGGACGAAATCAACGGCTGCCGGCAACACTTCCAGCAGAAGGAACGCTGCATTTATTGCGATATCCTGCGACAGGAGTCTTCGGAGGGAGCACGGGTCGTTCTGGAAAATCCGGAATTCCTCTGCATCACGCCCTACGCCGCGCGATTTCCCTTTGAAATGTGGATCCTTCCGAAACGCCATGCGGGATACTTCGAGGAATGCCAACGCACCCAGTTCGAATTTCTCGCCCCGATTCTCGGGGAATCGCTACGGCGGATGGATACGGTCCTTGCGCACCCGGCGTATAACTTTATCCTGCACAGCTCTCCCCTGCATGAAAAGACCGGAGACTTTTATCACTGGCATCTTGAGATCATTCCCAAACTGACTCAGGTCGCCGGATTCGAGTGGGGTACGGGATTCTACATCAATCCTGTCTCACCGGAGGAAGCCGCCAAATGCCTGAGGGAAGCCATCCTGTAGACGAAATAGGACCCGTGCGATTCCGCACATCACAAACCTCCGAGGCTCACCACAAGCAATGGTGCAATAAGCAAGTTCTCCCCAATCTGCTCCGCAGTCGATCAGGCTTATCCCATCCACTCCCGCAGGCCGAGCCAAGGCCGGCTCCGCAACCTCGCCCGGCACGTCACCGCCGATTGGCACGGTAAAATTAGCGTGTCACCCGCCACCTTTCGCCAAGCCGATTGGATAAATTCCGGTCACTACCTGAATTTTGTCTAGTAGCTTCCCTTGCAATCTTCAGGCATGCGGGCGTATACCACCAGGGTGAATTACTAGGGCCATACGAAACGGGATGGCCATCCACTCACGTGTATGAGGAGAGACGCATTCATTCCGAGGACCGGGATGGGGAGGCAGAGACTACCAGGACGGTAGAACGCAGGAGGACGTCGTGAACGGTCAGAACCTCGATTGGAAACACTCTTCATTCAGCGCGCTGGACGTCAACAACCAGAAATACAAACGCTTAGCAGTGGCGTCTGCGATGTTGTTCCTCGGCGTAGTCGGCTTGCTGATCTACCAGATCATCCAGGGCATCAAGTAAGCCCCACAGCAGATCAGTGGCGTTGCGGCCCCAGCGTGCCCTGTGCTGCCTCACGCGGCGACACCTCGCGTAGTTTGATCGCCCGCAGAAAACATGATCTGATTGCAATCCCGCGCGAGTCAGCCGTATCATCGCGCATGCTCGTGCGATTAAGTCACCCAAACCGCGAAATCGAAATCAAAGGGCCCAAGCGCACCAAGGATCTGTTGCGCGAACTCAACCTCGTCATGGAAGCGCATCTGGTCATCCGGGGCGATGAACTCGTGACCGAAGATGAGTGGCTGGCCGACGTCGATCAGGTTGAAATCCGGCCGGTCATCTCCGGCGGCTCAGTCTGAGTCATAAGTGCTGAGTTATGAGTGTTCGGTCTCTCGTTCCATCCAACTCAACACTGTTGTACCCATGAACTGCACCAAATGCCCGACCAGTACACGAGCGGTGATCGGCCTCCCGCGCCACAACGCCGCCTTCTGTAAAGCCTGCTTCATTACGTTTGTCCATGAACAGGTCGCCCGTGCGATTAAATCGTTTAAGATGTTGTCGCCCGAAGACCGCATTCTCGTGGCGGTGTCCGGCGGCAAAGATAGCCTGGCGCTGTGGCATATCCTCCTCACGCTCGGCTATCGCGCCGATGCGCTCTACGTCAATCTCGGCATCGGCAGCTACTCCGAAGAATCGCACCGGAAAGTCCGGCACTATGCCGACACCGTCGCCGCGTCGTATGGCGCGAAACTCCTGGTGCATGTGGTCGAGCAGGAGGCCGGAGCCGGCATTCGGGAGTTGGCGACGATTCTGCATCGTCCGACCTGCTCAACCTGCGGAACTATCAAGCGTTATCAGTTTAATCGCGCAGCGATCGAACAGGAATACGATGTGATGGCCACAGGCCACAATCTCGATGATGAAGCAGCACGGCTTCTAGGCAATGTGCTGCACTGGCAGAATGACTATCTGGATAAGCAGAGTCCGACCCTGCCGGCCTCAGTGGAAGGGTTTGCCAAGAAGGTCAAGCCCCTGTGTCGTCTGTCCGAGCGGGAAATTGCGGCCTATGCCGTGGTAAATCGTCTCGACTACATCGTCGAGGAATGCCCCATGGCCAAGGGCTCCAAGATGATCCTGTACAAGGAAGTACTCAATCGGCTGGAAACGGAGTCGCCCGGGACCAAGCAACGCTTCTACTGGGGCTTTCTCGACAAACAAGCCAAGCCCGATGAGCCAGCCGAGTCTATGGCGGACAAGGACCAGCGTACCCTCGTCCCCTGCGACTCCTGCGGACAACCGACCACCGCCGGCACCTGCACCTACTGCAAGATGATGGCGAAGGCCAAGACGGCCGCACCACGGTGACGGTAGATTTGTCCATCCCGTTCGAACCTCGGCGCATTTCAGCTTCCGTTGTACTTTTACGCCACATACTTGCGCGGTTCTGGCGGCAGGTTGGCGGGGCGATAGGGCAGTTGGGCCTTGTCGCAGCGCTGTTGAACGCTGAGATGGATCGCCCCTGACGGAGGGATGGCTCGAACCGCGGGACGGGCGGTAACAAAGGGGGGCTTGAAGGAGTCGTGCATCGGCATCATCAACGGATCGCCGCTGACCGCTGGTGCGCCATTCGGGGCGAAAGCGCGGTCGCCGAACAGGAGGCCATGGGCCTGCACCTTCGTGAGCATCCAGGCGAGCGTGAGGTCGGAGAGCCCGGTCTCGTTGTACCCGCCGCCGATATCGGCATGCACTCCGGCAAACCAGACCTGTTCGATCCCTTCGCGGGCATCCCACAGAGTCGGCGTGAAACTTTCCCGTTTTTCATCGATCGCCAGGGCGTGATACCCGAACCGCACATTCGGATGTAAGGCGGTGTCGTAGAATCGAAACAACAGGTGGTCCAGCGGGCTAAACAGCGAAATGGGAATCCCGAGCGCTCCAACCGTATCCCACACACCGATCACTTCAATCGCCACATCCTGACTCCGATAATCCTTCCAAAATTGAGCCGTCACCGCAGCACTGTTGCGACGGTACACGTCGAAGGCATGACTCGCACAGGCGTCGTTGAAACAGGACGTAGCTGGAATCCCGCAACGCGTCAGCATCCCCCCAAGACTCCTGGCTGTGAAGGCACCCCGGCTGAATCCAAACAGGTACAGGCGATCACCGGCTTCATATTGTTCGCTCACGAATTGATAACAATCGCGCAGCTTGAGCTCGAGACCTGCTCCAGTGGCTCCTTCCACCACCCGCACGGCCCAGATACCAACGGCGCCGACACCGTCGTCGTACAATGCGACCTGACCTTGAAGCCGTTTGACCCGCGTCGTAGGTGAGCGTACCTGCATCTCGCCGGCCAACAGTGCGAACAGCTTGTAGACGTTCGTATCGGCTGGCGTGAAATCTTGCAACGCCACGTCGTCGGCAGCGGGATGATTCCACGTGCCGTCGGTACAGACGATGATGTTCTTCGGCATCGACTCATCCCTCGCTGCGTCGCCCTAAGACCGTCGCGAAGCTTTTGCAGCGGATGCACGTGGCTTCCGCGCAGCGCGGTACTGTTGCCGCTGGGTGTCCCATCCCTCCCGCTTGGCCGTCTCGGTCAGCGTCTCGATCGACACCGGTTTCGTCACACAGCGCGCAGCCAAGTGCGGGAGATCGATCTCAGATGGCGAGACGATGTAGAGGTGCCGCAATGCGGTCAGGTCGGCCGTGGTCTTCTGCTGATACTGGTACCCAATAATGATCAGATCGGCACTCTGATAAAACTCACTGGTGCCGTGGATATAAATGCTGGAGATGATCTCGCCGTGGGGTGCCGGGAGGTACCACGTGTGCTTGCTCGGCGGATTGTCCCTGCCGATGTTACGGAATGTGCCGTCCAAGAAATCAAATTGCAGGGCACCTACAATGTCACCGAACGACACCGATACGGCAACCAACGGATTGGCGCCGATGGCAAGCGTGGCGTGAGTATCGCCGGTGAGCGCGCCACCGACGACCTGGGTTTGCCCACCTGGACCGCCACCGGGAGGATAGGCCAGGCGGACGCCGTCGATTCGATCCCCGGCAAACACTTCTATCGTAGAGAGCGGTTGGATCGGTGCCGGCGGATTGAGACGCCACCAGGGCCGGACCGGTATCGGCGAGTAGTCCGACGATCCACAGACCGCGCTGTAGATTTCACGATGCAGCACCGCATCAGCCTGCCCTGAAGTGCAAAAGGGCCACAGATTCCGAAAGTCCAGCACCTTGAGCGTCATCCATGTGAGGAAATTATTCTGGTCGTTCCACGCCGTCACATTGTAGTGATAGCCTAAGGAATAATTGATCGGATCGTTGCCGGAATTGCAGAATTGTACGTAGGCATCTTGCGCGGCGCCGAACTCACTCGTGCGTCGTCCATATTCCCTTCCGAACGTGGTATCCACCCACTGACACGCGTCTTGGATGAACTGATTCATTTCCTTCGTCGCCACGGCCACATCGGCATCGGTCCATCCCCAATCTGTACCATGCAGCACACCGTCTCTGAGCAGCGCGAGATACAGATTCACCGCTTGGGCGTAATAGGGAAGCAGCGCCACCTCGTACCCCTGCGTCTGAAACTGCGGCATCTGTTGAACGAAATTGAGCTTCGCACTGGTCCAATTCTGCGAGATGTTCGACGGGTCCTTGGTCGTGATCGCATCCTGGTAATCTTGGATCGAGCCCTTGAGACCTTTCAACGTTTGGGCCTCCAAATTCTCAACCAACTGTGTGAGATCCTGCTGGACGAGCGCTTGTACCTGATCCTTGATCTCGTCCCAGACGTCTTCTTGATCGCTCGGCCATAAGATATAGACCAAGCCGCTGAGCAGGGATCCCACTTCGGGGACCATGCCCAAGGCGCTGGCGATGACGTTCATCGCCGTGTTGTTCCAGTCGTTGATATCGGTGGGAGCCGGGGCGCTTTGCGTGGGTGGTTGAAGGACGGTAGACATGCGGACCTCCTTTTTGGGAAGTGATCGACCGCATGCCCACCGGAGGCATGCGTCGCCTCACTGACAGCAAGAAAGAAGTGACACTACCTACGTTTTCCAACGGAACTGGACAGGCGGGCAAACGATAATCCTCTTCGAATCGAAAACCAAACAGTATTTCGGCCCTGACCGATCGACCATGGTTTTTCTACGATAGGCGCGTCATTATGCCATCGATAGGGCGGCGATGAGTCACCGGCCTCCTTTCCCGAGGCCGGTGCTGGAGGGGTAAATTGCGCCAACCTACTGAGCCATGACGCCGAGCAAGAATCGGTGCCGGCATTCGGCCCACAGTCTCGATGACGAGGCCGCGCACCGCTCGGCAACGTGTCCTATTGGCGGGAAGAATGTCGGAAGGATGGAGGAGCGGCCGATACAAAGACGCCTGTTGAGCGGGAGTTCATTAGGGGACCATGCGAACGCAGCCACGGAATCGTCAATAAATACTCTTGCTCACCTCACTGGACGGCAGACTCTCATTTCCGTTCACATCATACGCCGTCACGGCAAAGTAGTAGGTTGTTCCGAGTTTCAGGTTTGAAAACTGATAGGACGTGACCTTCCCCACATCAACCGGGGCCCCATACCGGCCGGAAGAGGTCCCGGAATAGACTTTGTATCCGGCTAAGTCGCTTTCGGCATTGGCATTCCATGCCAGAGCGGCCGTCGTGCCGGTGGTGCTTGTAGAAGTCGCAGCTGAGAGCTTGAGTGTCACGGGAATCGCCACAGTACTTCCCCTGCTGGTCGTGATCGTCACCGTCCCGGAATAGGTTCCGGCAACCAGCCCGCTGATATTGACGGACACCGTCACCTGCGTGGAACTTCCCAAAGTGCCAGATGTAGGAGAGAGACTCAGCCAACCGGCGTTATCCTTCCCGCTCCAACTGACCTTTCGACTGCTGCTCTTGTAGACCTTCACCGTCTTACTGGATGGATTAGGGCCACCCTGCACCGCCTCAAAGGTCAAACTGGTCGGACTGGCTTGTAGGGCTTCAGCTTCGGAAAGCATCATCTCGCTTCCAATCAGCAGCAAGGCCAGGATCAACAGCATTCGAGGTAGAACCCCCACAGGCAAAGAGAAGTATTGGCGCAGACCTCGTTTCATATGACCTCCCACGTCCGGCTAAGGGGAATACCATTTTCGGCAATCGCAAGACGGCTCACCGGGCATCTCCTGACACGAACCACCGTCCCAGCCTGACACATCAAGAGCAGTGATCATGCCAAACAGACGTGTGTGAGGAAATCGTGCTATCTCATCTGGATTTACATATACCTCCGCTGCCGCTTGGGCAACCGGTGTAGGGTTGAGACTTCAGGAAGGGTAGAGAATGTGCACCCGGCACAAGAGGCCCGATACCTGACGCTCAGGTTTCAGCCGGTGATCCTAGGAGAAGATCTCATCCAGTCAAGACACCAGGACGCGCTCGCCCTGAACTGTGTCTGCCGTTCGGATCTACGCACAGTGCAACATCCGGGCACGTCCCGGAAGTCGTAGTCAGACGCAGCTCGCCTGCAGCTGAAGCCCTGTGCCTTTGCACAGACCGGATGGACTGTGTATAAGCTAGAGCTGTCATGCGTCGCATTGTGCGCGCCTTTTTCACCTTCTCACGTCTTCAGTCCGTACCACGCCATCCGTTGTGTGCCGGCCACCAACGTCAACGCCGTGCGGCGCTTCTCCTAGTCTGCTTCGTCCTCTTCGGTCCACCACGCAACGATTCGATTGCCGACGAACCTGCGGCGCTGCCCAAGGGACAGCCGGCACCCGTCACCCTCCGCTTCGTCTCCTGGAAACCAGACCATCCCCACGTCTGGGACGACGCCCTGGCACGATTCACTGCAGCCCACCCTCACATTTCAGTGGTGCGCGAACTCGCTCCGCATTCCTCAACCGCCTACCACGACCTGCTGACCCAAAAATTGAAAAATGGGGACACGACCGTCGACGTGTTTTTCATGGATGTGATCTGGGTCCCGGAATTCGCGGCAGCTCGATGGGCAAGGCCGCTCGACGACAAGTTTTTGCCGACGATGCGGGAAGCGTTTCTGCCCGCTACCACGGAGGTTGGTCGGTATGAGCAGCATCTCTACGGAGTTCCCAGCCGGATTGATGCAGGGCTGCTCTACTACCGCCAGGATCTGCTGAAGAAATATGGATTCACCCCACCCGCCACCTGGGAAGCACTTATCCGTCAGGCGGAAACCATCTTGGCCGGGGAACGCACGACCTTCCCGACCCTTCAGGGGTACGTAGCTCAATTCAAACAATATGAAGGGTTGGTCTGTAACATACTGGAGATGATTGAAGCCCATGGGGGCAGCCTGCTGACCGCAGACGGGACCCACTCGACCTTGTCGGCGGCACCGGCGCTTGAAGCGATACAATTTGTGCGCAATCGGCTCATCGGCCAAATCACACCACGCGCCGCGCTCACCTATCAGGAACCGGAATCGCTCGCCCTGTTTCTCCAAGGCCATGCGATCTTTCATCGAAACTGGCCCTATGCCTGGGAACTCGCGAACAACCGTACCCGCTCCACCGTCGCCGGACAGGTGGGAGTGGCGCCGCTGCCGGGATCTACTCATGGCCATACCGCCGCGGCGCTGGGTGGCTGGCTCTACGGCATCAGTGCCGCCTCACAACATCCGGAAGAGGCCTGGGCACTCATCGAATTCTTGTCCAGCGAAGCCATGCAGAAGCGGTTTGCCCTGGAGGCAGGCATCGCCCCGTCGCGAACGGCGCTGTTTTCCGATCCGGACCTCCTCGCCCACTCACCGCAACTCCACAACCACCTGACAGTCCTGCAGGCAGCGACGCCACGCCCACGGTCCCCGATTTATCCCGCGTTGTCGCATCTGCTACAGCGCTATTTCAGCCGCGCCTTAGCCGTGGAGCATCTGGATCTCCGACAGGAGGCCGCACGCACCGATGCACAGATCGATCGACTGCTCGCCCTAACGAGGCCTCAGCCATGACCCGCAACCCGCGGCTCACGACGTCTCGTGAACGGCTAGCCGCCTGGTCGATGGTGGCGCCGGCGTTGCTGCTGACCGTCACGTTTGCACTGTATCCGGTCGTAGACTCGTTC
This sequence comes from Nitrospira defluvii, assembly GCF_905220995.1. Lineage (NCBI taxonomy): Bacteria > Pseudomonadati > Nitrospirota > Nitrospiria > Nitrospirales > Nitrospiraceae > Nitrospira > Nitrospira defluvii. The sequence goes on from NZ_CAJNBJ010000016.1 coordinate 112,145, forward strand.
TGGCTCAGCCTGCACCATATCTTCATCGGCGTGCCGCAACTCGGCAGTCAGTTCGTCGGCCCGGACAACTACCTCGCGCTCCTTCGAGATCCGGTGGCGCGTCAGGCCTTGCTGGTCACCCTGGGATTCGTCCTGCTCTCGACAGTGCTCGAACTGGCATGCGGGCTGATGATTGCGTTGGTGATACACGAACCATTTCGCGGACGCGGGCTCGTCCGGGCCGCGATTCTGATTCCCTGGGCGATTCCCACGGTGGTCGCCTCCCAACTCTGGCGCTATATCTTCAACGACCAGTACGGCTTTGCCAATCTGTTGCTGTTCGGCGATCGCGTCACCGACTACCTCCCCTGGCTGGCCTATCCGACCACCGCCTTCGGGATCGTCGTCCTGGCAGATGTCTGGAAAACCTCGTCGTTCGCCGCCCTGTTGATCCTGGCAGGACTTCAGCTCATTCCCGACGATCTGTACGACGCCGCGAGAGTGGACGGCGCCGGCGCCTGGCAACGCTTCCGGCACATCACGCTGCCGCTGCTCAAGCCGGCCCTGTTGCTCGCGCTGCTGTTTCGGACGATGGACGCCTTTCGCGTCTTCGACCTGGTCTTTGTCATGACGCAGGGTGGTCCCGGCGATGCGACCCAAGTGCTGCAGTTCTATGGCTATCAGACCCTCTTCACAGAAGGCCGAATCGGGTATGGCTCGGCCGTGTCGGTGGCTGTCTTTCTGATGGTTCTTGCCCTGTCATTGCTCTATCTCCGCGCCATCGGGTCGAGCCTCCTTGAGAGGAAGCGACCATGAATCGCCGGATGCTACTCGGCCTGGGCATCCTCGTCTCGGTGGGACTCAGCCTCCTACCGTTTCTGTGGTTCGTGTTGACCTCCTTCAAATCTCAAACCGCCATCGAGGCGATTCCGCCAACCTGGTGGCCGTCTGGCAACCTGGGCTTTTACCGCGCAGCCCTGTTCGACCACCGGCTGTTCGACTACGCCTTCAATAGCCTGGTGGTCGCCGGCTCGACCACCATCTTGGCGCTCCTGCTCGCCATCCCTGCCGCCTATGCCCTGGCGCGCCTAACCATCCCGGGCAAGCGCGGCGTGCTCGCGGTCTTGCTCTGCGTGTCGATGTTCCCTCAAATGGCGATTGCCGGCCCGATCTGGCGCCTCCTCGACAGCCTGGGTGGACTCAACCACCGCTGGGGTGTCGTGTTGCCCTACGTCGCGCTGACTCTGCCATTGGCGATTTGGATCCTTGCCAGTTTCTTCAAGGAATTGCCGCCCGAGCTGGAAGATGCCGCCCGCGTCGACGGCTGTGGACCTTGGGGCACCCTGTTTCGCATCACGCTTCCGCTGGCGACGCCGGGAATTTTCACCGCAGCGATTTTGATTCTGATCTATGCCTGGAATGAATTTTTCTTCGCGCTGCTCATTCTCACTCAACCGGAGCAACAGACCCTTCCCGTGGGCATCGCACTCTTCCAAGGCGAATTCACGATGCCGTGGGGTGAACTGGCCGCAGCGTCCGTGGTGGCGACCCTGCCGTTGATTGTGGTCGTGCTGTTGTGCCAACGATGGATCGTCAGCGGACTATCCGCCGGCGCCGTGAAAGGTTAGCAGAATGTTGAAAAAGGGCTGCCAGCAGCGTTCTCCTTCGCACGCCTCCCTGCGACGTACCGCAAGGGTACGCCTCAGTCGACGTGCTTCGTGCGGCCTTGCTGGATAGCCTTTTTGAACATTCTGTGAACACTGCTATTTTGCAGGAGTCTCTGTGGCTGAACTGGAATTGCGCGCCGTTTCAAAATCATTTCGGGAGCAGCTCGTGCTGCGGGACATTTCGCTACAGATTCCGGATGGGAGCTTCACGATTCTGCTCGGCCCGTCCGGCTGCGGAAAATCGACCTTGTTGCGCATCATCGCCGGGCTCGACAGTCAGACGTCCGGCCAGGTGCTCATCGACGGAAGAGACGTCGATCACCTGCCGCCTGCGGAGCGTGACATTGCCATGGTGTTTCAGCAGTACGCGCTCTACCCGCACCTCTCCGTTCGTGAGAACCTCTCCTTTGCGCTGAAGATGCGCCGCGTCCCGCGAGAGACGATTGAAACCCGCATCGCCGAAGCCGCACAGTTGCTCGACATCCAGCCGCTCCTGGACCGCAAACCCAAAGATCTCTCTGGCGGCCAACGGCAGCGCGTCGCCATGGGCCGGGCCATCGTGCGGAAACCGAAATTGTTCCTCTTTGATGAGCCGCTGTCGAACCTGGATGCGCAACTGCGCACGTCGACACGCATTGAATTGAAGAAATTGCAGCAACGTCTGCGCGCCACCATGATCTATGTCACCCACGACCAGGTCGAAGCGATGACACTGGGCGACCGTATCGTCGTCATCGAAGGCGGGCGCATTCATCAAGCAGATGATCCCCAGCAAACCTACACGGCCCCAGCTGATCCCTTTGTGGCCTCGTTCATTGGTACGCCCCCGATGAATCTCTGGGAAGGAACCCTGAAGAGCAACGGGACAGAGACCATGTTCGAAGGTGGTGACATGACCTTCCCGTTACCTGCACGTCTCCTACCGGCCCTGCCGTCACAGACGTCGCCAATCATTCTTGGAATCCGCCCGGAAGACATTTCACTTCAGGAGACGCTACAATCCCTGCGAATAGAGGCGCTGGTGGAACTGATCGAGGATCTCGGTGCCGATCTGCTGATCCATTGCCGGGTCGGCCATCTCAAGCTGGTGGCTCGTACAGATCGGACCAACGAAATCACCACAGGCGTATCAGTCCCCTTCTTTTTCCCCCTCAACAACCTGCATCTGTTCATCGACCAACGCCGGATCGAGCTGCCCGACCTGCCCACTTGACTGTGCCCCGGGCTCTCTTATCTCTGTTATACAGACACCGGCGGCGGCAGAGAAAAACCGCTCGTTTACTTGCAATACGCCTGGAGACCTCGTAAGCTCCTGAAAGGATTGCACTCTTTGCCTTTGCTCCACGAAATGTCCTGATAGGAACCGACCCCTGATGGCGACAGCACAACGCGGCTACTACGAAATCCTCGGCATCCCACGCGACGCCTCCGCCGACGACATCAAGAAGGCCTTTCGTCGTCGAGCGCGCGAGATCCATCCCGATCTCCACACCGGCGTCAAGAAAACGGAGATGGAGAAGAAATTCAAGGAACTGAACGAAGCGCATGAGGTGCTGTCGGATCCAGACAAGCGGAAAAAATACGATCAGTACGGCCAGAATTGGGAACAGGCCGAGGCCTACGAGAAAGCCCGCCAGCAAGCAGGGGCCCAAGCGGGGCGCGGCGGTTCAGCCGGCGGATTCAGCGGCGACTTCGGCGACATTTTCGAGACGTTTTTCGGCGGCCGGGGTCGTGGAGGTGGAGGCGGAACCGCGGGGTTTGCCGTTGACGGAGAGGATCTGGAAACCGACGTGCACCTCAGCATCCGCGACGTCTTGACCGGCGTCACCCGTCGGATTGATCTGACGGAGCGAGTCACGTGCAAAGCGTGCGGCGGCAGCGCGATCGTGCGAGGGCGGCCCTGTGTCGTGTGCGGGGGGGCCGGCACCCAGGCGGAAAAGCGCACGATCGAAGTGAGAATCCCCGCAGGCGTCGAGAACGAAACCCGCGTACGCATCGCGGGCAAGGGCCAACCGGGCGTCAATGGAGGCAGGCCGGGCGATTTGTACCTGCGGGTCCATGTGCAGACCAGCGGCATCTTCCGACAGAAGGGCTCGGATATTCAGGTCACGCTCCCGGTCTGGCCCTGGGAAGCCGCACTCGGCGCCGAAGTCATGGCCCCGACGCTGACCGAACCGGTGAAGGTCAAGATTCCCCCAGGCAGCAAAGCCGATAGTAAACTGCGCTTAAAAGGCAAAGGGTTGCCCACCGCCACCGGCGAACCGGGCGATCTGTTCCTCAAGCTGAAAATCATCATGCCCGCCGCCGTCTCCGATGAGGAACGCGCGCTCTACGAACAACTGAGCCGCAGTCGCCACAGCGATCCGCGAGCCGACATCCTCGCTGCATCCAGACGCAGTTCATCCTGAGCAGCAGCACGGAGGCCGACCTTCCATGACGATGGTCGAATACGCGCTCCTCGCGTTCAGCTCACTCTTCGTGATTGTGGATCCTATCGCCGTGGTCCCGGCCTTTCTCGCCATGACCCCGCGCGATTCCGTGGCCCAGCGGCTCCGCACGGCGCGTGTCGCCTGTCTCGTGACCGTCGGATTGTTGAGCGGATTCGCCCTCTTCGGCCAAACCGTCCTCAGGCTGCTGGGAATCACCTTGCCGGCGGTTCAGATCGCCGGAGGTCTCATCCTCTTGTTGGTCTCACTCGACATGTTGCGCGCGCAACGATCCACGGTCCAAGAGACCGCGGCAGAGACCGCCGCCGGTACCAGCAAAGACGACATCGCCATCACTCCGCTTGCCATTCCCATGCTCGCAGGACCGGCTGCCATCTCGACGGTGATTCTGCTGGAAACGCAGGCCACCACCTGGATGCTGCGCGCCGTATTGTTGGGATGCCTTGTACTGATCGGATTGGCGAGTTACAGTATATTAGCGATCGGCGCACGCAGCGCGAAGTGGCTCAATCCCATCGCCGAGAAGATCATCGCCCGGCTGATGGGCCTGTTGCTCGCCGCGCTGGCCGTTCAATTTATGGTGAATGCCCTCACCGGAGACCAAGGGCTGTTACGCGGGTTGACCGGACATTAATCGCTTTCAACTCAAGGAGGAACGAATGACGACGAAACTGTTCACATTTGCCACCGCTTCGGCCATCGCCTGCGCACTGACGATCTCCCCTGCCTGGGCGAATCCCGAAGGCGGATACGGCGGCGGGCACGGCGGCGGTTACGAGAAAGATCGCCACGGCATGGGTGCCGCGATGATGGAGATGATGATGCACGGGGGCGCCGGCCACCTCATCCGGCATCTGCTGAAGCACGAGAAAGACATCGGGCTGAGCGCTGACCAGGTGGCGAAGCTCAAAGACCTCCAGCTCAACCTCGACAAGAACCGCATCAAGATGGAAGCCGATATTCAGGTCGCTGAACGGGAAGTGAAAGCGCTGACGGAAAATGAAAAATCAGATATCGGAGCCATCGAAGCCAAGTTGAAACAGAGTGCGGATGTGCAAATCGGACTCCGCGTGCTTTCGATCAAGACCAGGCGTGAGGCCCTTGCCCTCCTGACTCCCGAACAGCGTGCCAAGGAACAGGCGGAGCATGAGAAGATGATGCAGCAACACAAGGGCATGGGCGCCCCCCACGGCAAGGCCCCCCATGGCGGCAACCCCCACGGGGCGAATCCGCACGGCGCCAATCCCCACGGTGAGGCGAAGCCTCAATAACCCGCATTTCACCTGCACTGAATCGGAGGTCACACATGATCAAGCACGTGACAGTCCCCGCGCTCATGATTGCAACCCTGTGTCTCACGACGACTCCCGCGTGGAGCGACAAGGGTCACAAGGGCAAGGACGAGAAATGCGACGTCGCCGACTTGGTGAAAGATGCCAAAGTGACCATCGACCAGGCGATCAAGACCGCTCTGGACGCAGCCCCAGGCACCGCGGTCGAAGCTGAACTTGAGAAAAAGCACGACAAGACTGTCTGGGAAGTTGAAGTGCTCGGAGCCGATGGCGCAATGACGGAAGTGGATATCGACGCAGCCACGGGCGCCGTCATCGACAAGGAAGCGAAGCACGAGAAACACGAGAAGAAGGGCAAGAAAGAGAAACACTGATTCACGCCGGCAGGGCAGCTCCCTTCAACGCTGCCCTGCCCCCTTTTCCCATTTCATGCCATCACCGATCTCCCCTCACTCCCCTTCACAGACGCTGAGGTGATTGCTGCCGCCGCAGATTGACCCCCTCGGGCCATCTATGCGAAAGTTTGCGATCAACCTGCACACGCACGCTTGCTGAAGCGTAGTTCCCGTCCCGTAACTGAAGGAGTTTCCATGACGACCGACCCTCGACACAAAAGCCACAATCTGCTCGACGGACCGGGCCGCGCACCGGCCCGCGCCATGCTGAAAGCCGTCGGCTTCACCGATGCCGACCTCGAACGCCCGCTGATCGGCGTCGCGAACACGTGGATTGAAGTCATGCCTTGCAACTTTCACCTGCGCCGGTTATCGGAACGGGTCAAGGCAGGCATCCGCGCAGCCGGCGGTACACCGATCGAATACAACACGATCGCGGTGTCGGACGGCATTTCCATGGGGACCGAGGGCATGAAGGCCTCGCTCATCAGCCGGGAGGTCATCGCCGACTCCATCGAGCTCGTCGCGCGCGGACACCTGTTCGACGGCGTCGTCGCCCTCTCGGGGTGCGATAAGACCATTCCCGGCACCGTCATGGCACTCTGCCGCTTGAACCTACCCTCGCTTATGCTCTACGGCGGGTCCATCATGCCGGGACAGTTCCAGGGACACGACGTGACCATTCAGGACGTCTTCGAGGCAGTCGGCAAGCATGCCTCCGGGAAAATGACGAACGCCGAGCTGAAAGACCTGGAAGACCATGCCTGCCCGGGACCCGGCGCTTGCGGCGGACAGTTCACCGCCAACACGATGGCCATTGCGTTCGAGTTCCTCGGGATCTCACCGATGGGACGAAACGGCGTGCCGGCCATGGACCAACGCAAAGATGATGTGGCGTTCGAATGCGGCAAGCTGGTCATGGACCTGCTCAAGAAGGACATTCGCCCTAAACAGATCATCACGCGCCGCTCCATCGAAAATGCCATCGCCGCGGTGGCGACGACCGGCGGGTCGACGAATGCGGTCTTGCACCTGCTGGCCGTGGCGCGCGAAATGGGCGTGCGGCTCACCATCGACGATTTCGACAAGATCAATCGGAAGGTACCCCTGCTGGCCGACCTGAAGCCAGGCGGCCGCTTCACGGCTGCGGACCTCTATGCGGCCGGAGGCACTACCCTCGTAGCCAAACGGTTGGTCGATGCTAAAATCTTGCACCCGGACCAGATCACCGTCAGCGGGCGCACGATCGGGGAAGAGGCCAAATCCGCCTCGGAGCAGCCGAACCAACAGGTCTTGCGACCGCTCACACAGCCGATCAAGCCGACCGGCGGCCTGGTGATCCTGAAGGGCAACCTGGCTCCGGATGGATGCGTGGTCAAAGTGGCCGGACACTCCATCATGCATTTCAGCGGACCGGCCAAGGTCTACGAGCGCGAGGAAGATGCCTTCAAGGCCGTGCAGGCGGGAAAGATCAAGGCCGGCGATGTCGTCGTGATTCGGTACGAAGGTCCATCCGGCGGTCCCGGTATGCGGGAGATGTTGGGTGTCACCGCCGCAATCGTCGGTGCCGGACTCGGAGATTCAGTCGCGCTGCTCACCGACGGACGGTTCTCCGGAGCCACCCACGGCCTGATGGCCGGACACGTGGCCCCGGAAGCCATCAAGGGTGGACCGATCGGAGCTGTCAAAACCGGTGATATCATCACGTTCGACATTGCGAAACGGCGGCTGGATATCAACGTGACGCAGAAGGAACTCGCCGCCCGCCTCAAGAAGGTCAAACACCCGGCACCCAGCTACGTATCCGGCGTGATGGGCAAATATGCCCGCCACGTCTCATCCGCCTCCGAAGGTGCGGTGACCAACTAGTCATGGCAACCTTGCCTCGATGGGGTCTCGCGGCGGCGATCTTCGCCGCCGCCTGGCTCCTCGGGGAGCCCCATCCCGCTCACGCAGTCGAACCGGCTCAGGCCCTGTGCGCCGACTGGCAGAGCCGCCATTCCCAATGGATCTGGTGCGACGACTTTGAAGTCGACCGTCTCAGCAGCTATTTCGAATACGACATCCGGCATGGCCGATTTGTTCGTGAAGCCGGAGCAGGAGCAGGGGCGTCCATCGGCATGCGGGCGGAGTACCTGCCCGGCGATCCACACGGAGGCTCGCTCCATCTGGCGTTCGGCAAGACGCCCATCGCGTACATGAAACCGGTGGATGCCGGAACCGCTCACTACCGCGAGATTTACTGGCGGTTCGACCTTCGACTGCAACCTGGTTGGATCGGCGGCGGGGCCGATAAACTCACACGGGCGACGATCCTGTCGAGCGACCGGTTTGCACAAGCTGCCATCGGTCACCTGTGGAGCGGCGGCCTGCCCGGCTCCGATCCCGAACGGCTGTACCTTGATCCCGCATCCGGCACCGATGAGTTTGGCACCTTGCGTACCACCACCTACAACGATTTTCCTCGCTTGCGATGGCTTGGCGCCGCCGGCGGCGAGACGCCGCTGTTCAATGCGACCAATATCAGCAAATGGTTTTGCATCGAGGTGCATATGAAGCTGAACCAAGCCAATGCGAGCGACGGCGTGTTTGAGTATTGGATTGACGATCGCCTGGAGGCACAGCGAACCGGCCTGAACTGGGTCGGCACGTATCAAGACTTTGGCATCAACGCCGTGTACCTGGAACAGTATTGGACTTCGGTTCCATTCAACAAGGTGCAACAGCGCTACTTCGACAACTTCGTGGTCTCCACCGCACGTATCGGATGTGTGCAATAACACGAAACGCCCGACGACACATCAGACGGCGACCGGAAAGAGTTAACCGTTTCTTGAGCTACCAAGTCGCCCGACTGCTGTAGACTGCGCGCTCACTCATGATGGCACCGCGACGCACCACTGCAGACCCACAAACATCAGGCCCGGCTGCTTCACCGGCCGGCAGCCGACCCATGACCAGCGATCTGTCGCGTCCCGAATGGTTCATCAATCGCGAGCTGAGCCTCCTGGAATTCAACCGTCGGGTCCTCGATCTCGCGAAAGATCCGAAAGTGCCTCTGCTGGAGCGGTTGAAATACCTCTGCATCGTCAGTTCCAATCTGGATGAGTTTTTCGAAGTGCGCGTAGCCGGACTCAAGGAGCAGGTGACGCACGGGGCCGAGCAGCGAGGCGCCGACGGCCTCACCCCATCTGAACTCCTGAGTCGCATCGCTGTCCTCACTCACCAGTTGGTGCATGAGCAATATCATGTCCTGAATCACTCGCTGATCCCGAAGCTCGCCGAAGAACGTATCCGGTTTCTCAAGCGGGCCGACTGGATGCCGTCGCACATCCGCTGGATGCGCCGGTTCTTTTCTCGGGAGTTACTGCCGCTCCTGAGTCCGGTCGGCCTCGATCCCGCGCACCCGTTTCCGAAACTCCTCAACAAGAGTCTGAATTTTCTGGTCACACTCGAGGGCACCGATGCCTTCGGTCGCCCGAACGGCACCGCGATCGTACAGGTCCCGCGCTCACTCCCGCGCGTGATTCACCTGCCCGTGCGCAACGCCGCCTGGCCGCATGATTTTGCGTTCCTGTCGTCGGTCATCCACGCCTTCGTCCACCAGCTCTTTCCGGGCATGCAAGTCACGGGTTGCTACCAGTTTCGGGTGACGAGAAACAGCAATCTCTTCGTCGACGAGGAAGATGTCGATGATCTTCGGCGTGCACTGGAGGGGCAATTGCCGGATCGGCGCTTTGGCGACGAAGTACGGCTGGAGGTGGCGGACAACTGCCCTGCTGATCTGGTCTATTTTCTTCGCGAACAGTTTCATCTGGAGGCGCGCGACGTCTACCAATGCCACGGGCCGGTGAACTTGCATCGGCTGATGGCCGTGCCGGACCTCGTCGACCGACCCGACCTGAAGTTCACCCCCTTCACACCCAGCGTGCCCACAACGCCGGTACCCAGCGAGGACTGGTTCGACGCCATTCGGCAGGGAGACATCCTGCTGCATCATCCCTATCAGTCATTCACTCCGGTAACGGAGTTTCTCCGCCAGGCAGCTACGGATCCACACGTGCTCACGATCAAACAAACGTTGTATCGGACAGGAGCCGATTCAGCCATTGTGCAATCGCTGGTGGATGCTGCACGCGGCGGGAAAGAAGTCACCGTCGTGATCGAGTTACGAGCCCGATTCGACGAGGAAGCCAACATCGAACTGGCGCACGATTTGGAAGAAGCCGGCGCCCATGTGGTGTATGGGGTCGTAGGCCTCAAAACACATGCCAAGATGAGTCTGGTGCTCCGGCGGGAAGGCCGGCTCCTGCGCAGCTACACCCATCTGGGAACGGGCAACTACCACGCCCGCAACGCAAAACTCTATACCGATTTCGGCCTGCTCACCTGCGATGCGGCGATCGGACGTGATGTCCGCACGGTCTTCCAACAACTCACGTCCCTAGGGCAACCGGGCCGCCTCAAACATTTGCTGCAGTCGCCGTTTACATTGCATACTACGCTCCTCAAATGGATCGGGCGTGAAACCGACCGGGCAAAACAGGGCAAACCGGCTCACATCATCGCGAAGATGAACGCGCTCCTGGAGCCCCAGATCATTCGCGCATTGTACAAAGCCTCCCAAGCCGGTGTGAAAATCGATCTGATCGTCCGTGGCCCGTGCGCCCTACGGCCCGGCATCGCCGGGCTGTCGGAACATATCCGGGTGCGTTCGATCATCGGCCGGTTTCTTGAGCACAGCCGGATCTTTTACTTTTTGAACGACGGCGACGACCGGGTCTTCCTCTCCAGCGCCGACTGGATGGACCGCAATTTCTTTCGACGGATCGAAGTCGCGTTCCCCGTTTTGGAGAAGACCCAGCGACAACGAGTGATCGACGAAGGGCTGCGCCCCTACCTCGAAGACAATACCCACGCCTGGATACTTCACCGAGATGGCACCTATCGGCGGCAGACGCCGGGACGCAGGTCCCCTCGCTCGGCCCAACAGTGCTTGATGAACACACTGGTCACATAACGCCAACGGCCCCGCCATTCCCTTTCGACGTTCCACCACATTGTGTTAACTCCAACTTAACCTCCCGCATATGTCCTTGTCGCTTCCCTGCTGTAGTCTACGAGAGAGCACTTCGACTCAGCGTACGGAGGAGGTTGTCATGGAGAGAACAGGGACAGGCCGATTGCGCTCCCGTCGCCAGGCCTTTCGATCCATCCGTCGGCAGCTACTGCAAGATCGCGACAGGCTGTTGCTTCAGACAAGCGCTCGACGCCCTGACCAGACGACGAACGAACCCGCAGCCGACGTGCTGGACTTGGCCGCAGCCGAGCGGGACGTCCTATTCGACGATCTCATGGCACAACGTGCCCATCTCAAGCTCCAACAGGTCGAACGTGCGCTTCATCGTATAGACGATGCCTCCTACGGTGTCTGTCACCTCTGTCGAGCGGACATTCCCTTGCCTCGCCTTCGCGCGCAACCCGATGCCACGTTGTGTATCCCTTGCAAGACAGAGTGTGAAGATCGTGCGTTGTTGCACAGCAGGACATGACCGACATTCATCAGGCACAGAGCGCGCTGACGACGTCAATGGGTATTGGGAGTTGAGCTGCGTCCACCTCTCCGCACCTCTCTCCCGGGCTGTTCCCCTCTTCTGAGCCGGAGCGGGACAGCCCTCCCACTCGTTCGATTTCAGCACCCGATGGGCACCGGGCACGGGAGCACATCTGCCTCTTCTGACATTCTCACTTGACGCGGAAGAGATTCGCTCCACCAGGCAGGAGGAGCGAACGCAGAAAGGGGAATCTCTGTCGCCGCTGGATCACGCCGCACATCCATTGAACGACGGGATGTGCGGAAAAGACGACACACAATGTGCTTGAGTGCGGAGATCCGAGCATAGGGCAAGAGAATGAGACGGGAAGCCGAACAACATCCCTGCTGACACCGATCAGCTATTGCGACTGCCGCCGTCTACAACGCGTCGGCAGCAAGGCTGTCGATGCGTTCGTCAATACAAGTGGGACAGAGGGTTGCCTGCGATCGCCGACGCGATTGCACGAACGGAATCTCTTTCCAACACTCCCGGCATGTACCGGTGGCGAGCATGGGCGCGGTGCGAAGCGACAGGACATCTTGACGGCGTGGACGAGACCGATGGATCTGAAAACCTCGGTGTACGAGTTGCATGATCTCCCTCCTATGTTGGCACTGACCATGTCAAGACCAGGATACAAGGAGGACATCACACCCAGATCCGAAGAAGATAAACGTTCTGTTAACAGAAGAAGTGAGGGCCAGGATGGGACCCGGTAAAAACCACACAGAGGTATACTCAAACCTCGCCCTTACCGCGACGGAGGACGGTACCGATCAATCACCGGCGTCCAGGATGGTTCAAGATCGCGCTTGGCAGCCGCAAGAAAGCGGGATTCAGCTTCGGCATCCCGACTCCCACGCCTGAGGCCAACCGTGTGCACGGCGAAGTAGGCCGGCGTCCCCAGGACTTGGAGATCAGCGATGACTTGGGCCAGCGGCTTCCCCCAGAAGGCCTCGAAGTAATGCTCCTGCACCTCGTCGGCGGCCTTCTCCTGCAGCACCATCGTTGAAGCCCCCACTTCATACTCCCCCATGAACGCGATCGACCCGGGCGACACGGTCGTGTCGCTTTGCGCCACGACCGACTTCGGCAGGAGAAACAGCGTGACTTCGCGCACCTTGCCGAAGCCTTTCTCCGACGTGCTGAATGCCACCGCCGCATAGCGCCCGGGCGGGACATTTTGTATGTACACCGTCCCGCCGCCACCGCTGCCGGGTGGAGGAACCACGATGCTCGTCGGGATCAACTTCGTCCCTTCAAAGAGGTCACGGTCTTTCTCGATCTTGACGAGATAGAGTCGGTCTTCCGTATTGGGCACCCAGGCTGGGCTCTTAATGGTGAGACCAATCACCGCACTCTGTTGATCAACCGGCTTCGTGATCCGAACCGGAGAGACAAACTCCCCGGCGAGCAGCTGGAACTGCTTCTTCGGCGGCTTGCTGGCACAGGCCACGCCGGACAACAAGGCCATGGCAACGATCGCGATCAGCGCTCTCTTCATGAATGTCCCTCTGGATTGAAGCAACCTGATTGGCGGCCCTAGTGTAGGAAATCCGAGGTGGCGTCACAATAGCTACTTATGCAGGGTGTCGGTAGCTGGATGGAACAGCGGACTGACCCGGTGCGTACGGCACGGGCTAGCGGCAGTGCGGGAGTCTGCCGCGGTGGATCGTCCGTGGGAGCGGAAAGGCCAAACGGGAGCGGACTACGGAACCGGCACAACCGGGGCAAGAGGAACCTCTGCTGCCGTTTTCCCCTGGCTTTGGCTCTCCAGCGACAGACGCTTCAACACACTTTTCGCGCGCTCTTCCAAACGCTCGGCCTCGCCGGATCGCTGCCTCCGCCTCAGAAGCGAGGCATAATTCTTTAAGGTCTTCACATAGGCATCGCGATCATACCCCACCGATTGCTCGTAGATCCCCAGTGCCTGCTTATACAGGTCTTCCGATTGGTCGAGCTTGTTCTGTGACTGGTAGAGGGAGGCGAGATTTTTCAGCTCGCCGGCCACTTGAGGATTATCGGCCCCCTGCTGTTTCTCGCGGATCGCGATGGCCTGCTGAAACAACGGCTCGGCCTGGGAGTAGAGTCCTTGCAGCTCATACAGCTGCCCCAAGCGGCTCATGGCCTCCGCCGTATCCACATGCTCATTCCCGATCGATTTCCGGAAAATGCTCACGGCCCGCTGATACAGCACCTCGGCCTGGGGGTATTGGTTTTGCGCCCGATAGGTGTCAGCCAGATTCTCAAGATTCCTGGCCACAATAGGATGATTCGGCCCGAATGCCTTTTCATGAATGGTCAGCGTGCGCTGGTACAAGGGCATCGCCCGGGCATGTTGTCCCTGGGCCTGATACAGTTTGGCCAGGTTATCTCTTGTGATGGCCGTTAGACTGTGCTCCGGCCCCAGCTGCTTTTCGAGAATCTCCAGCGCCCGCTGCAACACCGGCTCCGCATCGGAGAATCGATGCTGGTCCTGATACACCACGGCAATGTTGTTCAGACTTTCCGCCGTCTTACTATGATCCGCGCCGAACACCTTCTCCCGAATTTCTCGGGCACGTTGATGGAGCGCCTCAGCCTGCGTGTACAGCCCCTGGAGCCGATAGAGCTCGCCCAGATCGGTCAAACTCGCCGCCGTCTCCGCATGGGCCGGACCGTAGACACGTTCGCGGATCGCCAAGGCCTCCTGAAACAGCGCTTCGGCACGAGGATAGCGGCCCAGTTCACGGTTCACCTCGCCTAATTGGCTCAGGGTTTCAGCCAAGCGTTTACCCTGTGGGTCCAAGACTTCGGCCTCTTTACGGGCCGCGACAAACAATTCTTCCGCATGCGTGTAATCTCCGGAACGCATGGCGTTGGTGCCCTCTGTCATCGCCGACCGCCAACGGTGATCCTCCGCGCAAGCTGAGAGGAAGCCCAGGAAAGCCAGACCGATGGTAAGTGCTCGGGCATTCAATCGAATACTCATGATGGGTAACTCGTGGGTGGTGAGGACGTTACTGTTCGCAGACGCTGTTTGCCCATTAAGACTTACCCCCTCCGACGCCCCAAATCAACCCCGGAAGACGATCTTTTTCATCGACCGGGAGTTCTATCACTGTTTCAATGAGTTAGCACTCGGCTCTCCAGGCGAGTGAGCTTCTTTCCCCACACAGGGCCGGCCACTCAGGAGCGGGTGAGACAGAAAAACAATCAACTATCGCTGAGGTATGTTGGAATCGACAAAGGGAGCGAGCTTCGCAATGCCGGAGGTGTCATAGGGGAGGACACTGAAGACTTTCGCCACATCGATCGCCGGCTTCCCCGGGCGTAGGACTTTTTGCGCCAGCGTCGCAAGCCATGACAACGGCACGAGGACAAACCTAGGTAACCAGAAGACCGACAAATCTGGATTGGCTCGCCGAAGACGATCCAAGAGTTCCTGCTTGGTCGGTGAGACGGGGTCGAGCAGATTAAGCGGACTCGTCACCTGGTCCCAAGCATCCGTCATCCAAGCGAGGCAGCGGCCGGCAAACCCGACATCAACGACTCCAAGGCGATCACCTGACGACCCGACGGCCACGAAGATGTTCCCCAATCGCTTGCCGAGCCGGCCAGGCGGATCAAAGTCCCGGTAGTCGACCAGCGCCCCGGGGCGAATCACCTTCACGGAGATGCCCAGGTCCTTCCCGAGCTGGACCGCCAGACGTTCCGATTCCAGCTTGCCCCACACATACGGCCCGGATCCCTTGCTATTCGGCTCCAGTGGATGATTATCGGGAATCGGCTGCCCCGTACCTTGCGCTAACACGGCTAAACTGCTCACATGCACGAAGTGTGTGATACCTGCCCCGGCCGCTCCACGGATCATGTGTTCCGTCGCATCGAGCGAATTCCGCTGATGTTCCGGCCAGCCGCCTGCGGTTTCCGCCGCAGCATGGATGACGGTATCCACCCCCTTGAAGAGATCGGCGCTCGCCCCCGTCGCCACATCAGCGACCACGTATTCAGTCCCTGGGATGCGCTCCCACGGAGACGGCTCTCGACGCGCCACCACACGAACGGAACGGCCGCGTGACAGCAAGGCCCGGACAATTTCTTTACCCAGGAACCCCGTTCCACCCGTGACCAACACGCCACGACTTTCGACCGGTTTCGGAGCCGCTGCAGCCAAGGCTCTGGCCTCCCCCACCTTGAGCGCCTTTGCCACTCGCTCGCAAATCCGAACGGTCTCTAACAAACTCTCGGGTGACAGGGGGGAGGGACTGCCGTGCCGTGCCGACTCGTAAAACGCGGTAAAGAGTTCGGCAAGGCCGGGGTAACTCCGTTGACGCTTCAGAAAGCGGCTTGCCATCGCTGAGGTGGTGCCGGTCAACAGCTGCCAGGCCTGCCGGTAAGGGGCAAACAACTTATCGATGCCGGACGAGCCAGGTCCAATAGCCCGCTGCGTGGTGCTCCGGACATAGTCGGCGAACAATGAGCCGTTGCGACCGATCACACGAAGATAACTCTCGACCGGCCGCCCTTCCAGAGTCACGATCAACGTGCCGGTCACGCCGCCGCGCCGCACCAGCGCGTGCACCGTTCCGGCCTGGCTGACTTCCAGCGACAACAGCTCCGTTCGCCCCTCCCCCGCCTGCTCCAATACTTGAAGCAGCAAGTAGACCGGGTGCGGCAGGATGTCGAGTAACTGATGATCGGCGCGAAGTACTTTGCGGCCGCCCGGCGCGTGACGCACGGTCCGGAAGGAGAAGTAACTTTCCACATGCACGACCCGACCAATGGACGGAAGATACTGGGTCAGCACCCGGGTCGGAGGCTCGTAGAGCAATTGATGGCCGGCGCAGACGCGGAGCCCCTTGGCATTCGCCTCATCCAAAACCTGCTGCGCGTCTTCCACCGATTCGGTAAAAGGTTTCTCGACATAAATGTGACAACCGGCCTTGATCGCCATGCGCGCAAGGGGAGCATGGGACGCGGGGGGCGTAATAATGTGGACGACGTCCAGCCGCTCAGACGCGAACAACTCTTCTGGGGTTCGAAAACACCCGATACCCGGCACGATGTCGCGCATGGCAGCTTGTGCCACATCGGAAGGATCTGCGACGGCAACCAGCTGCACACTGGGGCACCGCACAATCGCGCGGGCGTGATGCTGCGCGTGGCGGCCTGCGCCGATCAGCGCGATTCGCAATGGACGTGAAGATGAGGGTGTCTGGCTGCTAGGGTTTGTCACAAGTAGTCTGCAACTGTGCAGTGCTACTATAGTCTATTCGCAGGGATTGTTGAAGCCTTCTCGAAAATTCATGCAGGGCAGCTGCCGCGCCCATACCACGTGTCGTACACATCCTTAGATGTGTCTTCGCTCACAAGGGAAACACTGGTGCATGCAGTCCGGACAGAGCCCGCCGTTAAACTGCATCGCTGAACGCTCGGCAATGAACGTCGCCAGGTCGTACCACTCGCCGGATTGATCCGGCACACGCTTGCACCAGGAGCACAAATTCATAATCCCTTGCGGCCGCCCAAGCGTTGATTCCATTCTCCAGATCGCGTCATCCTGCACGATGGGCCGGCTGAGTGCCGGCCCACCTGCGGTGTTCTCGTGAATCACCAACACCGCCCCGAGCACAACGCCCCCGTCATCGACGACCGGAGACACCGTGCCACGAATCACCCGTTGAACGCCCTACCTGGAGATCCAGGTGTCGATGTACATCAACACCTCCTGGTTGTTCAGCCTTGAACCGAACCTCAATAACCCACGTGTCGTTGATTCAATGACCGGCGCTGAGGCTGCGACAAGGACTGGCACACCGAGAAATTCTGCAGCAGGCGTGGGTGGACCGACGGAGGCGAAGGCCAGTTTGCGAGGGCATGCCCTCTTGCAGACAGACCCAAAGGAACTCTGACGGAAGATGGAGATGGCGGAGAAGTCGAGCGTGGAAACATCCCGCGCCCCGGATGGCGAGGCGGAGGCTACCGTTTGCGATAGAACGACGCGATCATCTGGACAACATAGTGCAGCTGCTCATCGCTCAGCTCCGCATAGATCGGAAGGGCAAGGACCTCTTCAGCCGCGCGCTCCGATTGCGGGAACGCGCCTTTTGAATATCCCAGGTCACGATAGCAGTTTTGCAGGTGCAGCGGCAGTGGATAGTACACTTCTGTGCCCACACCCTGATCCTTCAAAAAGCTCCGCAGCTCATCGCGCTTCTGCACACGAAGAGTGAATTGATTAAAAACGTGAAAGTTGTCCTGCCCCACCACGGGTAACGTGAGGCGATCGGTCAATTGGGTGTCGGTGAACAGTTGCACATAGCGCGCGGCGTTCCGTCGCCTACCCTCTGCCCATTGATCCAGCCGCTTCAATTTCACCAGCAACACCGCGGCCTGTAACGCGTCTAATCGACTATTGATCCCGATCGCTTCGTGCACGTAGCGTACGCGGCTGCCATGGACCCGTAGCATGGCGATGGATTCCGCAAGAGCCTTGTCGTTCGTGGTCACCATTCCAGCATCACCAAATCCACCCAGATTTTTCGACGGGAAGAAGCTGAAACAGGCCACATCGCCCAACACCCCGGCTCGCCGTCCCTTCTGCGCAGCGCCAATGGCCTGGCAGGCATCTTCGATCACACCGATCTTGTGTCGTCTCGCAATCTCGTTGATCGCCCCCATGTCTGCACATTGACCGAAGAGATGTACTGGGATAATCGCCTTTGTCCGTTTGGTGATGGCCCGCTCCAACAACTGCGGGTCCATATTGAAATCATCTGGACGGATATCAATAAAGACCGGCTTAGCACCTAAGCGGGAAATCGCCCCGGCCGTCGCAAAGAAAGTGAAGGGCACCGTGATCACCTCATCGCCGGCCTTGACGCCCAAGGCCATCAACGCGAGCAACAAGGCATCGCTCCCGGACGCCACGCCCACCGCATGCGTGCTGCCGACATAAGCCGCCACTGCCTCTTCGAGTGCCACCACCCGCGGCCCCAGGATAAAGCCCTGCTCATCACAGGTCGCTTCAATCGCGGCCAGGATTTCACCACGCATGGATTGGTATTGGGCTTTCAGATCAAGCAGCGGAATGTTCATCGTCTCCCTCGGTCCACTCATGACAATCGATTGGGCTGCAACTTCATCGTATTGCCGGCAGGTCGCCGGCTATGTAAGAGATACGTGTACAGCGACTGGTACTGCTTGACGGTTTCCTGGATCGTAAACTCTTCCGGCAACTCTTCGCTCCCATTCCGGAGATCCGCGCGAAGCCGTGCATCTCCCAGAATCTGACAGACTCGCCCTGCGAGGGCCCGGACATCGCCGGCCGGACAGAGCGTTCCCTGGATACCTTCAACGATCGCTTCGGCGGCACCGCCCACTCGGGTCGCCACGATCGGCACCCGGCTGGCTCTCGCTTCCAAGATCGCGCAGGGCAACCCCTCCCATTGAGAGGTTAATACAAAGACGTCGAGCGCCTTGAGGAGCGCCGGAACATCGCGGCGCCAACCAAGCAGGGTCACCTTCTCCTGCAACCCCTCGGCTTGAATCATCGCTTCGATGCGGGGCCGTAACTCGCCGTCGCCGACGAGGATACATTTGGCCGCAGGCATACGCTGACACACCAGAGCGGCCACACGAATAAAATCTTCGGGCGATTTTTGCGGTTTCAAGCATGAGACCGTCCCTACGAGCAGGTCCTCAGGGCCTACGCCCAATGCCGCCCGGAGGCGGTCGCGTTCCGCCGCCTCGATCCGCGCGGCAAATACCTCCGGATCAATGCCGGGCCTGACGACCGACACCTTGGAGGCGGTGAACAGCTCCCACTCGATACCCTGACGCCGGTCGGCCTGCGACACCGCAATCCAATGGGTGGTCACGCGCCCGACCATCCATTCAAGCCCGATCAACAGTCGTTGTAGCCAATACGGCTGGGCGGGCGTCACGCCGTACCCGTGTATCGTATGCAGAATACAGGGGACTCCGGCCAACCAGGCAGCGATGCGCCCTAGGATACCAGCTTTTGAACTGTGGGTGTGGACAATCTTTGGCCGAAGCCGTCGGAACGTCGCCACAAGCTCCCACAGAGCACGCAAATCCTGCAGCGGATGAATCTCCCGGGCAAGAGAAGGAATCAGCCGCAGTTCCACGCCTTGCAGTGCATGCGCCTCTTCGGTCAACAACCCGTCCGGCCCTGCGATCAACACGGGGCGGAATCGCCGGCGATCCAGGCTGGACACCACCCGCATCGCGACTTCCTGCGCCCCCCCAAGCTCCAGCTTGGTGATGACGTGACAGACGACATCCATAATATTCTCCCGCTCAGGCGGCGGCTCTCATCCGTAACCGCTCGGCGACCTGCTGCCCCTGGGCGATGGCGTCCTCCATCGATGTATGCTCCCACAATCCATATCGCCCGATCGACGAAATCCCTCTACGCTCCAGTTCCCCCAGCAACTCCTTGACCGCCCGCCCACGGTACCGGTCGAACAGGACATAGGCGTAATACAAATCCTTCACGTCCGACATGACCAACTCGTCCGTCGGCCGTAACACCCCAGCCTGCTCCAATCCATACCGAACCCGTTCGATCAGCGAAACCTCCGACTCCCGCTCCGTCGGCTGATGCGAGATCTCCACATACAGGGAACTACAACCGGGGCGCCCCATGGCCGGGGAGAAGTTCATGGGAAACCCGGCGCGATAGAAGGGATAGCGGTGTTCAGGGAAATAGATCCAATGCTTGTCGGAGATCTGTTCTCGCGCCACCGCCAGGTTCACATTGTAGACCGACACCCAGCGCAGCGATTGCGCCAGCTCCCGCATGGACGACGGAAGATCGACACATCGACGGATCAGATCCGGCAGCGGAATCGTCGAGATGATCCGCTCGTACTCCTCGGTGCGTTCTCCTTGCGCACTACGAAACACCGCCCGCCGCCGTCCCGTCTCGATCTCCATCAATTCGGAATCATAGGACAGATGCTCCACCGAGGGCAGGAAGGCCTGAGGCAAGACTCTGATACCGCCGCTCACCGGATATTGAAACGATGGGTTGTACCCGAACGCCTTGTCTTTGATTCCCAAGGCACCGTTGACGACATCCTTCACGTCCGGCTTCGGCACAAGCCAGGACACCCAGTCGGAGGTAAGCTCATCGAGAGACACCTGCCAGAGCTTCTCATTAAACGGCACCATGAAATGCTTCGCGATCCCCTCGCCCAGACTCTCGACAATCCACTGTTTGAAGGACCGACCTTCCACCGACGCCTTAGACGAGGGGTCCGTCAACGTGGCGATAAATCCCAGGAGGCACTCGCGCACGACCTCAGGCGGAAGGCCGTGAGTATTCACCTGGAACGGATACTCGGTGTAGGTATCATGCGAGTACACGAAGGACTTGCGGGCATGTCGCTGTAACTGGCCCGGCAACAAGCTTTCCACCAACGCCTTGATCGCCGTCTGACGAAAATGAAGCAGATGACCGGTATAGTCAAAAGTGAATCCTTCTTTGACGTAAGAACGGCACAAACCGCCGACCTCGCGCTCCCGCTCCAAAATCTTGTAGCGCATGCCCCGCAGGTGATAGGCCGCGCTCAATCCCGCCAATCCGGCCCCGACAATCAGAATCATACTGCGCCGGTCCTTTCTGTCGAACGTGCCGGGACCGCCTCACGGCTCACGGCGACGACTCCGCTGGACACATTCACACGCGTCAACGCCACGGCCGCGACGGCCAGCCCCATGACCGTCAGTCCGCTTAACCCCAGGGCAAGATCCTGAGGCACGGCCATGACAAGCAGCCCGATGCCGCCCAGCACGGCTGCGCCGAGATAACTCACCAGCACGACTTGAGGCACCGACAGTCCCCAGTGTCGCAAGCGAATCGCCATGTGATCGGGGCTGCCGAGAAATATCGGCAGGCCGCGGAGGAAACGGATATACATGACAAAGAGCGTGTCGAAAATCGGCATGCCCAGAATCAGCACCGGAGTCAGCAGCGACACGGAGTGGCCTTCGGTGTACTTGCCGATCATCGACAACGCTCCAAGCATCAGCCCGACGAACATTGCCCCGGAATCACCCATATAAATCGACGCCGGGCGCCAGTTGTACCGAAGAAAGCCCAGGAGGCTGCCCATGAGCGCGGCGAGCATGAAGGCGATGGTCTGATCACCATTGAGCACCGCCACGACACAGAGAAACGCGGCACTGATGATCCCCACACCGGCCGACAGCCCATCCATAATATCCAGCAGGTTGAAGGCATTGATGATGCCGATCATCCACAGCACCGTCAGCACGAGATCGACCCAATCGGGGAGGGACGCGATCTCAATCCGTATGCCGCTCTTGATCAGCACGAACACGGCCAGGAACTGTCCCACCAGTTTCGTGCCCGGCGAAAGCACGCCGAAATCGTCAATCAACCCCAGCATGACAATCAGGGTCCCCGACAGCACGATACCGAGGACGTCTTGTCGAAACTCGAAGGTAAAGGCCAGACTGACGAGAAAGGCGAGATAGATCGCCAACCCGCCTAGGTACGGAACCGGCTCCCGCTGGTGCTTGAGCCGGCCATCGGGATTGTCGACAATACCGAACTTCAGCGCAGCCCGGCGCGCGATCGGCACTCCATACATCGCCAGCAGCACGGCGACTACGAACGTCAGGGTGAGCAGAATCATCGTGCCCTCGTCGAATGGCGGTGGCTCGAAACCGGGCTTTGCGCGGGATGCGGCGTCGCTTGATTGGGCTTACCCGCCGCGAACGCACGATACACATCGGCGAGCCGAGGCCCCCACAGAGCCAGGGAATATCGTGATTCCACCGTCCGCCGGCCGGCAGCTCCCATGCGTGCCCGCAGGTGCGGCCGGCCGCAGAGCGCGTGCAGTCGCTCGTACCACTCGTCTTCGGTCGACGCGAAAAATCCGTTCTCCCCGTTCACGATGATGTCGCTGTTGACGCCGACGGGGGAGGCCACCGCCGGTAAACCGACGGCGAGATACTGGAGCAGCTTCAGCCCGCACTTGCCTCGCGCCCATTCGGTATCTTCCAACGGCATGACACCGATCGTGGCATCTTGAAGATCCGTCACCTCACGGCTGAAATCCCATGCTCGGAACTCGACGTCAATACCGGCTAATTTCGGCGCATGAGAACAGACCACTCGAAGTCTCACGTGATACTGAGACTGAAGCGTGCGAAGTGCCGGAACGAGCACATGCAGGTACTTCAGGTTGTAGGCCAACCCCATCCATACAATCGTGATGGCCTCGTCAGCATGACAAGGCGAGGTCGCAGCCTGACTGGCGAGCGGGACGAAGCGGTCCGTATCCACGACGGTCGGCACCACAGACACATACGATGAGCACTGCCTGGCATAGGCAGCCAGACGATCATTGCCGACAATGACACCGGTGGCGATCTTTAGGAGCGCAGGAATCTTGGCCTCATGCCCATGGGTGAGGTAAATCGCATCGTCCATCTCGACCACAACCCGCTGTCCCAGCCAACGCAGCACTCGTTCCACGACCGGAGGCGCGTAGGGGAATAGCGGCCCTTCAATGACGACCAGGTCCTGCCTGTTGAGCATCAGCACAGTCCCCAGCCGTTTGAGGAATCTGGCGAGCACATACGGAATCTTCAGACAGGTCTGCAGCGCGCGAGACCGTACCTCTAGAATGGAAAAGTAGGTTTCCCCGAACAGGGGCTCCACGCGACAGTCGATCCCCTCGGCCTGAAACTGAGGCAGGAACTGAAAGACGCGATAACGACTACTCGGGCCGATGCTCGAGCTTTTTGAGAAGTAGGTAACGGTCATGGCACGCGTGGCGCCTGTGGCCTCGAAGTGTCAAGCAGTTGCGCGGACAGACCCGACTCCTCAAATAGTACCGGAGTTCCCCGGCAAGGATAGGTTTTTCGATGTTTCTGCGTGGGCGTGAGCGACTCGCTGCGGGGACACTACGAATTGCGGAATGGAAGAGCACTAGACAGGATCATGGTGGAGGCATACCGCACCGTGACACTCCCGCCTCAACACATTGGCAAACGTCAGCCACGAACGCGTTCGCTCATTTCCCGCACGACCATGATATGACACGTGAGGCAAGGCCTCTCATTCCAGTCACACGGTAGTGGTGGATGGCTCGCTGGAGGTAATACTGCCACGCGTGCCTTGGCCAGTTTCTAGAGGCTTGCACACAGGAACTCCAGAGGTCCGTATATTCTTTATCCTTCGCCTGTATTGGTGAGCGGCACCATGCGACAACCGGTTCAAATACGCGATCCCAGGAAAATCCTCGCGCCGTCTCCAGACAATTGTGTTTCCACGTTTGCCTGATCGCCGGTACGTCCGCGGCCTGCAGAATAGCCTGGGCAAGTGCCTCGGCATCTCCACACGGCACGGTCAGCCCAAGTTGCTTTTCCTTCACCAGATCGCTCAACGGATCCCCTTCCGTACTAATGATGGGAAGTCCGGCCCATATATAATCCATCATGCGAGTGCGAAATGAAAACCGAGTCTCGAGGTTATCTCGATGGACATTGAGTCCCAGATCAGCTTCCAGCAGAAAGTTTTCTCTGTCTTCGTAGGCGACCCAATCGTTGAAAAATACCAGATGATTCGTCAGTCCCAACTGATCGGCTAACGCGATGGTCTGTTCAGCGGTATGAGACGTCGTCACCGCGGCATTGGGTCGTTTGACTCCCATGAAGAAAAGCTTGATGTCAGTACGTTTGCGGCCAACGAGACTCATCGCTTTGACAGCCATCATTGGATCAAACCATTCCCACAGTCCTCCGCCCCACAGCAGGACGACATCGTCCGCCTCGATTCCCGGCCACACACCTTTTAAGACCCGTCGCCGATGCACAGGCACCTGAGCCGGCACACCAAACGGCGCCACAATCAATAGACGTCTGAGCATCCGGTCGTCCTGATAGACAACTGGATTGATTCTTCCGGCTGCCATCAGCATGCCGACCCAAAAATCCCATTGCCGTTGGCTTGCACACAGAAACACATCACCGGCACGCAAATAGTTGTAATGCTCTCGGACCAATGCATGGTGACTTTCTAACTGGCCACTGATCGTCGTAGGCGGAGTCGTCTCTAAATAACCAATGGGCGATGGGTCGTAGAGGTCGATGACTTTTACAATCGAATGACCAAATAGAAAGGGATAGCGACTGAGTATTTGTCCCTGTCCGATCACGACATCATGAGTATCGGCATTCCGTCTCACACAATCCTGCGTCGATACCAGAGCGGACAGTCCCGGATGTTGCAGATCGGTTTTGGTGGGAGTCAACAGGGTCACGGAATGTTCAGCCGCAAGCAGTTTCGCCAACTCCCAGGTTCTGATACCAGGTCCGGCCATCTGCTTGCCGATCACATCGTTGCTAATGAGGAGCACCTTGCTCACGAGACCGTCTCCTCGGCACAACAACCTGCTCGATCTCGGTGGAGTACCATAAACACCAGGGTGAATCCGTTCCCCACTTTGGTATCAATATCTTCTCGCGCGACCAGCTTCCAATCACAGAGCTTGTTGCGACACATCCACTCAACAACCTGCAGTACCGAGTCAGGCGTGAAGGTGTGATAGTGCCCCATTTTTCCACCAGGTACTCCATCGATTGGGTGACTCTCAATCGACGCTTTCTGGACATAGTCATCGATGAAGTGCTCAAAGGACGTGAGTTCTCGGGTCGCATCGGGGGCAAACGCCCACTTGTGAGGGACGATCATGAACACATATCCACCATCGATGACGATGCGGTCCCATTCCATCAACGCCCCGACCACGTTTGGCAGATGTTCGAGAATATGGCTGGTGAGAATAAATCCTTCACTCTGGTCTGGGACAGGAATGTTGTCGGCGGCTGCCCATAGATCGACCTGCGGAGGTTCGAGTCCGGAGAGTCGCCGCTGCTCTCCGGCATAAAACTCGTGCGCCGCAGGCAACTCAACATTTCTGGTATTCAATCCGAACGGATTGTGTGCCGCCGGCCCTATTTCCAGGCCCTTCAGCCCATCGAGGAGCGAGTGGGCCAACGCTGATTCCGGAGCGATTGGAATGGTCGCCGGCGTTACCAGTGCCGGATCAGCATCGATGGTCGATCCTGTCCCCGGGTGAGCCTGAGCAAGCTGCTCTCTATTCCGCGCACCACTCAACAGCGAACGCCACGTCCCGTTCATGAGCGCAAGAAGCCCTGACCGCAGCGACAAATAGACTGACTGCCGCACACTATGAAGGGGGCAGAGTCTCTCGCGAAGTCGCTTGAGATGCACCACGGCCTTCCAGCCGATCGATTGTTCGATTTTTTCTAAACGCCGCTCCAACGCTTGAATCACCTTCCTCTGCTCTTCATCAGTGCGCTCGAATGTCTGCCGTAACTGCTCGCGCTGTGTCAGCAGCGCATCGATGACACAACATCGCACGGACCGTTTCACAAACCGCATCGCATGTGGAGCGATACGGGACGCATCAAACTCAACATCGAAGTCGAAGCCTTGCTCGGCGAATAACGCATTCCAGTACGACCGTGGCCGCACATTCACGTGGGTGACCTCAGCGAAGTCATCGGGAGTCGAGGAGAACAGAATGTCGTCCGTACTTCGGCAGAGGTTGGCAATGACTTGCCGCGCGGTCTCTTCCGGAATGTGTTCGAGCACTTCAATGCACACGATCAAATCAAACCGCTCAGCAATCGGATCGACCAACGAAGCCACTCGGCAATAGCGCTTGATGTCTCGTCGCACTTGACTGATCGCATACTCGGACAGATCAATTCCATAGGCTTCGACCCCTCGATCTCGAAGCGCCTCAACGAGGAATCCTTTTGCACACCCCGCGTCCAAGACTTTCTTGGGTCCAATCTGCTTCACGATGTGATCCGCAACCAAACCAAAAAATTGCAGCCATTTCCCCTCATAACGGCTATAAGGGACAGGCCCAAGACAGGACTCGTAGTACTCGCGAACGTACGGATGCGGGAGGTGCCCCGAAGAATTGCGGAACCCCATGCTCTGACCTTTGCGCGTTGTTGAATCCATGTTCCCTCTATCCTCGGCTCGCAATCTTTTGGAGTGATGTTTGGCGTTGGCACCTGAAGAGAGAGATGATTACGCTCGGTGTCCGCATGCGTTTCTCTCGGGTCGCGCGAACGGCTCAGGCAGCGGAGGATCGGTCTTCACCATGCCGTAACTGCGCCGATTTTTCGTATTCTGCCAAGATCACGCTTGGAGCGCCCTCGCCCATTATCCGCCCCTTCTCTAACCAAATGACTCGATCGCAGAGTCTCTGCACATGTGCCATCGAGTGCGACACGAGCACCATGGTGACTTGTTGCCGTTTAAATTCATCGATCTTGGCGTTGCATTTGAGCTGGAATGAAAAATCCCCGACCGACAGAATTTCATCGATCAGGAGAATCTCGGGATCCAGATGGCAGGCGATGGCAAAACCCAACCGCGCGATCATTCCGCTGGAATAGGTGCGCAGCGGCTGATCGATGGACGCTTCAAGCTCACTGAAGGTTATGATGGCCTTCATTTTCGAAAAGACTTCTCGACGTGTCAGGCCAAGCAGAACACCGTGCAAAATGATGTTTTCAGACCCCGTCAAATCAAAGTGAAAACCAGCTCCGAGCTCAAGCAGAGGCGAGACACGGCTGCCGACAACGACCTGCCCCGCCTCGGCCTCCACGACGCCGGCCATCAACGCGAGGGTTGTACTCTTACCTGCACCGTTGGGACCGATGAGACCGACCGTTTCTCCTTTATCGATACGAAACGACACATCTTCCAAAACCCTGATTCTCTCGCGCTTTAGGGAACGAAGCGTCTCGGGCAAGTGCAACAAAGAGGATTTGATCCCATGCGATAAGGATTGATACCTCGGATACCACTTCGAAACGTGGTCAAAGCAGATCGCCGTCATATCACCTCGGCGAACTTGGGGGCCATTCTCCAATATACGAAGCTGCCGACTAGAAGTGTGGCCACCGCACTGAGATAACAGGATCCGATCCATAGCCAACTAAGCTGTCCGTGCAGAAACATTTCGCGCCAACTCTCAATCAATGCCGCAACTGGATTGGCATACAAGAGTGTGCGATAGGGTGCGGGTGCCATCGCACTCGAGTAGGTAATCGGCGTCAAAAAAAACAACACCGTAATGAGCAATGCTGTCAGTCGCTCCAAATCCCGAAAAAATAGGTTCAGAGATGCCAGCGTCACGGCAAGTCCATAGACGATCAGGAATTCTGCCACAAGCAGAAGCGGAATGCCGGTCAGCCAGCTCCAAGAGGGGCTCATCCCATTCACCAGCAGAAACCCTATGATCACGGGAATTGAGAGCACGAAGTGAATCCCCTCGTTCAACACATACGACACGACCAGGACATGTCGAGGAAATCGAACCTTTTTAATCAGGGTCGCGTTGGCAAGAAAGATGTTAGGCGCGGCACTGAGCGAATTGGCCAACCAATGCCAAGGCAGGAGCCCCGCCATTAAAAATAGGGCATAATTCTCGACTGGGACTTTCATGATCTGCCCAAACACGATGTAGTAAATAATTGCAAACAACAAAGGGTTTGCCACAGACCAGACATAGCCCAGCGCGCTATTTTTGTAGCGCGATCTGATTTCCTTTTGCGTCAAGATCACCACGAGATCCCAAAGGTGCTCCCAATTCACCTCCCGCGCCGCTTTGGGCTCATGTGTCGCCAAGATCGATGGTGCCTGCATACGATTCGTTGCTTTCTACCGACTCATGGAGTGCAGTCTATTGGAGTGCTTGCTCAACGTTCTCCTATGCCAGCAAGGAGACACCTCGCTCCTGTCAGAAATCCCGCTGCTGGAACACCAGACAGGCACCGGTCAACAACATCCCGGCGTACATCACCCCATACAGCGACGCCAGCATCACATACTCCGGAGCGGCAACAATCCCCACCGCGGCCTGTCCCTTGATATTCAACATTTCGAGGTTGGGACAGAGGTAATAGAGCAGGTCTACGAGAAACTTGATCGGCCCGCCGTCACTATTGGCCACCATCGTCCGCAAGTCAGCCGTCAGATGGCCGATCACATACAGGCCCAGCGTGAAGATGGCGCTCAGCGTCGTCGACGTGAACGTCGAAAAGAAGAGCGCAATGGCCGTCACCACTAAGATCTCCACAAAGATCAGCAGGACCGCCTGAAAAATAGATGGCTGAATCGGCACATGGTAAAGCCACAGGGTCAGCAGAAACACGGCCAACATGATGGCCATGTTTACGAACAATGTGAACGCCAGGCCAACGTACTTCCCCATGATGAAGAAGGCCCGACTGATCGGCCTCGCCATGATCGTGTAGATCGTACGCCGCTCGATTTCTTTGTTGACCAAGCTGATGCCGACGAAAATCGCGATGATGACGCCGATCAGGTTGATGGCCGCCAAGCCCATATCGGCTATCACCTTATGGTGTTCGGTAATCGACAAATCCGCCAACAACACGGACAATCCGATCAGCAGGCCAGCGAACAACACCAGGTTGTAGAGAATCTTGTCTCGCAAGCTTTCGCGAAACGCATTCAAGGCAATGACGCCGATCGCACCCATCAGGACGCCCTCCCACTGGTCATATGCGGCAACGGCCGCGAGGCCTGTTGAGTGGCCTCCTGAAAAAACAGATCCTCCAGCGACGCTTTATGAGGAGTCACCGACAGCAATCGTCCTCCCTGCCGACGAATTTCCCCGACGATCGCATCGACTGCGTCAGGACTCGGCAAGACAATCAGACACTGTTGCCCTTGCTGCAACACACGGGTGGCCAGCGAGTGAATGAAGGCGTTCCCCTCGACCTTGAGTTGCTGGCAAACCACCTCAACGGACTGGGTATGGTCTTGTCGGACAAGTTCCTCGACACGGCCGCTGGCGACGAGACGGCCTTTCATGACAATGCCAACCCGATCACAGATCATCTCCACGTCATGCAGTATGTGCGTGCTGAAAAAGACGGTCTTTCCGCAATCGCGCAGACTCAAAATCAAATCGCGGACCTGCTTGCGTCCAACAGGGTCCAGTCCGGTCATCGGCTCATCAAGGATGATCAATTCCGGGTCGTGGATCAGCGCCTGCGCCAAGCCAACACGCTGCAACATGCCTTTGGAGAATTTTCGCAACTGCCGGGAACGTGCCTCCGTAAGCCCGACGAGTCCCAACAGATCCGTGACCCGCTGGTTGATGGCGGTTCGATCCAAACCGGCCAATTGTCCATAAAACCCGAGAAACTCCTCGGCAGTCAGATAGTCATAGAAATAGGGAGACTCAGGCAAAAACCCGATCCGGCGCCGCGTGGCCACATCACCTGCCGGTTGTCCCAGCAGGTACGCCTGTCCGCTTGTCGCGCGAACCAGCCCCAGCAGAATTTTTAACGTGGTTGTCTTTCCCGCCCCGTTTGGCCCCAGGAAGCCGAAAATTTCTCCCCGACGAACGACGAGAGACAAGCTATCCAGTGCGACGAACGGCGGTCGCCCAGGCCAACCGGATGCGTAGCTTTTGCTCAAGTGTTCTGTGACGATATCGTCCACGGCGATCCTCCATCCTCACTGCACGATCGGCAGCGGAGTCTCCATCGAACCGGTCCCTTTCCAAGGCTGCGCCGCCCCCCCTAATCGACACGCCACTTTCTCGTGAATCCGCAGCCGCTCACGTGTGGAGGAGGCGGTGACGGCTCCGGTCAGGTTATTGAGTTCATACTGTCCGCCCAACGGGTCCACCGGCAGTCTGGTGATAATACCGCGCAACATGAGATCTTCCAGTTTCCCCGGCGCCTGCCCATAGCGGGCACGGTACCGACTGATACTCTCTTCGAGAAGGCGCAGATCCTGTTCCTGCACAATTTCCTTCATCCGCCGGAACAACGCCTCCCGCACCCGCTCATCTGCCACGCTTCGCGAAAAGCGATCCAGAAATTCAAGCGCCGCAGCGGGGTTCCCGCTTTCAACCGTCATACGTGCGGCCAATTGCGGAAGATACGCAGGCGCGCCGGGCACGCGCGCCGCCATCCGGAAAAATTCTCCTCCTGCCGCCGGATCGCACCGCTCGTAGTATGAGATGTAGCCTGCCAGAAACGGCAGTTGCCAACTTCCCGGATTGTGCTGCATGCCCTTGCCCAAAATCGCCACACCTTCTTCGTGCCGACCAACTAAGACACCCAGAAACAAGCCGGTAGCCTGATAGGGTGGGACGAACGTCGGATCCAAATCCGTCAAGACATCCACCGCATGGTACGTCCAGGTATATCCCAGCTGTGTATCGCGCTTCGCGCCGATATGCTGGACTGCCTGCAGCCAAATCAGGTCTGCGACGACTTGCCGATACCCGAGAACGGCCAATTTCAAATAGTCTCCCTTCGGGAGATACGCCAATTGTTCAGCCCGTGCGACAGCGGTCCGCTCCTGATCGAGAACGTGGAGTAGTCCTGACGCCCCGGCCAGCAAGGCCACCCCGCACAGGATCTGCCCGGCGATCCGCTTCGCAGCGGATCGAGATGATGTCGGATTCATCCAGCCACGTCCTTTTCATACACCGCCGCGCGCAATGGAGCGACATCCACATTCAAGAAGGTTTGGTCGATACTGGTTTTGTTCCATTGTTTGTATCGATCTTGCCGCGATTGAATCTCCTGCAATTCATGTTTGGCGTCGTCGACCTGTCCCTGATCCATCCACAATCTGGCAAGGAGCGCGCGGGCTGGGAGGAAATTCGGCTCCAACCCCTTTACCTCCTTTGCTTGCTGCTCGGCCTCCACGCGTTCCCCCAGCATCCAATGCAGCCTGGCCTGTTCGTAGCGGTAGGATGCGGCATAGGGCGCGAGTTGAACGGCGCCCTCATACGCGCGCAGTGCAGCCCGCAACCAATCCTTCCGCTGTTCAACAGAATCTGCGGGGCCTGAAGGCGACTGTGCCGCCGACACGTACAATTGTGCCAGAAGCCCCAGCAACCGACTGTCCAGTGGATTCAATTCGATCGCCGTCTTGAACTCTGTCTCCGCGAGTCGGAACGATTCCTGTGCACGAGATGTTTCGAACGCTCTCGCATAGACCGACCCGAGACCGTGATGATACAGAGACTTTCCCGGGTCCCACGCAATGGCCTTTTGCAATCCTTGGATGGCCGCGGCCGTCTCCCCCGCCATGGCTCGACGTGAGGCAGAATCAAAGGTCATCCAGGCCAGGCCGGGGCGAATGACTTCCAGGCCGACTACCAGCAGGAGGCTGGCAACTCCCATCCCCCATGCCCATCGCCATCGAATCGGAAGGACATACACGACTGCCGTACGGTGCTTGGTGAGTCGTCCTACAGACACAACGAGACCGGCGCAGAGCACGAGCAGGATCGCCAGAGCTGACTCGCGCAAACTGGAATCGAGCGCAGCATGAACGAGAAGGGCGATTGCTCCGCCCCCAAGGCCCAAGATGAGGCTTCGTTGCAGACGGGACAGTCGCGCTTGGAGTGCCCGCCTGAGCTCTCGCCCCAGCATGAACACACCAACGGCAAACACCACCATCGCGCCGACTCCCATTTCGACCCCCATTTGTAGGTAGTCGTTATGCGGCGTCTGCGCAACTTTTCCATATCGCACAATTTCTCCTTCAACCGGAAATGCGTACAGAGGGTAGGTATATTGATAGAGTCCCAATCCGATTCCGAACGGATGATCGGCCATTTGAGTCAGCGCACCCTGCCACATTTGCCATCGGGCGTACGAAACGGGATTCTGCTGATGTTCGACCCATACCCGCTCCCGGAGCGGCGTGGGGACGAGCAGCCCAGCCAACACCAACAAGACCAGGCAACTGCCGGCCAGTTTCCAGCCATATCGCACGGTCAGAATGAACGCCGTCGACACCAGCAAGACGATCATGCCCCCACGCGATTGGGTCAACAGCACCGCGAGGAACAGGCTGCACAACGAGGCGACGATGCCGAACCACCACAACGCTGGCGACGCAGACATCCAGGAAGGAGCCTTTCCGCGGCGATACCCATAGACTGCCCCGCTCAGGACAATCGCCCAACCCACCGCGAGATAGCCCGCGAGGAAATTGGGGTTAAAGAATGTCCCGCTGGGCCTCACAACATTCCAGACGAGGCCCTGTAGGATGGCCAAGGCCGCCTCGCCGACTCCCATCATCACGATAACCACCGTCAGCACATGAACATGCTCCCATCGGTCCACAGAACAGACAAGCAAATAGAAAAACAGTGCATAGCCGATGATCATGAGGAGCCACTGTCGGCTGGGATGAGCATAGGGCGAGAAGATGGTGGCGACCACCGCGAAACCGAGAAACGCTATCACAACATACCTGACCGACAGGACAGGCAACACCAGACGCCCTTGCCGAATACTCAACGCCATCGCACCTCCGAGCCACGCGAGAATCGCGAGACGGATGATCATCTGCGCGACGTGCGTGGTGCCTCCCTCCTGGAGGGGAGAGAAGATGACGAGCGCGCTCGTCACGATCAACGGAATGGAGGACCGGATGTTCATGGATACGTGCTGCGGAGACGCGATCATCACTTTCTCCTGCTTTATCAGAGAGCCGCGATTTGGCAAAGTGAAAGTGAAATTGGCTGCGACGTCGTGAGACAAACCGATACGATCCCAATCCAGCGATTCAGCGAATTGGCCCCGCAAGGTTACTTAAATAAAAACGGGGGAGGAACGCTGCTCCTCCCCCGTCTCTCAGAACCCTTACGAGTGATCGTTAGCTGATCACGTCGTCAGGAACAGCTTGGGTCAAGCCACCCTTGATATCGTTGACCGACCACCCATCGATCGTGGCGTCGTTGTCGATGCTCGCCACCGCTGACGCGGTGAAACCGACCGCACCCGCCGTGGTGCTGGCGTTTGACGGAACCGCGGGAGACGCATCGGTCGCCGGCGTGCACCCCGCAGGAGCACCGCAGGAAATCTGGTCATAGTTGGCAGCAGGGAAAGCATTGCCTCCGGACGCCGCGTTACCACCAGCCAACGGGCTTCGGTAGGTGTATCGATTGGTCGCACCGGCCAGAGCGTAGCCGATTTCAGAGAAGCTGCCGTAGCGCGAGTTTTCGCTGAGGTACGCCGTCTCGGCCACGAAAATCGCGCCCAGGTTGGTCTTGGCTTCCGACTGGCGCGACTTGGCTTGATAGCGCAAGAAGTTCGGAATGGCGATGGCCGCCAGGATTCCGATAATCGCCACCACGATCATCAACTCAATCAGCGTAAAACCTTTTTGACCCTTCACTTGCTTCAACATAATGCCTCCCTTTCCTATTGTTACCACTTCATCCGACACATGCTTCATGTCCGTCTCTTTGTCCGGAACAGCGTCTTCACGCTCAGCAGATCTTGGGTATAGCAGCTTCTATGCCCAACACCTCCTTCCTGTAGTTTCTCCTCTTTCGTTTCATATTCCAGATAGTTACGCCCATCGCTAAGCCTTGTTCCGTTTCGCCTGCCGACATCCGGTTCCCTTTTCCGTCACTAGATGACAAGTTTTGGTGCCACCACTAGCTTGTCACATCGTTCGGGTCAGCGGCCGTGAGACCCTGCTTAGCATCATTGACATACCAGCCATCGTGAGTTGGGTCCGCATCCAAATCAGCCGCAGCGGTCGCAGTAAATCCTGAAGAGGAAGTGGTGGCGACGCCCGCGACACCGGTGTAGGTAATCGTTCCTACAGTCGGAGTTTCTGTCCGGATCGTGTCGCAACTGCCGAAAGGTCCGCACAACGTCCCCCCGTTCGCTCCCATCCCAGCCCCAATTCCCAACCCAGTTCGATAGGTGTATCGGTTCGTCCCACCCTCAGCGATCCCGAACCCGATATCCGTAAAGTTCCCAAACTCTTTTCGTTCACTGAAAAACGACGTCTCTGCCACAAAGATGCCCGCCAGATTCGAGCGCGCCTCGGCCTGCATGGCCTGCGCCCTGTATCGAAGAAAGTTTGGTATCGCGAATGCTGCCAAGATACCCACGATGACCACCACGACCATGAGTTCAATCAGCGTGAATCCTGTTTGCTTCGATGGCAGCGCCATGGCGTTTCATCACCAATACCGTGGTTCCCGCAACAGACTCCCGTGTTGACATGGCACCCTAACGTGAGGCCTGGCATAAGCAGACCTTATGCCACGATGCGCGACAGCAGGGGATGCACGCCTAACTCGCTGTCAACATTGGCATTTTCTTCCTTTAGGCAAATCGGCCGCAGGAAAAATGGATAGAGAACTCTTAAGCGAACCAAAGAAAGTGCCAAAAATTGACTACATCGAACAGTCGCGGTGCGGCAGACGCCTCAAGGCGGTCTCGTACAAGGCCTGCTGAACTTGTTATTTCACAATCGAGGGGATGGAGAGGAACTCCTGGGCGGAGTGCGAAACAGATGACTGGGATGAAGGAAAACGGGTCTACGGTCAGGAGGGGACAGACAGGAACTACGGGGTCGGGACAGCGGCTTTTCTCTCAGTGACTCGCCGAATGGCCTGGCGGATTCGTTCTTCCTTAGAGGGATCACCCAAGCCGAGATCGCGAAATCGTTGCATCAGCTTATCATTGGAGGGGTCCAGTTCAAGAGAATGGAGCAGTGCCTCTCGACCATCGGAGAGGTGCTGCTGTTTCAAGTAAATTTCGCCCAAGTGCTCATAAATCACCGGGTCGTCGCCGACTAACGCCACGGCTCGTTTCATCTCCGACAGCGCTTCGTTCAACAGCCCCTTCTTAAAGAACGCCCAGGCCAGACTATCCACATAATAACCATTGGTCGGCCTGAGTGCGACGGCCTGTTTCGTCAACGAGATCGCTTCCTCAATCTTCACGCCGCGTTCTGCATAACTGTAACCAAGGTAATTCAACGCGTCGGCATGGTGAGGGTCTAATGCCAGCGTGGTTTCCATCGACTTCACCACGTCCTCGAATCGATTCAATTTATCGTAGGCTGTGCCGGCGTTGAAATGCAGGTCCGCGTTATCGGGGTTGTGGCGTATCCCCTCCAGGAAGGCTTGGAGGGACGGTTCATATTCCTCTACTTGGAAATGCGACAACCCAAGAACGATGTGGGCTTCCGGCTGCTTGGGATTCAACCGACTGGCTTCCTGCAAATGTTGGATGGCCTCGGCATATTGCTTTGTCCGATACAGCAGCACTCCCAAATGCAAATGTCCCTCGAAATACGAGGGCTCCAGCGTGAGATTGTGGCGATAGGCCGCAATCGCATTGGGATAATCCTTGGTTTCTTCGTAGAGGTATCCTAAATAGTCTCGAACCTTGAGCTCGCTTGGACGCACGGTGAGAATCTGGGTCAATTGTTGAATGGCTTTGGGATAATTCTTCTGCTCGCCGTAGACCAGCCCCATTCTGAGCTGCGCGTCAAGATCCGCGGGATCCTCCGCCAAAATCTCCTGCAGCTCTCGTAACGCCTCATCATACTGCTTGGCCGACACTTGCAGGCGAATGAGATGGTGCCGGATTTCGCGGTTCTTCGGATTCACCCCCTGCAAATAGCGGCGGTAGATATCAATGGCCTTGTCGCGATCTTGCTTGGCTTCATACACGGATCCCAGGGCGACATACGCGGGCTCAAACGCGGGATTCAGCGTCACCGCCTGCTCGAAATGAGTCGTGGCCTTATCGAAATCCCTGGCTTCGACGCCGATGCGACCGAGGTAATAGTAGCCGACGGCGGAGTCCGGGCTGACCTTGATTCCCGAATGAATCGTGTTCTCGGCTTCCGCATATTGTTTTTGATTCGCCAGCAGCAGCCCCTTGGCAAAGAAATGCTCGCTGCGTTGTGGCTCTTGCTCGATCGCGCGATTGAACAAGCGCAGCGCCTTGTCCGGCTTCCCTGCCGCGGCATACATCCCGCCGAGCTGGCCGAGCACCTGCGCATCCAACCCAGGAGCCTCGGCAACGTCATCGGCAAAGCGCACGGCTGCCGGCACGTCACCTGCCGTAAAATTCAATATGGCCAATCTGGCCTTGAGATAGTTGGACGAGGGGTCTGTCTGCAGTGCGAGCTGGTACTCCTTGATAGCCTGCTCCGTCTCTTGCTCCAACTCAGCTTGATAGCCGAGCAGAAAATGATAGGACGCACGAGAATCCGAGGAGGAAGGCGCGATGCGGGGAACAATTGGTGACGCAACCGGAGCGACTGGGGGAGCAGGCCGAGCCGGCGAAGTAGTCTGGCATGCTGCAGTCACGCACGACATGGTGGCCAACAGCACGACCATCGCTCTCACGCTCAGGCCCCTCCCAGGGGTACACGGCTGTCGGCGTTCTTCACACGTTGGTTGCACAATAGATCCGCTCGACTTGCAGGGATACTGCCAGGAGAACCAGGAACGATGGAGAATTATACCGACCCTGAAAAGAACGCGTCAAACGACCTCTCGAGTCTCGAGATTCTCAAACTTGGCGAATCGGTCATGGAAGAAAAGCTCGCGCTTGCCGATCGGACCGTTACGATGTTTACTCACCAAAATGTCGGCGATCCCCTTCCGTTCCGTGGCCGGTTCGTAGACTTCTTCGCGATAGATGAACATCACCACGTCAGCGTCCTGCTCGATGGCACCGCTCTCACGCAAGTCGGCCAACATCGGCACCGGCGGTTTTCTGGCCTCCACTGCACGACTCAACTGAGACAAGGCGATCACGGGCACATTCAGTTCCTTGGCGAGACTCTTCAAGGAGCGTGAGATATCCGAAATTTCCTGCTGCCGCGACTCGGAATCGCTTTTGCCCTGCATCAGCTGGAGATAATCGACGATCAGCAAGTCGAGGCCTCGCTCGGCCTTCAGCCGCCTGGCCTTTCCCCGCATCTGCTGCACCGTCACGGCACCGGAATCGTCGATGAAGATCGGTGCCTGTTCGAGCTTGCCGGCCGCTTCGGCCAGCCGCCACCAATCTTCCTTTTGCAGTCTGCCGGTCCGCAGCGAGTGCGAATCAACACGAGCCTCAGAGCTCAACATACGAAGGACGAGCTGCGGTTTCGACATTTCGAGACTGAAAATGCCGACCACGGTTCCGGCATGAAGTGCCGCATGCTGGGCCATGCCAAGCGCCAGACTGGTCTTTCCCATGCTTGGCCGTCCTGCCACGATAATTAAATCCGACGGCTGCAATCCCGCGGTCAGATCATCCAAGTCGATGTACCCAGTCGGGACGCCGGTGACACGCTCTTTCCGCTTGGACAACTTATCGACGACATCAAGGCTTTCCTTGATGATCTGATTCACCTGCGTGAACGAACGATCCAGCTTGCCTTGGGCAAGACCAAAGACAGAGCGTTCGGCGAAATCGAGGAGTTCATCGACGGCGGCGGTGCCGTCATACCCTCGCGTGATCACTTCCGTCGAAGTTTCAATCAAGCCCCGCAACAATGCCTTGTCGCGAACGATCTTGCTGTGATAGCGGATGTTCGCTGCCGTCGGGACGACTTGCACCAGTTCCGCGAGATACGCCGAGCCTCCCACCGCGTCGAGTTCCGAACGTCCTTTCAGACATTCCGTCAACGTAATCTGATCGATGACTTCGCCACGATCGCTTAACTCCAGCATGGCCTGGTAGATCTTGCGATGCGCAGTCCGGTAGAACTCCTGATCCGTCAGTACCTCCATGGCCTTAGCCATGGCCGTATTGTCCAGCAAGATCGCACCGAGCACGGATTGTTCCGCCTCGATATTTTGCGGGGGGAGTCTGGGGGCGGTGAGGTCAACGGCGGAAAGAGATTTCATGCTCGCCTCCCCTGCCGCCCAGCAGAAGCGGCAGTCCGCTTCAAGCGCCTCGCTTCAGATTCCGTCGAGGCAGGCGGCACAAGCTCAGCGGAGGGATCGATGGCCCGAAAGACCCGATCGACATCAAGCGCAAATCCTGTGGATGCAGCAGTACGACCGAATCGACCCATCAAGTGATCGTAACGACCGCCACCGCCTAATTCCGCGCCGATGCCTGGAGCGAACACATCAAATACAATCCCGTCGTAGTATTCAAAGCCCCGGAATTCCCCAAGGTCGAGCAGCACGGACGACCGTCTGGTAGGGTCAAGCCGTTCATAGACCTGAGCCAATCGATCAAGCGGTGCGAGCAGGGTGCGGTCACGCCCGACCAGCTTTCGCCCCCGCGCCAACACCTCCGGACCACCGCACAACTCCAGCACCTCAAGAATCACCTGTGCGGTCGGTTTGGGCACACCGTCCCGCACCAACAATTCCTCAAGCAGCGGCATGTCTTTCCGCGCAGCTGCCAACTCCACACGCTTCTGTCCCTCGGGCGACAGGCCCGAACGGACTAACAACGCCGTGAAGAAGCCGACATGTCCGACCGCAACCTTGAACGAGGAAAGCCCTACCTGGTTCAAACATTCCAGGAGAAGGGTCAACACCTCTACATCACCAGCTACCCCATCGACCCCAATGAGTTCAGCTCCGACCTGAAAAATTTCACGATCGCGCCCCGCATGTTCCCGTTCATACCGGAACACCGAGGTTCGATAACAGAGCCTCAGTGGCAGCCGATCCCCCATCATGCCCATCGCCACGGTTCTCGCAATCTGCGCCGTTGCGTCCGGTCGCAGCAGCATCAGGCGGCCGGTGGTCCGATCGACCAGTTGATAACATTTTTCGATGAGTTCCGGCTCGAGGCCAGGTGAGAGCACATCGAAATACTCGAACATCGGCAGGATGATCTCGTCGTAGCCGCCGCTGGTCAGCACCGCAAGCAGCGTTTCCTCAAGACGACGAATTCGACGCGCGGCGTCCGGCAGAATGGTGCTCATTCCAACCGGAATAAGCGACCGTTCCCGACCAGCCACCAGGGAAGTGGAGGAAGAAGAGGCCTTCAACGAACGGGAGCCCATGATCGACTGCTGAGCACGTTACAACCCTTTCGACAGGTCGGCGACCTTCACGGAAAGGATGTGCTTGCTGTTAGTAATCTGATCGAGGACGGATTTCGGAAGCTGTGCATCAAGACCGAAAATCAACAGAGCGTTTCCGCCACGCTCCTCCCGCGAACACTGCATGCGCGCGATATTGATGTTGTGATCGCCAAGAATATGCCCGACCGTGCCGATCACACCAGGACGATCTTCGTTCAGGATCAACAGCAAATGGTTGTCGGGAACCACCTCGACCTTGAATTGATCAATTTCGATAATGCGCGGGTCCTTCCGATGATACAGCGTGCCCGCAACTTGGTGGGATTTCTTTCCGCCCTCAACGCGCACGCGAATGACGCTGGTGAAATCGCCGGCATCGCTGATCTTCACCTCTTTGACTTCGATGCCGCGTTCCTTGGCGACCACAGGCGCGTTCACGTAGTTGACGGGATCTTCCAGAATGGGGGTCAAGAGGCCCTTCAACACCGCAATCGTCAACGGTGCGACATTCAACGCGGCCACATCCCCGCTGTATTCGACGGTCAATCGCTCCAGACCACCTTCGAGCAATTGTGACTGCAACAGGCCAACCCGCTCGCCGAGTGAGAGATACGGTTGCAGCTGCGGCAACAACTCCGGAGACACGGAAGGAATGTTGACCGCACCTTTGGCAATCCCTTTGGTGAAGTATTCGACGATTTGCTCGGCAATTCCGACCGCCACATTCTCCTGCGCTTCGGTCGTGGAGGCCCCGATGTGCGGCGAACAAATAAAGTTGTCCAACGCCAGCAGTGGATTATCCGCCTTCACCGGTTCGTCATCGAACACGTCGAATGCCGCCGCCGCAACTTTCTTTGATTTCAGCGCTTCACAGAGATCGCCCTCATGCACGATTCCGCCGCGGGCGCAATTGGCGATCATGACGCCCGGCTTCATCTTGGCAATAGCCTGTGCATTGATGAGCGATTTAGTTTCGGGAGTGAGCGGAGTATGCACCGAGATCACATCGGCTCTGCGGAAAAGTTCATCCAGGTCGACGATGGTCACGCCCATCTTCTCGGCCCGTTCGGGAGCCAGGTAGGGATCATAGGCCAACACCTGCATCCCGACGCCCTGAGCAAGCTTCGTGAGATAGCCGCCGATCTGGCCGACCCCGACGATGCCTAGAACCTTGTTGCATAATTCGACGCCCATGAATTTCTCTTTTTCCCACTTGCCGCTCTTAGTCGAAGCGGTGGCTTGCGGGATGCGGCGCGACATCGAGAAAATCATGGCCATCGTATGCTCGGCGGTGGTCACCGTGTTACCACCAGGGGTATTCATGACCACGATCCCACGCCGGGTTGCGGCAGGGGTATCGACATTGTCCAGTCCGGACCCAGCTCGTCCGACAACCTTCAGACGCTCAGCGGCCGCGATTACTTCTGCCGTGACTTTCGTCCCGGAGCGGACGATCAGTCCGTCCGCATCCTTGATTTCCTTCAGCAGTTCCTCTTTCGGCAGCTTGGTTTTCACCACCACCGTAAAGCCGGCCTTTTCCAGTACCTCGACTCCCTGCTTTGACAAACTGTCGCTGACCAAGATTTTCATTATCGTGACGCCTTACCTGAAGGTGACTGTATGACCTACGACTTCCCCATAATAATCTCTTGAGCCCTGGCCACCCCGCTCCCCAATTTCACGGGATATCCTAAGCCTTTGATGACCATTTCCACCGCTGCCAAGGCCGTGATCACGTCAAAACTGTCGATATAGCCCATGTGTGAAATACGGAAGATCTTTCCCTTGAGGTGATCCTGGCCACCCGCCGCCGTCATCCCGTACTGCGTGCGCAAATTCTTGTAGACTGCCTGACCGTCCACACCCTCCGGCGCCGAAATGGCGGTTAACGCGTCACTTGGCCGTTCCTGAGGGAAAATGGAAAGTCCCGCAGCCTTGACGCCTTCTCGCATGGCCGTCGCCAACATGGCATGGCGGGCAAACACGGCTTCCAACCCTTCAGCCTTCAGGATGTTCATCACTTCCTTGAGGCCCAGAATGAGCGACACAGCCGGCGTATAGGCAGTCGTGCTCTTCTGTTGGTTTTCCCGTTCCCGCTTAAAATTGAAATAGAACGCGGCATTCTTCGCCTTATCGGCCAGACGCCAAGCCTTGTCGCTCACGCTGGCAAAGGCCAATCCCGGAGGCAGCATCAACGCCTTCTGCGATCCCGTGATCACGACATCGAGTCCCCAGGCATCCGTCTTGAGATCGAGCACTCCCAGGGCCGTAATCGCATCGACCACGAGGATGGTGTCTTCATACTGCTTCACGATTTCAGCGAGGGTTTTGACATCGTGGGCGACAGCCGTGGAGGTTTCGCTCGCTTGGACGTACACAGCCTTAATCGAGGGGTCTTTCTTCAGGGCGTCCGCCACAGCTTGCGGGTCGATCGCCCGTCCCCATTCGACCTTTAACTCAGTGACCTGGGCTCCGAAGGTCTTGCAGAGCTTCGTCCACCGTTCCCCGAACTTGCCGCCGTTGATCGTGAGGGCTTTATCCCCGGGGGACAAGAAATTCGAGACCGATCCTTCCATGCCACCCGTGCCGGATGCCGCGAGAATCAATACATCGTTCCGGGTTTGGAACAACCACTTGAGATCCTCACGAACCTCGGCAAACAATTTATCGAACTCGGGAGCCCGGTGATGAATCATCGGCCTGGCCATGGCCAGCAGCACCTCCGGCGGAACGGGGGTGGGTCCGGGAGCCAGCAGATACCGTTTGAGCATGGGACGATCCTCCTCGCTGTACGGAACGAACAATGTCAGGGATTTAGAAGGGGCGTACGCTACCATAGCCCCCCCTGGGTGTCAAGGTAAGGAACCTTGAAGATGCTTATCTTTTCAGCATGTTCACGAGATCGACGCGATCGTCGTCACTGCGAATTCTTGATCAACATCCGACCAAATTCCGACGACGCGCCAGAGATGGTGGCGAGCAGAATCTACACTCGAACTCGTTCAATTTCTTGACAAGCCATAACCTCCTCGATAGGCTACCATCCGAGAGTCAAGAACCGCACATTCCCCGAACAATCTGGTGGGTGTCTCTATGCAAGCACGTTCCTTTGGCGCTGGTATTCGCTCGCTTCCGCTTCTCTCGATGTGCCTTCTGTCCTTATCATGGACGGCTATCGCCGGAGCAGAATTGCCTACCACGCCTCAGA
The DNA here is from genome assembly GCF_905220995.1 of Nitrospira defluvii. Classification (NCBI taxonomy): domain Bacteria; kingdom Pseudomonadati; phylum Nitrospirota; class Nitrospiria; order Nitrospirales; family Nitrospiraceae; genus Nitrospira; species Nitrospira defluvii. The sequence goes on from NZ_CAJNBJ010000016.1 coordinate 154,634, forward strand.
GCGATGCCCCCGCTCCGACAGAAGGCACTGAAATCACTCCTGCAGAGGGTGCTGAAATCGCCCAACCTGACACCCAGTCCATCGTGCAGGAACCGGAATACTTGCTGGACGAAGAGGATCGTGCGACCGCCGCAGAAGTGGAGGCCGCCGAATCGTCGACGGCGGTCGCCAGCGAACCGTCAACCGAGGTCCCGCCGGCCGAGGCCCTGCTGCAATTCAAACCGCTGACCGGCAATACCGCCAGATTTACAGACTTACTGACCCCACCGGCCGAGGTCATTCAGGAAGCGGCGGCCGAACAAGCACAGGAATCAGAGAGCGCCCCAGAATACAATGTGCCGATCGTTCTGGATCCTTCCGTGCAGGGCCATATTCGGTTTTTCAACGTCGCGATCCGCAACCGATTCGAACAGTGGCTCATCCGGCTCAGCCACTATCGCCCGCTCGTCGACAGCATTTTCACGGAATTCCAGCTGCCGAGTGATCTGATCTATTTGTCGTTGGTAGAAAGCGGCTTCAACCCCCATGCCTATTCCCGCGCCCGAGCAGCCGGGCCGTGGCAGTTCATGAAGGGAACGGCGAAAGTCTATGGGTTGCGCGTCGATAGCTACGTAGACGAACGGCGGGATCCTGTGAAGTCGACCGTAGCAGCCGCACGCTATCTGCGTGACCTCTACGATTTGTTTGGAACCTGGCCTCTGGCGATGGCCGCGTACAATGCCGGAGAAGGCAAGGTCATGCGAGCCCTCCATACGGCGCAGGCCGAGAGCTTCTCTGACATCGCCAAGACACGCCTCATCCGCCGCGAAACGAAGGAGTACGTGCCGCGGTTTATGGCAGCCACCATCATCGCCAAGAACCCGGATCGGTACGGGTTTCCTCAGAACGACGTCCGCCCCCATCAGTTTGAGGAAGTGATCGTACGTCGGCCCATTCACTTTAAAGCGATTGCCAATGTGACGGGGATTTCGTATCAGGAACTCAAAGTGCTGAATCCCGAATTGCGACGCGATGCCACGCCTCCGGATGACCCTGAGTATCGCCTAAAAGTACCGATCGGCACTCGGGAAAAGGTTGAACAGATGCTGGACCGGGCCCCGACCCACAAATTCCCTCCACTTCCGGTTCCGGTGAAGGGTCGACATGTAAAGAGCGAGCCTGACTCCGGGCATTGGTACCGCGTCCGTGTCGGCGACTCACTGGAGAAGATCGCCAAGCGATTTAACATCTCGGTGAAGACTCTCAAGTCTAATAACAACCTCACCGGCCCCACCATTAAGGCAGGAAGCCGCCTCGTCATAGCCAACTGAGGCAGTCCCGGCTGATCACTTGCTCTAACAGAGGAAATTCAGGGAGACAGGACTACTCTTGCTGCTTCTTCTTCGCAGCTGGGGCGGAAGATTTCCCCGGTTTGGCCTTGGCCGACGGCTCAGGTTTTGGAGCAGGCGCGCTGGCTGCAGGAGCTGGTGGAGCAGCAGCCGCTGGACTCTCAGGGGCCTTCTTTACCTCCAACACCTTCACCCGGACCGCCGCTTCACTGGTGAAAGGCGAGTTGGGGTAATTCTTCATCAAGTCCTGGTAGTGGGCAATGGCGCCCTCCGGCCTTGACTGTGACTCTTCAATCTTCGCTAACTCAAACAGGACATGGTCTTTGTTCAATGCCCCAGGAATTTCAAGAATTCCGGTGAAGGCCTTCACCGCCTGATCGCGATCTCCCTTCGCCAGATAGGCATAGGCCAGCCGTTGTTGGACGAGCCCCAAGAGAGAGGTATTGGAGCTATAGAGCAGCATGAACCGCTTATAGGTTTCGATGCCCGCATCGACCTGATTCGCGAGGACCTGCGCATTTCCGAGGTGGAACAAGGCTACGGGCGCCACTGGACTCCGCGGATATTGATCGATCACTTGCTGATAGAGGTTAATGGCCTGCGCCAGTTGCTCTTGGCTTTTTTTCGGATCGTCCGCCGGCCGATTGAGATAGTGAAGCGTCGCTTCCTGGTCGAGCTCTCTGGCTTTCAGGGTTGATTGGTAGTCGTACCAGATCACGCCCGCGACCACGGCGCCCGCGACCAGCACGACTCCCACCCCGACCAACAGCGCACGCCGCTGTTCCTGCAACACATGAAGAAAGCGATCGACGCCACTGATCAAATGCGCTTCGTCAAGCGGATCATCTTTCGCAGGAACTCTGATGCGATAACTCATTGCCAGCCGGTCGTCTTGGTTAGAAATAAGAAGCGGTCGTTTCTCAGAACCGACCGCCTTATACTAGGGAGGAGTCAGGCTTGTCAAATCTTAGGCCCCTGCCGGAGGCGCACCATCTGATGTTCGAACAGCATCTGCAAAAACTCCAGGACCACCACCTCCTACGCCGGCTTCGCACCATTGACTCTGCGACAGGACCGACGGCTGTGCTAGAGGGGCGGGAAGTCATCCTGCTGTCCTCGAACAATTACCTCGGCCTGGCTACCCACCCAACCGTCGTAGAGGCGGCAATCGCCGCCACACGGCAATACGGCGCCGGATCCGGCGCGGCCCGACTCGTCTGCGGCAGCCTGATGCCCCATCACACACTTGAAGCAGCCCTCGCCCGGTTTAAAGGCACCGAGGCAGCCCTCACCTTCGCGGCCGGGTATCTCACAAATATCGGAGCCATCCCCGCCCTGATCGGAAAGAATGGGCTTATTCTCGCCGACCGTCTGTGCCATGCCAGCCTGATCGACGGCTGTCGCCTAAGCGGAGCCATGTTTCGCGTCTACCACCATGGTGACATGCATCACCTAGAGCGACTGCTTGCCCGTCGTCCGGCAGGCACCCCCACCCTCATCGTTACCGACGGACTCTTCAGTATGGACGGAGACATCGCACCGATGCAGGACATCGCACAGCTGGCCGAACGGTACGACGCGATGATCTATGTCGACGACGCACACGGCACCGGCATCTTGGGCCGCACGGGGCGGGGCACCTTGGAATATTGCGAGGTTGAATCCCGTGTTCCCTTCCACATGGGAACCTTGAGCAAAGCCCTGGGCAGTTCAGGAGGCTATCTGACCGGTTCCGCGTCCTTCATTGCCTACCTGGTGAATACCTGCCGAAGTTTTACTTACACGACCGCGCCGAATCCGGGGAGCGCCGCGGCCGCCGCTGCCGCACTTCAGATCATCGAGCAAGAACCGGAACGACGCCTCCGGTTGTGGGAGAATCGCGCACGCCTGGCACAAGGGCTCCTTCGGCTTGGCTTTGACCTCGCCGCCTCGCAAAGCCCGATCCTTCCAATCATCGTCGGCGACCCCGATCGCGCCATGACCATGGCCCAGTCGCTCTTTGCTCATGGGGTGTACGCCCCAGCGATTCGCCCACCGACAGTTCCCCCCACGACCAGCCGAATTCGCCTCACTATCACTGCCGATCACACCCCGGAACAGATCGATCGCGCACTCGTGATCCTTGAACAAGCCGGACGCGCCATCAACCTAATCTAAGCGGACCTCAGACTCTGTGGATGGGCTGGAACACGCCTGTTTCAGCCCCGTCTCTTGTGGATATTTTCTTGATTTCCACCCTTCCTATGGCATGATCGAAACAGTTCAACGAGCCATGATTGTGGATTCATTCCTACGTTCGTTTCTTCACACCGTTTCCTAACTCATCATATGGAGCACTCCGATGATTGATATCTCCAAACTGTTGACCTTTGGCGTCCAGCAGGGAGCCTCGGACTGTCACATTAGCGCCGGCGAGCCACCGATGATTCGCTTACACGGGGATCTGAAGAAACTCGACCATCCTCCCCTGACACAGGATGAGACCCACGCGCTCATCTATGACATGATGAGCGATGCACAACGCAAGAATTTCGAAGAACACCGGGAATGCGATTTCTCGTTCGACCTCGGTGACATCGCCCGTTTCCGGGTGAACGTGTTCGTCCAAGGCCGCGGGTTGGGCGCCGTCTTCCGAACCATTCCCACCGAGATTCTGCCGCTCGAAAAGCTCGGAATGCCCCCCATTCTCCGGCAGCTCTGCGATCGGGAAAAGGGGCTAATCCTGGTCACCGGGCCAACCGGCTCAGGTAAATCCACCACGCTCGCCGGCATGATCGACTATCTCAACAACACCTTTGAGGGTCACATTCTCACGATCGAAGACCCAGTGGAGTTTGTGCACAAATCCAAGAAATGCCTGGTGAACCAGCGAGAATTGGGCGTACACACGCTGTCGTTTGCCAACGCGCTCCGTGCCGCTCTCCGCGAAGATCCCGATATCATCCTCGTCGGCGAAATGCGGGATCTGGATACGATTCAGTTGGCCTTAACCGCCGCCGAAACCGGGCACCTGGTATTCGCAACCCTCCACACCTCCAGTGCTCCGAAAACCATCGACCGCATCATCGACGCCTTCCCACCGAACCAGCAGGCGCAGGTCCGTGCACAGCTGTCGGAAACGCTGGAAGCGGTGTTGACGCAAACCTTGCTCAAGAAAAAGAGCGGCGGCCGCATCGCCGCGGTGGAAATCATGGTGGGGACCACAGCCGTGCGAAACCTCATTCGCGAGGGCAAACTCCATCAGATTCCCGGCATCATGCAGGCCAGCCAGAAGGACGGCATGCAGACCATGGACATGGCCCTGATCGACCTGGCCACACGCGGCTTGGTCACAAAAGCCGAAGCCCAGTCGCGCAGCATGAATCCCAATCTGTTCAGCGCGGCAGGAGCCGCCTAACCCGGCGCTGTATCGGTCACCGCTTTCAGCCAGTCGAACAAGAGGCATTACATGGAAGTTCGCACACTCCTCGAAGTCATGGTCAAGCAAGAATCCTCCGACCTGTATCTGACCGTCGATGCGCCCCCCATATACCGCATCCATGGCTCGACGCATCGAACTGATGCGCCGCCCTTCACCAATGAACAGTTGGAATCGTTGGCGCTTGCCCTCATGCGAGGGCAGCAACGGGGCGAGTTCGAGGAGAAAATGGAGATGAACCTGGCCCTCTATTACAAGGACCTGGGACGTTTCCGCGTGAATATCTTCCGACAGAAGGGCAATGTCGGGCTGGTATTTCGGCACATCAAGGCGGAAATCATGACGGTCGAGCAATTGGATCTGCCGCCCATCGTCAAAGATATCGCCATGACCAAACGAGGGCTGGTTCTCGTCGTCGGCGCTACGGGGTCGGGAAAGTCCACAACCTTGGCGGCAATGATCGATCACCGAAACACCGTGCATGCGGGCCATATCATCAGTGTGGAAGACCCGATTGAGTTCGTCCATCACCACAAGAAATCAATCGTGACCCAGCGCGAAGTCGGTTTCGATACCCATTCGTTCGGCAACGCGCTGAAGAACACACTGCGGCAAGCTCCGGACGTGATCCTCATCGGTGAAATCCGAGACACGGAAACCATGGAAGCCGCAATTACGTTTGCAGAAACCGGACATCTCTGCCTCGGAACCCTGCACTCCAATAATGCCAATCAATCCATCGAGCGCATCATGAACTTCTTCCCGGTGGAACGACATGCACAAATCTATTTGCAACTCTCCCTGAACCTCAGGGCTATCATTTCCCAGCGGCTGATCCCATCCCTTGACGGCCGCCGGGTCCCCGCATTGGAAATTATGCTGGATACGCCGCGCATCAAGGACCTCATCAAGCGCTCAGAGATTGACACGCTAAAGGAAGCCATGGAGCAGGGCATTGATGAAGGCTGCCAAACGTTCGACCACGTGCTGCTGCAACTCTACAAGGCGGGTAAGATCAGCATTGAACAGGCGCTGATCAACGCCGACAGCGCGAATAACCTGCGCCTCAAGATCAAGCTGGCAGGGCTGAAAGGCGACGATGCGGTCGCTGCACTGCTGGACAAGAATGACCGTGATGAAAAAGGATTCCAGATCCAGGGACAAATGGGCCAAGCGGCGGGCAAGAAGCGTTGAAACTGACGGCCTGAGGGCCGCGCCAGCCCTCACATGAGGACTACTCTCTCACGAGGCCGTGCGGGCCACCCCCGATTAACGAGCCTCCGGCGGCGATTCTCCCATCACCTGCTCCAGGTACGAGGCGATCTTGTTCAACGCCCCGGCGCTCAACTTTCTTCCATACCACGTCGGCATGGTATCTGGGGGAAAACCCGGGACCACATAGGTTCCCGGCGACACAATCGACTCCACGATATATTCCCGAACCGTCTGCGCCTGCCCCCGGTATTGCGGGTCGGTCAGACGGCTTGGGCCCGTCTTGCCCAGCCACAGAGGTGGGCCTACCTTTCCGTTCGCTCCGGCGATCCCCGGAATCTGATGACAGACCGTACACCCGGCACGCACGAAGAGTTCCTGAATCGACTCCTCGCCGGTCACCAATGGCATCATATTGGGGTCAATCCGGGGAACCACCGGCGGGACGAGCGACGACGTCGGTGAATTTTGAATCCCGGCCAAGGCAACCAGCAGGACAAATCCGGCCACTAACGCGGCAACAGCCTTGTTCTTTTGATTCGAGGGTGGAACTGATGGGGAAGAGGTTGGACCGAGCATACCCAGGATAAACGCCCCTTACACGCGTGTTGCACCTACCATACTACGGGATATTTGAGCCGGGCAACCAGATGTCAGGCGGCTCAAGTGGCAAGATGGCCGTTGGCTACTGAGCAGCATCCATTGCGCAACGAAACCCGATCGTACGATCCTGAAAATCCGGCTCCGCAGAAACACGGGCTGATGCTCGGAGCGCCACCGGAAGATCAGACCAGGAGCCGCCACGAATCACCTTTTTCTCTCCTTTTGCCGGACCAGCGGGATTCTTATCGGGGCTCTTCGCATAATATTCGCGATCATACCAGTCGGCGACCCATTCCGCCGCATTGCCAGCCATGTGGTGGAGGCCGTAGGGGCTTCGTCCCCCCTCCTTCAGACCATGACGAACACTCATGCCTTCGACACCGCCGGCCACGCTGACAAGAGTGACCGCTTCATTCACCCACACTCCGCGATTGTAGTTGGCAATGTCCACAAACGGCTGCATAGGGCCCCAGGGGTATCTTCGTCCATCCGTTCCCCGCGCTCCCTTTTCCCACTCAGCTTCCGTGGGCAGCCTCTTCCCGGCCCAGGTACAGTAGGCTGACGCATCAGCCCAACTGACTCCAACCGCTGGACGATCCCCCACCGTCTCTGCCGCCTCATCGTCCCAGGTCGGCGGAGCATCACGTTGCGCCTCCTGAAGGAACTTTCGATAGAGGCGCATTGACACTTCGTATCGATCGATCGCATAGGCATTAAGGGTTACGACATGTTCCGGTCGTTCAGCAGGTAGACCTTCGTTGCTTCCCATCGTAAACGCGCCAGCCGGAATCAACACCATCGGCGCGCCATCCTTACCTTGAATGACAGTGGGTACTGCTTGCTGGCTAGCTGCGACAGACTGTGGTTCCTCGGTCGCAACGCCCCAGGTCGCGGAGAGTAGAAGCGCAGACATCACGACCGCCGTGGCAAATAGACGCATACAGACCTCCCACCCGAGCAACGCGTGTGAGCAATTAATCCCCACGCTTCAGTAAAGTGTAACCGTGCATGCCACCAAACTCAACTGCACAGCGGACGGGCCGGGAACTAGTTGGGAGGGCGGTCAACAGAGATTTTCCAATTACAAGACTGGACGAAGGGACACACGGTGAGGGGCCAACTTCCGTGGAAACAACGCGGCCGGCAGGAGGGACCTGCCGGCCGATCAACTGGTGGGCAGCGGCGGAAGGGGCTACCGGGCAAGTTCGGCCACTCGACGCTCATGATCCTTGATGGCCCGCGCCGCCGTGAGATCGGGCCGTTCCAGCAGATGATGCAACACTTCGTGCTTGAGCTGAACCATCAGCGCCCTATGATGAGAAGAGGAGACCGACACATCCTGGAGCAAATTTAGCCAACCCGTCGTCGCCCCCTCATACCGACTGTTCGGCATGGCCGTGCGCAACTCCTGAAAGACCGTAATGGCATCCGCCCGATTCTCGAATAGTGCCACCAACGCACGGGTATAGTACGCATCTTCACAAGCAGGCCCCTTGTGGCAATTCTTCATTCGTATATCCTGGGCATGGGCAATCACCTGTAGCGGTTTCAATTCCCCGGGATCAGCCTGAAAAAATGCGCTACTCGGAAGCGTGGTGGACGACCCAGGCTTGATCGTCGTGCAGCCTTCAATCCCCCCAACCATCAACATCCAGAGCGCAGCATAAAGAATAGTTCGTTGCGACATCCTAAGCCTCCTCACAAGCGAAATAGTGGTAGTGTGTGGATGCTGATCTCTTAGTTCACTCGGATGTTCTGACTGTACCATCGCAACGTGCTTCAGCCATTCCACAGAGGCCGTACCTCCTTCGTATAGACGGACTAGCTGCACACAACCCTATGCTATATAAATGTTTTTATTAGTCGCAGCTCAGGCGGGCGAGGGTCTGAGGAGGAGGCGGCGCTGGGAGCAAGTACTCTGAGCGAAATAGATGTCGCCCCCCTGGCGGCAGGCGACATATCTTCCTAGTGCCAGTTTGCGGCAAGAATCTGTTGCACGTCTTGTGGCCGCTGGGCGATGGCTTGATCCCAACTTAGCCCGGTCTGTTGAGTAAATCCCGCCATTGCCTGAATGAGTTGATTCACCTGAGTGCTCATCAATTGTTGACCATTGCCGGCTTGAACCGTTTCAATTTGGTCGGCTTCACCGGCATACCAGTTGGCAATTGTCACCTGATCCGTCGAACTATACACTGCAATACGCAAATCATTGGCACTCTGACTCAGCATGAGATCCAGGGGGTTGACCCCGGACGCAAAACTCAAGCGATCCCCGGTCCCACTGGCATCTGTAATCGTGTCCTGGCCATCTCCACGGGCCAGCAGAAACACGTCATCGCCCGTCCCACCATTAAGCACGTCATTCCCTTTTCCACCCGACAATGTATCGTTGCCGCCGCCCCCCATCAAAACGTTGTTGCCGGCGTTGCCGATCAAAGAGTTGGCTAGAGTATTGCCCGTTCCATCGATCGCGGCTGTTCCGGTAAGAGTAAGATTTTCGACATTCGCACCTAAAGTCCAGGTCACCGAGCTTTGCACCCTATCAATGCCGGCATTCAAGGCCTCGACAACCGTGTCCCCCGCCCCAACCACATAGGTGTCATCCCCGGCACCGCCGGTCATTGTGTTGGCGGCATTATTGCCTACCAGAATGTTATTGAGCCCGTTACCCGTACCGTTGATCGCGCCTGTGCCTATGAGGGTGAGGTTTTCAACATTGGTAGCGAGCGTATGCGTCACGGAACTTTGAACGGTATCAATCCCCGCATTCACCGCCTCGACGACAGTATCACCCGCACCAAGGACATAGGTATCATTTCCCGTACCACCGGTTAACCGGTTGGCTGCGCTATTTCCGACCAACACGTTGTCTAGTCCATTTCCTGCCCCGTTAATCGCGGAGGTGCCTGTCAGCGTAAGGTTTTCTACATTGGCACTCAGTGTAAACGTCACAGAGCTTTGAACCGTATCTATGCCGTCCCCGGCTAATTCCGTGACCCTATCGCCGGCATTGTCTACTATATACAAATCATCTCCCTGCGCTCCGATAAGCGTATCTGCCCCAGCCCCGCCATTGAGAGTGTTGGTGGCGCTGTTACCGATCAGGGTGTTGGCCAGACTATTACCGGTCCCGTTGACAGCCGCCACACCCATCAAGGTGAGATTTTCGAGATTCGCGCCCAACGTCCAACTGATATCAGACTTCACAGTATCGGTCCCGGCACTCGCTCCCTCTACAATGATGTCGCCAACCCCTACCACGTAAGTGTCGTTTCCAGCCCCACCAGTCAGGACATTCACCGCACTATTTCCGATTAAAACATTATTCAGAGAGTTGCCGGTACCATTGATGGCGGCGCTTCCAATGAGGGTCAGATTTTCTACATTGGCACCCAGTACGTAGGTCAGGCTCGTCTGCACCGTATCCGCACCTTGTCCGGCTTGCTCTGTCACCACGTCGCTGAGATTATCGACCACATACAGATCATTTCCGGTTCCTCCGGTCATAAGATCTTCGCCCGTCCCCCCGTCCAGAGTGTCATTTCCTGCGCCGCCCAAGAGAGTGTCGTCTCCTCCCACCCCGGACAGTGTATCGTCCGTCAGATTTCCGTACAGATAGTCCGTCTCTTCGGTGCCTATTAGATTCACGCCTGCCGTGTGGGCCAGCATGGCGTTGTAATCCCAAGTGGTCCCATCTGCGAATGTGATGCGGTCAATGCGGAGTGATGAGAACTCAAAAAATCCGCCGAGACTGATTTGATCGGCGGTGTTGTTGATTGTCAAAATCGCATTGCCGCCGAAATCTGGGGTTGCACGTAATGTCACGTCGCCGGGAGCAATCCCTTCCAAGAGTTGCAATGTGTCGACATCGGATGAATCACCTTGATCGTCGATGGAGTCTTGCCCGTACCCTCGGCCAAAGAGATAGACGTCATTGCCAACATGGCCCTCCAGAAAATCATTTCCGGCGCCTCCGTCAAGAACATCATTCCCGTCGCTGGCTCGGATCTGATCATTCCCCCCCATGCCTCGAATGGTATCGTCACCACTGGAACCATAGATTGATTCGTCAGTCCCGACGCCGATAAAGGTTCGTACGCGGGCATCAATCTCGCCAGATGTCCAGATAGTTCCATCCGAAAAAAGGAATTGATCAACCATGTCGGCAGAAGTCTCGTAGTAGGACTGCACGCGTAATTCGTCGGCAGTCCCATTGATCTTCACGACAAGATCATTTGCCTGCCTCTCGAGGCTCAGATTGGTCGGCGCCACGCCCTCCAGAAACTGCACTTGATCGAGTCCCGAATGGGCATACATCTGCATCTCAGTCCGCACGACATCCTGTCCGTACCCAGCGCCGAACACAAATGTATTGTCGCCAGTCCCGATTAACGTGTCGTTGCCCGCCTGTCCATCGAGTCGATGGGAGCCAGATAGCTCATTATCCAAAGCGTTTCCGATTAAATTCACCTGAGTCGTGGGACTCAGATACACATCGTCTTCAATGCTCACATTCTCGACGTTGTCGGGCGCCTGAAATGTGAGCGACTCAGTCGGAGTGAGGTAAATCGTGTCGCGGCCTGCATCCGCTTCCTCGGTGATGATTTGGCCCATAGACCGCAGGTGGTACGCATCATCCCCGGCACCACCGAACAGCTGGTCGGCAACACCAGCCGAATCCAAACTGTCATTGCCCTCGCCACCACGCAACACGTTGTATCCTTCGTTTCCATACAGTCGGTCATTCCCAGCGCCACCATCTAATTCATCATCACCCTCATTACCTTCTAAGACATCATCGCCCAACCCACCGATCAACACATCGTTGCCGCCACGCCCATACAGCAAATCCTCAGCCTGGCTCCCTTGCATGTGGTCGGCAAAGCTCGTTCCATGCAACGTTCCTCCAGTGACAGGGGAGGATAACTGAAATCCGCGGGCCAGCAGCTCACCACTCGTCAACACCGTCCCATTGGCAAATTCGAACTGACGGATGGTGTGAAACTCGGCCGGAGCATTTAATCCAAAGCCGGTGATCTCAATTAAATCTTCATTACCCACGCGCAAAACTAGCGTGTCTGCCGGTGCCACATCCAAACTCAGTGATTCGGCAGTAATTCCTGCACCGAAGATGAGTCGATTGCTTACCACCCCATCATCTTGAATCGTATCAGCGCCGTCCCCCAGATAAAATCGATACGTATCGAGCCCGCTGCCCCCAATCAGAAGATCATCTCCGCTCCCGCCCTGAAGTTCATCATCTCCACCGCCGCCTTGCAGCACATCATTCCCCTCCCCGCCGTCCAACACGTCCGCGCCTACCTGGCTAAGAAAGAACGGGGAATCTCCGAAGAGCAGATCATTGCCGGCTTCACCATAGAGAAGGTCGTCACCAGCATCTCCAACAAGCTGATCTGAACCCTCTCCACCAAACAGCTGGTCCTGCCCTGCACCAGCCCATAGCTCATCATCTCCCTCTTCCCCATCCAACGTATCGTTTCCGCCTGCAAGACTCAGAAGGGTAGGATTGTTCCCATCGCCGTACAGAAAATCGTTCCCTGCCCCCCCGGCCAGCGCGTCATCTCCCTCCCGCCCCTGCACATCGTCGATCCCGTCACCTCCATCAAGCTGATCATGCCCGAATCCCCCGTTCAGCAAATCGTCGCCGGCTTCGCCGGAGAGCACATCATCCCCATCTTGACCAAAGAGCGCGTCGGCCCCATCACCGCCGAAAAGTGTATCGCTGCCGAGATCTCCTTGGAGTTCGTCATCCCCTGCGTCCCCAAACAGCGTGTCGTCGCCCTCCTGGCCAATCAGGCGATCATTGCCAACACCGCCCCAGAGCGCGTCATCTCCAAGACCACCCTGCAACTCATCATCGTCAGCGCCGCCATCGAGGAAATCATTTCCTCCAAATCCGGCGAGCCGATCCACCCCGCTTCCACCGTACAGAATATCGTCGCCGCCACCCCCCTGGAGCTCGTCTGCTCCGGCACCCCCGTCAAGAATATCGTCGGCCCCTGGGTCGCCGGAAAAGTCACCGATTAAGAGGTCATCCCCATCACCTCCGGAGAGCATGTCCGATCCAGCGCCTCCGAACAACGAGTCGTTACCCTCGCCCCCATCAAGCCAATCATCGCCTGCTATCGTTTGAGTGAAATCCGACTCACCATACAGCCGATCGTCACCGGCTCCGCCAAGGAGAATGTCATTGCCGCCATCGCCGACAAGCAAATCGTTGCCCGCCCCTCCATCAAGATAGTCGTCGCCACCAGTCAACGAAATGACCCCAGCTTGTGCTGTTCGGTTCCATATGGAATTGTCATGCACCAGTCCGATCCAACCCGTGGGCCGATTTTCTCCCCGAAGCACATCATCCCCATCACCGCCCAACAGCACATCCGCCCCCATCTCTCCCATCAACGTGTCGTGACCCGCCCCGCCGTCGGCATAGTGCGCCCCACTTCCAATCATTGGTTCCGTGAAGCTCAAATAATTTGCCGTCCCCACGGCATAGTCGTCACCATCGCCACCCAAAAACAGATCTCCATCGGTCACCAAGGCATAATCATCACCATATCCGCCGATCAAATAATCATTCCCATAACCGCCGAAGAACACGTCATGACCGGTTCCGCCATCCAACAGATCGTCAAACGCACCAAGTACAGGCGCATGGTCTCCATGAAGCACATCGTTGCCACCGTCTGCATGAACCTCTATTGCCCCTAAGCCTCCGGGAACCCACTCTTCCGGATCTGCATCGCCTATATAGGTGTCAGCAAAAGGTCCTGTCGGAACTCCCGTGTCGCGCGGCATCCCTGCCATGTCCCGCAACTGAATTCCCATCTGACCGCTCTGGAAATTCTCGTTGACGACGAGAACACCATTGATCAGCAGATCTGACCCCGACATGACATAGGTGGTGTGGCCATCGAGACTGGTATACGTATTCGTGGCATCCCCGGAACGGCGAACACCGCCCTGCAACACACGACCGTCGAAAATGATTTGCCCTAGCGCATCACTATCTTCGATCTGATCCATCCCGTCGCCGGAATGATAGATGTACGTGTCAAAGCCGATGCCGCCTTCGAGGAGGTCGTTGCCGCCCATGCCAGTCAGCCGATTGTTACCGCTATTGCCTGTGATTCTGTTATCCAGATTGTTGCCTGTCCCTGAAGTATTTCCCATTCCAGTCAGGGCTAGGTTCTCCACGTGTGCGCCAAGTGAGAAATTGGCCGAAGCAAGAACCTCGTCAAGCCCACCATTTTCCATCTCAACGACTTTGTCGCCCAAATTATCGACAATATAGGTATCGTCTCCGGCACCTCCAGTCATGCGATCAGCACCACGACCTCCGTCAAGAAAATCTCCGCCTCGCTGCCCTAGTAAAATATCGTTATCAGCTTCGCCAAACAGTCTATCGTTATCTTCACCACCTTCGAGATAGTCTTCCCCACCAGCCCCGCGAATCGTGTCCTCTCCAGTCCCACCATAGATATGGTCGCTTCCACGTCTTCCGATATATTCCCGCCCCTCAGCATCTCCAAAGATCACGGCCTCTGTCGCCGTTGCCCCACGTTGATTGTCAAAGAAGCTGGTCTCATCAACAAACAAGGTCTGGCTTGCCGCGAGCCCGTCTGCCTGGTTGAAACGCAATTTTTCGGCCAACAATTCGGCTCGGTCGCTGAGTGCCATCTGAGTCCACACACCGGTACCGGTACTCGCCTCATATAAATCGAGCGACTGATCCTGGTTGTGAAGGGCAAGATAGTCGACGCCCTTCACGGCAAAGGGATTCAGCTCACGAAGCGCATACCGGTAGGCAAGTCCATCGGTGTCCGCTTGTCGAGCAACGGCAAGAATTTCGCTACTGCTCTTACTGACAAAGCTGACGATTTGATACGCCTGCATTTCCGCCGCGACCTTGACCGCTTGGACATTAGCGTAGAAGGAGTTCCTGAACGTGAGGTTGCCAAAATCATTCGCTTCCCGGCCATATAATGTCGGGGTGTAATTCGGAACGAGAATATATCCAAGAGAGTCCAGCGCTTGTTCGAGAGAATTTCCTTCCGCGACACCCGACACTCCGACAAATCCTGATGCAGATTGACTAGAGGAGGCCGAAAAGATCTCCTCGATAGTGCTTCTCTGCAAACTCCTATCAACCGTCTGAAACAAATCCATCAGCGCCAGCGAGTCCACTAGGAGCGTGATACTGTGCGTGGTTCCCACGCTGCCAATTTCGACGTTCGGCTGACCTTCTATAAAGATCGTGGTCGGCGTCGCATGGATGCCTGAATTAGCCACAAACAATTGATCGTTATGAGTCGCTGCCCCAACTAACTGCGTGATGCGATCAAAGCCAGGCCCTGTCCCAATCTCACCAGGCGGAAGAAACGAATTGGTAGTGCTGAAACCCAAGACGATGGATTGCCGAACATCTCGATATCGCTGATCCGTATACACGCTCCCCATGTTCCCACTGACAAACCAGGTGGAATCGATGGCGTCAAGCTGCGTTTCGGCAAGCTGAAGCATTTCTCGGATCCGTTCCCCCTCAGGGAGACCAGCCGTGCCGCCAACGATTCGCCCACGCCCTGCCCCATTAAACGTATAGGTGGCTTGAACCTCATTAGCATGGAGTTCCGTAAACACCGTCGCCAAATGGCCGCCTAATGAATACCCCGTGACATTGAGCATGACTCCCGGTGGCAGTTTGGCAGGGTCGGCCTTGAGTTCCCGATAATACTTTTCCATGCTCACCAACTGCGCCAGCGCAAACCCGGTTCCCGCAATCTCCCCATCGGCGCCAGGCAAACCGTCTCGTTCCCAATCACCGCCGGCATCTTGATGTTGAGCTTCCGTACTCCTGAAAGAGAGCGTGTATTCGCCGGTGGTCTGATCCTTCATCAACGTCGCCGAAAACCCTGTAGCATCATTGGCGTGATGATCGATGATCTGAAACCGCTGCACAAAATCATGAGCTTGCCCATGGCTAAGCGTTCCGGTAAAGCGAGTAAAGCCTGCTTCGGGAAAGCCTTCGGCATTATTGCCAAGCAGCAAACGTCTAGCCACCTGTTCGGGGCTACTTAAATCGACATTGTTCAAATAGCTCTCCGCTGCCATCTGTTGCAACGCGAACCGGAGCCAATTTGAAATGTTACTTTGCGACATTCTGATGTCCCTTCATCTCTACATTAAACCTAGCCGGTAGTAATACTTCCCCGAGTAGATCATAGGTATAGAAATCAGTCCTTCCAGGTCTTCCTCTCGGACAAGTGTACGCCCCTGGCCACCAAACTCCTGTCAGGCGATTGCGCACATCTCCGCTTCGGAGGAAGCCACGACGAACCGCCACTACTTCATTGCTCTGGGTATCGAGAACAACTAACTCTCCGCCTGCAATACCCAGTTCACGGTCATGTGGTCGCACAATCCCTCGCCAAACGTAACCGTATCGGCTCCCAAGCACTGCAGTGTCCTCCCCAACTAGTATCTTCTTGTTACCTTTATACTTCGCGGTGTATCGTCGATAAACTGTGCCATCCGTCACAACGAGAGACCGTTCTTCAAGAAACACATAAGCTCCTGACCTAACGAGTAATTCTCGTCCAGTTTCGGCGCTACCTTCTGTGACATAACCGTACGGATCCTCCAGCGCATACAGATGCTCAAGCTCCCAATCTGTGGCCTCTTTCCTTGGCCGCATCATGAAGATGCCTTCCACATTGTCCACTGTCTTGTAGATGAACTCCCCCGCTTCGGTTTTGCACAAATGATCGAAATACTGCTCCGATGTCATCCCCGGTCTATAGCCGCTATCCTCCGGCAGGGGATTCGGAATTTTAATTGAATGGGCGAAACGCCCCTCTTCTGTCGCCAATGGATCAGTCGGCTTGAGCTTGGCCACCTCTCCACACACTTCCCCTGGCACCAGCTTCCGGCTCTCACAACTCTGCTTGATCTTCTTAATGGCTTTTCGAAACCGCTCTCCAACTGTCTCGTCTTTATCAAAAAGTCCTGCACTACAGAAACTCGATATGGCTGCCGACAGCAGGCCAACAAGAACCAGCATGCCGAAGATTCTTCTGCTTTGTTTCATAGACAACCCTCTTCCTGAAGATTCATTGCGCTATCTACGCCTCAGTAGGCCCCTACCGCTCCCGCAAACTCTCTTTCATCGACTTCAATAGGGGGCTCAGCAAAAATTCGACCACCCGCCGCTGTCCGGTCTTGATCTCCACCGTCACGGCCATACCGGGAGTCAGATGAATCTGCTTCCCTTCCACCTGCATCGTGGCTCGATCCATACTCACCCGGCTCGCATACACCAGACCGCCTCTGTCCTTATCTAACGGTACCGCATCATCCGAGACGGTCAACACCTTTCCTGGAATCGTCCCATACAAGGTAAACGGAAACGTTTCGATCTTCAGTTCTACAGGCTGCCCTTCCCTCACGAATCCGATGTCCCTATTTTCCAACTGCGCCTCGACCTCAACTGGATGATCCTGAGGCACGACCATCAGCAGCGGCTGGGCAGGAGTTACAACGCCGCCGACCGTGTGCACCGCCAATTGTTGGACAACGCCGTTGATCGGAGAGACCAGTTTCTGGAGCTCCGTTTTTTGTCCGGTTTTCCGGACCTCTTGGATCAGCGACGCGGCCTTCATCTCCATGGCCGAAAGCTCGGTTTGCTTACTCTGCTGAAATTCCGAGATGAGCACCTGGTAGTTCTGTTCTGCCTCAGCCAAGGCCGCTTGGTCCTGACGCAACCTGCTCTTCTGCCCGGCCCATTCCTGCGCCTTATCGATGCGTTGTTGCTCAAACTGGAGATAGTCCATCTTCGACACATACTGTTGTTCCAGTAATGCTCGGTAGGCTGCTGCCCTCTCATTTTCCATCGGAACAGTGGCCTCAAGGCGTCGGAGATTGTCTTTCGTCGCCTCCACAGCCGCTTGACGCTGACCGATAAGATGTCGTGCGGCATCTACCCGAGCGGCATATTCCGCCGTCTGATCCCGCAAGAGTTGCTGCTGCAGCAACACGAATTCTGGATCGGCATCGCTAGGCGCGTTGAAGGTGCTTTGTCCAGTTATCAAAGCATGCAAGCGAGCAGCCTCGACCAGAGCAGCTCGATATTCGTTAGTAGCTCGATCACGGTCGGCACTATTTTGAGTGGCATCGAGTTCGATCAGAACTTCTCCCTGTGTGACCACTTGACCATCTTGTACATGAATAGCGGCGATCACGCCCGTCTCAAACGGCTGGATAGTTTTGGAATAGCCGCTGGGAATGATTTTCCCCGGCGCCACCGCCACGATATCGACCTGACTTAGCGAAGACCATGTCACGGCTGACGCAAATGCCAGCATGATGGTCCAGAGGATCGCCCGTCCGATCGGCGACGGTGGTGCATCCTGAATTTCAAGGATCGCAGGTAGGAACTCGATCGCTTGTCCGGAGGTTCCAGCCCGTGCCGTCTGCCCCGACTCAACTCGCCCCATCGCCCGCCTCCCGGCCAGGTTTCGTAGAAGGACTTTCATCATCACGCCGCACGCCCTTCCTGATGCTGGTGGAGTCGCGTATACATCCCATTGCGCATGAGCAATTCATCATGCGTGCCTTGCTCAACTAGTTGCCCTCGATCAATGACGTAAATCTTGTGGGCAGGACGAACCGTGCTGAGCCGATGGGCAATGATGACGACCGTACGCCCTTTACAAATCTGGGCCATATTTCGCTGGATGATCGCTTCGGACTCGTAGTCCAAGGCACTCGTCGCTTCATCGAAGATGAGAATGCGGGGGTTCGCCACTAAGGCGCGGGCGATGGCAATGCGTTGCCGCTGCCCGCCCGAGAGCGCGCAACCATGCTCTCCAACGACCGTATCGTATCCGTCCGGAAGTTCAAGAATGAACTCATGGGCGCCGGCGAGTTTCGCGGCGTGCATCACACGCTCCATCGGGAGCCCAGGGTCCGTCAATGCGATGTTGTCCCGCACCGAGCGGTTAAACAGAAAGTTCTCTTGCAGCACAACTCCGACATGGCGCCGCAACCAGGCGGGGTCTATCTGCGCGAGATCTACGCCGTCCACTAGCACGCGACCGCGCTCCGGCACATACAGACGTTGCATCAGCTTGGCAATCGTGCTTTTCCCAGACCCTGATCGCCCCACTACGCCGACGATCTGCCCTGGTTGCAGCGAAAGGGAGACGTGCTGAAGCACCGGCGGCCCATCGACACGATACCGAAACCCCACATCCTCAAATACAATCTGGCCGGCAATCTGCGGAAGGGCCGTGCGGTTGGGATTGTAGGTAGGTTCCGGCTTGGCATTCAGAACGTCGCCCAGTCGTTGGATCGAGATACCGACTTGCTGAAATTCCTGCCAGAGGTTCACCATACGCAACAATGGTCCGGTGACTTGCCCCGAAAGCATGTTGAAGGCAATTAACTCCCCGATGCTTAACCCGCCGTCGATGACTTGGTAGGCGCCCACCCACATAATGGCAATGGTGGTCGATTTCTGAATACAGGCCGCCACTTGCCCAGCCACCGTCATGAGGCTGGTGGCACGGAAACTCGCCTGGACATAACTGGCTAATTGTTCATCCCATCGACGCTGTAGCGGCGGTTCGACGGCGAGCGCCTTCACCGTTTGAATACCGCTCACCGCTTCCACTAGAAATGCCTGGTTCTCCGCACCGCGGTTGAATTTTTCATGGAGCCGAGCACGAATGGTCGGCGTAATGAGCACCGAGAGCAGGGCAAAAAATGGCAGCGAGGCCATCACCACCAATGTGAGTGTGGGGTTATAGATCCACATCACACCCAAAAACACGACCGTAAACACCACGTCCAAGACCACCGTCACCGAGTTACTGGTGAGAAACTGGCGGATCTGTTCGAGTTCGCGTATCCGCGCCACCGTATCGCCGACCCGCCGGGCCTCGAAGTAAGCCAGCGGCAGAGCCAGGAGATGGCGGAATAGTTGCGCTCCCAGCCCTACATCGATCCGATTAGTGGTGTGGGCAAACAAGTACGTGCGCAATCCGCCGAGCAGCGCATCGAACAGGGCGAGAGCCAACATACCCATCGCCATGACATGGAGTGTCGTGAACCCTTTGTGCACGAGCACTTTATCGATGACCACTTGCGTGAACAGCGGAGTCAGCAACGCAAACACTTGGATAAAAAACGAAGCGAGAACGACTTCCCCCAACAGACGACGATACTTGAGCACGGCGGGGATAAACCACATAATGCCGAACGGAAGATCTTCTATACGTAGGCCTGCACGTTTCGTACAGAGTAATAGGCTCCCGCTCCAGATCGCGACGAACTCTTCCTTCGAGAGAATATGCGGCCGCTCTTTCAGCGGATCCTGCAACAGCACTTTTTCTCCCTGCACTTTTGCCAGGACGACATGCGTCCCGTCGGTTCGTTGAGCAATCGCCGGAAATGGCGTCGCCGCCAGTTCGTCCCACGAGGTGGTCACAAGACCGGCTTTCAGGCCGACGTGTTTCGCGGCACGCACCAAGGCGTTCACCGTCAAGCTGTGACCAGACAGCCCGAATTGATGCTGAATCTGGCCGCCGTCGACCGGCACATCATGAAAGCGTGCGACCAAAAGCAGACACAACAAACCGGTATCCGGCCGAGATGACGTGGTCGAACAAGAATCGATATGGGCAGCTGAGACATCCATGACGGAATGGCGAGTGACCGGTCAGGACAGTTTCGATTTGAGGGGCTGGAGGGTAGCGACTATCTGCTGGAGTTGTTGATGCAAACGAATCACTGCATCAAAAGGTAAGGCGACTCGAACGGTTCTGGTTGCCACCACCTGCTTTGGCATCGTTTCGCCCCTTTGGGCACGTTGCGTCACCGCAGCGATCAGCCCCGGCTCGAGAAATCCGAAATCAATGTAGGCCAGTCCTTGTGCGAGACTCGTCTGGGAATAGTTCGCCAGAATCGGCTGGTCGGCATCTCCGATCGATTTTAGGCGGACGCTCACCGCCACTGACTTGTCACCATTCTGCTTGGGACTGCTTCCAACGGCCATGCGCTCCCTCCTTTATGCAAATGAACGATGCACCGGAATGAATTGCTTCACGTGCGCGAACAAGCGCGATATTATTCGAAGGTCGCAGAGTGGAATATTCCCCGGAGGATGGGCGCTGACAAAACCTTTGGTAGGCCAAGAATATACTTAGATTGATGAGTCACCTTATGGCGAGCCTGCCCTAGCTTCAATACGCAAGCACAGAGGAGTGGTGTAGCTGGATGTATTGACTCAAGACAATACAACTCAAAAATGCAGCCCTATGATCTGAGAAAGATTTGGCCGATGGCGCCCATGAATCCTTCCCTCTCATGCATGGCCAGTGTACACTGCTCAGTGTCTTGAGGTTATGGAGCGCACAATGCAGGTCGCCAATCGTCATGCCAGAATGCGTATCCTGTTTGCCGCCACGGCACTATGCCTGGTCCTATCCGCCTGTGCCGGAGTAAGTCCAAAGGACACGTTGCCGACGGTCGCCTCAGTCGATCTGGCTCGATATGCCGGACCTTGGCACGAAATTGCACGGCTGCCGATGTGGTTTCAGAGACATTGCGTGGACTCGAAGGCCACATACACAGTACGTGCCGATGGTGCCATCGGCGTGCACAATGAATGCGTCACTGATACCGGAGGGCATGACGAAATCGACGGTGTGGCATGGGTTCTTGATCCACAGACGAATGCGCGCCTGACGGTGGTCTTTGATAATTTCTTTGCACGACTTTTTGGCTCCTCGCGTGACGGCAACTACTGGATTCTTGCACTGGATCCAGACTACCGTACCGCAATGGTCGGGACGCCAGACCGCCGGTATCTCTGGATTCTTTCCCGCACTCCTCACCTGGACGAAACCACCTATCAACACTACCTTGAGCAAGCCAGGCAGCTCGGATTTCCTGTTTCAACGCTCATTCGCACCCTCCGGTCTACGACACAATAGGGTGCCTCGCCAGGCTCTTTTTTCTCGGCTGACGCAGTCCATCCTGATCGGCATGATCACCACCGACAGGGCTCGCTCTGACCGATATTGACCAGCCAACGGCCATAAGTGCGGATGATTTTTCTTGTGGCACAGATGGAAGCGGTGGGTTGCGGGAGGCAATCTCAGTTCTGTATAGTGTTGTGAAAGTAAACCTCCTCCAAACTGATAATCCCCAGACCACTAAACTGATTTTCCGCAGACGTTCAGTGCACAGCGTCTCGATGTTTACGATGCTCTGCCCAAACACGCCTTAATCGGCATCATCTATTCCGCTCGGGAACTGTCCGAGCGCCGAAGTCGAATCGCCAAGCGACGGCTTCGGGCGAAGCGTTATTACGAGGCTCTTCAACAAGCCCTATGCCATTACATTCGTTCTATTTTCTTGCCCTGTTTCTGCCGCTTGCTGTCGCCGTCCATTTCCTGCTCACCAAGGCCGGCCACTTCCGTCTGGCGGTCGCGGGACTCGTTAGTCTATCCCTCGCATTTTGCGGCTGGCGAGGCTTGTCCGATGCAGAAATCCTGATGGGTTCGATCTGCATAAATTTTCTCATCGCACTGCTGCTGCGGCGGCAGGCAGGGCAGCCCGGGCCGAAGCAGACGTTCTTTCTCGCCTTGGGAATTACCGTGAATCTTTCCCTACTTGCCTATTGCAAATATTCGGCATTCGTTGTGGAGAACGTCAATGCCCTCCTCCATACCACCTATCCGGTCCTCACGACGTACCTTCCCATCGGCATCTCATTTCTGACCTTTCAACAGATCGCGTATCTGACGGATGTGTATCGCGGGCAGGTCAAGACATTCAACTTCCTGGACTATTGTTTCGTGTGTTCGTTCTTTCCGAAACTTTTGGCCGGGCCGATTGTTCGACATGCAGAAGTGGTCCCTCAAATCGCACAGAGCATGCGCATGCTCTCGCACGAGGCATTGGCGGCAGGCGCAACCCGCTTTACCATTGGGTTATTCAAGAAAGTCGTGCTGGCCGACACATTGGCCGGATACGCCACCCCCCTCTTCGCGGCAGACACGATCGCCAGAGACCCAGGCATGGTCGAAGCCTGGGGCGGCATTCTGGCGTATACGTTCCAGCTGTACTTCGACTTCTCCGGGTACACCGATATGGCCATCGGGATTGCGCAATTGTTCGGGATCTCTTTACCCGAGAACTTCAATTCCCCCTACAAAGCCACGAGCATCACCGATTTTTGGAAGCGATGGCACATGACCCTTTCCCGCTTCCTTCGAGACTATGTATATATTCCGTTAGGCGGAAACCGGCAGGGCCCCACACGTCAGTACTTCAATCTCCTGCTCACAATGATGTTATGCGGACTGTGGCATGGAGCCAGTTGGACGTTCGTGATATGGGGAACGCTTCATGGCGCCTATCTCCTCGTCAATCATGGCTGGCGAAGGTTGGCGCTTCCCTGTCCTCCCACCATCGGGTGGGGCATTACCTTTCTATCCGTCGCCTTCGCTTGGGCCTGGTTCCGGGCCGACAGCGTGTCCGCAGCAATCAGACTCACAACCTCTCTCTCCGGCCTGAACGGACTCTGGGAAAACGGATTTCGGGAAGCGCTTCGATACCTGGAACTGCCTGCCCCGCAGCTCGATGCCTTAGCGCGATTTTTCGACCATGACATGGGATTCGTGATACGGGTTGGGCATTGGACCATTTATCCGGCCAATATGTTGTTCTCAACGCCTCTGTTACAGACATTCTGGCTGGTTGTTTCCGGACTCATCGTGCTAAGGTTTCCAAATGCGTCCGAGTGGATGCACCCCTCCCCGAAGAATTCGGAATCGCTGTTTTCGCTGCGACGGGCATTGGTAGTAGGGGGACTATTGTTCCTGGTGTGGCTAGCGTCGATCACGTCGCAGACCAGCGGATTCATTTATGAAAATTTCTGAGGGCGCATGACACGATCCTTGCCGACGAGATACTTGGGAACGATTGCGCTCATATTTGCGCTTGGGACGATTGCGTATACTGGAGCCTTTTTCTATCAAATGGGGGCGCGCGTCGCAGCCGAATATTGGCTGCATGATGCTCAGGTAGTGAAGCAGGAGCTGCTCGCGCAGCGGCAGCATCAGAACAAGATCATTTTCTCAGCTGGCTCGAGCGCATTTTTTGGAATCGACTCTCAGGAAGTTGAGAAAAAGCTCGGCATTCCCGCGCTCAACCTTGGCCTTCATATCGGTCGGCCTGTTCATCTCCTAGTGGCCGAAATGGTCCCCTACCTCACGCGGGGAGACATCGTGGTGCTCCCTCTGGAATTTGAACATTACCGCGCCGCGACTCCCTACACCGACTGGTTCACCAATCAGGTCATGAGCTGGTCCCCCGACTACTTCTGGCAACTAGACGTCACGGAGAAACTCAAATTTTTGCGATCCGTCCTTCCACAGCGTGTCGCAGTCGGCGTTCTAACCAAGCTTTTAGGGGAACACCTCGACCGTGTTCGGACCAGGGCGCTAAAGGCACCTGAGGAAATCCTGGATCGGGTACGGACGGCCTGGAATAGACGGGATCATCACCCTGACAAAATGTTCTCATTCCTGAACCTGAGCACGCGTGGCGATGCCATCGTGAGCGCGCCGGAGCACCCCCTGCAATATGCCGGCAATCCCTACTTGCTCGATCGTGACTTCGTGGAGCCGGCCTATTTCTGGAACACCCTGCAGAATTTCTTTGTGACTGCGCAGGCTCGCGGCATCCAGGTCTATATCACCTGGCCACCGACCATGAAGGCTAAGCTCGATCTCTCTTCACCGCACATGCAGAAGACGGTCCAGGCCATTGTCAACAAGGTGCGCCAACTGGGCATTCCCATTCTCGGAACCCCATCGGACTTTCAATATCCCGATGACCGCTTCACCGGAAACATTTACCATTTGACGTCTCAAGGAAAAGCGGAGCATACCAATAGGCTGATCGAGCATATGACGAGAGAAGCGGTTCCACTACCGCGTCCAACTCACTAATTAATCTCCGTCATGCTACTGTCACACAGCGGTTTCGTGGACAGACCAAGGCGGATCGAGCCGCCGCAGAGCCGAAGTACCGTGCGCTCCAGCATTGCCTTGTCCATATCAGATGCCATACCAACAGGCACCCTTGGGATCTAATAGGCCCCTCCTCGCGCTCGATAGTTCCGGGGTGCTGCTCGGCCCGCATCACTCAGCGGCGACCTTCTCGCAACAGGGCCTCCAATCGCTGCCGTAGAGCCCCGATCTCCTTCGATTTGAACGAGCTTCGTGTGCGCTCCATGACCTCGACGGCCTCTTCAATCGCAGCCTCATATCGCTCGAGGCGCGGACACTTCATGAACGCACAGATATCCGTAGGCTCCTGAGGGTACGACGTGCGGGAGACCTCCATAGTCCGTCCGATCAACGCCGACAAGTGCGCAATATGGCCCATCGCCTGAGCCATGTATTCCTGCATGCTCCACTCCAGATGTTCGCCATGCCGCGCGCTTTGATGGATCGAGCGGCCTAATTGGTCGAAGATGCTGGCCACTTTGGCTGTTTCGGTGGCGGCTTCCTTCACAGTCCGCGTCATCATCCGGCGTCGCAAGCCTCGCTCCACTGCCCCCTTCAGTTCATCCAGATCAACCGGCTTGATCAGGTAATCCACGATGGCCAGTCGAAACGATTCGATCGCTGTCCCCACCGTCGGATATCCCGTGACCACGACCACCGGTAAATCCGGATGACGTCTGGACACCGTCTCCAACAGCTCTAACTGGGAATTTCCCGGCATACGCACATCGGTAAGCAGGAGGTCGACGCCCTTCTCCAACAAACGCTCGGCTTCCACCGCGTCTCTGGCCGAGCTACACGCGTACCCTGCCTCGGCCAGAAGCGCCGCGGTCGTCTCCCGAAACGCCTCCTCGTCATCAGCAATGAGAATGCGTCGCTGCATAGTCATCATCTTGCTGTCCCTTTCGCATCGGAGGTGAGGCACCACCTCGCTCAATACCATCGCCGGCTGTCAGCGGATGCACAACGGTAACGGTCGAGCCACATTGAACGGTTGTTTGAATGTCGATCCTGCCCCCCATGGCCTCCACCAATCCGCGAGAGACGGATAGGCCGAGCCCCAGCCCCTGCCAACTGGAACCGATCTTCGTCGTGAAAAATGGTTCGAAGACGCGCGGCAGGATATGTGGCGGGATACCGGTACCCTGATCAGTCACCGTCCAGCGAAGCTGGCCGTCCTCCTCAACCACGCGCAACAGGACCTCGCTATCGGGGCTGGAGGCATCGATGGCGTTTTGGACAAGATTGAGCAACACCTGAAGGAGGTCGGACCGGGGTACGTCGACACATTCCCGCACGATCTCCACTGCCGTCCGCAAACGAACACGCTTGGACGCCAACTTGTGGCCAAGCAAGACGGTCAGATCCTGCAGAAGCGCCGCAATATCGGTCGCCTCACGCTTACCCGCCGGTACTCCCTGGTATAAGGTGTACATCTTCTTCACGATGGCGGTCAGTCGATGGATTTCGCGGTCGATGAGCTCCACGAATCGATAATGTCGATGGTCGCGATCGATTCCCTGTTTCACGAGGTGAAAGGCATTGGTGATGCCGGCCAAGGGATTGTTCACTTCATGCGCGATACCGGCCGCTAAATGGCCGAGCGCCGCGAACTTTTCAGTCTGAGAGCGCTGGGACTCCAGCTCCTGAATCCGCGCGGTGCGCTCCTGCACCCGACGCTCTAATTCACTCTGGGCCTCCAACAAGGCCTGCTCGGCTCGCCGGCGCTCTGTGATGTCGTGGAACGACCCCACCACACCATAGGGTCGCTCTCGCCCAGGCTCCGTTAGGGCCTGTGTATTGATGGACACCCATCGTAATTCACCCGTCGGCCGACACAAGCCCATCACGACCTCAGTACAAGGACGACCGGTGCGAAGCGTCACCGACGGAGGCCGCTGGTCGTCTTCAAACGGCCTCCCATCCGGATGAATCGCCTGCCAGCCAGGATCAACCGGTGTTCGCCCCATGAGTTGATCAGCCGTCAGGCCTAGGATACGTTCCGCACTAGGGTTGCAGGCGATAATCCGCCCCTGCACGTCATGCACCAATACGCCTTCAGCAAGCGCCGCCACCACGCCTCGATACCGCTCGGCAGTGTCTCGCAGCGTCACTTCAAGCCGCCGGGACTCACTCACGTCCTCGACGAGATAGGAGTACCGAGACGGTCCCACGGAACCGGCACCGATCCAGCAGACCGTCGCGGATAAGTACAGCTCGCTCCCGGAGCACGGGTCCCGATGCACATAGGTAAACCGAACCGGTTGGCTTGTGCAGGCACTCTCCTCGTAGTGCCGAATCCAGAGCTGGATGACCTCTGCGGGCACTCCCATTTCCGAAGCCCGTCGTCCTTGCATCCGTTCCGGTGTCGTACCGAAAAATGACGCCACTCGCCGATTATCGGAAATGTGCAGGATATCGCCGTCGACGACTTCCACGATTCCCATCATCAACACACCACTGTCGAAAAAACTGCGAAGCGTGCCTTCGCTCTGAGCTAGGGCCTGCTCTGCCTGCTTACGCGTCGTAATGTCCACATGCGACCCCGTCATCCTCCGGGGACGCCCATCCGCATCTCGCTGCAACACCGCAACCGTGTAGACCCATCGATACGCCCCGTCTTTGTGACGCAACCGGTGCTCCAATTCATACGAGGCACTTCGACCGGAGAGATAGTCGTCGACAAGCGCCATGATGCGCGCATGGTCCTCGGGATGCAGACGGGACTCCCACTCGCCGGGCGAATCCGAAATCTCCTCTTCCTCATAGCCTAACGTGGCTTTCCACAGGGAGGAGTAATACATCCGATTGGTTTGTAGATCCCAATCCCAAATGCCCGTCTGGGTCGCGCCGACCACCAGATCCAAACGCTCTTGCGCTTCATGGCGATCCGCCTCAGCCAGCAATCGCGCGGTCATATCCGTCGCCACCCCACCGACAGCAATGATTCGACCGGTCTCGTCGCGGAAGGGAAACTTACGGGCGACATACCAGCGGAGGCTGCCATGGACCAGTGCCGCTTCCTCAAAATTCATCGCTGTCCCGGCCGTCACAACTTCCGCATCATGCTGTCGATACGAGTCCGCAAACTCGGCGGGAAAAAAATCATGATCGGTCTTCCCGATCACCGCATCAGCCGGCAGCCCGAGCAAGCCCGCAAACTGATCGCTGACCTCTAAGAACCGACCGTCGAGATCTTTGACGAAGATAATGGTGTGGCTATTGGTGAGCAACGACTGTAACCGCGAAGACAAGGCATAGGCCCGGCTTCTGGACGTGGCCTGCCACTGGGCCACGATCCAGGCCGCCAGCCAGACGGCGCCAACGGAGATGCCGCAACTGAAGAATTGGGTCCATGCCACTCCGCCGATCGAGGACCAATCAGCGCCCAGCCCGGCGAATCCGGTTGCCGCGATCGCCACAACCCATGGAGCTCCGGAGGAAGGAATCATGCCGGCAGCCAGCACGGCCAGCACGTATCCCGCGCCGCCCACAGGTGTGAGGGGAGTCAAGACATCGAGCGCGGCCGTGCCGAGAAGGCTTACCGCACTGAGGGCATGCCACGACCATGCTGTCCAGCCACCATGAAAAGGGGTCGATCGGTACCGCCGCCAGCGAGAGCCGAGACTGGTCACACAGACACTCCGTACGTCGTTGTCTCACAAGGACGTCGGATCATGAGGCGGGGCGCACACTGCTTCGTAGTCGAGACCCGATAGCGGACTCAGCCTACCGGCAAACCGTTGACGGGTCCTCTCCCACGACAGGCACCATCCTCCATGAAGCCGTCATATCACGTATATTTGGTGCAGACTGCCATATCGGAGAGACGGCCGTCCTCCGAAACAGTCTGCCAACAAGCAACCTGGAGAAGTGTGGTGTCCCCAACGGGATTTGAACCCGTGTTACTGCCTTGAAAGGGCAATGTCCTAGGCCAGGCTAGACGATGGGGACGAAGAGAGACCTGTATTGGCGGGTTGATTCATATCATACTTGCTTGAGAGGTGTCACTAGCCCCTTGCAAGTTCTCTTTTGTGGGCGTTCATGAAAGAGTGGAGACGGACAACGTTTGCCGCCAATTGACGCCCTGCCCTCAGCCGAAGTACTCTGCCCCTATGGATCACTCCCAACAGAACCAGGTTATTCAGCCGTTCACTTCGGCCTCGCCTCAACAGGACACCTTCCGGGACCGTCGCAGCCTTCTCACCTCGGATGATCTCTATCTCTTCAACGAAGGCACCCATTTTCACCTGTACGACAAACTCGGGGCGCACCCCGCAACCTTCGACGGCGTAGAGGGAACGTATTTCGCCGTGTGGGCCCCGGAAGCCGAGCAGGTGTCGGTGTTTGGAACGTTCAACCATTGGGACCCGACCCGCCATCCACTCCACCCCTGCCAATCATCCGGCATTTGGGAAGGGTTCGTCCCTGGAGTGGGCCGCGGCACCTTATACAAATTTCATATTCGCTCGCGAAACCACGGGGCAGTACTCATCAAAACCGACCCATTTGCCCGCCTGAATGAAGTTCCGCCGAAATCCGCCTCCGTGGTCTGGGACCTGGGTTACACGTGGCATGATCAGGACTGGATGCAATCCCGCGTCCGGCACAATGCACTCGATGCCCCCATCAGCATTTACGAAGTCCATCTCGGCTCCTGGATGCGCGTCCCCGGTGACGGCAATCGCTCCCTCAGCTATCGTGAAGCTGCCCCGAAGTTGATCGAGTATGTACAACAATTGGGGTTCACCCATGTGGAATTCCTGCCGCTCATGGATCATCCCTTCTTCGGATCCTGGGGCTACCAAACCACGGGCTATTTTGCCCCCTCCGCCAACTATGGCACGCCGCAGGATTTGATGTACTTGATCGACCAATTACATCAACGCAATATCGGCGTCATTCTGGACTGGGTACCGTCGCACTTTCCGACGGACGAGCACGGCCTCAGCCGGTTCGACGGGAGTTATCTCTTCGAACATGCTGACCCACGCCAGGGACTCCATCCCGATTGGGGCACTGCCGTGTTCAACTATAGCCGCAATGAAGTGCGCAGCTTCCTCATCAGCAGCGCCCTCTTCTGGCTGGAGCAGTATCACGCGGACGGACTCCGGGTGGATGCCGTTGCCTCGATGCTGTATCTGGACTACTCGCGCAAAGAAGGCGAATGGATCCCCAACCGCCAGGGCGGGCGGGAAAATTTGGAGGCGATTAGCTTTCTTCGTCAACTCAATGAGGAAGTCTATCGCCGGCACCCGGACGTGCAGACCTATGCGGAAGAGTCCACCTCCTGGCCGTCAGTTTCGCGGCCGACATATGCTGGCGGACTGGGGTTCGGCATGAAGTGGGATATGGGCTGGATGCACGATACCCTTGAATACATGGCACTCGATCCCGTCTATCGCAAGCACCATCACCGGAATCTGACCTTCCGCATGCTCTACGCCTTTCAAGAGAACTTTTTGCTTCCTCTCTCCCATGACGAAGTCGTGCACGGGAAAGGCTCCCTCCTGGGAAAGATGCCCGGGGACGACTGGCAGAAATTCGCGAACCTCCGTGTGCTCTTTGGCTACATGTACGCGCAGGCGGCCAAGAAACTGCTCTTCATGGGAGGCGAGATCGGCCAGTGGCGGGAGTGGGCCCATGACGACAGCATTGACTGGAACCTGCTCCAATATCCGCCTCATCAAGGCGTGCAACGGTGGGTTGCCGACCTGAATCGCCTCTACCGTACCGAGCCGGCCCTGCATGAGTGTGACTTCGACCCTCGCGGGTTTGAATGGATCGACTGTCAGGATGCGGATACCGGCGCCATCAGCCTCCTGCGCCATGACCGATCGTCTCTGCACAGCATTGCCATCGTCTGCAATTTCACGCCTGTGCCGCGCCAGCAGTATCGCGTCGGCGTCCCGAAGGGTGGGTACTGGAAAGAGTTGTTAAACAGTGATGCCTCGGCGTACGGCGGAAGTGGAATGGGAAATCTCGGCGGTCTGTCGACTGAACCGGTTCCCGCCCACGGCCATACCCATTCCTTAGTTATGACGTTGCCGCCGCTGGCCGTGCTCTTCTTTAAACCCGCCGCCTAGCATGACGCTTCGACTCGCCTTTCCGCTTCCGCTCAGGTAGGATCACGGTACCGATCTCCCACAGGAATCTTGGGACCAATCAGGAGGCAGCAATGGCGATTTGCATCCGCATACCTGTGATCTATCGGAGCGTGGGACTGTTCATTCTGTGCCTCATGCTCACGCATTGCTCCCATGACATCCATGAGAAACGCGCCGACACCGTCAAGGACCATGTCGAAGCCTTCTACGATCACTTGACGCACGATCGCGTGGCCGCCGCGGTCCGGGAAAACGAAGCCATTGAACAGCTCTCCGCGCAATTGGGGGAGATCATCACGAAGCGAGTCAACCGCCCCGGGACCAATCAGGTCGATCGCGAATGGACGGACCTCCGCACCGCCAACGAAACGGCCGCCCAAAATTGGCTGGCGCTGGGGCAATATCTCTCGATCAAAAAGCAGTACGCTCAATCTCGCGCCACGTACCAACGCGTCATCGATACGTATACCGGCGCGACCGAACGAACCTATCGCGAACAAGCTGCACGGGCCATTCGCGATCTTGATCTGCTCAGCCCAACCCCGGCTGCACGCGAACGATGACAAACGGCACGCTCGCACAATGCTGACATCAAAACATCGCCTGACCGTTCTGTTGCTCACCGCCTGCCTCATCGGAACCGGATGCGTCCACAAAATTCAGTTGTCGATTCCCGCGAATGGCACCAGTACCGCACCCATTCCAGCGAGCGCACAACTTGAGGTACCGTTTCTGGCCATAGAAGGTGCGGATCATATGCCGGGAATTCCCCTACTCGAATGGCCGGCGAAAGAGCTTCGACACACCATCACTCACTACTTCACTCAGCGCCAGACGTTCACGAGCATCGGATCTGAACCTGGTGATCTGCGCCTCGTCGTCAAGGCTTGGCTGACCCTACGTGCTCCGGACCGCTATCTCTACCGTGTGCACTTAGAATCCGACGTCTCATTCCCTGGGCAAGCACCGATCAAAACCTACGCTGCGGAAGGAGAGGCCCTGGGGTCGTCAGTGCGATGGGGCACCGCCTCCGACCAAGACCCTATCGCAGAGGCTACCAGTCAAGCCTTACAGCAACTGGCGACCCAGATTGAGGCAGATCGGGACCTGATTATGAAGGGTACCCGCCGGTAACGCACCACAAGTCCTCTCACAATCAGAATACGCTCACCTCGCTGCATGCCCACAGGGCGCTCAGAACTCCTAACACAGCATCATCCGAAACTCCGGCGCTACAGGCGAGAGCGAGTACGGGTTGATGTCCGAATGTGTGCAATCGCCGTATACGTTCGGATACGAGCCCGTATCAATTCCGATACAGATTCTGGCATCCGATTGTTGAGCGCCCGGCTTTTCTCACCGCACATTTTGCGTCCTCATGGCTCACGACCTGGTTATTCTCATCTCAAATATTTTTCCGCACACCGTCACAATCTTGGCATCGTGTTTGCTCATCACTCGGTCCGCAATCTACGGGCTCCACCTTGCCTTCCCCTGAACCGAGACGAGCCGTTCGTAGGAAGGCCTCATCGCCGCCGGAGAGAGTGTGTCGGTGTGTCTAAGCGTATAGTTCTGTGTTTCGATGGCGAATGGGACCGTCCTCCAGACCCTGGCGTCTGGCCTTCTGCAGTACGTGCTGCCAAGACACCTCGCCGTTCCTGCCCCGAATGCCCCTCGCATCGGGAGACGAACGTGTACCACCTCTACCGATCGATTCTTCCGCGGACAGAGAAGGGGCTCGAGCAACAGAGGTGGTATGAGTCCGGCACCGGCATGGCGTGGTTTCATCGATTCCGAGACGGATCGTTCGGCTATGGGCTCGACAGAACCATCCTCCTGAGCTATGCCTATCTGGCCGCAACCTACGAACCGGGCGATGAGCTCTTCCTCTACGGATTCAGTCGAGGGGCTTATACCACAAGGTCCCTTGTGGGCATGCTCGCAACCGTAGGCCTTCCTTCGGGTACCCTTCTGAACCAAGACTTGGTCAAGTTCACTCGTAAAACCGCGAACCTGGCCGCAGGCAACACTACGGAGACGCCTGATTTGACTGACTGCCTTGATCAAATGATTCTCAATCCCTCAGGCTATGTCATTGACGATGCATATCGACGCTATCGCAGCGCGCACCCCAGCACCGAGAGTTCCAGGGCCGCCGCGTCGAGACGCCGCGGATTCCAAGGTGTTTCCATCACATTTCTCGGACTTTGGGACACCGTGGGCCCGCTGGGAATCCCCACAAATGCACTCAAATGGCTGAATGAGCCTCGTTACAACTTTCACGATACCGAGCTAAGCCCCATCGTGCAGCGGGCCTACCACGCGCTCGCCATTGATGAACACCGGGCAGACTACAACGCGACCCTATGGACCTCTCCTGCAAGAACAGGCCAACTCATTGAGCAGCGATGGTTCGCCGGAGCACATGGAGATCTCGGGGGAACCTATCCTGAGCGTGGATTAGCGGATATACCCCTGGCGTGGATGCTACACATTTCAAGGATGAACGGCCTGGCAATTGATAGACACGCGCTGCAAGGGGAAATAGATGCGCTCAGTCCGGTTCACGATTCGTTCGGTGAGTCTTTTGTTGGGCTCCGAAAGTGGATTCACTCACGATTCTATCGACCAGTCATGCAAACCGGCACGAATACCGAAGTTCTAGACGGATCCGTCCACACACGCTTGCTCCAAACCCACTCGTACAGACCGAAAAACGAAGGCCTGAGCAGCCTGCTCACATTTCGCTAACTGGATTTCCGGAAAGGAATGAGTTGTCGCGGTACGCCCGTCAGTCCTCCTGCACCGCGCAACTTCGCATTTACACCATCCCAGGATTGTGAGCTCCACGGCTGAAACCGCACCTCGGCACTCGACACGCAAACACTCCCGACCTTACCCACCTCTTCCCGACTACCAGACCCACGAGCAGCGTGCCCGTACTCTCAGATCCGTCATGAAACCTTGAGCCGACTCGTCGCGATCTCTCCTTCCAGTGGCTTTCTCAACCGCTGTCCCCTCGCTAGACCTACCTCCTTCGCAGACTATCCGACGAGTCAGAAGCGCGATACCTTCGGCCACGATATGCGTGCGAGCACTCAGTTAGGTGGGGAGGGGGAAGGTGAGACGACCGCAGACGGTGAAATTCGTTGTCCATTGCACACTCTCTGATGTGGCTACCGGCTTCGCGGACCTGGCGCAGATTTATTATCTGGAACGCAGCGCCTTGCAGCGCACAACCTTCCACAGACTCATCGACGGCGACTATCTCGCCCTTCAGCTGCATCAACACAATGATCGCCGTCCCCTTTCGGTTCGTCTAGCGAGAGTACTGTGGGTACAAGGAGCGCGATTCGCCGTGGAACCGCTCATCATGGACGCTGATGAATACGTTCTGCTCAGTCAACTCCTCGAAACTACTCCCCTCCTGGAGCTGCACGTTCAGGATGCGCGATCAGAACTCATCATTCGCGCGGCAGAATGACTGATGCTCCAAGACAACGAGCATCACCGGTTTAACAGTACCCCTCCTATGCCTCGTCCCCTGTCATCAGGTAGTCCCTACAATACGCAACTCTCTCCGACTCGCGCGAAGGAATCCAGCTGTCACGAAGTCATTCGGAAAGGAAGGAAACAGTCGTGGCAGCTCGGAGCCGCCCTGAGCAGGGTCCCTCCAAGGAGGTACTTCGTTCCGGTCTACCGGGCAGAA
This sequence comes from Nitrospira defluvii, assembly GCF_905220995.1. Taxonomy (NCBI): domain Bacteria; kingdom Pseudomonadati; phylum Nitrospirota; class Nitrospiria; order Nitrospirales; family Nitrospiraceae; genus Nitrospira; species Nitrospira defluvii. The sequence continues at coordinate 189,112 of NZ_CAJNBJ010000016.1, forward strand.
GCATCGGAATCTAAGCTTACACGTAGGCACTGAACAACGGAGGAACCTATGACGAACTGTTCTCGCTGCGAAGGATGCATGATCGAAGACTTTTTGTTGGATATGGAGGATTCATCCGGCCCAATGTGGCTCAAAGCATGGCGCTGCATGAACTGCGGAAATATTTATGAACGTGTGTTGCAGCAAAACCGGCTGGCCAAGGAAACGCAGATGGGTGCATCGACCGCCATCGCCCAGCGTGCGAACGCTGAAAGCCTCCCGTTAAGCACCGACGGTCTCGACCAGCTGGCGGCCTAGGGCAACCGCGAACGGCCTGGTGAGGTCTCACAACCATGTCATCACCGAATTTGTGGAACGACTACCATGTCAATTGATGTAGAGCTGGCCCTCATCCTAGGGCTATTCATAATCGGTGCCGTGGTACTTGCAATCGATAACCTGGTCTACGCCTTGTCCAGACGATTGAGCCGTTGGATGCACGATCGAAAATCGTCGCGCACTGCATCCCCTTCACCCATCTCCACTCAGAAAAAAAGGCCGTAACGGGATAACTCGGTGTTCAACGACTCCACCCACATCAGCACAGACAGGCGATCATCCAGCACGCAGGTGGATCGCCCACTGTTCTGTCAACGGCTTGCTCCTGCATATACAAGGAGGTTTCAGTGACAAGTTCCCGACCCAAAACAGCCCAGCGTGTAGGTTCGCAAGCTCAACGGCCTGATGGTATCCCACAGACTCTCCTCTTTTTTATCCTCAAGCAGTTGGAAACACCTCATCCGGTTAACGAAATCCAGCAGGACCCCCTGAAATGACCTCTCGGCCCTGGGCGATTCTACGAGACGCAGGGATTGTGTATGGGCTGACCTTTGCAGCCGGGATCGGCATGGCCTCGATCGGAGTAACACTTCAAAGCAGTCCGTGGACCGCCTACTTGGCGAACCTACTCTCGGGAGCGCTTGGCTTTTTGGCATCTGGAATCCGGGTCAATTCAGACCGGGTCGAGCATCTCGCCTGGGTAGCGGCAACCCTCTGGACCTGCAACCTCCTCAACGTCGCATTGCGACTGCAAAGCACTGCCTCCTGGATTCACAGCGGCATTACAGTCATCCTCATGGTCGCCCTTGGCGGAACCCTGTCCATGATGCTCACGCCTCCCGCACCCTTTCATCGACACAAAAGAGTCGACGGTCTGCACAAACCACCGGTCCGGTAGCCTCAGCGAGCAGTGCGACTGACATCGCAACCCTCTGTGATAACGGGACACCCGAGAACACGAGCCGACAACGTGCGGGAGAAATTGCGGGAGAGTGGAGATATGCAGCTTGCCTATCGAGTCTCGTTACGAATGTCCGATACCGGCCGTGACAGCTCAACCGGCGTCTGGCCCTCGGGCGACCAGCCTCCCCCGAGTGCCTTATACAACTGAATGATCGACACTAGATGCAATCGATGAGTTCCCATAAGAGCGAGTTCAGCTTCAAACAAATTGCGCTGAGCAATCAAGACATCCAGATAATTTGCCAATCCTCCTTTGTACCGGAGATTCGCCAAACTCAGGGCCGACCTGAGTGCGTCGACTTGTTGCAATTGCGCTGTCCGTTGCTCGCGAACCGTCCGGACCGCGACCAGCGAATCTTCGACCTCCTTAAACGCCACCAACACGGCCTGCTCATACTGCGCCACAGCCTGCCTGGCTTGGGCTTCGGCAGCTTCCTGTTGAAAACCCAGAATCTGCGCGTTTAAGAGTGGTCCGGCCAGCCCTGGCCCAGCCACCCCAAAGGCGGTTTCATTGGCCACGAGGCGCGAAAGGTGCGGACTGGCTACCCCCAAAATTCCGGTGATGCTCAGCTTCGGGAACCGGTCGGCTTTGGCCATTCCGATACGAGCCGTTGCGGCAGCAAGGTCCTGCTCTGCCTGCAAAATATCAGGGCGCCGCTGGAGGAGCTCGGAAGGAAGCCCAGGCGGAACATCAGGAGGCATCACTTGATCCGTTAACGAGTGCCCGCGGGCAATCCGTCCGGGATTCCGGCCCAGCAATACACTCAGTTGGTTCTCCTTCTGCACTTTCTGTCGCTCAAACTCCGCCGCCTTTGCCGCGGCATTGGCCCGTTCGGCTTCAAATTGGTCTGCGTCGAGCTTTGAGATCATCCCCTGCCGCAGACGTGCCTGAGCGATCCTAACCGACTCCTCCCAAGACTTGAGCGTACGCCGGGCAATGTCGAGTTGCATGTCGAACTGCAACAGATCGAAATAGGCCTCCGCCACACCGCTCACCAACTGGAGCACGATGGCTCGTCGATTTTCCTCACGCGCAAGCAAGTCTCCACGAGCCGCTTCATTCGACCTCCGGATGCGGCCCCAAATATCGATCTCCCATGAAAGATTTCCTTGCAGGTAGTAGTTGAAGGGGTTGGGAAATCCCGGAAAGAGAAAATTGGTCTTGCGGCCAAACAGCGGGGCATTGGCGGTCACGTTCATCTGCGGGGCGAAGTCGGTCCTCGCAACAAATATGCGAGCCTGAAACTCCTCTACGGCCGCCGCCGCACGTTTCAAATCTTTGTTTTCCTCCAGTGCTGTGCGAATGAGCTTCTGCAGCTCCTGATCCTTGAGCAATTCCCACCAGGGCGTATTGGCAATCGACGCCACATCGCCACCCGACTCCGCCATACGGAAGGCATCCGGCGTCGTCGCCTCAGGTCTGGTGAAATCCGGACCGACGGCACACCCGGCCAATAACCCTGCACCCAGCACCAACGCCAATCTACGCATGCTGATAGTCGCGCTCCTTTTCCGGTCCATCGTGCATTTGCGGTGAAGACGGAGAGCCAGGATTCGTTCCACGGCTACTCAACGAGCGGATCAAGACAAAGAACAACGGCACAAAGAAAATGGCCAAAAACGTCGCAGCCACCATGCCGCCAAACACGCCCGTGCCGATCGAGTTACGACTGGCGGCACCCGCTCCAGTCGCGACCACCAGCGGCACCACCCCCAAAATAAACGCCATCGACGTCATCACGATCGGGCGGAAGCGCAGTTTCGCCGCCTCGATCGTCGCATCCAACAACGGATGCCCTTCCTCATACCGTTTGTTCGCAAACTCCACGATCAGGATTGCATTCTTGGCCGAGAGTCCGATCAACGTCACCAGGCCGATCTGGAAATAGATATCATTCGTCATCCCCTTGAGCCACACCGCACTCAGCGCGCCGAACAATCCGATAGGGACTGCCAGAATGACTGCAAACGGCACTACCCAGCTCTCATATTGGGCAGCCAGCACTAGGAACACCATCAACAATCCAAACCCGAAGGCGTAGAAGGACTGGTTCCCGACCATTCGCTCTTGATAGGAAATGCCGCTCCAGTCGATGCCATACCCCTTCGGCACCAAGACCTCTTTCGCCAACGTATCGAGCGCATCCAACACCTGCCCCGAACTGACTCCCGGCGCGGCGGCGCCAAGGACCAGCGCCGTGTTGTATCCGTTGAAATGCGTCACGGGATCGGGACCGCTGCTGAACTCCGTACTCACCACCGTATCCAAGGGAATCATCGTGGGTCCCTGCGCACCGACCGCCCGCACATAAATCTTGGAAATATCGTCCGGCGTTGACCGATACTGCGCTTCCGCCTCGGTCTGCACCCGAAATACCCGGCCGAATTTGACAAAATCGTTGATGTAGAGATTCCCGAAATAGGCCTGCAACGTGTCGAACACTTCGGAAATCGGCACGCCTAACGCCTTGGCGCGTTCACGGTTCACCTTGGCGAAAATCCTCGGGGCGCTTACGCGAAAGCTGGTCCCGATGGCGCCGATCGCCGGATTCTGCCTGGCCTTGGACACGAACTCCTGAGCCACCGCGGAGAACTTATTAAAATCACCTCCGCTCGGATCTTGGAGCTGCACCGAAAACCCGCCCGTGGCGCCCAGCCCCCGGATCGACGGGGCGTTGAAGGCAAGAATCAATGCTTCTGGAATCTTGGCAAATTCCCCATACGCGGCCCCGATCAGCGATTTGACGTGGTGTTGCGGCGCCGTCCGTTCATCCCAGTGTTTGAGCGGCACAAACATCGTCGCGGCATTGGACCCTCGAGTGTTGAATACGAAGTTTTGCCCCGAGAGTGCATCCGTCGAATGAATCGCAGGACTCGCGAGGAAATAGCTTTCGATCTTGCTCAACACGGCATCCGTACGTTGCTTCGACGCCCCGTCGGGAAGTTGCACGATCGTGATGAAATACCCCTGATCTTCCTCCGGCAAAAAGCTGTTCGGCGTGATTTTGAACAGCATGAACACGCCCACGAGCAGAACGCCGAAGAGCGCCATCGAGAGCAGCCGCCGCGACAGAGTCAGGGTGACGGTCGAGGTATATCGCCCCTGCATCCAGGCGAAGATCCGGTTGAACCGGCCGAACAATCCGCGATGAGATTCCTCGCCCGGCTTGAGCACCAGCGCGCACAACGCGGGGCTCAAGGTCAGCGCGACGAAGCCGGAGATGATGACAGCGATGGAAATGGTGATGGCAAACTGCTTGTAGAGTTCTCCAGTGATCCCGCCCAGAAATCCGACTGGGACGAACACGGCGCACAACACCAATACAATGGCGATCACCGGCCCCGTCACTTCTTCCATCGCCCGCTTGGCAGCATTCTTTGCCGACAGCTTGCCTTGCGTCATGTGCCGTTCGCAATTCTCTACGACGACGATCGCGTCGTCCACCACGATACCGATCGCCAGCACCATACCGAACAGGGTGAGGGTATTGATCGAAAAGCCGAGCGCCTGCATGCCGGCGAACGTCCCGATCAGAGACACCGGTACCGCTACGCCTGGAATCAACGTCGCCCGCCAGCTCTGCAAAAACAGATAGACCACGAGGATGACCAGGACCATCGCTTCGGCCAACGTCTTGACCACTTCTTTGATGGAGACATCGATAAAGCGAGTGGTGTCATAGGGAATGTCATACGAGACGCCGGTCGGAAACCCCTTGGACACCTCTGACAACTCCGCCCGCACTCGTTTCACGGTTTCCAGCGCATTGGCCCCGGGGGAGAGAAAGGTGAGCAAGAACACGTTCGGCTGACCGTTCCAACGGCCTTCGAGGGTGTAGGATTGCGCTCCCAACTCCACACGCGCGACATCCTTCAGCCGGACCATCGATCCGTTCGGCATCGCGCGAACGATCATCTCCTCGAAATCTTTGACTTCAGTCAGCCGGCCTTGAGTGATGACGGGGATCGTGAGCTCCGTCCCCTTCAATGCCGGCTCCCGGCCGATGGTGCCCGCAGGAAAATCCCGGTTTTGTTCACGCACGACATTGGCGATATCCGTCGGTGTCAAACTGAGCTGAGCCATGCGGATCGGATCCAGAATCAGCCGCATGGAGTAGTTCTGTGAACCGAATACCACCGCGTTGCCCACGCCTCGGAGGCGCTTCAGGTTGTCGAGGACGCGCAGAATCGCATAATTGGAGAGATAGACTGTGTCGTGCGTCGGATCGGTCGAACTCAACGCGACGACGGCCAACAGGTCCGGCGACACCTTGTTGATACTGATGCCCTGCCGGACGACCTCGGGCGGCAACTGCGGCTCCGCAAGTTTCACGCGGTTCTGCGTTTGCACCTGCGCGATATCGACATCCGTGCCGATCTCAAAGGTCAACTTGATCGACATATGTCCGTCGTTCGTACTGGTCGAATCGTAGTAGAGCAGATTGTCGATACCGGGCAGTTGCACCTCAATGGGGCGCGCCACCGAATCAGCCACGATTTCCGCATTGGCGCCGGGGTAGTCGGCTTCGATCTGAACGACCGGTGGGGTGATTTCTGGAAATTGGGCGACCGGCAATGCCTGTAAAGCGACCAAGCCGAGCACCATGATGACGATCGACAAGACCGAAGCGAAAATCGGGCGGTCGATAAAGAAATGTGAAATCACGAGGCGCTCTCCGGCTGCGTCGGGGCGGCAGTCGGAACGGTCGCTGCGCCGGCGGCGGGAACCGGTACGGGCTTCACCGGAGCCCCGGGCGCTATTTTATGCAGGCCCTCCACAATGATGCGATCGCCGACATGCAATCCCTCCTCCACAATCCATTGGTTGCCCTGCCAACTGGTCGCCACAATCTCCCGCATCTCGACCTTATCGTCCTTGCCCACCACAAATACGATGGAGCCCTTGGCGCCCTGTTGTACCGCACGTTGCGGCACCAGAATCGCCCCGGTCTTGAGCGTGCCCTTGAACCGTACCCGCACGAACTGCCCCGGCAGCAACACCCGATCCGGGTTGGGAAATACCACCCGTGCCTGTCGTGAGCCCGTATCGGTTTTCAATCCCACATCGAGCAGATCCAAGACCCCTTCATGCTGGTACGTGGTGCCGTCGACAAACGTCAGCACGCCGCGCAACTGGTACACGCCGGGATGCTGAATCCGTTTGGCATCGGTATCGCGCTTCCGTTTCAGCAAAAAACTCTCCGGCGCACTCACGATGACATACATGGGATCGACTTGATGGATCATGGTCAACAGATCCGTTTGCGCCGACACCAATCGGCCTTCATACACACGAGTCCGTTCGATCATCCCATTGATCGGCGCGATGATCAGCGTATTGTCGAGATCGAATTTGGCTTTGACGAGTTCGGCTTTGGCCCCTTCCAGAGCGGCCTTGGCCGCCAACTCTTCGGCCACCGCGTCATCCACGTCTTTCGTACTCACCGCCTGCTCCGCTAACAGCGGCTTCACGCGCGCCAGATTCTGCTTGGCCTGCACCAACCGGGCTTCCGATTGCGCCACTTTGGCCTTGGCACTCAGCATCGCGGCGTGGAACGGAACAGGATCGATTTGATAAAGCCGATCGCCCTTTTTGACGTCGCGCCCTTCCTTAAAAAACCACTGTTTCAAAATGCCGGTGACCTGGGATCGAATTTCCACGGGACGCGACGACTCTGCCTGGCCGATGAACTCTGGCTCGTCAGGCACATCCTGAGCGGTCGCGACCACGACCCCCACCTCCGGCACCTGAAGTGGCGGAGCGGAACCGGCCTCCTGCTTGCAACCAGGCACAAGTGCCAACGCGAACCACCCGCACAACATCGGCGCTAGAGCGGACCATCGCAGTCGCCTGATCATGCGTACTCCATAAAAAATCTCAATTGGTGGGCGTGCTCATATGAACGCGAGTCCATCTTACTGGTTGGCTGCCAGGTAAGCAACGGAGTCACAGCCTGTTGGGTCGCTCCGCCCACGTCACATCAGGCGCGCGGAAACACGACCCGGGTGTGTCGCACTGGCACAGCGGCTGGCGAATGGAAGAGGTGCTGCGGTGAGGCCAAGGCATCGCGGGAGACGGAGGCGGAAGGACAGCCGTCCCTTCACGATGAGACAACAAGCCTTCTCCGCCACCGTCATCCCTCGGCGGAACCTACTTGATGGCGTGGAGCGTCTCGCGCAGTTCCTTCAACTCGGCCATCAGTAGATCCAAGTGCTGATCGCGCTGAGGCTGATCATCCTTAAACTTCCAGAGCCGCCGGAAAATCGCACCGAGCTCCTTCTTGTGCGTCACCGCCAGCGCATACGCCGGAGTCTTGCTTTGCGCATCCGTCACCCCACAAAACGAATCATCCAGAGCATGGAATTGATTGTGGAGATCGTCAAAGGCCGAATCGACACCCTTGCCGCCCTTTGCTTTCGATGCGGTCGCCTCCATCATGCTGGTCAGATTCGCCATGGTCTCTACCCCGTTGCCCCCCTTCGCCTGCACCGCGTAGTCGCCGGCACGCGGATAAAACAGGTAGCTGCACCCACTCAGGGTGGTCAGCATGAGCGCCATCATGAGCGATCCGATCACACGTTGCATGGTGTCCTCCTTTGCCGGTCAATGATCTATGCCTCATCAGACATTTCGTCACCGCGAAGTCGAGCAGCCGCCAACCAGCCGGCCCGAACAGGTCTACCGGTCCGCGACCGTCCTGATCGGACGTGACCATCGGTTTGGGTATGGTCAATCACCGCGCTGTTGGTCGCCCAGGGCCGACAAGGTCTTACGGTTTCCTGCTGTAGACGATTTCCAGCACCTTCGATTCCTTCTGGCCGTGATGCGCACCGTACATCTCGAAGACCTGGTTATTGTTGTCGACGATCTTCCAGACCGCGCGATGGTGCATCTGTCCTCCGCCCGGCTCCGGGTGCGAGCCCTTCAGGGTGATCGTCTTGCCGTCGCCGCCTGCGGTGCCTTCCATGATAAAGATGCCCGTGCCCATACTATCCATCCAGGCGGTGACATACTTCTTTTTCATATTGTCGTACCCGTCGATGCCGATGCCGGAGAAAGGCTGCCCCATCATCTGCCCGTGATACTCCTGGTAAATGAACCGGCCGTCCATCAGAGTTTTGATTTCTGCGGTCCCGTCCGATTCCATCGCCGGCTTACCGGGCTCCATCCATTCCTTGGTCTTCGTCGTCCAACTGCCGGCCAGCCCGGCCAGTAACTTGTGCTGTTCCCCCGGCGTGGCCATCTGCTTCCAGAGCTCCATCATCGCCTGTTCGTCCATCTTCTTTCCGGCCTTCTGCTCTTTGGCCAGGGCAGGAACCGCTACCAACACGGCACACAGGCACAGCATCGTGGCATATGAACGTCGCATGGAAACCTCCTTATGGTAAGCGGCGGCCCACCTGACCGCCGATGTGTTTACCGAAAGCCGGTCGCATCGGTCTGGCTTTCCTGCATGATGCACGTCGCGAACATTCATCGTTTGTACCCGCGTTCAACGCTCGGTACGAGTAACCGGCCAGTGCGAATTCCACTGGAATGACGTCGCGCCTTTATCTCGGGGCAATTCCTAGCCATGGCCCCTTTCTCCTTTAGGAACGCTCTCCAGACTGGCTATTGCGCCTGTACGTGAGCAGGATCCATCCAGAACAGCTCCCAAATGTGTCCATCCGGGTCTTCGAAACTCCGGACGAACATGAACCCATGGTCCTTAGGCTGGTAGGCCTCTTTGCCTCCGGCTTGGAGCGCCTTGTCCGCCATGGCATTCACCGTCGCCTTGCTATCGACGGCCAGAGCGGTGAGCACTTCGGTGGTCTTGTGAGCATCGGCGATCTGCTTGTTCGTAAACTCCTTGACCTTGCCGTGAGTCAACAGCATCGCGAAGATATCCTCATTGATGACCATACAGGCCGCGGTCGCATCGGTGAACTGTGGGTTGAAAGAAAATCCGACCGTCCTGAAGAAGGACATGGACTTCTCCAGGTCCTTCACGGGTAGATTCACGAAAATCTTGCTGATCATACCGGCCTCCTGTTTTGAAACTCTCGCCCGCCGACATTCCGGCTAACGGCGCGCGTCAATCTGGTCACGCATCCGTTCTTCTTGCTGCCTGAGTTCGGGCGTGAACTCCGTTCCGAAATCCTCTGCTTCGAACAGCGGACGAATCTCGATGTCGGAATCCTCGCCGGGCATGGGATTGGGGCAGCGCTTCACCCATTCGATCGCTTCCTCCATTGAGCGGCATTGCCACAACCAGTATCCGGCCACGACCTCGTTCGTTTCGGCGAAGGGGCCGCTTGTCACGACTCGCTTGGAACCGGAGAATCGGACACGGGCGCCCCTGCTGCTCGGATGCAACCCTTCGCCCGCCAGCATGATACCGGCGTCGACCAACGCTTGATTGTATTGCATCATCGCGGTGAGCAATTCCTGGCTCGGCATCAACCCTGCCTCGGAATTCCTTGTCGCCTTGACCAGAATCATAAATTTCATCACTGGCCTCCTTCTCTGTCTCAAGTCTTCCTATGCCTGGGATTTTTAAACCAGGGCCTCACCTCCCCTGACCAACGAGATACGGAGCAACGATGCAGGCTGTTCAAACGGCTGCTCAGCAGGTCCACGGCGAGCCATGCCAATGAGCCGTACCCTCTGGGTACGTCGGAACGTCGCGACTGAGAACAGGGCTGACAGCCATGTTCAACAACCTGCTATCCCCCCGCCATCGCGCCGACAATCAGCAACGCCTCGTTGCCCGTGGCAACAGCCTCAGGTAACAACGCGTCAGCCGGCTCGTGCGAAAAGTCTTCTTCGCAGGCGAAGAATCGAATGAACGGCCGTCGGCGCTTGCTGGCATGGTCACGAATTGTGCCCCGCAGCACAGGATACCGCGCCTCCAGCGCATCAAGCACGGCACCCTGCGTCACTGGCCCAACCACCTCCAGCGACACTTCACCGTCAACCTTGGCCAGCGTTCGCAAATGTTGCGGCAAGATCACGCGTACCATTGGTCGCCTCCAGACGTCGTTCGTGTCTCGTAACGCGTCGCTCGCACGAATAGCGAACAGCTTTCAGCGATCAGCCATCAGCGTTCCGTGCTATACGCGATCGGCTATAAGCTCTTACTCCTCGCTGGCCATTTGCCATCAGCCATTCGCGCTCCTCTGCTGCGTATCTCGTAACGTGTCGCTTGCGGTCACGTCGTTCGTGAAGCATCGTTCGTATCTCGCAAATAGAAAGCTGCGAGGGGGTTTTCTTCACGCTTCACGACAACACCTGTACCTCTACGGAGAGGACCCCCGGCAAATTGCTCACAATCGCCGTCCAGCTGTCGCCCCCGTCGGCCGACGCATAGACTTGCCCACCGGTCGTACCGAAATAAATCCCGCAGGGATCGCAGATATCGACCGCCATGGCATCTCGCAAAATGTTCACGTAGCAATGTTCCTGGGGCAACCCCTTGGTCAGCGCTTCCCATTCGTGTCCTCCGGTCCGACTGCGATAGACCCGCAGCTTCCCGTCCGGCGGATAATGTTCGGAGTCGCTCTTGATCGGCACGACGTAGATCGTCTCCGGTTCGTGCGCATGGACCGTGATGGGAAAGCCGAAATCGGTCGGTAGATTGCCGCTGATCTCATGCCAGGAGTCGCCACCGTCATCGCTCCGCATGACATCCCAATGTTTCTGCATGAATAACACGTTGGGGCGAGAAGGGTGCATGGTGATGCGGTGCACGCAATGGCCGACCTCCGCATCCGGATCCGGCAACTCGTATTGGGACAACAACCCCTTATTCGTGGGCCGCCAGGTCTGGCCCCCATCCTCAGTCCGAAATGTGCCGGCTGCCGAGATGGCCACGAACATGCGGTTCGGTTGCCGCTGATCCAGCAGGACCGTGTGAAGACACATGCCACCGGCGCCTGGTTGCCACAGTTTCCCCTTTGCGCTACGTAATCCTGCTAGCTCCTTCCAGGTCCGTCCGCCGTCCGTCGATTTGAACAGGGCCGCGTCCTCGACACCGGCAAACACCGTGTCCGGTTCCGTCGGCGAGGGCTCCAAATGCCAGACGCGTTTGAATTCCCAGGGACGTTGCGTGCCGTCGTAATGCTGGTGGGTCGTCAACGGCTTGCCGGTTTCCGCGGACTGGTCGTAGAGAAACATGTTGCTCTCGCCCTTCGGCATGCCGTCCGGCCCCACGAGATCTTCCGGCTTCGTACCGGGAGGGTTCCAGGTCTTCCCTCCGTCATCTGATCGCTGGATCACCTGCCCGAACCAGCTGCTCGTCTGCGAGGCGTACAGCCGATTGGGATCGGCAGGCGAGCCGGTCAGGTGATAGATTTCCCATCCGCCCCACAATGGCCCCTGCACTTCCCACTGCGTTCGGGACCCATCCGATGACAAGATGAACCCGCCCTTCTTCGTCCCCACCAAGACTCGTACTCGACTCATATCTGACTCCTTCCTCTACGAACTCGTACCTCGCGTGAGGCGGTAAGCGAGCAGTTCTTCACGCTTCCCGTCTTATGGCAACCCCTCCACCTCCCGCACCGGCCGGACTTCGACCGTCCCGATGGTGGCTCCAGGCACCCGGGCGGCGATGGCCACCGCTTCCTCGCGATCCTTCGCGTCAATCAAGAAGTACCCCGCCATCTGTTCTCGTGTTTCGATGAACGGCCCGTCCGTGACGATGGGCTTGCCGTCTCGCACCCTGACTAAGGTTGCGCTTGCCGCCGGGTGGACCGGAGAAGCATGAACGTACTGGCCCTGTGTATCCAACTGATGACAGAGGCCGATGGAGTCGGACAGTAGCGAACGTTTCTTTTCCTCGCTGAATGTCTCAAACGCCGTTTCATCGTGATGCACCAACAGGATGAATTTCATCGTAAGCTCCATGTGTCGTGAGGCCGACCAGTGATTAGGCGCAACCGCCTTCTTTGATAGGCCGGACTTCGATGCTGCCGTACCGCGCGCCGGGAAACTTCGCCGCCACACGCAACGCATCGTTCAGGTCTCGAACATCGATCAACAGATAACCGGCCAATTGTTCCTTTGTTTCGGCGAAGGGCCCGTCGGTGGTCGTCACCTTCCCGTTGCGGACCCGAACCGTCGTGGCCATTTCCACCGGATGCAATGGCGAGGCAGACAACATCTCACCCTGCTTAGTCAGAGCCTCGCAATAGGCCATCGACTCGTCGGACAACGCGACGCGCTCGGCCTGCGGCATCGCGTGCAGGTGCTTTTCTTCCATGTAGACCAAACAGAGGTATTTCATCCTATCCTCCCTCTTCCGGATAACACCTGGAGACCGTCCTAGGTGTTACGTTGCAGCGGCTCCCACAGCCCAAACACATTGCCTTCCATGTCCCCGCAAATGGCGAAGGAGCCCATGCCCGGCACCTCAGTCTTCGGTTTGCACATCGAGCCGCCGAGTAGCTGCGCCTTCGCCTCCGCCCAACCGGCCGACCGACTGACTGACTGATCGAAAGGACCGCCACATAATCGGTGATGCCCTACCCCGGGTACATGCGTCGCCGGCATCGTGCCCGTCTTGGCCGTTTGCGAGCGTGTCATCTTCGCCATGGCATCCTCCCCCTCCGATAGTCGACTCGTGATTCCCCTGAGCCCGCTCGCCCGGTTCACAAGATAGTCGTCGACTTCGTCCAAAATCGACAAGGCTCGATTATTTTTCGATACACCACCTGATTCCTCGATTGTTCAACTGGTTAGGCAAGCGATCGCCTGCTTAGGAGCCCTGGCCAGAGACTTCCAGCAGCCGGCGCTCAAGAAATCGCCGTTCTGGCTCCTGCTGGGTGAGGCTGAGCGCCTGCTTATATGCACGAATCGCTTCTTCGGTCCGTCCCAACCGGCGACAGAGGTCCGCGTGCGCCGCATGGGCCAGGTGATAGGTCTTCAGCTCCCCCCTCGCAAACAGATCATCGATCAACCTCAGCCCCGCTTCCGGTCCATGAAGCATCGCAACGGCGACCGCACGATTCAGTTCCACCACCGGCGATGGTTCAGCTTTGAGCAGCAAATCGTAGAGATCGACGATGCGGCACCAGTCGGTCGCAGCCGCGCTGGCCGCCTGCGCATGGATAGAGGCGATCGCCGATTGAATCGCATAGGGGCCGACCTCCCCCATCGAGAAAGCCCGCTGCACGAGTGCCGCCCCCTCCGTGATGTAATCCCTGTTCCAACGTGTTCGATCCTGATCTTCGAGCAGAATCACGTCACCGGATTCCGAGACGCGCGCGTCGCGCCGCGAATCCTGCAACAGCAGGAGCGCCAGCAATCCGATCGTTTCCGGGTCTGGGAGGAGTTGCACGAGGACACGAGCGAGACGAATGGCTTCTCCGGACAGATCATGGCGGGTGACGGCGTCCCCGGACGAGGCGGAATAGCCTTCGTTGAACACGAGGTAGACGACGCGCAGGACCGCGTCCACTCGCCCGGGCAACTCCTCTTGTGGCGGCACTTCATAGGGGATGTGGGCATCACGAATCTTGGCCTTGGCCCGGACAATTCGTTGCGCGATGGTCGCCGGTTTGGTCAAAAATGCCCGCGCGATTTCTTCGGTCGTCAGCCCGCAGACTTCCCGCATGGTCATGGCGATCTGCGCCTCCGGCGTCAGGGCGGGATGGCAGCAGGTAAAGATCAGCCGCAGCCGGTCGTCCTCCACCGATTGTCCGTCGAACAACTCGGCATCGAGGCTGACCGAAGCGGTTTCAAGTTGACGGGCGAGTTCTTCCAGGGATGCGTCGAAGCGAGCGCGGCGGCGCATGCCATCAATGGCTTTAAAGCGGCCGGTGGACACGAGCCAGGCCCGTGGATTCGCGGGAATCCCCTCCCGCTCCCACTGCTCCACAGCCACAGTAAAGGCTTCGTGCAGCGCTTCTTCCGCCGCGTCGAAATCGCCGAGCAGACGGATCAGCGTGGCGAGGACCTGCCGCGACTGGGTCCGGTACAGCTCCTCGACCACCGCACGGAGAGATGTGGGTGACTCCTCGCTCATGACAAGGCCCCTCGCGGACAGGTACAGCCGGGTCCCTGCCCGCAGTCACGGGATTCGCCTCATGTCCGGCCGAGTTGGGCCTTCGCTGCCTGGCTCATCATGTCCGGCTTCCAAGGTGGGTCCCATACCAGATCGACGTCGACCGAGCGCGCCTCAGACAACTCGCGCAAGATCGCCGAATGCACCATCTCCATCAATAGCTCTTCCATCGGGCAGGCAGGGGTGGTCATCGTCATGGTGACATGCACCTGACCATCACGCACCTCGCTGCCATAGACCAACCCCAGGTCGACAATGTTGATCCCCAACTCGGGATCCACCACTTGACGCAGGGCCTCCGTCACCCGAGGGTCTGCTCCTGTTCCGTACTTCTCTGTGGTCATCCAACGCTCCCTTGTGCTGGGCACGACACCATTTTCACCATCTTTCACCATCGTCCGCATCAGGTCGGCGCGCGAGTCGTGGTACCGGGCCGCTCCGGCAGGCTCCCCAACGCCGTGACCGTATTCGCAAGAAACAGCACCAGCGTGACGGCATTCAGCAACCCGCCGATCTGACGTCCCGCACCCCACCCGGCCGCGTCACCGGCCAGCCGCATCAGCAACGTCGTGTGCAACAGCACCACATGCGCATAAAACAACGGACGATACGCCATCCGCGCGCCGAGCACCGACGGAAAGATGATCGGCGCATGGGCAAAGATCATCGCGAACACGAAGCCCAGAAAAAACGCGTGCAAGATGACGTCGTACTGTGGGCCCACCGGCACACCGCCATAGATCAAGGCCGCCAACCCGCTTATGCCTAACCAGGCGTAGCCACTGAGCAGGCAGACGGCGATGAAGCGCGTCAGCCCGGTTTGCCGGACCGTTCTCCTGGCAATGTCATGACGACCTAACCACAGGGCCAGGCCGATAAACCCCGCACCGGCCAGACGAACCCCGGCGTCGAACGACCCTTCCAACAGGAGCAGCCCACTCAGAAGAAGTCCCACCAGGAACAGAAACACCGCCTGAGCCCCTCTCGGCACCTGCTGCAACCGGGCCAGCTCCAACCGTTCACCGGCAATGGTGATGAGTAGAAAGGCCGCCCACCAGAAGACGACCAGAAAGACGGGCCGACCGAGAAACCAGAGCAGATTGCCTAACAGCCACACGACGGCACCAACGCCCATCGTCGATGTGTACAGTGCCGGATGCCGACGGATGATGGCCGCGAAGATCACAACCAGACCTGCACTGCCGCCCAGCATCAACAGTTGTGCCGCGACCAGTGGACCGCCTGCGACCAAGACCAGAGCGCCAAGACCAGTGAGTAGCGGCGCCGCATAGGCCCAAGGTTGGCCGAGAGCCACCGCGCGCTCCAGACTGATCAATGTCCCGAGAAAGCCTGAGACCATCAGCGGCCCATGCAAAGACGAGAAGTCCGGACGAGGGAGCGGAACATTCCAGCCGAGACGGGCGAGTCCGGCCCAGACCCCCGTCAGCAAGGCCATCATGCCGAGTGCGAGCAGCGGGAGCCGTCGCGGGTGGCGGATCGTCATCGTGTCGGCCCCTTCCGCACTGTCATCGTGGCTCAATCACGTCAAGCGCAGCGATCGGTTCCAGGCGATACCCCGCCCGAGCCAACGCACCCTCTAGGGTTTTCCTCACCGCCGGGCTGTCGGAATGCCGCATGACGATCGGAAGCGGCGCGGCCTGCAGGGCAGCCAGCAGCGGTTCCATCTCTGCAGTCGGCAACTGGTCGCAGAGGGAGTAGAGTCCCTCGGGACCTTCTTCCAATCGATTGTGGTCCGAGAGGATCCGGCGAATCGTCGCCAGGATCTGAGGCGTCGGGGTGGGCATGAGCAAAGTCGCCAGCGCACCATGGTCGAGCCGTAGCTTTGCCGCCACCGGCAACGGGGCCCCGCCACGCCAGCGCTGCACCGCAGGCAACAACAGCTTTTCTTCCATGCCGATGTGCCTGAGCAGTCCTGCGCGAAATTGATCGTAGGTTGTCTGATCAATCTGATCGGCAGTGGCTGCCGACGAGCACAACAGCCCGTCCAGTCGTCGGTGATCCTCTGCCAGCAAGGTCGTGATGGGTCCCGGCCGTTCCTTGTCTGCCTCTGCCATCCCTTGGCTTCCGTCGTACGCTCGACTCGCTGGTCTCATGACCGGTTCGCTCGCCCCTTCATCAGCGACAGACCCTACTGCCTGATGGGCAGACTGTCAACGTTCCAGACGGGGAAGCGAGAAGGATGATCCAACGAGGCGAAAGGCTGGGAGGAGGCAGCCGGACCAACGAGCCGGTCATCCACGACCAGGTGGTACCGCACCGGTCGCTGGGACTGCTGGTCCTCGCGTTCTCGGCGCCTGTCCCGGCTGCTGTTGCGCCATGTCCAGCGGTGACCATCCGCCACCCAGCGCTTTGTAGAGTTGAACCACGGACACCAGTTGCAACCGGTGGGTGCCGGTCAGAGCCAGTTCCGCCTCAAACAAATTGCGTTGCGCAACCAGCACATCAAGGTAATTGGCCAGCCCGCCCTTGTAGCGAAGATTCGCCAGCCGCAAGGCCGACCGTAAGGCGTCGACCTGTTGCGCCTGCGCGTCCCGCTGTTCCCGCGCCGTACGCACCGCGACCAGGGCATCCTCCACTTCACGAAACGCGACCAGCACCGCCTGTTCGTATCGCGCCAGCACCTCCCGGCTCTGGGCCTCGGCTGCATCCTGCTGAAAGCCAAGAATTTGCGCATTCAGCAACGGCCCCGCCACACCCGGCCCGACGACTCCGAACGCCGTCTCGTTGGCAACCAGTCGTGACAATTGCGGACTGGCCACACCAAGAATGCCCGTGATACTCAGCTTCGGAAATCGATCCGCCTTGGCCACACCGATCCTTGCCGTGGCCGCAGCCAACTCCTGTTCGGCCTGTACCAGGTCCGGTCGGCGCTGGAGTAATTCCGATGGAAGCCCCGCAGGGACTTCCGGCGGCAACACCTGCTCCGTCAGGGAACGTCCCCGCGCCACCTGCCCCGGCGGCCGCCCAAGCAAAAGGCTCAGCTGGTTCTCCTTCTGTACCATCTGTCTGGTCAACTCCGCCGCCCGAGCCGCAGCGTTGGCCCGTTCCGCCTCGAATTGATCCGCGTCGATGCGCGAAATCATGCCCTGCCGCAATCGGGCCTCGGCAATCCGGACCGATTCCTCCCAGGACTTCAGCGTGCGTTGTGCGACGCCGAGCTGCATATCGAACTGCAGCAACTCAAAATAGGCCTCCGCCACACCACTCACGAGTTGCAGCACCACCGCGCGCCGGGCTTCTTCCCTGGCTAACAGGTCTCCCCTCGCGGCTTCATTCGAGCGGCGAACCCGTCCCCAGATATCCATCTCCCAGGACAAATTTCCCTGCAGATAGTAGTTGAATGGATTGGGGAACCCTGGAAATAGAAAGTTCGCCTTGCGACCGAAGGAGGGCGCATTGGCCGTGACATCGGCCTTCGGGGCAAAATCCATTTTTGAAATGAACAGGCGCGATTGGAATTCCTCGACGGACGCCACCGCCCGCTGCAGGTCCTTGTTCTCCGCGAGTGCGATGCGAATGAGGCGGCGCAGTTCCTCATCCTGCAACAGGTCCCACCAGGGAAGATTGGCGAAGGACTCCGTTTCCTGAGCCGAGACCGCCATTCGAAAACCGTTCGGCACCTGCAGGTCCGGACGTGAGTAGTCGGGGCCGACCGCACAGCCGGTCAACACAACGAGCCCGATGATGAAGGCGACAATACGCATGATCTACCAATCCTATGCGGGATCACACTGGCCGGACGCCCCGACCGGTCCCGTCCCGGTGATTTCACCCACGATGTGCCTGGTGCAGCAGCCATGGGCGATCAAGGCCGCGCCTTCCCGCCACATCCTGGCCAACAGGGCCTTGCCCTCCTCCGAAATGAACGTGATGCCGACCAATTCCACGACGGGGGCGAACATCCCGGATTGCCGCACGGTTTGCCACACCCGTTCCAGTTCCGTCACCCAAGGCCCGCTCAAACTTCCCTCCAGGGTCAGACGAGCGGAATCTCCTGTCTGCTCCGACGTAATCTTCAGCATGGTTCTCCATTCACCCCTTTGCACCGGCAAGCTGCAAGCTAGGCTCCTCCGCGGCTTCAAGCTCCTCCACCGGCTGATGTCGCGTCGCGATCAACGAATAGAACACCGGCACGACAAACAGCGTAAACAGCGTCCCGACCGTCATGCCTGTGACCAGGACCATCCCGATACTGTTCCGCGCCGCCGCACCTGGCCCCGACACCAACACCAACGGCAGATGGCCGAACACCGTCGCCGCCGAGGTCATCAACACCGGCCGCAGTCTCGTCATGGCCGCTTCACGCAATGCTGCCGTCTTGGACAGGCCGCGCGCTTGCAACGTGTTTGCGAATTCCACGATGAGAATGCCGTTCTTCGCGATCAACCCCACCAGCGTAATCAAGCCGACTTGCGAATAGATGTTGATCGTGGTCAGATCCAAAAAACTGAACACCAGCGCCCCGGAGATGGCCAACGGCACCGAGCCCAGCAGCACAATCAGCGGATCGCGAAAACTCTTGAACTGCGCGGCGAGCACCAGATAAATCAGCACGACTGCAAAGCCCAGCGTCACGATCAGCGCCGACCCCTCATGCCTGATCTGGCGCGATTCGCCGGCATAATCAAGCGTCGCGCGAGAACCGGCGGCGGCCGCGGCAGCTGTTTCCAGCACGCGCAACGCTTCGTCCTTCGTTACTCCCGGTTTCACGCCGCCGAAGATGCGAACTGCATTGCGTTGCTGAAAACGATTCAAGGTTCGTGGAGCCGTGCTGGTCTCAATGCGCGTAAACGTCGAGACCGGGACCAACTGCCCGCCGGGCGTCTTGATCTTCAAGTCAAGCAGCGGGTCGAGTGTCGCCCGATCCTTGTCGCCGATCTGCGGGATGACCTTGTAGCTCCGGTCATAGAAATTGAACCGGTTCACATAGGCGCCGCCGAGCAACGTGCCCAACTCCTGACCGACACGGGCCAGATCGAATCCTAAGTCGGCCAGCCGTTCCCGATCGATCACGACCCGAGCCTCGGGCAAATCGATCTTGAGGTCCGTATCGACGTAAAGGAATTTTCCGCTCTGCCAACCGGCCCCCAGCACGGCCCCTGTGGTTTCCAGCAACTGCTCGGCAGGCAACTGACTTTCCAGGATCAGTTCGACATCATACTGTCCTGGCGTCGGCAGCGGCGGATCGAGCCGCGGGAACACCCGCAGCCCGGGGATTTGCGACACGGCGCCATACACCTCGCCGTACATCAGCTCGGTTGAACGTGTCCGTTCGCGCCAATCTTTCGCCACCAATCCGCCGAACCCGCCCCAGGATGACGTCAGCGACCAGGTAAAGCGCGCCTCGGGAAACGCTCGAAGCGCCTCGATGACCTTCAAGGAATCCCGATTCGTGGCGGCCACCGTCGAATCCGGCGCCGCTTCGAGAAACAGGCTGATGTGACTCTGATCTTCCACCGGCGCCAACTCCTGCCGCGAGAACTGGTACAGCGGCCAGGCGGCCAGCATCACCAACAAGGCCGCGACGACGATCGTCCAACGCATCTCCAACGCACCGTCAAGCAAGCGACCGTACCCCGCGCGCGTGGCATCGAAGACCCGATTCACCAACTTGGTCAATCGCCCTTCCTTGCCTTCAGGATGGACAAAGTACGAACTCATCACCGGCGAAAGCGTGATCGCCACCACGCCGGACAGGACCACGGCGGCGGCCAGCGTCATCGCAAACTCCAAGAACAACGACCCGGTCAGGCCTCCTTGAAACCCGATCGGAGCGTAGACAGCGGCCAGCGTGATCGTCATGGCGATAATGGGGCCGACGAGCTCGCGCGACCCCAGCAACGCGGCCTGCATGCGGGACTTTCCTTCGCGCACGTGCCGCTCGACGTTCTCCACGACCACGATGGCATCGTCCACCACCAAGCCCACCGACAACACAATGGCGAGAATCGTCAACAGATTCAGGCTGAAGCCGAACGCATACATGAAGATCGCCGCGCCGACCAACGACACCGGCATGGCCACCAGCGGCACCAAGGCCGTCCGCACCGAACCCATGAACAGAAAGACCACCGTGGCCACGATCAGAATCGTTTCACCGAGCGTCTTGGTGATTTCCGCCAAGGCGCTCCGCATGAACATGGTGCCGTCCCACACCAACTGCATATCGATGTCCTTCGGCAGGGTGGGACGAATCCGGTCCATCTCCTCCCGCAGCCGGTGGGCGACCTCGATCTCATTCGAACCCACCAGTGGCCAGATGCCGAGATACACCCCTTCCGTGCGGTTGTACTTGGCGACCATCTCGGCTTCCTCAGCCCCGTTCTCCACTCGCGCGACATCTCTCAGCCGCACGATGGCCCCGCCGCGATCCGTGACGATGAGGTCTTCGAACTCTTCAGTACTCCGCAGATCCGTGTTTGCCAGGAGATTGACCTGCACGAGGTTGCCCTTCGTCCGACCGACGGCAGCCAGGTAGTTGTTCCGCCGCAACGCCGCTTGCACGTCGCCGGGCGAGAGGTTGTACGCCGCGAGACGGTCCGGATCGATCCAGACACGCATGGCGATCTGGCGCCCGCCTTCGATGGTCACGCGTTGCACACCGGTCAGGGTGGCGAATTGCGGCTGGAGCGACCGCAGCAGCCAGTCGGTCAAGGCCGGGACGGTGCGCTCCGGTGACGTGAAGCTCAGATAAAACGAGGCATAGGGACGATCCGCCCGTTGCACCTCGACCGCAGGTGGCTCCGCCTCAGACGGCAGCTCCGACCGGACCTGTTGAAGCCGCGCCGTCACTTCGGCCAGCGCCGCCGTGCTGCTATGATTGAGCTTCAGATGAACCGTCACGGTACTCATCCCGGCACGGCTGGTGGACTCCAAATAGTCGACGCCGCTGATGGCCGACACCACCCGTTCGATCGGCGTGGTCAGAAACCCCCGCACCGTCTCGGCACTGGCCCCGTAATAGACCGTGGTGATGATGATCGACGAGCTTTCGATCTTGGGATATTGCTGCACCGGGAGCGTGGTCAGTGCGCGCCAGCCGACGAGCACGATGACCAGGTTGATCACCACGGCCAACACCGGGTGCTTGATGAAGACATCGGTAAACGAACGCATGGTCGAGCCTCTCTGACTCACGGTTGTTCCGGCGAACGGGTGGAATCGGACGTGGCGACGGGATCGCCGGCGGCCACGACGAGCACACTGTCACGTAATTTGAACGCACCCGAGGCCGCCACCTGCTCGCCGGCGGCCAATCCTGCATACACGATGATGTCATCCCCCGACATGGCGCCGCTCTCCACTTGACGGAGGTGCGCGCGTGGTTTGCCCTGTCCGTCAGGCCCGATCACGAACACCTGGTCACCGCCTGGCCCCTTCCGCAACGCATTGACCGGAATGGCCACTGCGCTACGTGGCGCCCCCACCCGCACCTTGATTCGCACCGCGGCGCCGGGCACAGGCATCGCGGGAGACCGATCGATCCTGGCGCGGACCATGGCATTGCGCGTCGCGGGATCGATACGGGCGTCCAGCGCCACGATCTTGGCTTGAACAGCCGAAGCCTCACCGGCCGGATACACATCCACCAGATCACCGTGCCGCAACCCGGCCGCCACATGCTGCGGCACCGCAAAGTCGACATGCACGGCATCATCAATGCCCTGCAGGGTCGTCAGTTGCGTGCCTTCATTCAGATACTGTCCGGGATGGACATCGGCCAGGCCGACCCGGGCACGAAACGGTGCGCGAATGGTCTTGCGGGCGATCAAGGCTTTCGTGCGGGCGATTTGAGCCTGCGCGACATCAAGATCCGCCCTGGCACGGTCGACCTCTTCCTGTGCCGCAGCCAGGTCCTGAGTCAGCGCTCGACGCCGGTCGAGGACCGTGCGCGCCAACACCGCTTGGGCCTGCTGTGCTCGAAGGTCGGCTTCCTCCACTGACACATCGAGCGCAACCAAGACCGTGCCGGCCTCGACAACCTGGCCCGGAGTGAACCGCACCTGACTCACGGTCCCGGCTAATTCATTGCGCAAAGTAATGGAGCGGAGGGCCAATACCGTCCCGATCGAGGTGGACGTTTGGTGGTGATCCACCGCCTTCGCCACCGCAAGGGTGACGACTTCCATCGGCTCCGGCTGGTTGGCTGATGCGGCGGCTTGGTCCTGGATGCTGCCGTATTTCCACACCCCCAACCCCACCCCGACTCCGATCACCGTCAGCATCAGCAGCGACGATCCAATCCACCCACGACGATTCATGACCATTCCTCCCACCGATACAGATGAACCAGGCGACTCACTCATGTCGCTTACCGAACCATGCTACCCGGTACACAGCAAACGGCATTCCTGTCGGGCCCATCTCCGCCGCTTCAGCTAACCCACGGCCACTTCGAGACAATTCACGCCACATCTCCTCGAGACCAGGCTTCGATTGGAACCTGTGCCGAATGCCGGCTGCCTTTCCGTCGGCACCTGCCGAAATAACGGCACGGTCATCGCTTGGCCCTCTGAGTACCAGCCACATCGGACTGATGGCAAAATGCCTCCATCGGCACAATGTTGTACCGCTGCCGAAGCACTTCAACCGGTTCCCGCATGACCGGCCAATAGTCCCACCCATGATTGAGATCCACGGTCATGGCCGCGCCGCGCCGTATGGCAATCAAGGCTAATTCCGGATCGAAGAATCCCGTGCGAGCCTTGGTGATCGGGGTCATGCGAATCCCCAAATGGAACTGCAACAGCACAAAAAACACGAAGAGAAACGGATCGCGCCGCTGAAAGCCCGCGCTGAAACAGGCGACTTGCACTTCTCCATGCGGATCCGTGCCATACCCGGAAAGGATGTGGGCGCAATCATGGAAGAGAATCGCCTCGGGAGCGCCGTTCCGCTCGCCCGGGAGCGCGAACCCGTTGCTGCGGCAATAATCCCAATAACTCCGCCCCAGCGATCCCGCAGGATACTCCGCCAATGCTTGGTACCGGGCCGCCAATTCGGCGTTCTCGTAGGTTCCGGCCAGCCCGCCGACAAATTTCGCCAACCCTCGCAACCCTTCCTGATTCCAAATCTCCGCCACCTTCTCGCGCAACCAGAAGCGCCGGACCAGATCGAGGCGTAAGTGAAACATCTCCCGCTTCACCACATGGCGTAGATTGCCCACCTCAGGAACAGTGACCTGAAGCGCCGATGCAAACCGCTCGACCAACTCGGACTCTACGGGATTCACCTCCTGATCGATCAACGACATCACGATGAGCCCGTTCACCAGCTGGTTCCGGATCTGCTGGTCGGGCAACCCTACCGACAATTCCTCCGGCGCAATCGTGTCGAGCCCGTCCACTTGAAAGTTGGTGCCGAACGCCCGCTGCACCGCCTCCAGCATATGCCGTTCAGATTCATCGAGCGCGCCGTCCGCCAGTGCGACCGTTTTCATGGCGCGTAATCCCCAATGCGCCTGTTCTGCCGTAGGTATTCTGAATTCCATGGTGGCCCTCCCTGCATGGCTGACGCGGGATCGTCTCCCGCCGTCAGATCGCCAGCCTGTTCACCTGCATTAATCCCACCGGCTCCATCCCGTCCCGGCTCGCCCGCCAGGCATCGAGACCACCGGCAAGCGGCCACACTCGCGAGAATCCTTTGCGTCGCAACAGCAAGACTCCTTGCGCACTCGCGGCATCAGCCGGGCAGGCACAATACAGCACCAGATCGCGTGAGCGGGGTAGCTCTCCATGCCGATGCGCCAATTCATCCAAGGACATGTGCAAAGCGTCGGGAATCCCAGGCTCTGCCTCGACGGTCGGTCGTGGTCGCACATCAATGAGCAGCGGGGGCTCGGGGGCCGACAGTTTGTCCAGCAGTTCCGCCACCGTCATCCTCTGAACCGCCTGAAGTTGCCGGCGAACATGCCAGGCCTTCCAACCGATGTAGGCCGGCAATAGGATACCCGCAGCGAGCAGGAGCGCAGGGACTACCTGTTCCGAATAGGCCAGGGCTTGCTCTACCTGTCCGCTGAAGAGCAGGCCGAAACCCAATCCCGACCCGGCCCACGCGACAGCGCCCAGCGCATCGTAGAGCAGGAACAAGGGGAGCCCCAGTCCCACGATCCCGGCCAACGGTGGGGCGATCGTGCTCAAACCCGGGATGAACTTCGCCACCAGCAAGGACTGCACGCCATGCCTGCGAAACACGTCTTCCGTCCGCCGCACGCAGGCGTCCGGCTCCAAGGCGATCCGGCACAACAGCGTGAGCACGGGCCGCCCGCGCCACCGCCCGGCGAAAAACCAGATGACATCCGCCAATAGCGTGGCTGAGAGCGCGGCGACCAGGGCGCCCGACCAGGAGAGGTGGCCGGTCCCCACCAGCACACCGGCCGCGACCAGCAGCGGCAATGCCGGAAACGGCAACCCGAGTTGCTCGGCCAGCACCCCACCGAATAACACCCACGCTCCATGCTGCTCCAATAAGCCACTCACCGATTCCATTTGCCCCTCCCCTTGGCTCATTTCTCATCACGACGCAAGCGGGTGGTAAGCAGGGTTCATTCCACCCGCTGCGGTCCTGTCACAGGCACAGGATTCCCTGTTGTCTGAGGGGATTAGCGAGCAGAGACAGGGACAAGACCATGCAGCCTGGCCGCTGGTGCCGAATGCTGACTGCCTGTCCGTCGGCACCTGCCGAAATATCGTCGCCCCATGGACGAACGAGTTCAGGCACCAGAGAAATTAGACGTGGGGTGTCTCGTGGGACTAATCGATCAGGCGAGCGCCTGGTTTGAATGTCACGTAGTACCAGATCCACTCGGAGACGACGCGGAAGCGATTGCGGAAGCCGATCAAAAAGAAGATGTGGACGGTGCACCAGAGCAGCCAGGCCCAGAGACCGGACACATGCACCGATCCGAATTGCGCCACAGCCTTGGCCCGGCCGATGGTGGCCAAGGTCCCTCGATCGACATAACGAAAGGCCGCCCGCCGGCCCGACATTGTCCGCGCTGCAATCACCGCCGCCACATACCGCCCCTCCTGCATGGCAAGCGGAGCCAGCCCGGACAGGACATGGCCTTGCGCGTCCTGCACCGCTGCGGCATCGCCGATCACGAACAGCCATTCATCATCCGGAACCGTCAGATCCGGCCGCACAAACACCCGGCCGGCTGGATCCAGGGGAACGTTGAGCGAGGACAAGAGTGGAGAGGCGCGGTTGCCGGCAGCCCAGATGACGTGGCCGGTCTCGATGAATTGTCCGTCGAGCGACACGCCCTTCGGGCCGACGTCACGCACCCTCTGATTGAGGAGCACCGTGACGCCCATCGACTCCAGCGCAGACTGTGCGTTCGCAGACAAATCGGGAGGAAAGCCCGAAAGGACCCTGGATCCCGCCTCTACCAGCAGAATCCTGACCGCTTGTCGTTGCAGAAAGGGAAAGTCCGGGAGCATGGCGTTTCGGCCGATCTCCGCCATGGCCCCAGCGAGTTCCACTCCGGTCGGTCCGCCGCCCACAATCACGAAGGTCAACGGAGTCGTACCGGTTGACGTGGCGGCCCGGCGTTCCGCCTCCTCGAAGGCCAGCAACATCCGCGTGCGCAACGCAACCGCGTCAACGAGGGTCTTGAGCCCTGGAGCATGGTCCTCCCACTCGGGACGGCTGAAGTGCGCGTGTCGGGAGCCGACCGCGACGATCAGGGCATCATAGGAAACAGGTGGGTAGTCCGTAACCTGGACCTGCCTGGCCGCACGATCGATCCCCTGCACTTCCCCCATCACCACACGAATGTTCGACTGAGACCGGAAGATGGTCCGCAGGGGCCAGGCGATATCACCGGGGGAGAGCGCGGCCGTTGCCACTTGGTACAGCAACGGCTGAAAGAGATGATGGTTGGTGCGGTCGATAAGCGTAATGTCGAGGTCGGCTTTTCGCAGGGCTTCGGCCGCAGCCAATCCGCCGAATCCGCCTCCGATGATCACCACACGCATTCGCTTCGGGTCCATCTGCAGACTCTAGCGCGGACCATGTGCCGGAGCATCCTGGGGAAGTTCCCAGCTGTCGTCGCTGCGGGAGCGGGAGTTACACCGGCCGGGCAATGCCGAGCTTCTGCATCTTGGACTGGAGCGTAGTGCGTTTCATCCCTAAGCGGGCGGCAGCGCCGGACGATCCGCCGATGACCCAGTTCGTCTCCCGAAGGGCCTTGAGGATATGGTCGCGCTCCGCCTCTTCCAGCGTGGTGGCAGACCCGTTGGGCGGTAACGCCGGGCGTTTCAACTCCGCAGCCGGCACGAAAAGCTCCGACCCGGATGACAGGATCACAGCCCGCTCGACGAAGTTTTCCAGCTCGCGTACGTTGCCGGGCCACCCATAGGCCTGCAGCACCCGCATGGCGTCGGCCGGGACGGATTCAATTCGTTTTTTCATACGCGACGCGAACTTCTGGACGAAGTGCCGGACCAGTACAGGAATATCCTCGACTCGTTCCCGAAGCGGTGGCACGGTCACGGGGAAGACCTTCAATCGGTAATAGAGATCGCTACGAAACTTCTGTTCATCCACCATCTGCCCCAGGTCTCGATTCGTGGCGGCGATCACCCGGACATTGACCCGCATCGTCCTGGTGCTCCCCAACCGCTCGAATTCCTGTTCCTGGAGCACGCGCAGCAGTTTGACCTGCAATTCCAGCGGAATCTCGCCCACTTCATCGAGAAAAATGGTGCCGCGATCGGCCAATTCGAATCGCCCGATTTTCGTGGCGATGGCTCCGGTGAAAGCGCCCTTTTCATGCCCGAAGAGTTCGCTTTCCAACAGACCGGTGGGAATCGCGGCACAATTGAGCTTCACGAAGGTCCGTTCGCGGCGGTCGCTCAGATTGTGGAGGGCGCGCGCAATCAGTTCCTTGCCACTCCCCGTCTCCCCGAGAATCAACACGGTGGAATCGGTCGCGGCGACAGTCTGCACCTGTTTCAACACCTGTTTCAGCGCGCGGCTGTCCCCGACGATCTCCTCAAAGTTGTAGGCGGTTTGAATTTCCTCTTCGAGGTACACCTTTTCCTTGGCCAGTGTATCTTTCAGTGCTGCGATCTCGCGAAACGCCAAGGCGTTCTCGACGGCGATGGCAATTTGTTGTGCGACCTGCCCCAGCAACTGCACATCGTCCGGATCGAACCCGGCGTCCCTGCGCCGACCGACGTTCAACGCCCCCAAAGCATGGTTGCGCGAAAGGAGCGGTATGGAACAGAACGACTTGAGGCCGCGATCGAGCAGATCCTGCGCACAGGGCGACGTACCCGCCATGGCCAGCAGTTCTCGCTCTCCGAACAGGGCCACTTTGCCCGTCGTAATCGCGAGGCAGGACGGCGACTGTGTACTTTCCTCGATGCGCCCTTCCTCGATGAAGCTTTCATTCCGGTCGAAATCCAGCACATGGATACGCCAGCGGCCGGTTGCCTCATCGCACAAGAGCAGACTCGATCCGTCATGCTGAATGACCCGGCGCAAGCAGGCGCTGACGGCGGGGAACAATTGGTCCAAATCCAGATGCGAGACCACCGCATTGTTGACTTCGAGTAGCAGGCGCAACCGGTCGCGATCGTGCGCCAGATCCTGGTGATGCAGCACATTATCCACCGCCACAGCCACCAGCTTGGCCACCTGATGCAGGAACGTCACGCTGCCTTCGTCGAAGGCAAAGGGTTTCACGCTGCCGAACCCGATGGCGCCCAACCGGCGCATGGCGGTCGTCAGCGGAAAGAAGCAGACGGATTGGACGCCGATTCCGCGCAAGGCGTCCATTCCGACGTGAAACCGCGTCTCCTCCGCAAGCGACGGAATCAGGATCGGCTGTTGCTGCTCCCACACCCATGCGCTGGCCGAGTCCTTCATCGGGATCTCGAGGCCGTCGAGAGATCGCGTCACCCGCCGCGCCTCCGCCGTTTCCAGCACATGGACCTTCATCACGTGTTTCGCGGCATCATGCAGCACCAGCCCAACGAAATCGAACGGCGCCACCTCAGGCAGGCATTGCGCCAGGCCCTGAAAGAGCGACGGCAAATCGTGGTGCGCGGCGATCTCTTCCGCCACCTGCAGCAAGGCGGCTCCGTGATCGGTGACCGCCGACCCAAGGTTGCCTGAAATCGTCTCATGCATGGGCATAGTATACGGCGCCATCCGGGCTCCTATGCAACTGTCTCGACGTGGCCCAGCCGTTCACCCAGTGGATCGTCACCGCACATCGAACTCCCACGTCATGCCCTGCGCAAAATGCGGCGCGCCGGTCTTCGAATCGGTGAAGAAACAGATCAAGGCATACTGACCTGGATCGAACTGCGCCGTGAAGATGCCCCGGGCTCCTCGCTCAATCCCAACAATGCCCCCCAGCGGCCGCCCCGGCGGAGGCCCGGCTGCCCCAGGCTCGAACGCCGCGATGAAGTCCTTGGCCTTCGCGGCCGGTGCCAGTTTCACCAACACGACCTCGTGGGCCTGCGTGCCTTCGTTCACCAGTTGAATGGTGTGCGACCCTGCGGTGATGGGCTTGGACAACACGAACTGAAAATCCCGGGCGGTGATCACCACGTCGGGCTTCGTTTCGGTCATGCGTGTCCCGACCGCCTCCGTCACCATGAAAGGCTTGACCATGCCCAACGCCACATGCGCGACTCCGGTCTTGTTGGGAATCAGACAGAGCACCAGGTGCTGCCCCGGCTGCAATTCCATCACCGCGGTTGCGCGATCGCCGGGTACCACGGCGTTCGGTCCCCCGACGAAGGTTGCCCAGGTGGGTGGATGCTCAGGATCGGCCTTCATCGCTGCGGCAAAGTCGGCCGGCGTCTTGCCCGGTGCTAACCGGACCAGTTGAGCATGGTGGACTTCAGCGCCCTGGTTCAGCACCTCGATGGCGGTCAGACCGGAGGGCACCTGCTCCGGACCCATAAAGCCATAGTCCGTCGCGGTCATGGTGAACTGCCCCGGCTGCGCCGCCAGCGTCTGTCCGGTTGGGTTCGTTGCGGCCAACGCGAGCACACAGAGCAAAGCCAATATATGTGCCTTCATGGTCATCCTCCTTGATCGTGAATTACGTCCAACACCGTCTCCCTCGCGAAGGAAGGTGTACCACGGAAGGCGCCGACTTCCTTCCTAAGAATATGCTATGGTGTCCCTAAATTTTTCCTAACCTGCTGCCACGGCGCCTGCGATGATCCCCCCTGCCATCGTCGAATTGCTCCGCACCGGTGTCTCCGTCAATGTCGGCACTCGCGATGCGGATCTTCTGCCGGAATGCACCAGGGGCTGGGGCATCTGGGTGGATGACGAGCGTCAGGCGGTGACCCTGTTGCTCACGGAATCCGCGTCGGCACAGACCCTCGCCAACCTCCGCGAGAACGGGCTCATCGCCATCACCTGCTCACGGCCTACCGACCACGTGACCTGCCAACTCAAGGGCAACGTCACGCACATTCGTCCGGCAACCCCAGAGGACTATGCCCGACAACGGCAGTGGCGTCGGGCGTTTCTTGGGGAACTCATCGCAGTCGGGGTTCCGGCCGAGCAGGCCGACGCCATCATCATGGAGCCCGCCGTTTCAGTGGGAGTGCACGTGACCGGTGTCTTCGCCCAAACACCCGGCCCAGGCGCCGGCGAAAAGGTCTGACGCATGGAGCGCGCCACGCTGACGCTCAAAGACCTCTGGGCCTGCTTCGAAGGTATCATTCCGGCCACCATCGCGACCTGCGCGAAAGACGGCACCCCAACATCAGTTACGTCAGTCAGGTCCATTACGTCGATCCCGAGCATGTGGCGATCTCGTTTCAGTTCTTCAACAAGACCCGCAAGAACATCGCCGAACATCCCTTCGCCTGCGTGATGGTCCTGGACCCGCGCGCCATACAGGCCTACCGGCTGTCCCTGAAGTATGAGCGATCGGAATCCTCGGGCCCCTTGTTTCACGCCATGTCGTTGCAACTGCAGGCCATTGCCTCCCATGCCGGCATGTCCGACGTGTTTCGTCTCCGGGCCGCCGATATCTATGCCGTGCGCCGCATCGAGCGAGTCGAGGGCATCACCTCACTCCCCACCCCGCCGCGCGACGAACGACCTCCGTCCCTGTTCATTGAGCCGGACCTACACGCGTTGCGGGTCATCGCCGAACGGCTGAACCGGACCGAATGCCTCGGCGAATTGTTGGAGACCGCGCTCCACTGCCTGGATGAGTTCTTCGGCCTGCACCACACGATGCTACTGCTGGTGGATGAGAAGCGCCGCACACTCCAGACCATTGCAAGCCGCGGTTACCGGGAGAACGGGGTCGGCTCCGAGGTAGGTTTCGGGGAGGGCCTCATCGGGACGGTCGCAACGGCGAAACTGCCGCTGCGGCTCTCCGGGCTCGACCACACGTTGCGCTATGCCCGCGCGGTCCATGATCGCGCCGAAGCGGTCTCCGGTCCCGATGCCGTCTGTCGCGAGATTCCCCTGCCCGGTCTGTCGAATGCCTCGACGCAGATCGCGGTCCCGCTGATGATCCGGAATCGCTGCCTGGGTGTGTTGGTCGCTGAAACCTTGGAACCACTGACGTTACTGATTCGCGAAGAAGCGTTGATGGCCATTGTGGCCGGTCATCTGGCCGCCGGAATCGAGCAGTCAGCGCACGAGGCAGACGAGCACCTTCCTGTGGACGCCCCTGTCGCGGCTCCGACCCCGATTCGTTCAGTCTCCTCGCACCGCTCGTTCTGCTTCTATCATGCGGATGACTGCATCTTCGTCGACGGCGAATACTTGATCAAGAACGTCCCGGGACGCATTCTCTGGCGGATTCTGAAACAACATCAGGACGAACAACGAGTGGAGTTCACGAATCGCGAGTTGCGGATGGATAGTTGGCTGGGCCTGCCGGAGTGGAAAGATAACTTCGAAACGCGATTGATTCTATTGCGCAAACGGCTGGAACAGAAATGCCCCGACGTGCGCCTCGTGCCACGCGGACGCGGGCGGTTCGCGCTCGAAATCTCGGTGAAGATTGTCCTGTCTGAAAAGCCTGCGTGATGGCGGCAGTGCGATCAGCGAAACGCGCTCATGACACAGGCTTATTCAGGCGCCGTCGGGCTGTTCCTCGAACAGGATGCGCTGGTTGCCGAAGGCGAGGGAGCGTTGCCCTTCCGCTTTCAGCACTTCAGTCATTTTGGCGGGCGTCGCGCAGAAACCGACATCCGCGGCGCTGGTCGTTGCCGGCGCAAAAGCGGAGAGCGCCAGTACCGCTGCTGCGAGAAAACTGCCAACCAGTCTTCCCACGATCTTCCTAGCTCGACATCCTATTCAACACAGCAACTATTCCTTCGATCGCGTTCCTTCTACTGTAGAGCGGCAAGGACCTTCAGGCGCTCCTTCACACCCTTGCTCACGGAAGCATGAATAGGGGCTGGGAAATCCTTCGGCAGGCCAGCCTCAACTTTCTGCAGCGCCTTCAGCGCCGCGTCCGCGATTTCTTCGAGAGCCGCGGCAATCGCCGATTTCGGGAGCCCGGCCGCTGTTGCGGTCTGCACAAAGTGCCGGCCCTGGATTTCGTCTATCCGGTAGTGACGGTTCGTGCCGACCGACATTGAGAGTTTCATCTGCTTACGTTGCACCTGTCCCGCATCAAGGCTTGGCTGGGCGGTCAGCACATCATAGAGCGGCGTCAGACGATAGCTGCCGCCAGGACCGAGGAACATGCTGAAATTCTTCGCGTGTCCGTCCGTGGCCCCGATCAGCCAGAAGAAAATCTGCGCCTTGAACACCGTCTGCCGGTCCGCAGCCGGATTGTCGCTGCCCTTCAGCACATCAAGAATCTTGACCAGTCCCGGCCCGCCTTCACTCTGATACTTTCTCGTCGGCGGCACTGAAAGCGCCTGGCAGAAATCCTCCTGTGGCAGGCGGAGCAGACGTTTGTCCGCGGTCCACCGCCGGTCGAACCGTTCGATGACCAGTGCCCGGGTCTCATTGAAGTCATGGACCTCCGCCTTGTTGACCGGCAGCCCGAATGCCCCGGCAAGCTTCAGGCAGTAAAATTCATTCTCGACACTATTGGACAGATCGATTCCGTCCGGAAGTCGGCCGATCTGTTTTTTAAGAATATGCGTGGTCGGCGTGGTGCCAGAAGGTTTCCACCACCGCCCCTTGTGGCGGAGCAGCGCTGTCTTTTCCTGTGCCCCGGCCACGGAGATCCGGAAATCTTCATCACAGCTCAGGCCCAGTGGAGCCTGCGACAGCCCCTGTAGGAGTTTCTCTATCGCCGAATCGTTAATCGTTTCGCCTGTGATCGCGTCCCTATCGCCTTCATCTGACGCATCATCTGCCCCAATGAATTGCAGCGCCCCCACGCAATCGCGCCCGATGGCCGCCAACAGGCTGTAGAGATCTGTTCCGCCCGCCCCCACCTTTTCGGCAACGCGCCGGCGCAGCACATCGGAATCCGGCAGCAGATTGTCGAATACCGCCGCAACCGCCGCACCCCGGTACGCGTCCTCTCGTAAAGGAAGCGACAACGACACTGGTATCGCATGCTCCCATTCGAGCCATGCAGGTTCATACAGGAAGTCGATGGCCCCAGTGGCTGCCTTGGTCAACCGGCCCACCGGCCGGTTATTCAGCAGTACGCGCAACGGCGCATGGGCCCGGCGGCGCGGCATCAGAATATCTCCTCAAGGTCCGCAGCCCGGGCCTTCGATCGCGGCACGATCCGGAGCTCGAGATCAAGCGCCGCCAGCACGCTCAGAATGGTCTGCAGTTTTGCTGCCGGATGCCCCGTTTCGATCAGAGAGATCGTCTCCTGCCGCATGCCCGCCTTCTCGCCAAGCGCGGCTTGGCTGAGCCCCTGCCTCTTCCGGGCACGTCGCACCAGATTTCCAATCTGTCTTGGATCGCGCGCTAAGTCATTCATGGTCATGCCACTATTCAGAAAGGCAATTATGCGCCAAATTCAATAAGTTGACAATATTCTATTTAGCGCATATTACAAACTTATTACGCCTGACGCATAAACCCAACGTTTGCAGGAAACTATAGGCTTCCTGCAATCACCGGTCTAGATCCTCTTCCGTCACCGCCGCTGGCAATGCCGATTCACCGGTTCGGCCCGCTCGACTTCTGGCGGTGAACAGGGGACCTTTGGCCGCCTGCGCTGGAGCGAATCGCAGGAACCCGATCTCCACCAGGATGTCGTTGTACACCGCCTCCATCCCGCCGCGCATGAAATAGGCTTCGTGCCAAAATCCTGTTCCCCCGGTATCACGAAGAAACTGCTGCCACCACTGGCGATGAGGATCGGAACGCGCCCAACGCTCCAGCGCATCGAAGTCACGCCAATATTGCCGCATCCCGACATGTGGCGGCAGCATCGACCAGAGCAGCGGTTCATGAAGCAACAACCCGTCCGGTTGGGCCTCGACAGACCGCGCAATCTTCGGACCAAAGCCGAACAGGGTCTTGAGTCCCGTCCAGTGGTTGACCCTCATGCCGAGATAGATGACCACGAGATCCGGAAAGCCGGATAGGTCGACGGTCCTGCGTAGGATTGGGCGGGGCATCTCAGCGTTGGTGGACTCGGGATGGGGTATAGATGGATCGTCGGTGAGTGATCCACCTGTGCCACGACTACTTCGCGCGGCGCACGATCACCGCGGCCACCTGATGAGTCGTACGGTCGCATCAAACAATTCCATCCCGAACAACTCGCTGAGCGTGATCGCCTGTGTGCCGACCTTCGCCACCTTCCTGTCGACATCCTGCCCGGACAGCAGCTTGACCTTTACCCGCTTCCCCACCTGCTGTTCAAGCAACTGGCGCACAACATCCGGACTGTTGAGTTCGACCGCCGTTTCCTCCGCCGATACAGCAGCCGGAATAACCTGAAACTCTCCAAGCAGACAGAGGAGCAGCATGATCACTCCCGGCCCGGCTTGTCTCTTACAACGCCACATATACGCCTCCTTGAATTGACAACTCTCCGACTCCAGGCTTCTTGATGGCGATTCCCCGGTCACGTCGCGGGGAGAATACCTGGGCAAGCACAGAAAGTCACGCGCGGCCACACTACCGAGTCGCATCTGAGGCCAACGACTGCTGGTGCGTGGTGTGCCTCGCAAGGCAGGGACTCCTCGACAGCTTTACAGATTTTCAGGGGCAGGCTATCATCAGCCAAGCTCCGTACGTACCTTCACCCAAATCCGCAAGGAGACACTAATGGGCTGGATCGTCGTCGCCGTGCTCGTGCTGTTTGTGCTAATCGTCATCGGGATGTACAACGGCCTGGTGCGGCTCCGCGCCGCGTGCGAAAGCGCCTGGGCCGATATCGATGTTCAGCTGAAACGACGGTACGACCTGATCCCGAACCTCGTCGAAACCGTGAAAGCCTACGCCGCCCACGAGAAGGGCGCCCTTGAAGCGGTGATCAACGCCCGGGCGAAGGCCATGGCGGCGCAGGGGCCTGAAGCCAAAGCCGCGGCCGAAAACCAACTCACCCAGTCGTTGCGATCACTCTTTGCGCTGGCGGAAGCCTATCCGCAACTGCGGGCCGTCGAGGCCTTCACGCAATTGCAAGGCAGCCTGAACCAGATTGAAGACGCGGTGCAGAACGCCCGCCGCTATTACAATGCGGTGGTGCGCGACTACAACGCCAAACGTCTCGAGATTCCCACCAACTTCATCGCGCAATGGTTCGGCTTCGTGGGGCGGCAGTTCTTCGAATTGACGGACACCGTCCAACGCGAACCGCCACGGGTGCAATTCTAACGTGGTTCGCCACTGCGGCACGTCCGTGAGCGGTAGACCAGCCACACCTCTTTTCTCGATACTCCTACACCTGGTCGTCCTCTGCCTCCTCATACTCGGGCATCTCCCCTTTGCTGAGGCACGATCGTTCGTACTCAGCCGCTTCGACGTCGACCTCCAGGTGCTCCCGAGCGGCACCCTGCTCGTCACGGAAACGGTCAGCCCCAGATTCGAAGGATCCTGGAACGGCATCGAGCGCCTGATCCCCGTGGAATACCGGACGCCGCAAGGCTTCAATTACCAGCTGCAGCTCGACCTGGTTTCGGTCACCGATGAGCAGGGAACCGCGCTCAAATATGAGAGCAGCCGCGAGCGGCATTACCGAAACGTTCGCATTTGGATTCCGGGCGCGACGGATACCACCCGCACGTTTGTGTTGAAATACCGGGTCCGCAACGGGCTGAAGTTCTTCGACGATCACGACGAACTCTACTGGAATGTCACCGGTGATGAGTGGGACGTCCCGATCGAGCAGGCATCCGCTCGCATCCTGCTTCCGCCAAATGCGGCCGGCGTGCGCGCCCTCGCTTTCACCGGCGCGTACGGAGCGAGAGAGGAGGCGGCGACGATCTCCATCGACGGATCACGCATCACGATGACGATGCCCCGACAACTTGGATTCCGTGAGGGCCTCACCGCGGTGGTCGGATGGGACAAGGGCCTCGTCGCTGCGCCCACGCCGGTGGACCAGGCACAGCAGTTCCTTGGAGCGAATTGGCCGTTGCTCATTCCACCGCTCGTACTGGCCGTGATGCTGCGGCTCTGGTGGACCAGAGGACGAGACCCGCGCCTGCGGCCCATCGTGGTCGCCTATGAGCCACCCGACAACCTGACCCCGGCGGAAGTCGGCACTCTGGCGGATGAGAGCCCCGACGTGCGGGACATTACCGCCACCGTGGTGAATCTCGCCGTGCGCGGATACCTCCGCATCAAGGAACAGAAGACCGAACAGCTCTTCGGCCTTTGGACAAGCACAGATTACGTCTTCCACCGCATCAAGCCTCAGCAGGACTGGGCCGGACTTCCGAAGCACGAGCGCCTCCTCCTGGAAGCCCTGTACAAGGATGAAGGCGGCGACGAGGTTTCGCTCAGCAGTTTGGAAAACAGATTTTATCGTTCCCTGCCGGGAATTCGTGATGCCGTCTTCGACTCGCTCCAAGGCCGCGCTTACTATGGGCAACGGCCAGACCGCGTGAAACAGAATTATTACCTGGCCGGAGGCTTGCTGGCATTGGGGCTCACCTTCGCGCTTGCTGCCGTGGCCGACAACTGGGGACTTGCCCCGCCGGCCTTCTTTACCGCCGGCCTCCTCTCAGGAGTGATCGTGGCCGGCTTCGGCCGCATCATGCCGGCCAGAACGGTGAAAGGAACACGCGCCCTGGAAGGCGTACTGGGCTTCGAGGAATTTCTGACGAGAGTCGAGGCGGATCGGTTCGAGCGGGTGATCAAAACACCGGAGCTGTTCGAAAAGTTTCTGCCCTATGCGATGGCGCTGGGCGTGGAGACAAACTGGGCCCGTGCGTTCGAATCCATCGTGATGACCGCTCCGGCCTGGTACCAAGGAAGTGACCTCGCCCAATTCAATGCACGCGGTTTCACCAGCCGCATGAGTGACATGGCGTCGCGCACCGGTTCGACGATGACTTCGGCACCGCGCAGCTCAGGCGGATCAGGATTCAGTGGAGGCGGATCATCCGGTGGAGGCTTCGGCGGTGGAGGCGGCCGGGGGTTTTGACCAGAGGTCTCTACCGTCCGGTAGCGCCTTCACCGCCTGTAACGCTACCCCACCGCTCACGAGGTCAGTTTCTCCGCGAGGAGAATGCCTGCCACGATGAACGTTCCACAAATCGCGAGGAAGATGTAAAAGAGAATCTGTGCAATTTCCGTGGCACCTTGCGCGACGCCGCCGAATCCCATCGCTCCGGCAGCCATGGCAATGACGAAAAAAATGGCAGCCCACTTCAGAAACATGGCAGCCTCCTCTTGGCCTGGTAGCCGTTGACCTCGTCCAACTCGCCCTCTTCGCACCCAGCGCCGCACTCACGCGCGTCGGCTGAATAAAGAGGGGGTAACCAACGACACGTACGTGATCAGCACCATGCGATGGTCGGCCGCAGATGCCTAGGACCATTGAACACTGCCGGTGGGAAGAAGGCACCTCTGGAAAGCCCTAGTTCTCGGACGCGGTCGGCAGATCGAGACGGGCTGGGCACATCAGAAACCGGTGGGGATCGGTTTGCGTCCTTCATCCATATCGATCACATCGAACAGGGGGTGCTGCGTGAAATCCACCTGCTTCGCCAGCTCGGGGCTGAGCCTGCCCAAGAATCTGGCCAACACTCGGTCCGGCCGGAGTTGTTCCAACGCGTGACTCCACCCCTCGATGTCCTGAGGACCGTGGCGCACCGCCTCCTGCGTCACCCAGGCCAGGATGTCCCTGTCATCGTTCTTCAAGAGCACCGCCTCCCGAAGGGCCTCCGGCTGCAACCCGGTGAACGCGAGAAACCGTCCATCCAAAGGTAAGCCGGGACGAAGGAGGAACGGCACATACGGTTCAGGCAAGAATCCCTGCGCATGGAGCCGGACCTTGTCGATCAGCCGCGGCAGGATGACATAGCCCCCCAGCCGCTCACGCGGGGACCGAAGTTTAGGTTGCATAGCCCACCGAGACACGCACCACTGAGCTCTCGCTTAGGAGTCGCACAAGCCCATTGTCAATCAGCCCGACCCGGGTTAGCGCATCGACACCAGCACCTGTTCGATCGAGCCGGCCACGGGATGCAACTCCGTTCTGGCAAACCCCGCCGCCGCGAACATCTGCTCATACTCCCGGAAGGTGTAGGCATCTCCTTCCGGCGTCGTCGCCAGCATGATCAAGCTGAACTCCGCCACCGGCGGCGGGGTGACCCGATCGTCATGCGGCACGAACTCCAGCGTGATGACCCGTCCACCGGGCGCCAGCGATCGATGGATCTTGCGCAACAACGACTCGCAGGTCTGCATCGAAAAATGGTGGAGAAAGTTGGTGAGCAGGACAAGATCGTAGCCCTCGCCGAACTCCTGCTGAAACGCATCGCCCGCGATGGTATGGTAACGCGACTCGATGCCGGACTTGTGGGCCAGCTCGCGAGCCACCGTCAACACGTTGGGCCAGTCCAAGGCCGTCACCTCGGCCTCCGGGCAACGGGCCGCGATCTCTATTCCAAAGAGTCCGTGCCCCGCCGCGATATCCAGGACCTTTTTCACGTTCGGCTGCGACTGCCGCACGAACATGCCGATCTCCTCCGCCGGCTTGGCCATCATCGGAATCATCGAACGAGCAAAATCAACCCAGAGGGGATGCTCGGGAGATACCGTCCCCGCCTCGCCGGCCACCGTTCCACCCTTCCGCACCGCTTCGGTGAGATTCTCGAAAGCCGCGATGAACTTCGGCGCATGCAGAAACCCCAACACGGACCCCATGTAGGCGGGCGACCGCCGATCGAGAAATAGGGCACTGTCAGGCGTCAGCTTGTACCGGTCACCTTCTTTGGTGAGGAAGCCTTGGATCGTGAGATAGTCCGCGAGAATGCGCACGCCGCGCGTAGCTGCCCCGCAGCGCTCGGCCAATGTCGGCACTTGGTCGTGTCCCAGCCCGATAGCGGTAAAGAGATCCAGATCGATCGCGGCCTTGAGGGCCTGCGACCGCTGATAGGCATTGGCCGTCTGGAAGAACAACTGCGGGGTCGGCCCACCGGCCGGTTCGGGTTTCAACATCGGCAGCACTCCTCGGTCAGATGGTAAGAGCCATGCGACAGATCGGCATCGACTGGATTGTAATCCTTTGACCGTATGGTTGCGAGGGTGGAGACGGGAAGGGGAGCTACACCAAACCAGTATTGATCGATGACTGCGAACGAGCTAATATCACGAGCTTCTTTCCGCCGAGACCTCGAAAGCACCATGAGGCCCTAGTGGCACATCATCAACTGAGTCCACCCGAAACAACGCAGGGCATTCAACTCCAGCTCATTGCACCGACACACCAGCCTGCCTCCGCTACCCCCATCGGCCCCAAAGGCGTGGTCTACACCAAACGTTGGGTCGTCGAGCTACTCCTCGACCTAAGCGGCTATTGTCCTGACAGGAATTTGGTGGATGCGCTGGCTATCGAACCCGCTTGCGGTGAGGGAGCATTTCTCGTGCCCATGGTCGAACGCTTGCTACAGTCTTGTCGAAACCTTGGTCTTCCTCTAGCAGAGTGCCGGAAATCATTAGTCGCCTATGAGCTGAATGAGACAAGCGCCGCTCGCTCTCGTGCCCTGATCCGCAATATTCTGGTGCGCCATGGGGCCCAACCGTCATTGGCCAGCACCCTGGCCGATACCTGGGTCTTCACTCGTGATTACCTTCTGGAGGCCGGACATGAACCGGCCGATTTCATCGTAGGGAACCCTCCATACGTACGCCTCGAAGACATCCCTGAGGAAACAGCCTCGGTTTACCGCAATGCTTATCCCACGATGCGCGGGCGCGCTGATCTCTACGTTGCATTTTTCGAGGCAGCGCTTCGACAACTGAAGAACCACGGCACCTGTGCATTTATCTGCGCTGATCGATGGATGCGCAATCAATACGGAGCCGAACTCAGGAAGCTGATCAGCTCAGCTTACAGTGTCGACATGCTCGTGAGTATGCATCATGCCAACGCATTTGATGACGAGGTGGATGCCTATCCTGCTATTACGGTCATTCGACGCAAAACTCAACGCTCAACCATTGTTGCCAGTGCAGGGCAGGAGGCTGAGACCATTCAGCCGCTACAATTAGCGACCGCACTGCAGGGAGAAGGTAGCCTCGCGCTCCCCGCTGGCATTCACAAGGCCGTGGTAAACACATGGTTCAAGGGCCCGGTTCCCTGGCCCTGCCACTCCCCGGAACAATTGGCACTTCTTCGACAACTGGAAGAGCGGTTTCCTGCCCTCGAAATGAGTGCCAAAGTAGGGATCGGGGTCGCCACAGGAAACGACCGTATCTACATTACGACCAATGACGCGCTTGTGGAGTCCTCCCGGTTGCTGAAACTCGCAGTTGCGAAAGATCTGGCTGGAGGAACTCTACACTGGTCTGGACACTATCTCGTGAGCCCTTGGGACGAGAATGGCCTTGTCGATCTGATCGACTATCCCAAACTTCGCGCCTACTACGAGCAGCACGCAACAGAGTTGAAACGCCGTCACACGGCGGAGAAGTCTGTCATCGGCTGGTACAAGACGATCGACCGCGTCAATCCCTCCCTGACACACACACGCAAACTCTTTATCCCGGATATTAAGAACCGCCTGGAACCCGTCTTGGACGAAGGGGAAACCTATCCTCATCACAATTTGTACTTCATTGAGTCGGAGGAGTGGGACCTGGAAGTACTTGGGGGGGTCCTCCTGTCCAAATTCTGCCAGTTTTTTGTCGAATCGTACGGAGTCCGCATGCGAGGTGGCTATCTGCGTTTTCAGGCACAGTACCTGCGCCGGATTCGAGTCCCGGATCCCAAAACCTTGTCCAGTACACAGTCCGATGAATTGAGGGAGGCCTTCCGTCATCGCGATAGAGATCGAGCGACCCTCATGGCTGGTGAGATCTATGGGATAAGCCCTCGCATGATGGAGGCCGTACTTGGACATTGAGAAGCGGTTACAGGCCGCGGTCCAAAGCTATTGGGACGCGCGGCGGCGGAATAAAGAAAAGCAGATCCAATCGGGCAGAAGAAGCCGTAGGCAGCGCAAAAGACATCTGGACGGCATTCCGAGAAGGCCGCTTTGGGCAGCCCCCTCCTCCATTTCTTGGCTATCTCTTCTTATTGGAAGATCGAGACAATGTAAAAACACCAGTCGGCAACAAGGAACCGTACTTTCAGGTGGATCCGGAATTCCGAGGCGAAACATATACCAAGGCGCCAACAGCAATTCGCCGGTATCGAGGAGTGTCCTATAGCACACGGTACGAACTGCTCTGCCGCCGCTTAATATTAGAGCGGCTCTATTCCGCCTCCTGCTTCTTGATGGCCACCAACTCAAGAAAAACCAAACTCACACAGCCAGCCGAAGACCTCACCTTTCGCCGCTTCGCAGCAGCCTGCGAGGTCATGTCGTCACATTCTTGGGTAGCCGTAGCAAGTAATCGTGAGAGCGAAATGTTTTGACGGCTCTCTCAAATCCTGCACATGGGCAGCGTTCCCTGGGTCCGGTGCTCCACCGTCCCCCTCACGCTCCTTTACACATCATCAATCAATAGCCTTCTTTGCTGGAGTGCGCGAGCTCGGCCACGGAGTCGACTAAACGGGAAGAGGCAGCCGATCATGAACAGGCCAAGACGCGCAGGCACTTGGTCGACGACCTGGCCCAGCACTCTGGTTCGACGATAACCGCGAGACCGAGCAATCCGTCGCCATCGAACAGGCAGGAGCCTGACAGAAACGGCAGATGTATCGTGTGCGTGGGTGCGACGAAAAGTAATCAGCTGCGACTCAGTGGGACTGCCAGGCACTTTGAGCAATGAGCAGGAGCAGGCAGAAACACAACACGACGAGTGCGCCGAAGCAGGACCAGGCGATTGAAAATGCCCCATACTGTCTGAACCGGTCACGGCGCATATGGGGAAATCGCATGAGGCAATACGTCGTGACCGACGCCCCCATCCCGACAATCGCGATCAACACTTGCGCAAGGTCCATGGTATCCCCGTAAGTA
This sequence comes from Nitrospira defluvii, assembly GCF_905220995.1. NCBI lineage: Bacteria > Pseudomonadati > Nitrospirota > Nitrospiria > Nitrospirales > Nitrospiraceae > Nitrospira > Nitrospira defluvii. Next base: position 230,975 of record NZ_CAJNBJ010000016.1, read on the forward strand.
GAACCCTGGCGCCACCCTACCCGCGAACGGAAGAGGCGTCAAGAAACGCGGCGAAAGCCGACAGTTGTGTACGACCCCGGCGATATGATGAGATCCATCGATGACATCCGACCACATGATCAGAACCGAGCGGTTGCTCCTTCGGCCTTTTCAGACGACCGATGCGGAGGCCATGCATCATCTGGCCGGCACCAGAGCCGTGGCCGCCGGAACCTTTCTCCCCCATCCGATGGATCGGCAGGCGGCCCTGAGCTGGATCACCGAACGTGTGGAGGAGCAGGCGGCAGGCAGAGGCGTAACCTTCGCGATCACCCTTGCAGAGAGCGGACAGGTGATCGGCGCCATCGGCATGGAACTCGTCGTAGCTCATGAACAGGGACGGTTAAGCTATTGGTTGGGCAGGCCTTACTGGAATCGAGGTTATGGGACGGAAGCCGTTACGGCTCTCGTGGGGTACGGTTTCAACAGCCTGAAGCTGCACCGAATCTACGCGCCGCATTTCCATACTAATCCGGCTTCCGGGCGAGTGTTACAGAAGGTGGGCATGACCCATGAAGGCCGCTTGCGTGAGCATTATCTTCGTTTCGGCCAACGCATCGACGTTGAACTCTACGGCATGCTCCGGGAAGAATTTCTCACCAAGCAAGCCGACAAGAAAGGGAATGGCCGGTGATCATACAGAGACTCTTGCACAGATGCAGAAGCGGTGCTACCCCTGTGACCAGGGTTCTGATCCGGCTCTCCGTCATAGCCATCGTCGCGCTGCCCGCTCTCGTATCAGCCGAAAGCGTGACGTCCCGCGACCATCGCTTCTCCCTGGAATTTGAAACAGGCGCCGTATGGCAATCGCGCAATCAGATACAGATTCCCGACAGCAGCGCCGGAACCCGATTCGGCTTGACCGACATTCAAGGCAACGGCCCTGACGCGCAACGGCGTGTGGAGCTCACGTGGAATATGAACCATCGGCATTCGCTCCGGTTCGTCTATGCGCCACTCGGCTTCTCCGGCACCGGTTCGTTCGGTTTCCCTGTGCGTTTCGCGGGCGGCACCTTTGCCCCTGGCGTCCCGGTCGATTCCGAGTACAAGTTCGATTCCTACCGGCTGACCTATCGGTATCTCGTGCATGAGTCGGAACGCTGGCGCTGGCGCATCGGGGCCACGGCCTTCATTCGAGACGCGCGGGTCGAGCTACGCCAGCAGGGCATGGTGGCGTCCGACAGCAACGTGGGATTTGTGCCGCTGCTCAGCACGAGTCTGGAATACGACATCGCGCCGCGCTGGACGGCCCTGCTGGACTTCGACGGACTCGTCAGCACGCAAGGGCGGGCGATCGATGCGGCCATCAAAGTTCGTTATGACCTCACTAACCACTGGTTCATGACCGCTGGATACCGTGTGTTCGAAGGCGGAGTGGACAACGACCGGTATGCCTTCGGTTGGTACAACTTTGCGTTGGTGTCATTGGGCCTGCGATTTTAAGCGTCGAAACAACATCTCCACCTCCAACGCCGCTCGCAGCCCGCTTTCGACGGCCCCGTTCATGTAGCCTTGCCAACGCAGGCTGGTCTGTTCGCCGGCGAACAGAATCCGTCCATGCGGACGGGACAGCCAGGCCCGTTGCTCCGGATCATATCCCGGGCGGAACACCGCGTACCCGCCACGCACGAATGGATCGTCTTCCCATGACACATGGCGCGACGCGCACAGAACGGCCTTCTTCGCCCCCAACCACGTCAGCCGCTCCGCCATCGCCTCGGCCCCTCCCTTGCTCAGGAGTTGCTTCGTATCACGACTCGTCGACCCGCCTGCAAGCATCGTCAGGATGCCGCGTTCTCCTCGCTGTTCCTCGTTGCCATCCCAGATCGCCCCGATCGGCAGATCGGTGCCGTAGGCGAGTGTCCGATCGGGGCGCCGCCAGAATCGCCGATCGAACTGCAAAAGGCTCTTGGTTGCCGGTCCGTATTGTAGATCTCCAAGGGCTTTCCATTGGGGAGGAGGCAATGGCGGTGTCAAGACGAGCCGTCGCACCATAGTGGCGGGCAGCGCCAGTACCAGCGCATCGGCGATCATGTGAGCCTGCCCGTCCTTTCTGTGCACGGTCACCTGCACCTTGCCTCGACGCTGCGCTACGGCGCGCACCCTGGTCTTGAATCGAACCGGCTCTTGCAGTCTCTCCGCGAGGGCGGTGGCGAGACGATCATTACCGCCCTTGATGCGATAGAAGTGATGCGCTCCGGGTGACTCCGTGGCCAATTGATCGACGAGGGCAAGTAACGACAGATTTTCAGGGTCGGCCAGAAAGAATCCTCTCAAATCATTCAATCGGGCGCGTAACTGCCGGTGAGCTCGGATAGAGTCGAGCCAGTCCGCAACAGATTGGTCAGCGAGCTGCCGCGCAATCGGACCATCCCACCGGCGCTCGTTCAATCGATGGGCTCGTACCCATGGCTCCGCCGCTTGTGCCAATTCCTCCCAGACGCTCCCAGCCCTCGACGACGACTCGACCCTGGAACCACGGGTACCTGAGCCGACAAACGCAAACCCGCCTCGAAGGATCGGCGACAGGGTCAGCCCCATGTCTTTCGCCAGCCCCCGAATCGCCTCTTGATCGGGATCGATCAGATCGCCCCCGGCTTCGGCATGTTGGCCCTCAGCAAATCCCTCCCGCATCGTCCACACCCGGCCGCCCAGGCGGTCGCGCGCCTCCACCACCGTCACCCGCGCGCCGCGCCGTTGCAGTTCACACGCGGCAGTCAGCCCGGCGAGCCCCGCCCCCGCCACGAGCACCGACATGCCACGCAAGGATGCCTTGTTTCCCATGACTCTCAACGATACGCGATTCAGCTTCCTGAGCAAAGTACGAGGTGAACGTTTGGGATGCTGGAAGGTTGAGACCTGTGTCCCCTTGAAGGCCCGAGTCCCTTTGTGAAGATTGATCCCTTGCCTCGCTTGATCCCACGTTCCAGAATCGCTACGCTACAGTCTTGGAACGAGGAGGTTGAGCATGGATACTGATCAACCGCGTAGCCCTTCCTCTCCGGACATTCTCGTACCTCACCCCTCGACCGATTCCAGTCCCACCGACGAACGCAACTTTCACATTAGGCTGGCCGTGTTCGCCTCTGTGGTGATCATTGCGATCATCGGCGCGCTCGTGGGGTATCCGACATGGCAGGAATACATCTCGCAGCAAGAAGCCAAACTCGAGCTGCGTGCCTACGTCAACGTCCGCGCGCTCGAGCCACCGGCACTGAAGGAAGGCGTGTCGCCCCGGGTGAGGGAGACAATCCACAACACCGGGCGAACGCCGGCCTACAACGATGCCATCCAGGCCTTCATCACCGTAGCCGACTACCCGCTGATCAAAAACTTCGAGCGGGTGACCTGTCCCCCGGACGATTCGCAACCGGACAAACGCAAGTGGTTCGTGGGCAAGGTCCCGCGAAAGGAAACGGTCCGCGAGGCGCCGTTGACTGCCGAGGAGGTCACGGCCATACAGACGGCCAAGTCAGCGCTCTATTACCATGGGACAGTCTGCTACCGGGATATCTTTCACGAATCTCATCGCACCGACTTCTGTATGTTTTGGAAATGGGACGCAGGCCGCGTGAGTCCCTCGCTTTCCTGTGACCAGGGAAACAGGGCGGACTAGGAGTGAAGGGATGGGCCTGGTCTGTCACTCCAGATCCTCCACCCACACGAGACAATCATGAAACGGGTGAGCAGCTAACGCCCTATAGAATTTTCGGTCGGCCGTGATCAAGCGTCCCTCAACGACTTCCGCAAGAGCAAGGTACAGGCAGTCGTACAAACTCTGCTGCGTATCCAATGCGAGTTCGTAGGCAGCCGGAAACAGTCGCTCGTCGGCATGTCGCTGGAGCGGAAGATGCCGTAACTCCTTGAGGATAGTGCTACCCTCCGCACGAGTGAGTTCTTTTCGCCTAATCTTCTTGGCGATAACGCTGCCGAGTTCCAACACCATGAAAGCGGGAACATGAAGGTGTTCATGAAGGCGAGTCACGAGGAGCGCGGCATCAGAATGGATTTCAGGGATGAACCATTTAATCGCGACACTGGCATCCACGACATAGCCGCTCACCGGTCGCGGTCTTCCCGGATAAGGTCAGCGCTATCATTAAATGTCTTTCCGGACTTCCTGAGTCGCTCACGGAATCTCTCGATTCGCTTCCAAGCCGCTTCATAGTCCGGCACCGCTTCTTCCAAGATCGTCTTTACTTCGGACTGCAAAGAGCGGCCATGCTCCTTCGCCCGCTTCTTCAACCGGCCAATGACATTGCTATCAAGATGCCGCACAAGGACCTGAGCCATAACGGCCTCCAAATTACAGGACCAACATGATAGCAGGATGCTATCACTATCAACACATGCGGTCAATGAAGTGCAAGAGAAGGGATGCGCAAGATGAACGTCTGCAAAAACGAGAGCGACATTTTTCACAGCACGAACACATGGTCGACGAGATAACGAGAGCCCTGCTGCACGAGAACCATCTCCGCGACATAATCGCCGGGCGAGTCGGTGAATTGCTGCCGCCACACAATCGCGATAGACCCAGGACGGCGAAAGACCGCGACCGGTGTTCGTGCCCCGAACGTACCTTTTTCCGTCTGATACTGCCGGCATACTCGCTCAAGATAGTCCTTCGTCACGATCGCTTTCAGTCGGTCGGTAAAATCCCGAACATGGCGGGCATGGTCGATGGCCGTCGAGGCCTCCATCAGATTGTCCATGATCGGATCGGCAATGGCCAGAATTTCGGCGTCGGACTTATTCTCCAGGTCCATCAGAGCCTCTCGGCAATGTGTTCGGTGGTTGGTCTTGGCAGAATTGACGATTGTACTCCAAACACATATCAATCGCAGCCAGGTGACCCGTCGGTCGGGGGCAAGGCGGTTGCGGTAGACCAACCCGCTTTCGATCAAGGCCCAAAGCTGAGGCGCCTCTAATGCAGTCATGATCGACAGGAGAACGGGTACAGACCAACCTGCGAGACACCGGCACCAAGCCCCAAGGCCACTTCACCAGACACGGCCAGCCTCGCCCACGACGATCCCACCGCTACCGAACGACCGTACACCCGACAAACCTGCTTGTTGATTCCCCCAACATATCTAAGCCGCACCCCGCAGTATCGGTGCTCCGCCTTGTGTTATCCTGAGTTGGTTAACACACGGGAGGCTGTATCATGTTCCGCTCCCGCACAGGGCTGACCAGTGCCGCACTACTCGCACTCTGGTGCTCCGCCTCTATATTCCCCGCGGTTCCGACCCTCGCGTCCACCACCATTTATAGTTACACGAACGACGAGGGCGTCCAGACCTTCACCAACGAACTGGACGCGGTACCGGAGAAGTACCGCCGGCAACTCACGCAGCGACATTTCGAGACAGAGGCCGTTTCTGATCGACCACCACCAGCCGTGGCCGCTGATCCTCCGATGCGTTCAGCCGATACACGCACCATCACCGCCGGCGGCGAATACCGCATGGGTGATCACGACAACCGCGCCGATGCCATCCGCCTGGCGACGGAATCCGCGAAGCAGGACGCGCTTGAGCAGGTGGCGACGTACGTCGAACGCATTACGGAAGTGCATGATATGAACGTCACGCGGGATGATATCCGTAGCTTCACGGCGGGCATCGTGAAAGTGCTCGATCAGACGGTTTCCACCAGGCTGGAGCAAGACCACGTCGTCGTTCGGGTCGATCTCACGGCGGAAATCGATCCCCAGGATGTCACCCAGGCCATCGCAGCCCTCCGGGAGAATGAGCAGGCCCGCCATGAACTGCTCGCACTTCGGGAAGAGACCGATCGACTCCAGGCCCAACTCGACGACACCAACCGTGCCCTAGCCTCCGCCGCGACTCCTTCCGACGTGCAGCAATACACCGACGAGCGGCAGGATATGCTCAACCAACTCCAGGCCAACGCCCTCCTGTCACAGGCCTGGACAAGTTGGACCTATCCCACCGTAGGCTTTTATTCTTATCCTTGGTTCGGGGCACCGGGCATCAACGGCCTCCTGCTCCAAGCGCAACGCCTCTATCCAGGCCATCGCCGCCTCCCGCTTGCGCAACGGACGATCACGGCGTACGGCAACAGCACTCCACCGGCCCAAGCGCCGATCCCCTCGCCGCCGCGCCCCTCACTGCTGGTGCCGCCCCTCCCACACCTGCACCCGCACCAGGCTCCGCCGCTGCTTAACAGCCAGGGACAGCCGGCCAAGGTCGGGGATGTGGTGGTGATTCCGACACCTCGATCCGTTCCGGTGGCCCCACAATACCGGCCGCAGCCGCCGCCCTATCAACTGCATCCCAACCACTTCTGGCGCCCCAGCCCGCCCAACATTCAGAGTCCCTCACTGCCCTCGCGCCAGGGCCCGCCTGTCAGCATGGCACCGCGTTCATCCAGTGGACAGATGAGCGGCAACGGACGTGCTTACGGGGGCGGTGGTCCCCGCGGCCGCTGACACGCGCTGAGTGACATCTCAGGTGGCCATGACGTTGGCAGGCCACGCGTTGCCGACCAGATGCCGCCCAGTGCGTCCTCGAATAAGGCGCGGATCGCGAATCGATTTCAGTTATAGTGAAGGCATGGCGTCTCGATCTGCTCACCATACGAGCCATGTCTCACACCGCAGAAGCCACGCTCGCCGCCGTGTCACCTTTTCGGCAGCCCGCCATTTCGTTTCCTCTCGCTGGCGAAACCTTCGCGCCTTCCTCCGTGCCGTAGGACACACGCACCCCGTTCTCCGCATCGTGATCACCGTGGGATTGCTCATTGGCTGTTGGCTCGGGGCAAACTGGATCTACCACGCGGTCCAGAAACCGACCGAAGTCTTTTTCCCGCTGGACAACACGTTAGACAAGAGCCCGCACGAAACCTGGCGACAGTATGGTTCGCTGTTCCGTGAGCATGCCACCCCGTCCGTTGCGCCTGAGCTCCTCGCGGCGCTGGCGCAGGTGGAAGGTGCTGGAAATCCCGTCGCGCGAACCTATTGGCGGTGGCGTTGGTCATGGAATCCGTTCGAGTGGTACCGTCCCGCCTCCAGCGCGGTGGGAATGTACCAGATGACCGACGGAACGTTCCGTGCGGCTAAACGCTATTGCGTCCACGATCATGCTGTGGTGCAGGACGGTCCTTGGCACGATCTGCGCTCCTGCTGGTTCAACAGCCTCTACAGTCGCGTCTTGCCGAGCCATGCGATCGAACTGACGGCGGCCTCTCTCGATCGCGACATCAACTCGGCTCTCGCGGTTCGCCGTGGGACGCCCGCCGGCGCACGGCAGAGGCAGGACCTCGCCGCGCTGATCCATCTGTGCGGAGCCGGGGCCGGACGGGATTTTGCCGCCAGGGGATTCCGTCTCACGCCTCACCAGAAATGCGGCGACCATGACGTGACCACCTACCTCGGCCAGGTGCGGGGCCTGACCCATCAATTCGCCAGATGGGCGAGGGGGACAACCGGCCAGGTCACATTGGTGAAGGCCCACCGATCCGCCGACTAGGGGCCTCCCTAGTGACTCAGCACGTGCATCTTGGATCAATGTGCTCTTCACCATGATCTGGCGATCCGAACGTCGAGTACCGCGACCAGACCGTCAGCACGGTCAGCTTGATGTATGTGCTCTTGGGGGCATCGGGCTTCGGGGCGGTCGACTGGCGGTGAGCGGATGAGATGAGGCCTGCTCCTAGGAGAGTCCGTGCTGCTGGCGGCCGATGCCGCCGTCGTAGCGATTGGTGGACTTGAACAGTTCAAACCGGCCGTCCATCGCATACAAGGCCACGCGCGCGCGCAACCCTTCCATTTCGGCCAGCGTCATGGGAGTGAAGCGACGGACAATGTCGAGGTTCTGCTTGAGGACCTGCGGCGAATCGATCCCGCTCACTAACGACGCGATCGGCAAACTCAACACATACCGAATGGCCTCTTGGGGCGTGACGATCCCCTGCTTAATCGGCTCCGCGTTACCGGTCAGGCTTTTCATGCCGAGAGCGGCGATTCCGCGCTGTGCCAACACCGGCAACACCTCATGTTCGAAACTGCGGTAGGTGCCGTCAAACACGTTCAACGGCATCTGGCAGGTATCGAACGGAAAGTCGTGTGACAGCATCTTGAGGTGGATGTTGGGATGCTTGTGGCCGGTGAAGCCGACGAACCGCACTTTTCCCTGCTGTTTCGCCTCCAGCAACGCATCGACCGCCCCGTGCGGGACGAAGTGCCGATCGGGATCGTCTTCGTACACCACTTCGTGAATCTGCCAGAGATCGAGATAGTCGGTCTTCAAGCGGCGTAGCGAATCTTCCAGTTGCTGCATAGCGACCTTCTTGTCGCGACCGTGGGAGCAGACCTTGGTCATAAGGAAGACCTGCTGCCGCTTTCCCTGCAGGCCCTTCCCCATCAGTTCCTCGCTGCGCCCGCCGTGGTATTCCCAGGCGTTGTCGAGGAACGTCATGCCGGCATCGATGGCTTCGTGCAAAATGCGAATGGCTTCGGCTTCGTCGGGATTACGTCCCCAATGCGCGCCGCCGAAACACATCGCCGACACCTTTACGCCGGTCTTCCCGAGCGGGCGGAGCGGGATCTCGCCGGTTGTCGTTCCGGACAGAGTAACACCAGCGGCCAAGGATTCGGCCAGAGAGCCTGGACTGCCGAGGGCCATAAGAGAGCCGGCCAGGCCCAGCCGTTTCAACAGCTGACGCCGATCGAGCGGAGTGGACCAGATGGCTTCGTGTGTATGCTCGGGGGCCATGGATGACCTGCTCTGTTGGGGGTGGAATCGTTACGCTACGCGTCGGCTGCTCCGATGTCAAACATACGGGCTCGAGAGCAACTCAGCGCCGTCGCGCCGCGTCGAGCAGCGCCGCTTGATTGATATTCAACAGGTCCCCGATGCGATCGATCGACAGGTCAGCGGACGGAAAGGTCCCCAACACATCCGGGTCGGTGGCGTAGTGGCCCTGGCGCGGAAACACCGTCGTGACCCGTTCTCCCCAATAGGCCTTCACCGCCGTGAGAATGCGTAACTTGTCGTCGACCAGGACATAGTGGTCGGCGGGATAGCGCTGCTCGACATCATCCAGTTCCCGCTCCTTGTGGATATAGATCAGGACATTGCCCTCCACCGCCTCATACAATCCGGATCGATCGATCTTGCGCGGCTGAAACACCACGTCGCCGTCCGACAGGATGACCGGCCTGCTCCACTCCGCCGCGTGCCGCACCACCGCGCAAGCCTGCGGAAACAACCGTTCGGCGAAGGGATAGTTGAGCAGAAACCGTGAGAGCGTGAGCAGATGCGGGTCGCGCGGATAGGCCTGCCGATACCGCTGAAGGGCGCCGAGATAGTCCACGTACCCCAGCTGTTCCCGCAATTCTTCAAAGATCGCCCAGTACTGCCGCTCTCCCCTGGTCCCGATTTCCTCATCTAAATGTTGCGTGAGGTCGGCCGCGATCCGGTCATTGTCCAGCAGCGTGTTGTCGACATCGAAGAGCACGACCACCGTTGGTTCCGCCATGGTGTCAGCGCTTTCCGCTCCATTTCCAGTTTCTGATCTCGGGCATGTCGGCCCCGTGCAGCTCGATATACTGCTTGTGCTGCATGCGCTTGTCGCGCATTTCCTGCTTGAGATAGGCAGCGCGGGCACCGAGTTGCGGCACACGATCCACCACATCGGACACGAGATGGAACCGGTCGAGATCGTTCAGGACCACCATGTCGAACGGCGTGGTCGTCGTGCCCTCTTCCTTGTAACCACGAACATGCAGATTGTGATGATTCGTCCGCCGGTAGGTCAGCCGATGGATCAACCAGGGATAGCCGTGGAACGCAAAGATGATCGGCTTGTCGGTCGTAAACAGGGCATCGAATTCCTTATCCGACAACCCATGGGGATGTTCGCTGGCCGGCTGCAGCTTCATCAGATCGACCACATTCACGACTCGCACCTTGAGGTTGGGCTGGGCGATGCGCAGAATCTCCACCGCCGCCAAGGTTTCCATGGTCGGCACATCCCCGCAACAGGCCATCACCACATCGGGATCACTCCCCCGATCGTTACTCGCCCATTCCCAAATGCCGATACCGGCGGTGCAGTGCAGAATGGCGGACTCCATATCCAGCCACTGCGGCGCCGGCTGTTTACCCGCCACCACCACATTGACGCAATCGCGACTTCGTAGGCACCGATCGGTGATCGAGAGCAGCGTATTCGCATCCGGCGGCAGGTAGACACGAATGACCTCGGCCTTCTTATTCACCACATGGTCGATGAAGCCCGGATCCTGATGGCTAAATCCATTGTGGTCCTGCCGCCACACATGCGACGTGAGCAGATAGTTGAGCGAGGCGATCGGCCGACGCCAGGGAATCGCGAGCGAGGTCTTCAACCACTTCGCATGTTGATTGAACATGGAATCGACGATATGGATAAACGCTTCGTAACAGTTCATGAACCCGTGGCGGCCGGTCAGCAGATACCCTTCGAGCCAGCCCTGGCACAGGTGCTCACTCAGGATCTCCATCACGCGCCCGTCATGCGCCACATGTTCGTCGCTCTGGAGAATCTGCTCCATCGAGCAACGGTCGGACACCTCGAACACGGCGCCCCATCGGTTCGAGGCCGTCTCATCCGGTCCGAAGATCCGGAAGTTGTGAGCATTCTGCTTCAGCACATCGCGCAGAAACAGCCCCTGCACCCTGGTCGCTTCGGCCTCGTCCGCGCCGGGCTTCCCCACCGGCACCGCATATTGCCGAAAGTCGGGCAAGTGGAGATCCCGCAGAATGCTGCCGCCGTTCGCGCAAGCAATCGCGCCCATGCGCCGCTCCCCGGTCGGCGCGAGCGAGGCCAGTTCCGGCACCAGCTTGCCCGAGGCGTCGAATAGTTCCTCCGGCTTGTAACTCTTCAACCACGCTTCCAGCTGCTCGACATGCCCAGGCTTGGCCATGTCGCCCATCGGCACTTGATGAGAGCGGAAGCTCCCCTCCGTCTGCTTGCCGTCCACTACTTTGGGACCGGTCCAGCCCTTCGGCGACCGCAACACGATCATCGGCCAGCGTGGGCGGGTCGTAAATCCCTTCGTGCGAGCCTCCTGTTGAATACGCCCGATGGTCGCCACGATTTCATCTAAGGTGGAGGCCATCAGTCGATGCATGGTCGCCGGATCGTCGCCTTCGACAAAAAACGGTTGGTGGCCGTAGCCGATCAACAGCGACTCCAGTTCATCCGGCGGCATGCGTGACAAGACGGTCGGCCCGGCGATCTTGTACCCGTTCAAATGGAGAATGGGCAGCACGGCGCCGTCATGCACGGGATTCAGAAACTTGTTTCCGTGCCAGCTCCCGGCCAGCGGTCCGGTTTCCGCTTCCCCGTCGCCGATCACGCAGGCCACGAGCAACTCCGGGTGGTCGAAGGCCGCGCCATAGGCATGGGCCAGGGAATACCCCAACTCGCCGCCTTCGTGTATCGAACCGGGCGTTTCGGGCGCGACATGGCTCGGAATGCCGCCGGGGAAGGAAAACTGTTTGAACAGCCGCTGCAGCCCGGCCTCATCCTGCGAAATGTTTGGATAGACCTCGCTATACGTCCCCTCGAGATACACATTCGCCACGAGACCGGGACCGCCGTGCCCGGGACCCGCAACATACAGAACCGAGAGGTTCCGTTCCTTGATGATGCGATTGAGATGGACATAGATAAAATTCAGACCCGGCGTCGTCCCCCAATGGCCGAGCAGGCGTGGCTTGATATGCTCCCGCTTCAACGGCTGCTTTAAGAGGGGATTGTCATACAGATAGATCTGGCCGACGGATAGATAGTTCGCCGCACGCCAATAGGCATGGATTCGCTCCACCATCTCGGGGCTGAGTGGCTGACTGACCGGCGTCGTCTGGTTCATGCGTTCCCTCATTCAAGTTCAAGTCATGCGTGATGAATGACTGCTATGCGACCGCCGGCTCCTCATACGCGATCACTGGTTGGCGTGCAGCGCCAACAGCCGGCAGAGTGAGCGGGCAATCTGACTCTCTTCATCGGTCCGGATCACGCGCACCGTCACGCGGCTTTGGCCGCTCGAAATAATCGGGGCATTCGTGTCGTTGCGTGCCCGATCCAGATGGATACCGAGAAACTCTAGGCCCTCGCACATCCGCGCCCGTACGACGGCCGCATGTTCGCCGATGCCGCCGCTGAAGACGAGTTGATCCAAACCGCCCAACGCCGCGGCATAGGCCCCGAGATACTTTTTCCCCTGATAACACAACAGGGCCACCGCGTCAGCCGCACGCGCATCGCGGCCTTCCTGCGCAAGAAGATCGCGGAGATCAGGGCTCAATTCCGAGATCCCCAATAGCCCAGACTGGGCATTCACCATATGGTGGAATTGGTCCGCCGTCAGACCTTCAGTCCTGGCCAAATAGGACACGAGGCCCGGGTCGAGATCACCGGATCTTGTGCTCATCGGGAGACCGGAGGTCGGCGTGAAACCCATGGTGGTGTCGATACTGACGCTATCCCGCACGGCGGCCATGCTGGCGCCATTGCCCAGATGAGCGAGGATCACCCGGCCGCGAGCGGCTTCCCGGCCGGCCACCCGTTCCAGTTCCTCCATGAGATAGGCGTAGGACAGGCCGTGGAATCCGTATCGCCTCACTCCCTGCTTCTCATACCGGCGCGGGATCGCCATCAATCGCGCAACCGGCGGCAGATGTTGATGGAACCCCGTGTCGAAGCAGGCCACCTGGGGCGCCTGCGGATACCGACCGGCCAACGCCTCAATCAACGCGAGTTCCGCCGGGAGATGCTCCGGATCGTAGGGACTCAGCCGCCGTAACTCTTCGAGCATCTCCCCCGACACCACATTGGGATCGGCATAGCGATTTCCCCCGTGGACCACCCGGTGACCGATGGCCTGGATCCCCGCGCCCTTGCCGCTCTCCGTGAGATGTTCAATCAACAGCCGTGCGGCCTCCGTATGACTCGGCACCTGCGCGACGCGACGCGCTTGCCGACCAGTGGCGGGGTCCGTCACAGTCACGATCCCGTCCGGCAACCCGATCCGCTCGATGTGGCCCGTTTCAGTCCGGATCGGCGGTGTGGCCACTCGAAACAGCGCCCATTTCACGCTGGAAGATCCGGCGTTGACGGTGAGCAACGCAGAGGCATCGCGATCGGCTTTGGGCATGAGCGTCCTTTCTGCTCCTTTCACCATAGATCGACCACAAGATCAGCGCAACCGTAAAATCCTCGCCTCGTGCCCTCCAATCACATCTCACAGCAGACTGGACCTAGGTCTTCTGCCCTTGCCACCCAAGGTAAACGGCTAGGTCCGATTCAACCGTGAACGCGGTATGGTACCTGATGCTCCCTCTGGTACTTGGCGTCATCATCCTCGTCTTCCCCTGTATGATGCCGACGGGACTCGCGGTTGCGGCCCCGGCCGCGGAAGCCGCCCTGCTTGGCGGCACGGTTGTCTCGATCGACCAGGAGACCCTGACGCTCACCATTCTGTTCCCTTCCGGGGAATCGCGCGCCCTTCCCGTGCGTGACGCTCGCGTCCTGCACGGCCTGACTGTCGGCGACCATGTCACGTTCGAGATCAACGAGGACAACAAGCTCGTCAAGATCACCAAGCTGCCCACTGACCCGGCGAACTGACCGCGCCATTCTAGGGATCGGCAGCACCCCCCGACCGCAATTCTTGTATAATGCCCGGCTACAGCACGGCACTCCACGACGTGCTCCACATTGATTCAACGGGAGGCCTCATGAAACCGGGCACCGATCGCGTTGTCGTTCTGGCTGTGTTCTTCTTTGCTTCATGGTGGTCCTTGGTTCCCGTGAACGCCTGGCCGGCTGAACCGATCACCGATCCCCTGACAGGACCAATGCTGGAACAGTTCATTGAACGCTACATCCGCACCCATCCTGAAGTCATCGAACAATCCCTGCAGGCGTTGGAAAACAAACGGGCGGCTGAGGAGCAACAACGGCAGAAAGCCGCAATTGCGACCCACCAGCAGGAGTTACTCAACGATCCGAACTCCCCCATCAGCGGAAATCGAACCGGTGACATCACAGTCGTGGAATTTTTCGATTATCGCTGTGGGTATTGCAAACGAGCGGCTTCCGCGCTGACTGAGCTCCAACAACGGGATGCCGGCATTCGGGTCGTCTATAAAGACTTCCCGATTCTCGGCGAGACGTCCGAACTGGCCGCCAAAGCAGCGTTGGCCTCACATCTGCAAGGGAAACACCAGGCTTTTCATGAAGCCCTGCTGGCCACGAAAGAGGATCTTACCAAAGACCATGTGTTTCGCATCGCCAAATCGACGGGATTGGATATCGAGCGGCTCGACAGAGATCTCAATAGACCAGAGTGGCAAACGGTGATCGATCGCAACCGTAGTCTCGCGAAGACCCTCGGTATCAGCGGCACACCGGCGTTTATCGTCGGCACGGAGTTGGTACCGGGCGCCATGGATTTGAAGATGCTGGAAAACCTGGTGGCACAGGTACGCGGCAGATAACGACCAGCCTTCATGCCCGGTCCGACAGCATGGCTGTCTCAATGCTCCCAGCCCACGATCAAACCGTTCCGATATTTCCCTGGTCAAAAAACAACTGCGGGAGAGCACCTGGGCTCTCCCGCAGTCTGGTGATTAGGACCGGCGCTGCATCCTTCGGCGGCCTCCCCGTGAGGGAAAGCCGCCGTCCTCACCCTATTGGATGGGATTCGACGCGCGAGAGACAATGGGATCTCCCGCCTCGGACCCCGCCCGCTTGATCGAAGGCGCCTGCTGACTCAACGGGAGGATTCGTTGATCGTCCACAGGCAACACCTTCAATAGCCCCCATTGCCCAGATTGGGCATAGGGCAACCGCTGGTTGCTCCACACATAATCACCCGGCAGACGGAAACTTCCGCCTGCGGCAGGGATAAAGGCATCCAGCGATTCCGACGCTGAGAACTCCACGACGCTGATCTGATCGGCGCCGCGCATGAACGGCTCAATCGGCCATTCATGTTTTTCCACACTGAACATGCCATTTTGTTCATTGCTGGCACCGAACACATGGATGCGCACGGGATCTCCCGCATGCGCTTCGATGAGCGGCGTGGCAATGCTCTCCGGCTTGTCCACCGAACATGGCTGGAACACCTTGCCCAGCGTGCATCCGCTGGCTTCTCGGAACTTATAGGGTTCCGAACGGTAGTTCACGGCCGTCAGTCCCGCCGTGTTTTGCACGTAGGGCATGAAGCTCGTTCCGATGATGTTGTCTTCATCCTGGAAGAACAGCGCCACATCGCGGTAGTTCTGGCGATGTTCGTAGCCCTGAATCGTCCGATCCACAATGACATCGGCGACCCAGCTGTTCTTCGTGGAAATATCCGCGCCGGTCTTCGGATCGCGATAGGTCGCCCCCTTGGGTCCGATCACGATACCCCCGTAGAGGCCGTTGCGCGGATTGGTCATGACATTCCCCCAATCCCACACGAGAGACGCGGTCTCCCCGATGAACGGATCGGCATAGTAGGTATAGACGCGGCTCTCCCCCGGGGCGACCGTTTGCTCGCCCGGATTGTTGCCGACGTTCGCTCCCAGGGAATCCTTTGGATCAAAGGCCAGGCCCAGCGCCGAGAAGGATGCACGGCCCTGCTTCATCTTGTTGCTCAACTTCACCTTGAGACAGTCCCCGACGTTCGCGCGCAACGTCAGCGGCATCGGCTGAAGGCCGGACGCCACCGTCGCGACATCCTCATCCAAGACGTAGATCTTGGCATCAGGATTGACCATCTGGATGGTCCGCTCGAAGTCGACCTCGATGGCATCCGGGGCCTTCGGGTTCAACTTCATCGACGGGAAATCGATGGCCGACACATTGAAATTCTTCACCGGCGCATCGGCAGGACAGACCGCCGGGGCCTGAGGAATTTCGTTGCGGCCGCTGTATCCGGCAGGCAACTTCTGCAGATCCGTTACGTCCTTATCGAGGACGCGCAAGATACCCCAAGCGCCTTCCGAGAACTTGGATGAACGACCATTGAAGTGGATGTAGTCACCCGCCTGCAATCGTGGTCCGCCGGCTTGCGGCACGACCAGGTCGTATCGTTCCGCGATACCGACATGGATGGAGTTCTTCCGGTTGGCATCGCCGGCATACCGCTCGGTCAGATAGGTATGACCGGACAGGGTCCAGACCATGCTTTCGTTGGTCATCGTCTGCAGCAACCGGAACACCACGGTATCCCCCAAATAGGCTCGCACCATGGGTGTGTACGGATCGCCGTGCACGGTGCTGCTGAAGAGTTTTGACGGGTCCGGATTCGCCTTCAGGCGACCGCTGATCGGCTCCGCCCTGAAGTTGAGACTGCCACCCGTCGTATGGGTCCCGCCGTTCAGGAACGGCATGGGCGTCATCTTGATGTGGTCTGGAATCGGGAACGAGATCGTCTTTCCTGCTTCCAGGGCCACTTCCACCGGCTGCCCAGGAGGATTGCCCGCCGTCACGATATTGATCGTGTGCGGCACACTGTCGTTCAACTGCACCAGCAACTCACGGAAGCTGCCGTTCACCCCGTAGCCCACCGGCTCCGCGGTGCGGATGTCCGCCAACGGACCGCTCCGAATCGGCGCTCCGGTCTTCGGATTGTGATAGGTCGATCCGACCGGCTCAACAATCATCGTGCCGAATCCGCCGTGGCCCCAGGTAATCCGGCCCAACGCATGGTCGTGCCAGAACACGGTGCCGACATCGGAATCCACCCAGAAACGCTGCCGGACAAATTCCACCGTCACGATATCTTTTACGGGATGATCGTTCTTCAACGGCCGAACGAGTGTGATCTCGTTGCCCTTGATCGACTGGATCCGTCCCACCTCATTCCCGCCGACGTTATCCGCACCGATGAGAATCTCGATGCCCGGATGATACTGTGCGGCGTTCTTCAGGGTGATCACGCGATCGCCCTTCTTCCCCGCCTTCGTGAAGATCGTGTTCAAGGGCAAGGGCAAGCCCTTGTCCGTCTTCTTTTCCAGCATGGTGAACGGACGCACCGACTGTTCGTTCGAGAAGCCGGTGATCACGCCGTCCGACGACTGGTTGTCGAACTGCAGGAAGTGCCAATGGGTGTTGACCTTCGACGCGTGGAAATTGCCGAAATCGTCGTCGTCCCATTCGCTAGTCAACATCCAATCGACGCAATCGTAGATATTCGACCGCACGACCAACGGGAACTTGAGATCGTTGTTCTTCCGAATGGCCGCTTCCTCTTCATGCAACACATAAATCAACCCGCCCTCATCCATGATGGCCGGGGTGTCGCCTTGTTTGTCGGCAAGCATCATCGGCGTATGGATGAAGTGCACGTTGTATTTCTTCGAGCCGGCATTCTCGGGACACAGGCTCCAGCGTCCGTTCTCACCAGGCTTGGCGGGATAGGAACTCGGCTGGCCGTCCTCATCGAGATGGATCATCTCCAACCAGGGGGACGGATTGTGGCTCTTTGAGAACGGCACGCGACGACCGAAGTGCGGCTTCAAGTGTGGCCAGGAGACTTTCCCGGTCAACGGCTCGAACACGATCGGCAGCCGCTCGCCCGGATGGGCCGACTGGTAGCGTGGATTCGGCACCGTATTCTCCGGCTCGGTCATGGCGCGAGTACCCTGCCAGCTCCAGTTCAACACGCTGGCATCATAGGAGCGGGTCTGATCGCGCTCATCCTTCTTGTGGCCTGGAAGCCCCTGCGGCGGGAACTGCATGTCGACCCAGTCCTTGATGGTCACGATGGCCGGGTCGGCCTTCCAATCAGTCTTGCCCTTCTCGATGATCTTGAACTGCTTGCCGAACCAATCGACGGTCTTGCCGATCAGCTCGTCCGACGTGACACCCACCTTGATGCGGCCCTTGCGGTCCGGCAACTCCAGCAGATCCGGCATCACGTCATTGTGATTCGCACCCTGCTGAATGGTGTTGTACACACGCCAGTATCCCCACATGCCCGCGATGTAGTGATGCGCCACGTGACAGTGAAACAGGAAGTCTCCGGCCAACTGTTGGCAGAGACCGGATCCGCACTCCGTTTCCAGATCCATGGTCTCGGACGGACCGATAACTTCCACGTCGACGCGATCGGACTTCGTCCGGATCACGGGATATTTCACGGGACCGTTCTTGGCCGCATGCCACAATGGCATTTCGTCGATAGCGCGCGGACTC
Organism: Nitrospira defluvii; assembly: GCF_905220995.1. Taxonomy (NCBI): domain Bacteria; kingdom Pseudomonadati; phylum Nitrospirota; class Nitrospiria; order Nitrospirales; family Nitrospiraceae; genus Nitrospira; species Nitrospira defluvii. The sequence goes on from NZ_CAJNBJ010000016.1 coordinate 249,221, forward strand.
CGCGGCCAACGAATCGATCCGCCGTGCGGATGGTGCGAGTGGAACACTTCGGAACCACCGTGGACCAGCCGGAACTTGGCCGGGTCACCGAGGTAGCTGCGCGGAATGGTCGTGGCCGGATCGCCGAATGTATAGGCGCTGTACGCCATGGACTCATCTTCGAAGCCGAAGTATTCGTGCTGCGTCTGCATATTGTCGACGCCGAACGGCTCGCTACGGTAGTTCAACGCGCGGGCCACCGGACGATACACGTCGGTAAGCGGATCGCGCTGCGGGATGAAGTCGCCCTTCTTGTTCAATGGACGGAACGCTTCGTCGCCGACTTCATGATAGAACAGCACGAATTCCCGGAAGTCAGGGCCGCTGCCGTTCTTGATGATTGCCTGCCAGCCGCTCTTGGTCGGTTGGGGATCGCCCGTTCCCAACGGTTCGAGGTACTCAGACCCTTTTGGCTCGATCACGAAGGACCCAAAGAGGCCCATCACGGTCAACTCACGATCGTTGCTATAGGAATGGAATTGGCGGCTACCCTCCTGCTGAGTCGGGGGGATGTACCATTCCATCTCCACGGCTTTGCCCTTGGCCGCAATGCTATCGGGATTGGTGGTCGTGGCCGGCTGTCCCGTAGCCGACATGACCATGCTGGAACCATGAATGTTCAGGCTGACTTCTTCATCACCCTCCAGCTGATTGCGGAGCGTCAACTTCACGCAATCACCTTGATTGCCACGAAGGACCAGGGGCTGAATGAACTGATTCTGCAATCCGTTGGTGACGCCGCCCGGATCGTAGCCTTCCTTGTCCCGCGCCTCTTTATTCTTCGTCTCTTCGGCGCGGACCTTCTCAATGTTCTCGGTCAGCGTGTACATGTAGCCTGGATAGAAATCGAGCCACATGTTCAAGGTGATTTCCACATTGATCGCCGACACGTCGTAGGAGCGGACCGGCGCACTGGCCGGACACTTCCCGCCCATTGACGAGACGGGCTCGGCCCCGCTGTTCGACATCAACAACAAATCTTGGTTGCCGGCGCCGTACTGGTGCAGCATGTTGACGTTGTTGTACTGGCCGCCCGTCCGCTGCACTTCGGCATCATGGACCAACTGCTCGTTGATCTTGTCCATAATGCGTTGGTGCTGGCGCTCCATCATCGCGGTGCGCTCGACATGACCTTCCTGCGCATCCTCGACAATGGTCTGTCCCTTCAACTGCTCAGCCCATGCCGGTTGATTATGGGCAGCCGCATGCAGCTCCGGCGCCGCTGCCGAGGCCACTTGGAACGCCCCGGCACAGACCGATGGAAGCATGACTCCCAACAGGAGCTTCCAGGCCGCTTGGGCCCTGCGCTGACTGACTTTTTTAGGCCCGCTACGTACCGATCTCATTAGACCTACCTCCTCTTGAAACCATACAACCTCCGCACCCCACTCTCTGCCATCAACCTCGCGTCGCGCACGGTGCAGGCCCGTGAAGGCCTGCACCTCATGGAGTGGAAACACCAGGAGGCCGGTCCTTCGGTTCCCACACCCTTGATCCGCGACAAGAGCACGATGGTGCACCCATCGAATAGCCATGCGCACAAAAAGACGGCGGTACTTAGAGCAACTCTCGTTCCAGATTGCTCGAGACTGGAAACTCAAACTTTGTTGGAAATTTCAGACAGTGGCAGGGAGAACGGAAAAAGAAATGGGGCGCCGTCGCCCCATCGACAAAACGAAATCAGCGAAAATCCATTGAATTAAAAGGGGCTATCGGACTGTCCGAAACTTTTGCCCCAATGGGACATTGACGCCCCATCGAGAAGCAGAGGATAAGAGCCAAATCAGGCACCGTGAATCCCCACGGTGAGTCGTGACAGGAAACGGATCAGGAGCGTTCGCGCAGCCCGTGTTTCTTGACCATCCGCTCGATGGTCTTCCGATCAACCCCGGCCTCCCGCGCAGCCCGGCCCATGTGGCCGTCATGTCGCTTGAGGAGATCGATCAAAAAACTCCGCTCGAACGTGGTGACTGCCGCCTGCTTCGCATGTTTAAAAGAACCGGCCTCTCCCAACACCGCCTCATCGGCGACAACCTGGCGCAAGCGTTCGGGCAAATGCGCGGCTGTAATCAGCGGGCCATCGGCCAGCACGGCCGCCCGTTCAATGACGTTTTGTAACTCGCGCACATTCCCCGGCCAGGCATACCCGCACAACAACTCCGTGGCTGTGGGGTCCAGATCCGGGGCAACGCCCGGAGCTGAGCCCTGCTGCTTCATGAATCGCCGGAGAAATTCACGCGCGAGCATTGGAATATCACCCTCCCTCCTCCGCAACGGCGGCAAGACGATGGGAATGACATTCAAACGGTAATACAGGTCCTCGCGGAACTCTCCGCGTCGGCATGCCGCTTCAAGATCCTGGTTCGACGCCGCGATCACCCGCACATCGACATCCAAAAATCGGATGCCGCCGACCCGCCGCATCTGCCGCTCCTGCAACACCCGCAACAATCGCGACTGTAAGGTCTGGCTCATCCCGCTGACCTCGTCCAGAAACACCGTCCCGCCCGCCGCCACTTCGAACAATCCCGGCTTCGAGACATGTGCGCCGGTAAAGGCGCCCTTCTCATGGCCGAACAGTTCCGATTCCAGGAGCGTATCGGGCAACGAGACGCAGTCCACCGGGATGAAGGGTCGGTCTGCCCGCAAACTGGCGTCGTGGATCGCGCGCGCAACAAGTTCTTTGCCTGTTCCACTTTCCCCATAAACAAGCACATTGGAATGGGTGGGCGCGACCTTGTCGATCAAACTGAACACCGACTCCATCGCAGGGCTTTCCCCGATGACTCGCGACAGGCCCGTCCGCTTTCCGGTGCGGCTCTGATCACGCAAGGCCGCCACTTCACCCGCTCCCGCTGCCGTCGGAACTCCCCCCCCATCCTCGCCGAATGCACGCCGGGCCACTTGCAGGAGGTCGGTACTCGTAAACGGCTTGGTGATGTAATCAAACGCGCCATACCGCATGGAGGTGACTGCCGTCTGCACCGTGGCATGCGCCGTCAACAGCACGACCTGTACCGACGGATCAAAGCGTTTGGCCGCAGCCAACACTTCAATCCCGTCGAGATCGGGCATGCGCAAATCCGTGAGAATCAGCCCGGGCCGCTCGCGCTGAATCACATCGAGGGCGCGAGTGGAATTACACTCGGTCAGACAATCGTACGGCCCACGACTGAGAATCCGGCGACAATTATCGAGCGCATCCTGCTCGTCATCGACGATCAGGATTTTTCCTGCAATCCCCATGGTACTCCTTCACGCATGCTCTCGCCGAGCCCCACCGCCGGCAAATACACATCGAAGACGGCGCCGACCGTGTCGTTGCGCACCTCGATGCGTCCGCGATGGTCCGAGACAATTCCATAACTCAAGAACAACCCCAAGCCCGTCCCCTGGCCGGCCGGTTTGGTGGTAAAAAAAGGATCGAAGATACGGTCCACGATCGCGGCCGGCACACCCGGTCCGTTATCCGACACGCTGACCCGTACCCACTCGTCCCCATTGAGCTGCATCCAGGCGGTACGCACGGTCACCACCCCGTGATCTCCACAAGCGATCACGGCGTCGATGGCATTATTGAGCACATTCAGCAACACCGTTTCCAACCGGTCGCGGTCTCCCATCACCGGGGGCAACTCCGAAGCCAATTCCGCCTTGATGCGGACGGAGAGCGCCGCCACTCGTTCCCCCGCCATGGCCACGCAGGTACGCGCCACGCAGTTGAGATCCAGCGGCTTCAGCATCGACACAGTCCCTCGGGAGAAGGTCAAAATACTCCGTGTCACGCGGGAGATGCGTTCCGCTTGTGAGCGAATCGTGAGCAGATCGCGGGCGACCTCCGCCGAAATGTTCGACTGGGCGGCGTCGGCCTCCATACATTCAATCCGGTTCAAAATGATGCTCAGCGGATTGTTGATTTCATGCGCGATGCCGCTGGCGACCTTGCCCAGCGTCGCCAGCCGTTCGGACAACTCCAGTTTCCTCATCTGCCGCGTAATTTCCGCCGTTTTCTCCTCCACCCGGTGCGTCAATTCGGCGTTTAAGGATTCCAATTCGGCGCGCGACGCCTGCAACCGGTCGGCCATGCGGTGCACCGCGACGGCCAGCTCCTCAAATTCATCGCCGGTTTTGACATCGAGCGGTCCATCGTAGGTGCCGCGACTGATCGCCTCGACGCCGGTCTTCAGCACCTGAATCGGTCGGGCAATTCTGGTCGCCACATAGCGCCCCATCGCCCAGAGAAGCCCGACCATGACCAGACCGATCGCCGCGAGATTTCTCAGCTGATCGCGGATCGGAGCATAACTCTCCACGGGTTGCTGCCGCACAAAGATGTGCCAGGTGTTATCGGGCAACATCAGGCCGGTGACAGGCGCAAATCCCACCACCGTGTCTGTCCCGCCATGGCCGTCGTCATCCGCAATCCCCCATCCGGGCCCGGCTGACACGATCATGGTCATCAGTTGCCCGGGAATGCGATGCGCTTGACGGGGAAGAATGGGGCAGACGAGCGGCTCCCCTGCCGCATTGAACAGCATGGCATGACCGGTCTGCCCGATGCGGATCTGATTGATCATGCCGAAGAGGGTATCGAAACGGTAAGAGGCTTTGACGGCACCGATCACGGTGTGATGCCGGTCATCGAGGATGGGAACGGCGATATCAAACGTTTCTTCCGGCGTTCGAAATGAGCCCACTTGCGCGGGCATCATTCCGCTCAGGTAGACATGGTCGATGCCTCCCGCACGCACCGCTTCCCACCAGGGCTCCCCGCTGAATGAGTAATGATCGGGCTCTGAACTCGAAGCAACCAGCGCTCCGTATTGGTCGACAATCAGCAACCCGACGAGTTTGTCGCCGCTTCTGACTTTGGTATCGAGAAGAAACCGCGAGAGATCTCGATGGAGGAGTTGCGCGGCGGCTCCCTTCCCCTTCTCCCAGACCTGCGTACGGGTCTGGATGATGCGCTGGGTGTCTGCAGGGTCTTGCGGATAGGAGGCGTTGGCCGCCTCAACTGGCTGGCGGACTCGCAATGGTGCGGACCCCAACAGCCGAACGGCCTGGATCTCGCTTTGCACCAGCATCGTCACCCGGTCAGCGGCCTGGATCGCCACGGCTTGCAGGTTGCCGCCGATGACGTCACGCAGCGACTGCATGCCGGACATGTAGGCGAGGACCAGCCCGATCAACAACGGAATACAACCCACCAACACGATGGCGAGTACAATACGGCCCTTGATGGTACGAATCGTCATCCCCACCCCAGAGGAGACATTCTAAACAACCGGCGGAAGAAAACGCCACCGTACCGTCAGCCGGCCGACGATCAAGACAGGCGAGAAACCTCCTTTGGTTCGCCCGCTGAATGGGCCGTGAACAACGACTGATCCCGAGCGAGCATCGCCGCGCGCGACCGGCGAACCCGGGCACGATGAAGCAGCCATAAGGCGCCGCCCGACAGGCTCATCAGGAAAATGGGCACACCCGGAATGTTGAGCAAGGTCTTCTCAAACCCGAAGAAGTTCAGCTGGTGCAGTTGCATCACGGCAAAATGCACCCGCCGCCATCGACCTTCGTCCTCGAGGATCTCCCCCGTCTGCCGGTCCAGAACGATCTCCGTGGCATCCGCATCGTCGAAGCGTACCCGCACTGCATCCTGAGCCCGTTTCTTCTTGCGGGGCGTGTACCGCTCAAGTTCCACACCCGTCACCGTTGCCGGCGTCCGCACATACTGCTGCGCAATCACCGGCGCCAGGTCCGGTGAAATCGGCGAGAGACGCTCGCCGGTCTTGGCATCGAACAAGAGCGTGGTGGACACCCCATCAACCCGCAATTTGAGTTCATAGAACAGGCGGCCGAAATCCGACCGCAGCAGCACCTGTTCAACCAATGCCCGCCCGCCCACGGCCTCCTTGGCCAGGACGATCGCTCGATCCACCGGCAGCGTAGCCGTTTCCAGCGACGGGCCAGGCAGCGGCCGAACCTTCTCCTTATAATGGTCATCCCAATAGAGAAATTTCGCATCCGCCCACAACAGGCCGGTGACGACGGAGAGCAAGAGAAAGCCCAACGCCCCCATGCCAAGCCAACGATGGGCCAGTCTCATGATCCGTTCAGATGCACCGCGACTCATGTTATTGCTCCGCGGGGCGCTCGGCCCGCACCTGCAGCGCCAAGGTGCTGCGATGGCGTAATGCCTCATAGGTCGTCCCCTCGAACTCCCCTGGTGTCTTTTCGACATGAATCATCTCCAGCACATATCGACCGGGCCAGAGCGGCGTGAAGGACACGATGCCATCGGCATCCGTTTTGAGCTCCTTGTCCCAACCATTCGGCGCATGTACCAACACTTGCGTCCCCGGGAGACGTTGGCCATTAAAGAGCGCCTTCACCACGATCTCGCCGCCGGGCCCTGGGGTCACGCGGCCGGAGGCAAGATTCAGCCCTGTCGTCAGCGGGATCAGGTCCAGCGCCAGTGGTGTCGAGTGATCCCGTTCGTGCTCATTGACCCGGCCCTCTTCCAGACAGACGAAATAGGTCCTGGCGTAGAACATCGGCTTGACGATGCCCAGGTCATGCTTGCGCAGATCCTGCACCGGCGCTTTCGCCTGTTCCACCACCACCGCGTTCCGCCCTGGCACACAGGATGAGAGGGCACCCGCAAAGTGGTTGATCTGCTTCGTCAGCTGGACGTCGGTCTTCCCGCGCTTCGGATCTTGCACGCGCAGTGTGACGCCATCGATCGAATCGAGCCGCCCCCCACGCTCTTCCCGTAAGAATTCGGCATATTCACCGAAGTACACCTTCACTGGCTGTCCCTGTTCAGCGGGTGCCGTGGCTTCCGTCTCCACCCAGACGAAATGGGCCTCCGCCGGAATAGCTTCCAACAACCCTGCCATCAATAGGATGCCCCACAATCCACGATTGACGATGTTGCGATTCATCAGCGTGACTCCTTTCTCAATGTCGGCCGTACACCACAGCTTCTTTTTAGAATCTCCATGAGACACCGCCGTAGAAATTCCGGATTTCACCGGGCTGAATCCCAATGAAACTGCCGGTGGTCCGTTGTGCAATAAATGACTCATCCGTCAGATTACGCACACCGGCGAAGATGGCCCACTTCGCCTTCGGCGGGGCATAATTGAACCGGAGGTTCCAGATCGTATAGGAAGGGATGGCGCCGTTCGTTCCCAGGGCATTTTCTGTCTGGGTATTTGCGCCGTCGGTAAATTGCTGCGCGATATACATGGCATCGGCTTCAATCGACGCACCGGTTGGGTGGTAATATCCCACCAATCCGTAGAAGGTCATGCGCGGGGCATAGGGAAGGTCTTTCCCATCCGTCGCACCGAACAGCGATTTCGGCCGTAAGAGTGTGATGCTGCCCCTGGTGACAAAGCCTTGCAGCGGGCGAACCATTTCGCCCCAATCGAGGCTGACGGTGCTCTCGATTCCCTCCATGAGTGTCTTGCCGGCGTTCACGAACCGGCTGCCTTGCTGGACAATCTGATTGCTGAATTCGGTGCGAAACAACGCAACTTCGGCACTCACACCAGGCACGAGGATGGACCGGATGCCGACATCTGAACTCAACGCGCGCTCTGCTGAGAGGTCTTGCGTGGTCCCGCTCGTTGGATCGACCGCATTGGCGAAGGTCGGTGGCCGGAATGTCGTGTGGACATGACCGAACAGCATGCTGTCAGGGGTGAGTTGATACTTCACCCCTGTCCCGTAAATCAGGCCTTGCGTCGTTTTGTAACCCTTGAAGTTCCCTCCCGCCGGTGGGACCGCGTTCATCGTCTCACGACTCTGATTGACCTGCTCCCACCGGATGCCCGGGGAAATGGTGAAGGCTTCGGTCAGGCGAATGGCCGTTTCCGTATAGGCGGCATAGGCCACCGATTCCAGATCGGCGTTGTTGGTCGTGCGACTGATCTTTGAACCGGCTGTCCCGATTCCGGTGATGTCGGTCAGACGCTCGGCGTGATACCGAACGCCGGAGGTGATCTGTTGATCCAATCCAAACAGTGAGAATTTGAACTGATGTTGCGGCATGACGCCGAAGACATTGAACTTGCGCAAAAAGTTCGTGCTGGTGGAGAGCAGCGTGCCGTTAGCAGCTTGGTCCTGGATATACCAATTTCGTTCGAACACGTTGCCGTAGACGATGATCTTGGCCGTGTTGTGGGCATCGATCTCCCGGCTTGCCGTCACGTCGATGGCTCCACGCTGACCTTTGAATTCATCATTCGGTTTGCCCGCCAATGTGCGGTCGTTCCGGTATTGACTGGGCGTAATGCTTCCGGGTGTCTGCGTCGTTTCGTCGTACCAGGAGATGTTCGTCGTCATGCGGGTCCGATCATCAGGGTTGGCTTCGAATCGCATCGTGAAATCATCCAACTGCGATTTGCTTCGGTCTCTGAAACCGTCTGATTGGCGCCGGAGGTAGCCGAGCTGCGCGCCGAAATTTCCCCAATGGCCCCCGTACTGAGTGTCAGACTGAAGCAAATTGAAACTGCCGAACGTATTCGTGGTGGAGAACATCGGTGTGGTGGGAATCCGCTTCTGAATGAAATTAATGAGGCCACCCTGGGTATTGGGTGAATAGAGCACCGTGGCTCCGCCTTTGATCACCTCGATATGGTCGATCCGTTCGATCGGGACCATGTAATACGTCGAGGCATCTCCAAAGAGGGCCGGCTGTAGGGGAATATCGTCCATCATCAACAGAATATTTTTGCTGCGCCGGGGATCCATGCCCCGGATGCCGATATTGGGCCGCAACCCCTGGCCGTATTCGTCCAGCACGTTGACACCGGGAACGCGTCGCAACATTTCGTCTGCGTTTTTCGGCCGAGCTCGCTGGATCTCCTCGCGAGTGACGACATTCACCGCTCCCGCGATGTCCTTGACGGATTCCTGATCCGGCTCGTTCCGTTCGTGCACGTCTTTCACCACAATTTCAGGGACGACCACGGGCTTGACGGCGACCGGGGATTCCGATGATGGGACACGACTCGCGTTCGCGGCGGGGCTGTGACTCTTTCCAGCCGGTGCCGGTGAAAGAATGGAACGGCCTGCCCGCTCCAGCGTCACCGTATCGACGCTGGTAAAACGGAATGAGAGTCCGCTTCCAGCCAATAATTCCGACAAGGCCTCTTCCGGCGTATAGAGCCCGGCGACCTCGCGTGACATCCGTCCCAACGTCACATCGTCGGGAAAGCTGACCTGCAGACCGGACGTCAAAGCAAAGTCGCGCAATGCCGTGTTCAGGGGTTGTGGCGCAATCTGATAGTGGATTTTTTGTCTGGGTTCCGGGCCGGCATTCGTATCATCGCCCTGCGCGTTGGCGTGACCGACACCCGCCGAAGTGAATGCCAGCATAACGAGAAGGAGCAGGATGCGCAGATTCATGGTCCAGAAGGCCTCAGAGCATCCTCCCCATGAACGCATAGACGCACCTGAGTAACAGGAACTGTTCCGCATTCAAACCTCCGTCGGTGGACTTCGAGGAGAGGGGCTCCCTGCTCCTCAATGGTGGTGTTCTCCCTGTGCCTGGACGTATGGCAAAGAGAAAATCCCCCCGGCAGGGTCAAGAGGGAACGGAATTTTTCGCGGCAGGCAGAGAAACGCTGAAAGGGAGGCCAGCGCTGATGAGCACGCGTCAGGCATGGCCGCGCAACGGCACAGTAAGCCTCTGAGGTTCACGACGCGCTGAAGCGCACGCGTCACGCCTGTGCACACCGTCAAGACGGTGAAGCGGCCGCGACCTGCGGACACACGCGGGCTAGCGAATTACGATCAGATGGTCCGTGAGTCGAACCATATGAATGGGCAGCGTATCCGCCAGCGTGGTGATGACGTGGGACGGATCGGCAAGGTTATAGATGCCGGTGACCGGGAGCGAGCGCAGGGCGGGATTCCAGATGAGGATATACCCGTGATGGTACCGGGCCAGATCATGCACGACATCGGACAGGGGTGTGCGGACGAACACCAGGCGACCGTGCATCCAGGCGGCCACAGCAGTCGTGTCCACGCGATCGATCGCCCCGGCACCATTCGGGCCGACGGACACCTGATCGCCTGCGGCCAATCGAACGGCGGGATCCGATCGTCTCCTCCCGTCGGCAACCAGCACCGAACCGTTCAGCACGGTGACTTGCACATTCGTGTGACGATCCTGAACCACAAATTCCGTCCCGACGGCCGTCGTGGCCACCCCGCGACTCTCAACGGTAAACGGCCGCTCTGCATTCGGTTGAACGGCAAAGAAGGCCTCTCCTCGCAACAAGTCCACGTGCCGCCGATCGGGCGCATACCGAACCGCGATCGCGCTGTCGGTATTCAACCTGACGGTTGATTGATCAGGAAGTGTCACGACACGCTGCTCTCCGACATCCGTCGAATAGTCGGAATGGATCCACATCAAGATCGCATCGCTCCAGAGCGCCATCCCGACGAGCAGGAAGACGGCTGCGGCCGCCATGCTTCCCCGGCGCCAGACAAGGCCGGCCGACCGCCGTGCCGCATCGACCGCACCGCGCGGCATGCGCTCGAACGCGGCGCGTTGCAATTCTGGTGCGTGCCACAGCGCCCGAACCCGCTGATAGGCGCGCGCATGCGCCGGACTTTGGGCGCACCATTCGTCCAAGCGTCGGCGGTCGGCCTGAGAAAAACCGGCGGCGGCCTCGCGAATAAACCAGACGGTCGCTTCTTTCATGACTTCAGGATCGGGCGGTAGGGGCCCGGCTCCAAACGGCGAACGGTTGTCTTCAGGTCGCATGTGGCCCATGACAGATCGGAAAACCGGGGACGTGAGAGCGATCGGTGCACTATAGGCTCTTCTCTTCGACGTGTCAGCTCGCTCTTTTCCCCCTTCTCCCGTCACGCAGGCAGGTCTTCGGACGGCAACGCGTCCTGACAGCAGATCATGGCTCTCACGAGATGTTTCTCGACCGCACGTTCCGACATCCCCAGTTGCGTCGCAATTTCCTGGTAGGAATACCCGTACACCCTCCGCATAGCAAAGACAGTTCGCGTGCGATCCGGGAGCGTGGACAGCGCCTTCTCCAGCGTGGCCACCAACTGCTTGTCATAGGCCTGGGCATCGACGGGTCGTGACTCGGTGGGAACCTGTTCGGCCTCTTCCAGCGACGTCTGCCGCTGGCCGCGGAACTTTTGCTTTCGAAAATGGTCCAGGGCCAGATTAGTCGCGGTCCGAAACAAGAAGGCGCGGGGGGAAACGATGATGTGTGAGGTGGGAACATCGGCAAGACGAATGTAGGCTTCCTGGGCCAGATCAGCTGCCGTTTCCTGGCATCCGACCATGCGCCGTAGCATGGCTAGGAGATCGCGCTGATGCTCATGAAACAAGCGTTCCAGATCGATCGAGGGTGAGGCGCTCATGTCGTCGTTTCTCTGGATCAATCGGTGCGGCCGACGTGTCGTGCTCGGCGGCCTGCGATGCCCGGCACTGGTGACACTGAGGGCGCCAGCCTAGTACCTCCCAGGGGAAAAGAGAATGATCGAATTCCTGATCGGCCAGGCGAGGCCTTGATTGTGAGGATGGACGTCGCGGGAGCGGGATTGTCGGTCCCTCAGGCGGCAGGATGGAGGGAAGCGGCCCTGGCTCGCACCCAGCGCAACCGCAGGCGATCGAGGAACAGGTAGACAACAGGCGTCGTGTACAGGGTCAGGACCTGACTCACAAGGAGGCCTCCGACGATCGCAATGCCCAACGGACGCCGCAATTCCGACCCCACCCCCGTGCCCAGTGCCAACGGGAGCGCGCCCAACAGGGCTGCCGCCGTGGTCATCATAATCGGACGGAACCGGAGCAAACAGGCTTCGTAAATCGCCGCCTGGGGAGTCTTGCCCTCCCCCATGCGTTCGCTCTGCAAGGCAAAATCGATCATCATGATGGCATTTTTTTTCACAATGCCGATCAAGAGCATGATCCCGATCAAGGCGATCATGCTCAGTTCGGTCTTGAACAACAGCAATGCGAGCAACGCCCCGACGCCGGCCGACGGAAGGGTCGAAAGAATCGTGAGCGGATGGATGTAGCTCTCGTACAGAATCCCCAACACAATGTAGACCGTGACGAGGGCCGCCAGAATCAACCACGGCTGATTTTCCGCGGACGACTGAAATGCTTTGGCGGTTCCCTGGAAGGTGCCGCGCACGCTAGTAGGCAGACCGATGTCATGCATCGCTTGATCGATCGCCGCCACGGCCTCGCCGAGCGACGCGCCCGCCGCCATATTGAACGACACGGTCACTGCGGGGAACTGCCCCTGGTGATTGACGGACAAGATGGCATTGGCCGGCTCATACCGGGTCACCGCACTCAACGGCACCTGCGCCCCGCTGGGCGAGCGCACATAAATTTCATGGAGCGCGGCAGGGTTCTGCCAGTACTGCGGGGCGACCTCCATCACAACATGGTATTGATTGAGCGGCGTATACATGATCGACACCTGCCGCTGGCCGAATGCATCGTAGAGCGTGTCGTCGATCAATTGAGGCGTCAGGCCGAGTCGCGACGCCGTGCTCCGGTCGAACACGACCAATGACTGCTGGCCACGGTCCTGCTGATCGCTATTTACGTCCACGATTTCCGGCAACGTCCGCAACTTGCTCTCGACTTTGGGTGCCCAGGTGTTGAGTTCGTCCAAGTCCACGCTCTGGAGGGTATATTGATATTGCGCGCTGCTCGCCCGCCCGCCGATGCGCAAATCTTGTATCGCCTGCAGATACGTCGGCGCACCCGGAACCTTTGCCAACTTGGGGCGCAACCGGGCAATCACCTCCTCGGAACTCATGCCCCGCTCTTCGAGCGGCTTCAACGCGATGAACATCCGACCGGTATTCGTCGTGCCGGAATGACTCCCGCCGCCGGTGAATCCCGTGATGCTCGCCACCGCCGGATCACTCTTGATGATTCCCACCACCTCGGTCAGCTTGTCGCGCATGGCTTGGAATGAAATATCCTGCGCGGCGCGGATGTTGCCGAAGAGGCGTCCTGTGTCCTGCTGCGGAAAGAACCCTTTCGGCACGAGAATGTACAGATAGATCGTGAGAGCCATCGTTGCCAAAGTCACCACGAGCATCGTACGGGGATGCCGGAGCACCCAGGCCAGACTCGCCGCATACCCTCGCGACATCGCATCGAAGCCCCGCTCGCTCAGGCGATACCACCACCCATGGCCGGCGTCCGCCTCCGGCTTTAACACCCGCGCGCACAACATGGGAATCGTCGTCAGCGACACCACCAATGACACCCCGATCGCCACCGAGAGCGTCACGGCAAACTCACGAAACAAGCGGCCCATCATCCCGCCCATCAGAAACACCGGAATGAACACCGCTACCAAGGAGAGGGTCATCGACACCACCGTAAACGCGATGTCCTTCGCACCTCGTAAGGCCGCCTCCATGGCCGGCACGCCCTGCTCACGATAACGCGTGATGTTTTCAAGCACCACGATCGCATCGTCGACTACAAAGCCGGTGGCGATCGTCAATGCCATCAGGGACAGGTTGTCGAGGCTGTAGTTGAGGAGATACATCACGCCGAACGTGGAAATCAGCGACACCGGGACCGCCACCGCCGGGATCAGGGTGGCACGCACATTTCGGAGAAACACGAACACCACTAGAATTACCAGGGCTACGGAGATGGCCAGGGTTCGCTCCACATCGTGAAGAGAGGCGCGAATGACGGGAGTCCGGTCCATGACGATCGACAACGACATGCTGCCCGGCAGCGATGCTTCCAACTGCGGCAACCGTGCGCGAAGTCGATCCACCGTGTCGATGATGTTGGCATCAGGCTGCCGGTAGACGATCACCAACACCGCCGGGATTCCGTTCGCCACGCCCATGGTCCGCAAATCCTCGACCGACGATTCCACCGACGCCACATCGGACAGATGCACCGCCCGCCCGTTGCGATAGGCCACGATCAACGGCAAATACTCCTCCGCCTGGTGCAGTTGATCGTTGGTCAGAATCTGCCAGGTGCGGTCGGCGGCGGTCAGCTGCCCCTTCGGACGATTCACGTTCGTACTGGTCAGCACCTCACGGACGTCCCCCAGGCCGATGCCGTACTTATTCAGCGCCGTCGGATTGAGATCGACCCGAATCGCGGGCAGCGACCCACCGCCCACGGCGACTTGGCCGACGCCTTCGACCTGCGACAGCTTCTGCTGCAAGATGCTGGAGGCCGCGTCGTACATTTGGCCGCGGGTGACCAGTTCGGAGGTGATGGCAAGAATCAGGATGGGACCGTCGGCCGGGTTCACGATGCTGTAGCGAGGAGCGCTGGGCAGATTCGGCGGAAGGTCCACACGGGAGGCATTGATCGCCGCTTGCACGTCGCGCGCGGCGCCGTCGATATCGCGGCTCAGTTCGAACTGGAGCGTGACGTTGGTCCCGCCCATCGTGCTGGAGGAGGTCATCTCCGTCACTCCCGCAATCCGGGTGAACTGCCGCTCCAGCGGAGCCGCCACCGACGAAGCCATCGTCTCAGGACTGGCCCCCGGCAACGAGGCCGACACGTTGATCGTCGGGAATTCAACCTGGGGTAACGCGGCAACCGGAAGGAACGGAAACGCCACGATCCCGATGAACGTCGCCCCGAGGGTCAGTAACGTCGTGGCAACCGGACGTCGGACAAAGGGCGCCGAGATGTTCATGGACGACCTATCGGCAACGCATTGCCCACGAGGCCCCGCTCAGGGCTGCGGCGGAAACGCGCCGCCAACCGATCCAACGCCAGGTACACCACCGGCGTCGTATAGAGGGTCAGGAGCTGGCTCAAGATCAACCCGCCGACGATCGCGATGCCCAGCGGACGTCGCAGTTCCGATCCGACCCCAGACCCCATCGCCAGCGGCAGGGCCCCGAAGAGCGCGGCCATGGTGGTCATCATGATGGGGCGAAACCGCAAGAGCCCGGCCTCATAAATGGCTTGCTCCGGCGGCTTGCCTTCAACGCGTTCGGCCTCCAATGCAAAATCGATCATCATGATCGCATTCTTCTTCACGATGCCGATCAACAGGATGATGCCGATCAGCGCGATGATGCTGAAATCCATCCGAAACAATAACAGAGCCAAGAGCGCGCCGACGCCGGCGGAAGGCAGCGTCGAGAGAATCGTGAGAGGATGAATGTAGCTCTCGTATAAAATGCCGAGGACGATGTACACGGTGATCAGCGCCGCCAGAATGAGCAGCGGCTCATGCTCCAGGGAGCTTTGAAACGCCTGTGCGGCGCCCTGAAAATTCCCGCGGATGCTGGCCGGCAACCCCAACTCCTGCGTCACCTGCCGGATCGCCGCCACCGCCTCGCCGAGCGAGCCACCGGGCGCAAGGTTGAACGAGATCGTGACCGCAGGAAACTGTCCCTGCCGGCTGATCACAAGCGGCACCGTGGTTTCCGTCACCCGGGTGAAGACGTTCAACGGCACGGATCCTCCGCTGCCTCGCACTTCCAACGCCTGCAACGCCTCCGGGCCCTTCTGAAACTCCGGCATCACCTCAAGAATCACGCGATACTGATTCAGCTGCGTGAACATGGTCGACACTTGCCGCTGCCCGAACGCATCGTACAAGGTGTCGGTGACGACCTGGGGGGTAATCCCCATGCGGGAGGCGGTATTCCGATCGATTTCCACCAGGGACGCGAGTCCTTGCGTGAGCTGATCGCTGCTCACATCGCGCAACTCAGGCCGCTGTTGCAGACTCTCCAGCAGTTTTGGCGCCCAGCGGTTCAACTCCTCCGGATCGGCGTCTTCCAACGTGTATTGGAACTGGGTCCGGCTGACCCGGTCTTCCACAGTGAGATCCTGCACAGGCTGCAAATGCAGCGTCAGCCCCTCCACCGCGGCGACGCGCGCCTCGAGTCGCCGGATGATGTCGCCGGCACTACCCGACCGTTCCTGGAGCGGTCTGAGGTTGATATACATACGCCCGCTGTTCAGCGTCGTATTGGTTCCGTCGACGCCGATGAAGGACGTAAGACTTTCCACGGCCGGCTCTTCTAGAATCGCTCGCGCCATCACCTGCTGCCGTTCGCTCATCGCGTTGAATGAGACAGACTGCGGTCCCTCCGTGATGCCGAGAATGACGCCGGTATCCTGAAGCGGGAAGAAACCCTTGGGGATCAGGACGTACAACGCCACCGTCACGGCCACCGTCGCACCCGTCACCAGCAACGTGGCGCGCTGCCGGCGCAACACCCATTGCAAGCTGCGCCCATAGCCGGCGATGATGCGTTCCAACATCCGCTGGGAAGCCCTCGCCACCGGACCAAGGTGTGCTTCGCGCCGCTCTCGCAAGAGCCTCGCACACATCATCGGGGTCAGGGTCAGAGAGACGACCGCCGAAATCAGGATGGTAATGCTCAGTGTCACGGCGAACTCGCGGAACAGACGCCCGACCACATCACCCATGAACAACAGAGGGATCAGCACCGCGATCAGGGACACAGTGAGCGACAAAATAGTGAAGGCGATCTGCTGCGAGCCCTTGAGCGCGGCCTGAAACGGTGACTCCCCTCGCTCGATATAACGCGCGATATTCTCGATCATGACGATGGCATCGTCCACGACGAAGCCGGTAGAGATCGTTAGCGCCATCAACGTCAGATTGTTCAAACTGAATCCCAACAGATGCATCACGCCGAAGGTCCCGACGAGGGACAGCGGCACGGCCACGGCCGGAATCACCGTCGCGGGCAGCGTGCGCAGAAACACAAAAATCACCAGAATCACGAGCGCCACGGCTAGAACCAGTTCCACCTGCACGTCACGGACCGTCGCGCGAATTGAGGTCGTCCGATCGGTCAGCACCGACACCAGCACCGAAGAGGGCAAGGTCCCCTGCAGCTGCGGCAATAAGTCCTTCACCCGGTCGACGACTTCAATCACGTTCGTGCCCGGCTGACGCTGGATATTGACGATCACCGCCGGAATCTCGTTCATCCAGGCGGCTTGTTTGGAATTCTCGACGTCGTCGATGACCTCCGCGACCTCCGACAGACGAACCGGCGCTCCATTGCGATAGGCCACGATCAGCGCCCGATAGTCCTTGCTGGCAAACAATTGATCCGTGGCATTGATGATCGAGGCACGCCGAGGCCCGTCGAACCCGCCCTTCGCCTGATTCACGTTCGCCGTCGCCACCACCGTACGCAGGTCCTCCAGGGTCAGCCCATAGGCGGCCAGCGCGCGCGGATTCGCCTGGATGCGCACGGCGGGACGCTGCCCTCCGCTGATGCTCACCAGCCCAACACCGGACAACTGTGAAATTTTCTGTGCGAAACGGGTTTCCGCCAGATCCCGCACTTGAGGAAGCGGCAGCGTGGCCGAAGTCAGGGCCAGCGTCAGAATCGGCGCATCCGCCGGATTCACCTTGTTGTAGACCGGCGGCGCCGGAAGATCACGCGGCAGAAACGCGGCCGCGGCGTTCATCGCCGCCTGCACCTCCTGCTCGGCAATATCCAGCTCGATGTCCAGACTGAATTGCAGCGTGACAATCGAGCTCCCGCCCGAACTGCTGGACGTCATCTGGTTCAAGCCGGGCATCTGCCCGAACTGGCGCTCCAGCGGCGCGGTAATCGAAGAGGTCATGACGTCCGGCCCGGCGCCGGGGTAGAACGTCAACACCTGGATGGTGGGATAATCGACTTGCGGCAGGGCGGAGACGGGCAACTGGCGGTACGCGAGGGCGCCGGCCAAGAGAATGGCGATCATCGTCAAGACCGTCGCCACCGGCCGGACGATGAAGAGCCGCGAGGGGTTCACGTTCGATTCCCTTCCGGGCGCCGTTCCCCTCCGGGCGCCGGCCCCTCCTGGCCTGCCGGAACCGCGCCCGCCGCAGGCCGCAGGTCAACCTTGCTGCCTTCGCGCAACTTTTCAGTGCCGTCAATCACGACGACCTCGCCCGAGGCCAGCCCGGTCTCAATCGCGGCTTCTTCTCCCTGTGTCACGCCCACGGTGATCGCGCGCACGCTGACGGTGTGTTCGGCCTCGTTGACCACATACACGAAGGTCCCCTTCGGTCCGCGCTGCACGGCGGCGGATGGAACCACCACGGCCCCTTGTTTGGTATCCAGCAGGAGTCGCGCATTCACAAACTGGTTAGGGAAGAGCGCCCCGTCTTCGTTCGCAAAGACCGCCTTCAAGCGCACGGTGCCGGTCGTCGGATCGATTTGATTGTCCACGGTCAGCAAGGTCCCGGTCGCCAGCTTGCGCTTTTGCTCGCGATCAAAGGCCTCCACGACCAGGGGCGTGCCGGCCTTGAGCCGTTGAAAGACCGCCGGAAGATGATCCTCCGCCAACGCGAACACCACCGTGATGGGCTGCAACTGCGTGATCACCAGCAACCCATTGGGATCGTTCGCGTGCACGATATTGCCCGGGTCGACGAGGCGCAACCCCACTCGCCCGTTGATCGGCGCCGTGATACTCGAATACGTCAGCTGCAGTTTCGCGTTATCGATTTGCCCCTGGTCTGCCCTGACGATCCCCTCATACTGGCGCACCATCGCTTCTTGCGTATCCAGCTGTTGCTTGGGAATGAAGTTCTGTTTGAACAGATCCCGGTATCGCTCCAAATCCAACTGCGCATTTTTCATCTGCGCCTGATCGCGGGCCATTTGCCCTTCCGCCTGAATCAGCTGTACTTCAAAGGGACGCGGGTCGATCTGCGCCAGCAATTCGCCGCTCCGGACGAGTTGCCCTTCCTTGAAGAGCACGCGCATCAGCTGCCCGTCCACGCGACTCTTCACCGTGACCGTATTCATGGGAATGACCGACCCCAGGCCGTTCAGATAAATATTGAGGTCGCCGGTTTTCGCCGTGGCCGCCACGACCGGCGTATTGCGCGCGGCCGGTGACGGGCGTTTCTCCGCCTGACGCGGTTGCGCCTCCCCGGACCTGGTCATCAACACATAGGCCCCGACCGCAACCAGACAGGCTGCGGAGAGTCCGATCAACCAGCGCTTCAGCAGCGTCGCAAATCGCACGGATTCAGCCATTGCTTTGCGTCCTTCCGTCCCCTGACATGCCGATCGTGCGGCAGAGGTTCTGCCCTAACAGTGTCTCCCGCCACGACCATCGGCTCGGCCTCCGTCACCGGAATTGGAAGCCCCTGGCCTATGCCCGTCCCATCATACCCTATCCACCGGGCGGTCCACAGCCATGGCACCTCGACCCCGTTTACACAGGCCAATGCTCCTCGACGACCAGCCGCACGTGATCCATCAGGGCTTTGGCCGCGCCGCTTCGATACCCGCCCTTTCTCCACAACAATCCGACCGCGCGCCGGGGTGTGGGATTCATCAACGAGATGCTCCGGAGTGCCGCATTCCCCTTCAAACCCAGCGACAGTCGCGGCAGCAGGGTCGCCAACCGGCTCGTCCGCACCGTCGCCAGAATGCCATCGATCGAGTTCATTTCGACGGTCACCCTGGGACGGATCCCGACTTGTTCAAAACTGGCATCCAACAGCCGACGGGTGCAGTAGAGATTCGGCAGGAGCACCAGCGGCTCATCCGCCAAGACGGCCAGCGGCAACCGGCGGCGTGAGGCCAGACGGTGTCGGGACGAGGCAATCAGCACAAAGTCTTCCTCAAAGAGCGGCTGACTCTCAATGCGATCGGACCCGGCCGGAACAAACCCGATGCCTAGGTCTACGGTCCCGTGCTTGATCCGATCTTCGATATCCGGACCGGACAATTCATCGAATTTGAGCAACACCCGCGGATGGAGCGTCGAGAATCGACTCACGATTTCGGGGACCAAATAGGCGTTGACGGTCTGGACGACACCCACCGTCAGCGTCCCTCGCTGCAGGCCTTCCTCCTCGGCGATCGCCACCTGGGCCAGCTCCATCTCCCGCAGGGCCCGCCGGGCATGTTCGCGGAAGATCGCGCCTGCCCGCGTCAACTGAACCGAGCGACCCACGCGATCGAACAGCGGCACCCCGACTTCCTGTTCCAGTTGTTTGATCTGAGCGGACAGGGCCGGCTGGGACACCGGCAACCCCTCGGCCGCCTTGGTGAAATGCAGGGCATCGGCTACGGCCAGGAAGTACCGGAGGTGGCGAAATTCCATACCACCTCTTATCATAATTAGAAGTGATGATTCTAATCAGAACAAACACTTTGACGCATGGTCCGGCTGGGCACTAGGTTGCCGCAGGCGGGTCGATCGACCACCCCGGCCGTTTCACAGGAATCCACTCATGCAACACACAACCGGCCTCATCTGGTCTATTCAGGTGGGATTGCCAGAGCAACGCGGCCACGAAGGCCCCGACGATCCGGCGCAGAAGGCCTGGACCACCGGGATCTTCAAGCACACCGTGTCCGGACCGGTCCGGCTATATCGCCATCATCTTGAGGGAGACGGTCAGGCGGATCTCATCCACCACGGAGGCCTGGACAAGGCCGTCTGTGCCTATCCATCAGAACATTGGTTCCATTGGCACGGAACTCTGCCGCCGCATCAACTCACCGGCGGAGCCTTCGGAGAAAACTTCACGCTCCAAGGACTCACGGAAGAAGACGTCTGCATCGGGGATGTCTTTTCAGTGGGCTCGGCCGTCCTTCAGATTTCACAACCGCGGCAACCCTGTTGGAAACTGGCTCGTCGCTGGCAGCGCAAAGACCTGGCCCTCCTGGTCGAACAAACAGGTTTGACGGGCTGGTATTTCCGGGTCCTGCAGGAGGGCATGGTGGAAATGAATGCCGCCCTGCGCCTGATGGAACGCCCGTTTCCGGAATGGACGATCGCCACGGCCAACCACATCATGCACCACGAACGGGACAACAGGACCGCGGCTGAACACCTGAGCGGCTGTCCCCTTCTCTCCGCAAGCTGGCAACAGACATTACGACAACGGGTGAAGAGCCAGAACGAGCCGGATCCGCAGCGACGACGACTTGGAGACCAACATGCTGAATAATTTTCTCGTCAATAGGAGGTGTTGTATGACGCGTGCGCTGTTCCTCTCCTGCAGCTTGGCTGTGGGCATGACACTCGCGGTGAGTTCCTGGTGCGCCGCCGAAAGTGCCACCACCATCAACATCCTGTCTCCGCGCAACGGCGAAACGGTGGCCGGGACGTTTGACATCAAATATGAAATCTTGAACGCCCCGGCGGGCAACCACGCACACGTCTACCTGGATGGGGCCTATCAGAAGGGATTCAAGGGTACCTTTACTCACGTGCCCAAGGGAGAGCATACGATCACGGTTAAGATCGCCGATCACGACCACAAGGATACCGGGTCTGCGACGGACAGCATTACCGTCAACGTCGGGGAATAACACGGACCACGAGCCGCTTCGAGGAGCGTGACCGGGGAGGCGGCGAAGACGCGACCGCCTCCCAGCTACGGCGATGTCCTACTGTCCACCCTGTGTCGAGGCATGGGTGGACGTGCCCTGCAGGTCCATTTCAAATACCACGGTGCCGTCGGGATTCTTCGGATCCAAACGACTCGGCATCCGGTCTGCCGCCAACTTCACCAGCGGCACGGCGACTATATGCGGCGCTTTCTCCGACGGATTGGAATGCAGGGCGATACGGACGGTCTTCGGCCGTTGGCTCGGCGCCACCTGGGTCAGCGTTTCCTTCTCCATAAATCCCACCAACATGCCGCTGCCGTCGGCCAGTTTATGGATTTCGTAGGCATTGCCGACGGGAGCCGTGCGGTCGACCGCCAGATCCGGACTCTGCGTCACCAGAGCCATGCCGAGAAGCCGTGGCAGAATAAAGCCGAACGAGCCGGTGGGGGCCTGCGAGAACAGCATTTTTGGTGTGGAGGCGCCGAGTTCGGCCACCCCGTTCTTGCTCCGCAACTGTCGACGCAGCTCCGCTTCATTCCCTGCCCCATCAATGATGACGACCGCCGGGGCGGCCTTTTGGACCGGCAACACCTCGGTCTTCCCACCGCCAGGGCTTGTCCCGCCTCGTGCGGCATTGAGCGGGGCCGGGAGAAGCCCCGTAAGACACAGTCCCACCACACCGGCGACTGCGAGGGAGTGAAGCAAAGAGCGGGGAATGAATCGCACCATCACGTCACACATAACTGCTGATCCTCCTGAGCCAACAATAGCGGTTGTTCGGAAGGATTCTAGAAAGCCGCCCATCGAAAATCAAACAGGAAGGAGGGGGCCGGGATCATGGATAAAAACTAAATCGACGCCCGGCAATGGCTTGCGCGACCGACGAGAGGATCTGCTCCCGCTCCGCCGGCTTCTCCAGCCACAGCACCACGCCCTGTTCTCGTAGCAACTGGGCCAGGCGTTCATCATGGTAGCCGGTCAACACAATGACCGGGAGAGAAGGATACTGGGCACGAAAATATCCAATGGCCTCCACCCCATTGATCCGCGGCATGCGGATATCGCAAATAATAGCATCGAGCATTAGCGGGTTGTCGCCGCTGCCTAAGACCTCGACCGCCCGCCCGCCGTCCTCTGCTTCCTCTACATCATATCCCGCCTGTGTCAACGTCTTGCGGAGCAGTGTGCGGATGGAGTCTTCGTCGTCTACCACCAAGACTCGCCCAAGGCACACCTTCTCGCTCATCTCCTGCCCGAACGGCCGCGCCATTCCCATGATGCCCTCCCTTCCTCCCGGCTCGTGTATACGTGCGATAACAGAATGCAAGGACGACGCCTCAGGGATTGAGCAAAACAGGCTCACCAATTCAACAGGTTACTAAGCAATTCGGCTTCTGCGGGCGGCGGTGAGGGGAAAACGGTGGTGGAATCAATCCAGCCATGGTGCAACTGCACCATGACCAGATGACATCACATGCTGAAACGGAGGCAGCCGGCCTCAGGCAAGGCCGTCTGGTGGCTGATCTGCAGATGTGGAGCAAGATCCGGCCACCTGCCCGCTGCGCTCGGCTTCCCGGGCAAGCAAGACACGTTTCCGTTCGACGCCCCAGCGATACCCCGCCGGGTCACCGTCCTGACGGATGACTCGATGACAGGGGATCGCAACGGCCAGAGGATTCGCCCCGCAGGCCTTCCCGACCGCTCGCACCGACGCCGGCCTGCCGATGCGACGGGCGATCTCACGATAGGTCGCCGTCGATCCGACAGGGATTCGCTGCAGCGCATTCCAAACCAGTTGCTGAAAGACCGTGCCCCGGATGTCTAGCGGGAGGCTCAGCCCACGCTGCGGCTCTTCGATAAACCCCACGACAATCGACACCACCCGTTCGAACGCGGCATCCCCGCCGATCAGGTGCGCACGGGGAAAACGAGCCTGAAGATCCCGCACCAGGTGCTCCGGATCATCACCCAGAAGAATGGCACAGACCCCCCGCAGACTTTGGGCGACCACGATGGCGCCCAGCGAACAGTGGCCCACGGCAAACCACAGATCGGTCTGCGTGCCGCCGGCACGGTATCGGGAAGGAGTCATGCCCAGCAGTGCATGAGACACGGCATAGAACCGGCCGCTGGACTCAAAGCCGGCGTCAAACATGGCTGCAGTCACCGGGCGCCCCCGCTCCAATTCCAACCGCAGGCGTTTCGCCCGCTGTGCCGCGGCATAGGCCCTCGGCGTCAGCCCGACCACCGACGTGAACAGCCGATGAAAATGGGAAGCACTCAACCGCGCTCGCCTGGCCAGCTCAGCGAGAGACGGCATGTGGTCGGACTGCTCAATCAGTCGGCAGATCTCCACCATGCTCTCCAGATGCGGCTCGACTGCAGAAGGCAGCTCGGGTCGGCAGCGTCGGCAGGGCCGGAATCCCGCCTGTTCCGCTTCCTCGCCGCTCGCATAAAACTGGACATGCTCAGGCCGCGGCCGACGTGAGGGACAGGATGGCCGACAATACACGCCGGTTGTCCGTACCGAGTAATAGACGCGTCCATCCATGGCGCAGTCACGGGCCAACAGCGCCGCCCAGCACCGCTCCCACGACAAGGCGGGCGGGCCGGGCCGTTCTGCCGGAGGAGACATGTTCGTTGTCGGTCGTCCCTGTCCCATGGCGTTCCTGCCGATATACTAACGACTCCCGCCGGACACCACACTCCGATCCTTGCTCCCACATTCACCCTCGGCCGGCCTGGGGATTACTTCGTCTCGACTGCAATCCCTTGCACCTGAGTACAGGCTCGTGAGAACAGGATAAAATATTGGAAGTAGCCGTCGACCGTCACCTCGACGATCGCGTCGGCCAATGGTTTGATGCGCAACGCATCTTCAACGGCATTGCGCAGTTCATTCCCGCCGGTGACGGGAATGAATCCCAGCAGATAATAGACACAGTCCTGCCCACGCACTTTCCCAAGTTCGGTATATCCGCCAGGAGCCAACGGCTTCGTCGAAGGAGCAATGCCGCCGGGGTGATGCATACAGCCGGCCGTGAGCCCCGCCGCCAACAATACCGCCGCCGTCCAACCGCGCAAGCTCCAGTGCTTGGGAAACTGTTTCAGCATGACGTGTCCTTCCTTTCGTGTGCACGGCCGTCACCGGCCATGCGGTGTCACATCCACGTTGGGAGTACCATGGGGATGATGGTCAAGGAGTCGGTACGAGCGTGACCGAGCAGAGCAACGACCGCTAGGATGTAATCCTATCTTGCACGTCTCCAGCCCCGTCCTCAACCCTAAAAGCGCCGTCGCCGCCCGTTGACCGGATGTGGTACAGAGTTGAAATGTTGAACACCGTCAGGTACGAGACAGCACCGAGGGATCGACGGACGCGAGCCGGCGAGGGCCGCCACGCCTCCCAGACTCCGGCAATTTCATTGCCTCTCAGGAATTACCTGATACTATTTGTACGCAGAACGTGAGAACGTGCCTGACGCCGCCTCACCCAATCCCCATGTGGAGCGTAACAAGTCTATGACATCGAGGGCCATCTTGCGCACTGCCGTAGGAGTACCATGAGCAAGAGACTCGCGATGGTGACCGCGGCAGGCGTCTTCATGCTTCTGCTCCTGGGCTTACTCCTGGCGCTGGGGGAAGTGGTGATTCGCTCCGTGCATCTCCTGCGGGACGGGATCCCCTTCTTTGAAAGCAACGCCGGCGGCAGAGTTGGCCCGATTACGCTGGACTCAGACTTGGGATGGAAGGCCACCGAGCACTATCAAGAAGCGTTGGTGGAGAAAACCTACGGCGGCGCGCTCTACCAGGTCCGGCGTTCCCAAGCCCAGTACGGATTTCGCCGTTATGGGGATGTGAACGCCCGTCGCCCCAAGATGCTGGTCATCGGTGATTCTTTCACCCATGCCACCGCCGTCTCTGACGATCGGACTTATCATGCACTCCTGTCCTCTCTGCTTGACGTCGAAGTCTTCGCCTATGGAGCCGGTGGGTACGGCACGCTGCAGGAGTTTCTCATCCTTGATCGGTACTTCGACACCATTCGACCCGATGTGATCCTCTGGCAATACTGCGTCAATGACTTCATCAATAACGATAATGAACTCGAACGCCTCAGCCGCCTCAACAACAACGGCTGGGTCCGGCCCTACTGGCGCGACGGGACGATTCAGCTGTTGTCGCCGAAGGAATCCTCCATTCAGGTCCGGGATTGGATCAACCATCACAGCCGTTTTTTGTACTTCATCGTCACCAGGCTCGACCGACTCCGCGCCATTAGCACGCGAGACACGGTCGAGGTGGATATTGAAGCCGAGGGCCTGCGTCACCCCGGGTTTGCCCGCTCGGTGCGCATCACAGATGAGTTGATGGGGCGGGTGCGGGCACGCGTCGGCACGCGCCCGATCATGGCGTTTAACTGTGCGCAGGCCGAACCGTACAATCAAGCGTTCCGCGACATCTCCACGCACCACGGTATTACGTATTGGGAAGACGTGGCCCCCGTGGTTCAGGCGGCGGCAGACCGAGGCGAAGATGTGTATGCGGCAGACGGCGGCCACTGGAATGAGCGCGGGCATGAACTGGCGGCCCGGGCGCTCGCGGATCACATACGAACGGAACTTACCCGCACGTCTCCTCGACCATAAACGCCCTGCTCTTCTCGCACGCCCGGGCGCTCCCCTGGTGCGACGCCTCACCCCGTGCCGCTTCCGCCGATACTGATTCATGCCCCATGCGAATGATGAGATGCCGACGCCACCGGGCCGGCGAACAGACGACGGATCAGCCATTGGTAGCACATCACGAGTGTCAGTCCCGGAAGCGCCCACCACAGGGCAACTTGAAGTGCGCCTCGTTCCGCGGCAGCGCCGGCAATGGTCACACTGTTGGCAGGATCGATCGCCATCAGCAGATTCGGGTAGGTCCCCCAGGCGAGTGTGATAAGGAACGAGGCGATCAGAAGGCAGGAGGAGACGAACGCGGCCACCTGTCGGTGTCGCACATGAAACAAGAGAACTAGCACCAGCGCGGCCACACTCGTTGCAGGCCAGACGCACCCGGCAGGATTGGTCACATAATTCTCACGCACCGCTGGTTGGACGAATGGCCAAGCCACATACAACGCCGACAGCGATACGGCTGCAAGCGCTGAGACGGTCCCAACCACACTCCGGCTCTTCTCCCGGAGCGGGCCGATCGTCTTCATCGCAAGATACGTGGCCCCGTGTAATCCGAGCAGCAGGACCATCGTCAGGCCGCTCAGCAAGGTGAACCAGTCGAGCATGCCGGGATGTACGCCGGGGCGAGAGTCTGTCCAAAGGGGAAGAAAGAAATAGCCCTCCGCGTTCAACGGCACACCGCGACTCACATTCCCTACAAGCAGCCCCAACAACAAGGCCAACAGCAGACCGGAAACGGAAAAGATCGCGTCCCAGCCGGCGCGCCAGAGCTGATGCTCCACATGCCCTCGCAATTCGAACGCCAGGCCACGCCCGATCAAGAGCCATAACAGAATCATCAGGGCCAAATAGAACCCGCTGAAGCCGGCCGCGTAGGCCTTTGGAAAAGCCAAGAACAACAGCGCGCTTCCCCCGATCAGCCACACCTCATTCCCTGTCCACACAGGCCCAATCGTGGCTCGCACCATGCCTCGTTCCGACTCGGTTGGGCCACGAAGGGCACGAGCATCGCGACGCCAACATCATACCCATCCAATACGACATACACCGTGAGTACAGAGATGAGGATGGCATACCACAGAGTTTCCACGACTAGCTTCCTGCTTGTACTGAGGCGTGCATTGGTCCCGTCGGACCACGCCGGATCAACTCAATGAATAACATGACGAACAGCAAGCCCAAACCGAGATAGAGTCCAAGGAAGCTGAGCAACGTGAAGAGGGCATTGCCCGATTGCACAAGAGGCGAGAGTCCCTCCGCCGTGCGAAACAGACCGTACACCAGCCAAGGCTGGCGCCCCAATTCGGCCGTCATCCAACCGGCGGTCGTGGCGACATAGGAAACGGGCGCAGTGCGCAATAGGAGCCAAAGCAGCCACCGAGACGTCCACAACCTTCCACGGCCCAACCAGAAGAGAGCCGCCCCCATCACCACGACCAACCAGGTCCCAAGTCCGACCATGATGTGGTATGCGTAGTAAAGCAGCGCAATCTGCCCCGGCCACTCGTGTCGCGGAAACGCATCCAACCCCTGAACCTTGGCATACAAATCGGCATACAACAGCACACTCAGGGCCGAGGGAAGCACCAACGGATTATCGATCGTCATCGTCTCTACATTGGGTTGCCCGAGCAACACGATGTCCGCCCCACGCTCACTGCGGAACAGTCCCTCAAACGCGGCTCCCTTGATCGGTTGAAATTCAAAGACCTGTCGCGCGCTCTCATGACCGGTCGGCGTGATCACGAGCACCGACGCCAACGCCCCCGCGATGACGGCGGTTCGAAGATAGGTCCTGGCGTGAGCGAGATACTGCCCCGCAAGCTGGTAGAACGCACCGACGGCCGCCATGACCGACGCGGCGGTCAACACCGACGCGGTCATGTTATGTGAGAACTGCCAGACGAGCCAAGGATTCGTGAGCAGATCCCACAGCTGTTCGACAGTCACACGACCATCGGCGGTGACCCGGTAGACCACCGGATGCTGCATCCAGGCACTCGTCGCCAGGATGAAATAGCCTGAGAGCCAGGCACCCACGAACAACATGAGGGTAGTCAACCAGAGCACGCGCCGACTGACTCGCGTGGCTCCGAACAAGAGAACGCCGAGGAATGAGGACTCCAGGAAAAACGCAAACACCCCTTCCATCGCCAGCATCTGCCCGATGACACCCCCGGCATAATCGGAGAAGGCAGCCCAGTTGGTCCCGAATTGAAATTCCAGTGGAATGCCCGTGACCACGCCGAAGGCAAAGGTCAACGCAAAGATGCCCGTCCAGAAGTGCGCCGCATCGTGAAAATGATCGCCGCCACTCAGAAGGTCCCTACTGCGCAGATACAACAATAACAGCGCGAGGCCCATAGTGAGTTGCGGATAGAGATAGTGAAACGTGGCCGTGACGGCAAATTGCAGCCGGTCATAGAGCAATGCATTGTCCATGAGCACCCAATGCCCAGTTTCTCTGTGCTGTTCATGTCCGTCGTGAAGACTTGCCGGTGCCTTTCGCTCTCATCTTCTTTTTCCCCGCTGATTTCATGATCAGGGCGTCCTTCCGTTTCGCAACCGCCACCTCAAGCGCCTCCCAATCAATATCCCTGCGTTCGGCCTCCGGCAGCATCTCACCTTCTTCCTCCTCAATGTGGTGCTTCACGAGCTCAGTCAATACACAAAATTTGGCGTGAAACTTTTCGTCCTTCGGTTTGAGCTTCTTCAACTCAGCGATCAGCACATGCACAAGATGGTGCTCCTCCACGGCTTCATTCATCATGTCGCTGTCATCAATAGCGTTGCGGATCGCCGGATAGATCACCTTCTCTTCAAGCTCGGCGTGAATGTCCAACTCGGAAATCGCCCGCGCGGCGATCGCGCCTTGCGCCTGACCATCGGCGGCTTCGAATTCTTCAAACAGACGCTTCACGTTCTCATGATCTTCCTTCAACATCTCCACGACCCCGGATACACATGTAGTTTTCCCCGCCATAACGAGCCTCCCTTTGGTGGAAACAAGTACCAGCCTGTTGAGACAACCTAGCAACATTGTGTGTGAGTGAGAGCTCGTATCATCCCTAGTTCGTTGGAGGCTCACAATGAGTCGGCTTCGAGAGTCGAGGTCAACAGACTGCGTGTGCAACACCAGCCAGGCTAAGCGTTTCGGGAACAGCGGCTCGCTTCTGCAAGCCTCCCGCTGAGAACTTCGCATATGAATGATTTGTGGTTCCTGATGGAGGCGGACGAAGAAGTCCCCGACAGAGCGCGTGAGGACCCGAGGCGAACGGAGACGAAGCGGGCCGACCTACCTGCATGATTCCTGACGCTTTGCTGGAAAACCGCGAAGCCGTGACGCGAGCGGGCGCCTGGATTCTGAAGCAGGGCGGCACACTGAAAACACGTGTTGATCGATCACGCAGGCGAGCCCACCTATCTGGCCGCACAACAACCACGCCCAGGATTGTCTTAGCGGCACCTGCAGGGGAGCTTACAACGACACCAGCAGTCAGGACGTGTGAGCATGCACACATTCAGCGCGGCAAGAGCTATCGGGAGTGGGCCGAAGAGGCAGATTGTCTCGTAAGCGATTGATTTATGGTGGTGAGTCGGCTGGGATTCGAACCCAGGACCCTCGCCTTAAAAGGGCCCCAGGCGACAAGTAAAATCAATGGTTTGCACGCTGAAACATTCCAATTTGCTACACCGTTTTACAATGGCTTACAGATAGGCTGTCCGATATAGGACGCGGATTACAGGCAATGGCCATGCTCGGCTACCCACTCTGGTCTGCAAGGACGATCACCTCACCGACAAAATGAATGTATTAGTCTCTGCGGTTCCTACACGAACGCTCAAAATGTGTTCGCCGCGGCATATGACTAGTTTTCTTATCGACATACTGTCTGAGCCCACCCGTAGTACAACCCGACCGAGCCGACTTTCTTCTCAGCGCGAATATTGGATTTAGAGCGACGTACTTTTTCGGGCTAGTCCTACACTGCAATGCTGTAGACAAAGTTCTGAGGGCATGCTACTGAAGGCTTCCAGGCTCGACTTTTTCATATTGCCTTCTATCTGGCATAAAGGAGACAGACAATGTCCAAGTGGAAAAGTGAGACGATTTCTGACGTTGTTTTGGAAATAAATAACGATGAATTTGTGTTGCCAGTCATACAACGTCGCCTTGTTTGGACTGAAGACCAAATTGCACTTCTATTCGACTCCGCTATAAAGAGGAATGCATTTGGGGGAATTATGGTGCTTCAAGAGCGTAAAAATGACAAACCACTTTTTGAAAGTCGAGAATTCACTTCCGACGGGACTCCGGTCAAATCAACGGAGCGCTCAGATCACATCGAGAGGGATCGCTCTTTCGTCATTGACGGCCAACAGCGTCTTCAAGCTTTTTTCATCGGCTTGAAGGGGACCTTAGAGGGAAAGCTTCTGTATATAGATTTGGCGAGCGACGGTCTTAACGCCGATTATGATCTCCGGTTCACTGCGCAATCAGCCCAGTTACCAAAGCAATCCAAGGATGAGGATGGTCTTCAGCGTCAGAAGGTTTGGTATTCAGTGCCATCTTTGTATGAGAGGTTACGGAGCGCGAATGATGCTGATGCCGTTTCGAGAGAAATAATCGCCCATAAAAATTCGGAAGAAAAACTCAATGAGCAGGTGGAAACAAGGATTCGCAAGACCATTTCTGAATTTTACCAGGGAATCTTTATTGAAAGCGCTGTTGGAATTTGCAAGGTCGACTTATTGGGAGAGCAAGCAGAAAGAAACCGTCGTCTTCGAGTGGTTGAATTATTTAGGAGGTTGAATGAGGGTGGAACGAGGTTAAGCGCGTACGATCTTATTGCTGCCAGGCTAAAAGGATTCAATTATAAGATGGAGTCATTCCTGGATAGCCAATCAAAATATTCCCAGATTGGCTTGGGTCAGGATGAGTTAATTCGGCTGCTATTCATTCTACAGGACGATTCAAGGAGAGAGTTCTCCGAGGTCGGTGAAGAGGATGCGCTATTTGTTATAGGCAACGAAGAGCGTATCGTGTGCGTCCTGAAGTTGGTGGAGCAGTTCTTACATGCGACTGGACTATATGAATTCTTCTCCGGGGGACGTAGATCTGCTATTCCACTTTATTTCATTGCGTACCATCTCTATCACCAGACGGCTGACCTAACGAAGCTTAGTGAATGGTTTAATCGATTCGACACAAAATCTAATTCTACGAACACTTCCGGTTTATATCGTTGGATTCATTATTCCCTTCTTAACGGTGCCTTTAAGAGTAGGGGGGCTGGTTGGATAGCTTATAGAACCGGTGTGGCGAGAATTCTGGAAGCCATCCAAGGCACAAAGGGAAAACCATTTCCTACTGATGCAATATTCAAAGTGTACAAAGAATACCCCCTTACTTTCTTTAAAGATGGTGGACTTGATGCTGACGATCTCGATCGATTGGACCAGGATTTCGTCCTATACCTCATGTACAAAAAGGCACGTCAAATACGAGTAAATGATGTAGACCATATACATCCACGAAGTAGGCTAATGGGGAAAATGGAAACTCTTGGAGTTCAGCAGCATGACATTGATACGGTTCGTAATTATCAACTTCTTGATTCAGCTACTAATCGGGGAGAGAAACAGGCAAAACCATTTAAGCAATGGCTACTGAGCGTGGAGGATCCTAAGTTATACGTTACGCGGCACTTGATTCCAGTGGAACACGAGGGTCTAGACCTTCTTGATGAGAAGAATTTTTCCTTCTTTTTGAAGGAAAGATCAGGATTGATTTTGAAAAGTATCCAAGCAGAGTTCTAGCCCATCAGGACTTGGTATCACACATTCGCGCAGGACCTTCTCTTTAGCGATCGCGTCCCGCATCACTTCCGAGAATGTGGCCGTAAAGCCAATTAGCGATGGGAGTAATTGCTCCTCGACGATCCTGGGCCCATTCGAACGGTGAGAAGATCTCCCTTGATCCCGTTCAGCTTCTATTATTTGATTCACAGTGCATCTCCCTAGTCCGGGAGCCTATTCCAGGAGTTGCCAATATAATCCTCCAGAAAATGCGGTCCTGGCAACATCTATGGGTGGTCGAGACCGTGTTGAAGTGCCAGCTGGCTTTACGTTCGACTCTTACTTTGCCCCTTCATTGTTACTAGTAGAACGTGAGAAATCTTATGGAGGTCACAGTGGCATGAAAGACGTGCGAAGCCACGCACCACCCAAAAAAGGTCGGCCCTCCAAAGCTTACAGTCAGGCTGAACGGCTCGCCCGTATATTACGAGCGCTTGCAAGTCGAGCTATGACGGTCAAAGATATGTCGCAAGAGTTTGGTATTACCAGACGGCAGGTGTACCGGGATCTTGATCAAATTCACGAGCAAGGACACCCACTCGAACAGTCAGAGGGGGAAGGGCAAAAGACTTGGCAGCTACCGCTGGGATATAAAGGGATTCCGCCCATTACTGTCTCTCCCTATGAACTCATGGCGATCTATTGTGCGAAAAGCCATCTGGATTATCTCCGAGGCACCCCGTTTACGGATGATCTTGACCGACTCATTGCAAAAGTAGAAGCGGGTTTGTCGTACAAAGTTCTCAATCACCTGGCGCGTATCCACCAAGTGTTTTTACCGCGAGTAGGACCGTTACGGGACTATGCTGGAAAGAAGACGGTCATTAACCAATTGCAAAAGGCTTTGCTCCTTCAGCGTACAATCGTATTGATTCACGCGAGACCAGATCACGACGAGTCCGTAGAGCATCGTGTCGATCCCTATCGTCTAGTGCTTCACCAGTCGGGGCTGTACGTGGTTGGCTATTCGCATCGAGCGAAGGCTCTTCGTATGTTTGCAGTGGAACGGATGGCGTCGGCTAAAGTTCTTGAAGAGTGCTTCCGTCTGCCCGACGAGGTCGACCTTGATGCCATGTATGGAAAGGTATTCGGGTTAATTGATGAGCCGGCTCAGCGCATCCGTGTTCAGTTCACTTCGAATGTTGCCTATTTGGTAAAGGAACGTCGTTGGCATCCTAGTCAAACGGTGGACATCCTTGAGGATGGCTCTGTCGTGGTGAACTTTCTCACAGGAGGTATGGATGAAGTGGCCTCTTGGGTTCTCTCTTGGGCGGAAGATGCTAAAGTTCTGGAACCTCAAGCACTGATTGAGGTCGTGAAGGCGCGTCTTGCGCGGGCACGGAAGAATTACTGCTAAGCTATCCCTTCCGAAATCCTTTCTCTCCATCTAAGACAGAGCGGGCCGCCTAGTGACATTGCCTGTCACACTGGGGTGGTAGAGTGCGGCCATTCAACATTATTGACACTCTGGATGACGTACCGCAGTCACTCAGCCTGATATGAGGTGGTAGAACGCCCAAGTGTCAGGAAGGGAACCCTGGATGGAATGGCTATTGCCACTTATTTTGCAGATTGTGATCCCTGCTGACTCACTCATGCAAGTAACCTTAAACAAATCACTCGCGCAGGTAATACAAGAGCAGATCAGTTGCCGAAAAGAGTTCAATGAAGCCAAAAAAGAATTCGAAGAGGCGAATACCATTGATGACCCTCTCATACGTTTAATCGCGATTGATAAACTACGCCGAACCGTGTTGTTACGCTGCGGTGTTAGACCATAGCAGACAGACGTACACCCAAGGAATGCAGTTGTAATCTTCATCACAACGGAGGCCTGGATGAAACCGTTGATCTATAGAAACTGGCGAGGCAAAAGCTTCGTCATAGATGACACCTTTGTAGAGGATATTAAAGCACGGCTTATCGCGGAGGGAGAGGACCCTTCCGACTGGGATTACTTTACACCAGAATATCTGATGAAGGTATTGCCCACTATGGAGGCTCACGAGAGATGCATTCAATTAGAGGAGGCATGGAGCAGGTTGTGAAAGGCAAAGAGAAAATCACAAGGCCAATAGGTCCTCCTATTTAAGCGGTGGCGGCGTTGAGTAGTTCCTTGCAACAGTCTGCTATGACTTGCGTGCTTGCCATAAATGAACTCTAGCTCTGACGGCCAATGTTCGGCTTACATGTGACTTATCCTGTCACAACTTCATGCGAGATTCCTTGCACAGTACATTATGAAGGGAGAAAGCATGCGCGAGACTTTATTGGAGAATGAACAGGCACAGGCATTTCTGTTAGCCCACCCTTATCAGAAGGGGTGGAAAGTC
Organism: Nitrospira defluvii; assembly: GCF_905220995.1. NCBI lineage: Bacteria > Pseudomonadati > Nitrospirota > Nitrospiria > Nitrospirales > Nitrospiraceae > Nitrospira > Nitrospira defluvii. The sequence continues at coordinate 283,500 of NZ_CAJNBJ010000016.1, forward strand.
TATCGGTATACAGAAGCGATCGCCGCACAACTATTCTTGTGTTTTCTTCCAGACTACTTAAGGGATCACTGCCCACAAGCTATTAGTCGCCGAGAATTAATCCGGCACCTATCGGATGATGAGCTGTTTGACGCTCCTTTTGTGGCGCATGCAACGCCGGCGGGGAATCCCTGGGATGTGAAATTAGATCTCAATGGAAGCGGTTGGAGGGGTTTGCTGGAATTCGAATGGGCAGACTTTCCCATCCATATTCTCGCAAGCTCGCTGTCGGCAAGGTATTCATGGACCGATGTATTTACCGTCGCCACCCAGTCGAATCGGGCCTTACGAAGCCTCCATCAGTCCTTAGCCCACTATGCGCGTAACGTCAGAATGAAAGGAAGGCCTGGACGAATCACGGTAATCAATGGCGATGACGTGGACGTGAGATCGGCCCCCTGGGACGACCTACTGCTACCACCCGGCATGGTGGAGGATATTCGGACGAGTGTCGAAGGTTTCTTTAGGAGTGAGCAGACCTATCAACAACTCGGCCTTCCCCATCGGCGTGGATTCCTCTTTACCGGACCTCCGGGATGCGGCAAGACCGCCACTATCAGAGCACTGACCACACATACCTCGGCCACTTTCGTGACCGTAGACGGACGGTATGATGTCGAAGATTACCATGTCGAACGGGCTTTGAATCTTGCTAATCAACAGTCACCGGCAGTGGTGATACTAGAAGACCTAGACAAACTCATTAGCTCGAATCGCATCTCTTTGGCTCATCTGCTGAATCTTTTGGATGGACTAAGAGAATTTAAAGGGGTTTTAGTGATCGCCACCTCGAACGAGCCTCAGAAATTAGATCCGGCGCTGCTGCACCGGCCTAGTCGGTTTGACCGAATTTGGAGATTTCCATTGCCCCGATACGAGCAGCGCTTGGAATTGTTGGTGAAAGTGGCCAGAGGGCAGTTCTCGATGGCAGCCGTCCAAGAGGTCGCGAGACAATCGGAGGGGTTTTCGATGGCGTATGTTCAAGAAATCGTAGTGAATGCCTTGCTGCGCTCCGTCGACCGGGGAGGCCAAACGGATGACGATGCTCTAACGACGAGTCTAGCGACAATGGAAGCTCAGCGTAAATCGGCGGCCAAGTCTGACGATGTGGCGGCACGCGAGAGCGTCGGTTTCGCTTGCAGCGGATAAGAACCCTGAGAACAAGGTATTCCTTTCCCGACGAGCTTGATTAGACGAACAAGTGATGCGGGCACCGTGAGTAGGACGTTTCAACTTAAGCCTAATCCCGCTGAAGATAACCACTTTGAGAATCGGTCGTCAAGATCGCTTCCAGAGCGTTTTTTCTTTGGCCTCATCATTAAATGTGAGGGATAAGTGTGGCGCTTAGAGGATGTTGCGCTACCGCATTTTATCTCAGGTCAGTAAGCTGGCACGCGGGCGACTCTTAGGGATGGTGAACGCCGTTTGCCTAAACGTGGAAATTCCCCCATTTGAAATGTGCGTTGTCTACGAAGAACGGTTCCAAAAGTCCAAAGCGATGGGGACAAAGCGGATCTGATACTAATCACCGGAGATTGTGGGCGCTTTCATTTTAAGTAGACTATTTGCTCAGGGGCTTTTTTTGAGGATTTTCGAAATCTGAATGTCTAGTAAGTCTTTGAATTAAAATGGTGAGTCGGCTGGGATTCGAACCCAGGACCCTCGCCTTAAAAGCTTGCTAAGTAGTATTTCTATAGCAAGTTGATTTTGCGAAGGGTTCCCCGTTTTTTCGCTTAATCATGCGTTTAATAACTTCCGATGATTCTAAAAAATGACCTGCGTGCTGCACTAGACGGAGGCCGGGACGCGGGCCCGCACCCAAACTCATTTGGTGGCTGGTAGCCCAGCCCCAAATGAAACCGAGTGCCATTGCAGTATTCCTCGATGAAGAGCACGAGGATTTTCGGAAGATAGTCCAGTAGGGAGCACCGACCCAACCTTGGTCCGTGCTCCCTTGGCCTAAAAATTATCGCAGTTCTATTATTCCCAATCTCCCCAACCGCCCGGCAATGAAGGGGTGACACTTACAAGACTAGGAATCTTCGATATCAGGCATGCTTGTAGCGAGGCTCCAAACGCGCTCAACCCAGCAGAGCCACCTGTGGCGATAGCAGTTAGAGCACCCGCAACTCCCGCAGTCGCGAGACATTCGTCTAGAGCTTTACTAATGTCTTCCTGTTTAGCCGTAGAAACTTGAACCCTCAGGGTTGAATACATCCACCTCCATTGGACCGTCCAGCCGACACAGGTTCGCCACTGTCCATCAAATGGTATATCACCGCTTGCCCAATTGGAGCACTCGGTACGAGACTGGGGAAGCGTTAACGGATCTTTCCACCTACCGAGATCTCTTTCAAAGAAAGTCGTTCCGTTCAATTTAGGTGTATCCAAGCGAAACCAAGGCCCCCCATTGGGTTCTAATTGATTGTTGTCACCGCGTAACCTCGAAGGGGGAGCCTCTGATTCTTTCAACCAGATCTGCCCATCAAGTTTTTTCTTTACTGGTAGTTCCTGTGACGCCCTCCCAGCAGAACTTGTCCAAACAATGCAAAAAGCTACGACGACAAACATAAAAAAACGATAATAAGTCAACATACAGTCCTCCAATTTAAGAGTGGTTAATGGCACACGAGGCCTCAATACCACGCGATACAAGTGAATCTACAGTCCCTTGAATTCCAATCATCGACTGACTGTAAATTTTTCCTCAGCCCCCTTAATAACAGGCATGCGCAATGAGCTAAATACGCCAACTGGCGTACATGAGCTGTCCTATGCCATATTACGTATGTCAACGAACAGAGGCGGGGCATCCCGGATGCTAGAGTGGATTTAGATTAGTGTGTTTGTGATGAGTGGTAGACGATTGACGTCGACCTGCGTCAGGTAGGAGTCATCAGTTAATGAGGCGACTCACAGTAAAAGAGGTGCGTACACTGTCGATTTTTTTGCGTGACCTGTATCAACTACGTACTCATGACCAGTTTACGACTCACCTCATTTCCGCCCTGCCAACGGTTACGGAAGGCGAGTTCACATCCTACAATGAGTTTGTGGCAGAAGATCAGACCGTTACTTACAAGTCTGATCAACTCCCTTACTGCCCTGATCCCATACACTATGCTGAAGTACTTCAGCAGAATCTTCATGAACATCGGTTGGTAAATCACTTCCTTAACACAAAAGAAAAGTCCGCTCACACCTTCTCGGACTTTTCATCTATCCGTCAATTTCGCACCACTGTTCTGTATAATGAATTCTACAAGCCCCTCAAAATGTCCTATTTACTGTTCATGGGGCTTAGAGTGAACAAAAGGATGCTATCCATTAGCCGCCATCGCAACGATAAAGAATTTTCTGATTCCGCTAAAGCTCTCTTTAATGCGATACATCCCCACATCCAGCAGGCATTGACGAACGCTCTGACTGTCACACAGATGCAGAATGAGTTAGATGTCTTCCACAAATCTATAGAGGGCTTAGCTCGGGCCAAGATTTCTGTGACAGAGCGCGGAGGGATTCGCTTTTCGAGCCCCAATGCACGAGCGCTATTAAAAGACTATGGCCTTCAGACACAACCCGGTGATCATTGGCTTCCTGTGCGGTTACGTGATTGGGTCGTGTATCATAAGAAATTAATGGAGAGGTCGGACGATGTTCCTCTGGCTATTCAACCTCTTATTATCGAGGGCGACTCGGGGCATCTTAGTATCCGGCTTATTGCACAAGGACCACACTATGACTTGATACTGGAGGAATACAGAACGGTGCCTTCACTTGTTGCTCTCAAGGAGTTAGGACTGAGCGTACGTGAATCAGAAATTCTAGGCTGGGTAGCACGAGGGAAAACGAATCCGGAAATTGGCTTGATTCTGAATATCAGCCGCCGCACGGTGCACAAACACTTGGAACATATATATGTCAAATTGGGAGCAGAAAACAGGATGGCAGCGGTCGGAATTGCAGTCAACGCTGTCCGATTCTATTCCTATGAGGATCGACGAGCCGGTGGCGCATGATTTATTAACGTGATTGGGAAAAGGGAATTGTGTGGCTGGTGAAAGTTGTACCCACGCACACAGTCTGAATAGGCATTCAAAAGGTTTTGGTCTACCTAACGAGATTCACGAAAAAGTGGAAGACGATCTTTTTCGAGCTATACGTTTTAGCTTTCACAGCTTGATCCCCCCGCTTTAAAATGGCCGATAAAATTGAGGGTAAACAACGGGTTACTAGCGAGGATCTGTCCGAAGAGTGACATGTATTTAAATGGGTTACACTTGCCATGTCCTATATAGGACACGCGTCCTTCCATACCTCGCTGCCTCTCCAATCATACGGCTATCTGCACATTTAGCAGTTTAAAATTAGGAGTATGAGCGGATACTATTTTTATTGTTAATGGAAGGCGGGTTCAGGGCACCAACGGGGTTTTTTGAAAGAGGGACATTCAACCTGGCGCTCTCAATTAGTGTAACCGTGCTGGCCGCGTAGTGATTAGCGCTATTGATAGGGTAAACGCGGATAGAGATGTTCGTATAATCGATCTCCTCACAGGTGAGCAGTACGAAGACATTTGAGCGATGGAAGCAATTTCATTAGCTGGAAGTTTATTCGCCACGGTCGTGGTTATAAGCTTATCCCAACAAACTAGCATTCGTGTACGATCTCATCTCGAAAGCCAGATCCTCATACTCCTCGAGCCTAAGCGCACGATGTGGTTCGGACATTTCGACGACAGTGCCCCCAAAATCAATGCCATAATCATCCACCAAGCCCAAGACTAGCTGTGAGTTAAGGGGCCTCTTTCCCTTGAGGAGTTCGAGCATCCGGCGAATATTATTCTCGTCCTGTTCTTGCTGATTTGGTGCATCTATTACGATAGGAAAGTTAGGAGTATTGCCCCTAGATCTCACCAGCTGAAGAATACTTAGGAAATACGCGAGCAGAGCTCGAGGTTGGTCGCTCCCAGTTTCTTTTATACTCGAATCAATAGCGGCATAGGCTTTTTCCGGCAATGTTCGAACGTTAAGATGCTGCAAATATTGTCGCATCCATGAACGATATTCCTGAACTGTAGCCATCCTTCTTTCTTTGTCATCCAACTTCTTAATAATGGCCTGCAATTCCCGCAGTCGTTCATCGATTTGAGCTATCTGATGCTGCGTATCTTTAAGATCTGACCGCAGCACTGACGATACTTCCTTCTTACCTTCATTTTCGATTAGGGTCTTTAACGTTATCTTTCCCTGCTTCTTGGTTAAGATGCTGTTTACGCTTGCCAATTCCTTACTAGTCTCAGCAAGAGTTAGCCGATGTTGTTCCAGCTTTTTCATTAGATCGGCATGAGCCTGCGAGAGTTGCTGTAGTAAGCCTATGCATCTATCCTGATCCTGCGCAATCGCAAATCTATCTGCTAGGGAATTTGAATAGCCAGCACCGCAGGTCGGACAGTCGATATGATCTTCGTCCAAATCGGCTGCGTATTCATAGTCGGCATCCAATTCATTCCGCGCCTGGGCCACTATATCTCGTTGGGCCTCTAGTCGGATCCTATCTGACTCTAGGTCGATCAATTTACTTTTATACTTTTGCTCTAGCTTACGCAGCGTCTCGCATTTCGAGATGAGGCGGTCGATCTCTCGCTTATAAGATCGGACGTCAACATCGAAATTCACATTTACCATCCTACTTTCCATAGACCGCATCACTTCACCAAGGATCCGTTCCCGATCCAAAGGCTTTTCTTTTTCAGCTTCTAGACTCTTCTTTTGAGAATTGACCACATACCATTTATTTGGGCGGATGCCCGTGTGGTAATAGACCAAGTCTTGGCGCCAGTTCTTAAATTGTTGTAGCTTCTCAAATGACGCCCAGTTCTTGCTCCAACCGTGATCTTGATCAATGTAGAAAGGAAGAAACATAAATGCCGGTGGCGGGACCTTACTGTCGCCACTTTGCTCGGTGAGCATCAACTTGAAGTCGAATAACTCAGCAATATGTGGACCCAATTCGTTTGAGATGCTTTGGAATGATCCCAATAATTCGTCGGTATGAGAGAACAAGCTAAAATGAGAGCCATAACGATAGAGAGAGTATCGAGTCTCGTTAGTGCGGAAGCGGATAACCGAACTAATATCTGCCTGTTTCCATAATGGGTGGACCGTGGCTGGGTTGGCTCCAAATGCCCAAAATATGCTCTTAATTACTGAGGACTTGCCCGTGTCATTCTGCCCCTTTATCAACGTCACGTTTGGGTGGAATTTGACTTTCCTCGCTCGCCTTTCCCTGTGTGACAGAAGGATGATCTCGTCCAATCCGAAGCCGTGCATTATGTTTTTTCCTCATATTCCTGATGAGCCGACGAAATGAGCTCATAAGCCTCCAAGATTGTCATGGCCTTAATATAGTCTGCATTGTATGGTGCTTCTAAATAAGATGGTCCTATCTGTGCAATCACTTTAGAAATAAGGGTCTTTAACTTCATATGTGGCTTCTCATGGGTGAGACGCTTAACGGTGCATACAATCTTCTGCCGCAACCTCAGGAGAACCTCATTCGTGGGATCCATTCGCTGCACAATATAGGTTTGCCATTCCCTACCTATCGCTCGTATAGCTAAAGGTGAGAGGCTCTCCGCTACCAAAGCCTGGCAAGCTTCTGCCCACAGATGTACCGGATTAGCTCCGGCGCTTGATTTCTCAAGCATTTCAGCAATGGTGGATCGTGCGATGGATTTTTTTTTCTTTAGGGCCTGCCAATCTGTGAATGAGCCTTCACTATCCGTCTTCTTTTTTACTTCATCAAAGAGAACCCGGTAGACGGCCGTCACGGCTCCTTGTCGGCCAGGAAACAACTCTTCGAGGAACTCAGCGACCTTCCCCTTTGTGTGTGCGCTATGGTCTTGCACGCTGAGAGGAGTAACCTTAAGAAATAATGGAGGGGGTGCGGGAAACTCGCATGTCACACCCTTCTCTGTTCCCAATGCAGTATTTATCTTAGTTAATTCGGCTTCAGAAAGTTCACCACACCCGATGGAAGTGCAACTTAGGCTCCCTTTGCCATTTTTTAACTCGACGTCAAACTGCGCATTAGAGATAAAATGTAGCCCTGATGTGTTCCCAGGAGCCATTAGATAATTCGAATATAGTCTCCCCAGGATGGATGTCCCGGTTCCTTTTGACGGCCTGCTTATGAGCTGCTTTGTGTTCCAGTTCTTTCCTGTACTAGTTTTTATTTGACAGAATTCTGCGAACTGGGGATCTGTTTCTTTATCAAGGATTACAACATCTTCATGATAGTCGCATAGGATTGAATAGTCCTCTTTACTGCGGTGAAGCTCCAATATTTCGCAGACAACCCAATCCTTCTGAAAGTCGAACCGGTTGGCAGCGGAAGAACCGCTCGTTTCGCGCGGAGGACGACTAGAAAGGATATGCTTGAGTGACATAACAGTTTAAGTGGATCCTAGACAAAAACGGCGCTGGCCATGGGCGCAAATAGAAATACGACGCTATAGCTTTTTCTTACCAGCATCTCAGTCAGCGTCAACCTTGTCTGACAAGCCTAATTCGCGAAGAGCGACTTTGGTCTCTTCCACCTTCTGAGTTGGTATGCCGGTGGCTGAGTTGACCTCGACTTTCAGTGTCAGCTTTAAATCCATTCCTGCAGCAAACTTTGAAAGCACCTTGGTGTAAAAGTTCATCCATTTTTGTGAAGGGATCTCCCCGCTCCAGGTGATGTTCGATAAAGTTGCGCCAGTTGAATCTGGGCCGGCTGGTGTTGATCCAGTGATTGACGACAGCCCCGTACTAGGCGCACCAGGAGCGGGTGAAGTTGGAGTGGGAGATGACGGTGCGGTTTTTCCCGCCTTGTACGCTTCTGCCAATTCCTGTTGGATGACATACATATCGTCGGATATCTCAATATCTTGTGAACCAAGTGATGCTTGCCAATGGAATGGGAAGTACGATCCGTCGGTCTTCTTTCCCACATACGCAAGCATGCCATTTTCGACCCCTCGAACGATTGTGTCTTTAATCACCTCGCCATTTAAAAGCCTGGGGAACTGCGGGGAAGCAAAGAAAGCATCGCGAATTGATTTGGTACTCCATTCCTTGAACGCTGGCGACCAATTTCTTGTTAAGAAGTTGGGGCTGACCCCGTCCGCAATGTCTCCATCCTGTCGAAGCCGTTTAAGGATGAGCGTCACGAGTGTATCTGCCGCACTGGAGTGGACCAATCCAAAGTCTACGGTCTTCCAATCATTATCTTTCCCCAGGAGCATCACATTCTTGTAGGTGCGCCAAACAGTTTCCTTGATATCGCGCTGAGCTTTCTTGAGGTTCTCAGATAGCTGCCTGGATTGGCCCTCATCGAGGCGAAGCTCGCTTTGTTCATCCTCCAAATCTTCCCACGCCAGGACTTTCCGAGCATCATCGCGCAGCGCATTTGGGCCTTCCGGGACCGCCCAGAGTAGGGCACTCTTAAATGTCCGAGATGACGTTCCGTGCTCACGTGTGGCAGTGTCTATGAATGTGCGAGTCCCTTGATCCGAGATGGCACGATCGGGTGGAAGAACAACTAATGCTAGGACAGCACGATCAGTGATGAGGCTACTCTTGTCTGGAAAGAAGATCCTATCTACCCCGTTTCCCTCGCGAAAGATCTTCTGCACTTCAGCACGAATGCGATCCTCAACTCTGGACGGTTGGATGCTGGCACGACGGTCAGAGAGGAGCTTGTTCAGGTTCGGTGAGAGACTGAATCGGTACCTATTCTTTTCTGCTGAAAGGAAGTAACAGGTATCCGTTAGGGTTTCGAGCGCGGTTTCGATATTGCCAATGTCGAGGTCGGGTTCTGCCACCGCTAGACGAATTTCTGGCAACGTTGCCTCGGTTTTTGTCTGTCCCCCATTGGACTCGAAAAAAACCACGGTGGAGACCTTTTGGTGCAAACGAGCCTTGCGAATCGTATCAACCGCCTCCTTGTCGAGTCGAAGAGAGTGGGAGCCCTTAGCTCCACAGATATCCGTCGTTACCGCCCCTTCAAGTTGCGCTCCCCCCAGTTGTTCAAAGACCGCTGACCGGAACATCGGGTCATCCAATGGCGCAGTGCCCATTCCAATCAGCGGGTCTTTGTGTGCACCCTTGAATCCAGCCTGATACGCATGAGAAACCCAGAGAGCCAACAGACGAAGAATGCCTCGCGTTTGTTGAAAGCGCGGGAGGGCTTGCCACTTGCGCTCAAAGACCGACAGCAATGTGGGGTGAAACGGGTAGGTGTCCGCAAATATCTCCTTTGCTTTATCGACAGGAAACCATTGAGGCACTTGATTGCGATGAGCCAGAACCCATTCAGCATATTCTCCGGCTGTTTTACGGCCCTCGTCTGGGATCCCACCCCATTCGAAGAGCCGGCGCCGAATAATCTCAGACGTTTCCGATTCAGCCGACATGATCATCGCCTTCCCGAGCCGGTCCAAGAGTTTTTGAAACCGGTCGAAATCGGCCTCATCATCGGGCGTCATTTCGTCTAGAAGTGAAGGAAGAGATACAGCAAGCACGACTCGATCCTGAGCTCTGGCTTCTTCTGACAGGTTTTGAACAAAAGCATAGAGCTGTGCGGTCAGGCCGCTCTTCCGATTACGACCCATGAAGTTGAGCAACTCATCGAGCAGGATAAGAGCTGGCCGATCCTTGGGAAGAAACTGCCGAATGACTTCAGCTGATGGTGCAGTTCGTTGTTCGTCATGCTTCGCAACAACTGCAAATCCGTCGGTTCCGGCCAGCTGAAACGCAATCTCGCCCCAAGGCGTGTGCCTGACGGGTTCTCCATTCTTGGCCCCACGCCCTGTAATCGCATCGAATTCAGTCCCGACAAAAACAGCTACAGCCGCTTCGGGCGCAGTTTTAACTCCCGCTGCCTCAAGAATGCTGGGCACACTTTTCCAAGAAGAGGCTGCGCGTCCTCCCCTGGCTAGATGGTAGAGCAGTGTGAGCGCATGTGTTTTTCCACCTCCAAATTGTGTTGTGAGGTTATAGACAGGAGATGTCTCAACTTTAATGCCGGAAAGACGACGAACTACTCCTGCTGCGAGGGTGCCGAGATTCTTGGCAAGAAACGTCCGTTCAAAAAACCGAACAGGATCTTGATAGTCGCCAGGGGCTCGTCCCTCGCGGACGTGGTCGAGGTGAACGGCAAACTCCGACGCATCAAGCGGACGCCCCTCGCGGAGATCCTCTCGCGGAGTCACGACCTTATACCAAGGCTTCAGATACATGCGCCCTCCTGTAGAAACTTCCGACTCAAAGGCCCAAGCCTTTCTTTCTGGCCTGAACCCCTTCAACCCAACGACGCTCATCAGTACCTGACGGATACAAGGCCGACAAGGCCTGAGCAAGTCTCCAGAACCGCTCATCGCGCCCTACCCCTTCATCGACTAGGAATCGTCGAAGCGCTTCTCCTCGACCAGCTGCGAACAAGATCATCGCCTGGTGTACTCGGTCGAGGACGGTGTCTCCAACTCTAGGCACGCCCTTCTGACCCCAACCACCGAACTCTTCAGCCTCCTGCAATTCTGATTCAAAGCCTAGTTTGAGTTGTTTCTGTTTTCTTCCTCTCGCTGTCGATGGCGCTTGAGCTTCTTCCTTCCCAAACAGCGCGCGCGTCCGCTCCGCAACCGACAAGAGACGGGCTGTATCTCCTTTGATCTCAACGAGAGATGCTAGGTCTTCCAAGTGGGCGCCAAGCCCTTGAGCAATCTTCCTGGCTGCGTCATACTCCAAACTGAATCCTGTGACTTTCGCTTTTCGACTTCTCTCTGCTGCTTCGTCGTCATCCTCTCCCTGTTGGGATTCTTCCAGATCATCAGCCGCCACACCATTTCCTTCACCTGTTCTAAGAGTCCATAGCCACATCGCCGTGAGGCGAGCGTCTTCCTCAAAACCGCTGGCATCAGCGCCTCGAAACACCAGTGAAAGAGCTTCCTTGGCGACTGCAGCCCAGACCTGTTCGAGATATTCCTTGAGCGTGACAGTCTCGCCACTGGCCTTCTCCACGCGAGAATAGCGAGAGAAGATTTCCAAGGCTGGTCCGAGGCATGCAAAAATGGCGTCCGCGCCGACGACACCTTCATCAGCCAGACGCGGCATCCATTCATGGATACGCTTGGGAAGCTCGGTCAACACGTCGCGCCAATCGCCGACTGTGTCTATGCACACCGAGCCGCCGGGATTCTCTCGTGGACGGCAGACGAGATGTACGGACGAAGCGAGAGCGGCTGAGTTTCGTGCCCGTAACCGAGCTCCCATTTCTGTATCAATCGGCCACGAAGCTACCGCTATCCAGCCGGAGGATATAAGTGCTTGGATCATCGTTTCCCAAGCAGCCGTTTCTTTGTGAGCGAAGACAATCACCAAAAGTCCGCTCGGCGCAGCAACCCGGCGACAGTCCCTCAGCGCCTCAGCCATCAATCGTTCAAAGTACTCTCGCGTTTTAAAAGCATATCTCGGATTCCGTTCTGCAAGTTGCACAATCTCACCCTCTTTCTGAGTTGTGCGATCCCGAAAAAGAGTGGGGTGCAGGGAACCAATGCTCCGATTCAACCAGACGTAGAAGAAGTCAGATAAGTCTGCGTAGGGCACCGCATCATAATAAGGAGGATCTGTCACAACGAGCTGAGCAGAATCATCTGGGTACGGCTGATTTGTGGCTGAAGCCCTTAGAGCAGTTCCCGGCTGCAGACGCGAATTAGTTATATTGTCTAGAACTCTACTAACCCATTCAATAGCTCCATCCCAGCTACCGGAGCCTGATGCGAATGGGACTACTTCAGCAAAATCCCATTTGATCGGCAAGGACTGCCCTTGTGCAAACGTGTGACCGATAAATTCCCCACTTTGGACCCATGTGCATATGGAACTGGAATAGTCAGCTTGGCGATCGACGGCTAGCGCCAGTGTTGTCGCAACAGCCGTAGCGAATTCGGCGTCCTGGCTTTGAATGTTGGCATAGCACCCACGCACGAGCTTAGTTAAAGTCAATAGGCTGGCGAGCTGACGAGAGGTAAACATTTGTTCCCAACGATCCACGCCAATCAACTTGATATTAAAAATGCTACGCAAGTATGGAAGTTCCTCGTCGGGCACCGTCGAGGTTCCGTCCTTCAACATTTGTCGTTTCTGTTCATTTACATAGTCGTGGGATTTTGCGAATGCCTTCGCGTCATGTTCGTTAGGCTCTCGATAGAAACGACCTTTGGGTGAATTACAATAAACAGCTAAAAGCCGAGCAGTGTTAGCGCCACCTTTTTTTTCGGCAGCCTGCCTTCTGACTCTCGCTCCTGGAACTGTAAATCCACAGATCGGGCAAGTTGCTGACCCTCGACGCAATGTTCCGTGTTCAAACGAGTCGGGTTTCTCTGCCTTCTTGAGGGTGTAGGTTACAGTTTTGTGCTTTTGTGAGATTTCAAGGTTGAGGCCAATAGCACCGCTGTCCCGCTTACCAAGCAGGAAGGACCTGACAAGAGGCACTTCCGCACCGCAACCAGGGCCTTCACATTGGATCGTTCGGGCCCAGATATAGGCAATAGGCGTCGCGCCATCCGCGTCCTTGGGATAGAACTCAGCGAGTTCCTTTTCGGCTTCACACTTAATCCAATCACCCCATTTGCGAACTTCATCGGCAAGGCGTTGGCCGTACTTGGGGATGTATTCGAGGATGACTTTGTTGAGCAGGACGGGGATAGGGTTCAGATCGCTAGCAAAAGCGTCCGCCCCTACGCGCAGGGCTTCGAGGGGAATGGAGCCACCGCCAGCAAAGGGGTCCACCACAAGAGGACGGGTTCTGGGTTCGCCTCCTAACGCCTCATGCGCGGCCTGGGTCAAGGCACGGCTGGTCTCTAGATATGCGCGGCCGGTGGAATTGTCCCAGTTGGCGAAATCGGCGATGAAATCGAACATCGCACGGCGAAGGATCGTATTATCTTTCAGGAGATTGGGGTCTTTCTGAATTGCTACGAAATGGGGGCCACTTTCTTCTGCGCAGAGCTTGAGGTGGTCCCTGGCCCAATTCCCCATCAGCTCACGAGCGGAGGCTCTGAATGCCTCGGGACAGAATGGATCAGCAGGGTCAGGCCAGAGCGCCGCACAGATGACGGCTCTACAAGCAGCCAATGGCCGACGCGCCCACCAAATGTGGAGGGTGGAGATATGCCCATGCCGGATGGACTTTTCCCGGCGCGCGTGAGCGGAGATCCGCTTTATTGGTAGATCCACTTCGATAAGGCGTTTGGGATACGAGGGTCTCATTCAGGTTGTCCTTCGGCGGCGTTATATTCGTCGAGGAGTGTTTTGAGACTCGGAAATGCCTTCTTCGCTATCTCAGTGAATCGCTGATCCTTCAGAGACTCATAGGTCACACCCTTGAAAACAAGTTTGACATTCATCTTGCCAACCAATCGGTCGGCTCTTCCAAATGCCCGGCATAGCTCATCATCGAGTAATTGGCTGAGCCTCTGGTTATCGGGCTTTGACCGATCTGACATTGTCCACTCTTCCGGAGGATTCTTCAGCAGGCTGGGAAGGAGAGCCTCCCGCAAAGCTTCGCGGTTTCGATCCATCGCGGTCTGTAACTTCTCCTTGATCTCCACTCCGAACGCAGTGACGGCACTGCGAAGTTTCTCCACTTCCTTTTCAAATTCAGCTTTGCGTGCCCGAAGGATCACATTGCCATAGCCAGGTAATGATTTAAGAAACATTTTGGCGATGAGAGCTTTGTCGTGCTCTAAGTGTTTGCCGGAAAGATTGTCGCTTGATTCGACAACCTGGAAAGATGCCTTCAAGAGATTCTTTGTTTTTTCATCACCGGCAAACCCCATAAGCTTGCTTGGGATGGGAACGGTTTTTCGGCTGATAGACGTTCCGACCATTTCGAATTCTGCGAACTCAAAATGCGCATTGAATATTCGTACTGTTCTTGCAATGTCGAACTTCTGTGGAGGGTTTCGCTCTAGATCATTAGAAACATGCTGGATTGTGCCCGCCGAGGCGATATCGAGGCCAACGGTCTGGTCCTTTACCGCACTCTCCCCAAGGCCAAGCTCCCGGATAACAGAAGAGGGCGGTGGTCCAAGACTTACCGCATTCGGTGCAAAGGGCTCCCGTTGGCCGGCTTCGATCAGCAAGGGCGTTGGGGCATAGATCATCATGGCATCATCTACGATGAGGAGGCCGACACGAATCCCCGGATGACGCGTCAGCGGCTTTCCATGTTTTCGCGTCGCGTCGTAGAGAAGCGCCAAGGCTTTGCGATCACCGTAACCCAGCCTATAAACCTCCGCGTCGACATCGAGGGTGATTGAAACGGCTTCTGAGCCGAGGCGTTCCAGGCACGCCACCAGAGCTTCAGCTACAGCATTGCTCACAGCTGGAGATAAGGAAATGACGCGCCGCTGCGCCTGGCTGATCAATCTGGTCAATGTGAGGTCATTGGCAACCGAAAACGCGCTCATGAACCGGCACTCTTTTCCGCTGCAGCGCCGAGAATCTCCTTCGCCGCGACATGATAGTGTTCGATTTTCACTAGCGGTTCCCAGCCGAGCCGTGCAGGGTCTTGGACCACATGAATTTCCGGTGTGGATCCGCAATTAAAGACGGCATATAGCCAATAGTCATTCTTTAGGCGTTCCGCTGTCTTGTATTCATTCGTTGTCAGCGCCAATTCTCCGACGACCGACCGCCCCTTGACCTCGATAAACCGCACCTCAATGACTGTTTGTGGATCTTCAGGATGCGGCTTCCGCGAAATTAGATCAAAGCCGCGATTGTCAGCCTCCACACTCTCCACCCTGCACCCTCGCGCTTCCTCGTGCGCGATCACTGCTTGCACAGCGAGATGCTCAATTTCTTCATCACGAACCATCGGGGCAATACGAGGGGAGGTCCGTTCTGGATGAGGTAGTGCCCATGCTCGTCCGTGGTGATGGATGTCGGTGATCGTGCACCGTCGCTCCTGCTGAAGTTCATCTCTTCGGCGCTCTAGACGACCGTTCAATTCATCTAAACGATCCTCTGTGGTCTTGATATTCGCCGCTAGTAGCGGGCTCGCATCTCCCGTCCTGTGACTTTCCAGCAAATCACCCATTCGTAAGTTTTGACGATGAATCAGCTCATTGAGACTGATTTCCATGTGCTTAGAAATGGTCTCGATCTCTTTTGCCCGTTGCACAGTGATTGCATTCAGGAAGGGCTGCAAAGCCTCCTCAACCAGAACTCGTTCGACTCGATCACGACCTGGCAGTCCATCATCATCAGGAACTGCCGTACCCACCGGAGCCAAGGCGAGATCTAAAAAGATAGTGGGTTGTCGGATGCTCATGGCCCCATCAATACCCGTCTGAACGACAAAGAGGTGTCGGTGGAGTACATTTCCTCGTCCATCTCGAATAGCGGCTGAAAACACATCGAGTCGGGCCGGTGCTTTGCTGTGGAGATCGAAAAATACTGCCCCCTGACGTAGGTCATTCTGGACTCGATCCCATACGTCATCTCGCACGACTTCAAAGAGGGGATGCCCTGGCGTGATCCATTCGAGTGTGGGGTCCTCCGTCAACATCCGCTTATCGAACACGACGTGTTTGTACTCTCGACCGAGCTTCCCAAATCGCGGTTCGAGCTTCTCCCCAATCGGCCAGAGCGTCCGGGGAACCCGCCCAATGCGGAAGGCCTGCTGCCCTTTGGCCGTTTCTTTTGGATGGATTCCTGCTAAAGGAGCGGAGTGAAGGAAGAAATCCTGGATGACTTCCGGTACTAGCCGCCGCTCTTTCGCTTCCGCGGATTTGCCTACGATGGCGGACAGGTTCAACTCGCGTTTTGCCAAGCCTTCGAGCGTAGAATTGGTGATCTTTCGGAATCGCTCCGTATCTACCTGCTCAATGATTCTGCTTTTGATGACTTCTTCCGTGAGGTTATGGGCATACATATCTCGAACCATGCGTTCTAGCTGATTGGCAGGAAAGATTTCGCCCAGGACATTAAAAATCTTGCCAGTACGCTTAGGATCGAGATCGTCCTCAATCTTCCCTATGCGCTCGAACAGTTTGTGAAGGACTCGCCCCTCACGTGTATTGGTCGAGACGAAGTTAAATATGAGGCAGTCTTTTTCTTGGCCGTACCGATGGATGCGGCCCATCCGTTGTTCGAGACGAACTGGATTCCAGGGAATGTCATAGTTCACCATGAGCCAACAGAATTGGAGGTTGATACCCTCCCCTGCCGCTTCTGTCGCCACCAAAACCTGACACTCCTCCCGAAACTCCCGTTCCGCATATATACGTGAGCCTGGTGTGTCGCGATCCCCAATCTTCATGCCGCCATGAATCTGGGTCACTGTGAGCTTCCACTCGCGGAGCTTGCCGACGAGGAAGTCCAGAGTGTCTTTGTGTTCCGTGAAGATAAGTAGCTTCATCTTCGGGTCTTGGAAGACGCCGCGTTCGGCGATCACCTCTTTCAATCTGACAAGCTTGGACTCTACTTCTCGTTGTTCCAGCAGACGTGCCTGATCAATGAGTTTGGTGAGTTGGAGAATCTCCTCTTTCAACGCCGCTGGGTCCACTGACGCCACAACATTCTCAAGGCTGGCGATAATATCCTGCTGTTCTTCTTCAGGTAGATCGTCAAAATCATCAGGCACATTCTTAAGAATTTGTTCCTGCCGATACCCCTGGGGATCGGCAAGGATCTTCTCGCGTTTCTCCTTCATCCTTTCCAACGTTCGTCGGACAGCATAGACGCTCGAAGCAAACCGACGCTGCAACAGCGCCATAGTGAAGCCGAGGGCTCGGCCTCTCGCTGAATCATCGGCTGACGCTTTGATCGATTGATCCTCTACATACCGAGTCAAGGCGTCGTAGAAATCCCATTCCTCATCATCAATCTTGAACTCCGATGTTCGGACCCGCCGCTTGGTAAAGAGTGCTTTGACCCTGCCTGTATCTGGATCAGGAAACGTGACCAAGGCCTCTTTCACCCGCCGGAGATAGCAAGGAGCCTCCTGTCGCCGCATGGCTTCTTCCAGACTCTTCACATCCCCATACACGTCTCGATCAAGGAGCTGGAGGAACAAACAAAAGTTCTGTGGATCTCCCTTGTGCGGAGTGGCGGTCATCAGCAAATAGTGATCGGTCATGTCTGCCAAGGCTTCGCCTAGCTGGTAGGCCAGGGTCTTCTTCTCGGCACTATAGGCGCTCATCTTGTGCGCTTCATCGACAATTATGAGATCCCAATGGCTACGCAGAAGGCTTTCCTTGGCATCTTCGATACGCGAGACCCAGGACACCGAGGTAATGACTTGATTCTTTTCCTGCCAGGGATTGGTGCCGTAGTTCGCCCGTAAGACATCGCTCCGGACAATCTCAAAATTCTCCCGGAACTTGTCCTTCATTTCACGCTGCCACTGAAAGGAGAGATTCGCCGGAGTGACAATGAGGGTGCGTTTCACGAGACCGCGAATCTTCAACTCCTTGATCAAGAGGCCAGCCATGATAGTTTTCCCTGCCCCTGGATCATCAGCAAGCAGGAAACGGATGCGCGGCAACTTTATGAAGTAGTCGTAGACTGCTTCGAGCTGGTGCGGGAGCGGATCTACCCGAGCGATCGAAAGGGAGAAGTAAGGGTCGTATTCATAGGCTAATTCTAAACGAAGCGCTTCGATACCCAGCCTGAACTTGTGTGGGTCCCCATCGAACGGCTCCTTCTCAGGGGTAGCTTCCAGTCCGGCAAGCTGTTCAGCATTAAGAATCGGTTCGTGGACCTTGCCAGATGTAAGCCCTTTCCCGATAAGCTTTACGGACTCGCCCATCGGCACAACGACAATTACTTGAACCGGTTCAGGAAAGATCGCGCCCCTGACAATGATGTTTGGTTTGAGCTGATTTAGCAGCATAGGGTTTTGATGACCATCGATATGGCTGATTAGGCCGCCGAAGAATACCCCTTTCCCTCAACAAAATCACCAGATTCGACGGGAAAAGGCCTCAAATCACAAATTTTGTTTAGGATCTACTTAATAATCAGGAAGAATTGCGCGACCTCGTCCTTCGCCGTGGTCAAAGACGGTCTGCCTTCTGACTCGCCCACTCGGTGCACACGGCTCTGTTCGATCAAATCTACTTTGATCCATACTTCCAGATTTGTCCTATCGTTTCTTGCCTCTCTCACGCCTATTTTTTGCACCAGTTCCCGTGCCCCGATCGTCGCACATGGCGTGTTACTAGTCATTCAGCCACGTTGCAGGCCATTTTTTTTCGCACTGACTTTGCACTAAACCGGTGGGCCTAGTTGTTTATGGTCATCATCACAAAGTAAGCAATGGCCTCCAGATAGAGCCATCCGGCCCTAGCGGTAGTTTTTCGGCCCTAGGGATAATTGTTGAATAAAAACGCGACGGGGAATCGCGCGTGTACGTAGTTCGTCGGAATGATTCTGAAGTCCTCTTCTCATAGTCGGTTTTCCGAGCTGAAAAGCACGGTCGTCACTTTGATTGATCTAGAGCGGCTTCCGTGAACATTAGATCAAAAGCTGTGGGGGCGCATATGATCCGATCACTGCCAGACACTTCATGAGTCCCCTCGAATCACGATACATAGTCGCCTGAAACTACTGTCCCTTCCTGTCCCCTTCTGTCCCCCAGTGTCCACGAACAGGCTCTTTCACCACCCACGTGCGCCTCGGTAAGGTCGACACCGTGCGCAGCGGGTACCACTTGAGAGGAGATGCGATGAAAGCCTTGTTGTTAACAATCGATCAACTCGCGGCCATCTTACAGATCAGCGTGAAGTCCATTCGCCGTGCCTACCGCAAGGGCGAGATCCCGGTGGAACGGATCTGCCGGTTCGTGCGCTTTGACCTCGAACGGGTGAAGGAAGCGATGCAGGGCAACGGGCACGGACAGTCTCCTTTCTCCACACAGAAACAGGGACCGCGCAGCGCGACCGGCGGCGCCAGCCGGCGGCGCGCGCAGCGGACCCGCCCCCGACTTGGTAAGACGGGGGCGTCTATCGCACGGACCCCAAGGAGGAAGAAATGACAGTGTCAGGAGGATTCACTCAAACCATCGACTGGCTGGCCTTCACCCTCCCGAAGGCTGAGGTGGACGAGGTCATTAAGACGATTGGTGGGGACTGGTTCCAGAGTGAGACAGGGTTTCGTGGGTATCCCGTCGCGAGACTGATGACGCAGGGCAAGACGGGCGTGGGGAAACTAGGGACGGGTGCTCCTCGCAGTCCGAAGGAAGTGCATGTGGATCTCTCAGCCGGGATTGTTTCCCAGTGGGATGAGACCAAGCTGAAAACCATCTTGGCGTGGATCTTTGCCCAGAAAGGCCATGTGACACGAGTGGATGTTGCCCTGGACGACCGGGAGGCGACTGTCGCAGTCGAAACGGTTCGGCAAGCCGTGGAAGCCGGACAGGTCGTGAGCCGGTCCAAGCAATTCAAAGTGATCCAAGCGTCGAATCATCGCGAGGGAGTCCGGACCGGCGAGACACTCTACTTCGGCAGTCGGGAAAGTCAAAGCATGCTGCGGGTCTATGACAAACGGCTGGAACTCCAAGCCAAGGGCCGGGAAGACGCGGCCTCATACGGAGTCCGCTGGGAGATGGAACTCAAACAGGATCGAGGCCAAGCCTGCGCGAAAGCGTTACTGACACTCGATTCAGAGGACTGGCGGGCCTTTTTGGTCGGCGTGCTCCGCTCCTATGTGGATTTCCGAGAGACGACCAGAGAAGCCGAATCGTATGAAAAGTATCGGGCTCCCCTCCTCGCCTGGTGGGCAGGCCTCACCGAAGGCTTCAGACGATGCCGGCTCGTGGTCGAACGGATTCAACAACGGCTAGATGACGTGGCCGCCTGGCTCGCGCAATCAGTCAGTTCGATGCTGGCCGTGGTGGTGGCTTGTCGAGGCGATCAATTTTTGACGGAGCTGATCTATGCGGGGACTAAAAAATGGAAGCAGAAGCATTATGCCCTGCTGAAAGAACGGAGGAGAGGGACACCCTATGTCCTTACAATTTCGTGACGGAGGGTGGCAACGCATGTGTCCGGGATGTGGCGCGAGGGGCTGTCGGTGCAAGTGGGAACAGGGCGCCCTGTATCTGAGCTGTCGGGAATGCGATTCGGAATTTTGCTTCATTCCAAAAGTCCGGTCTGAAGGCCGGGGCGTGTGGGTCAGGCGCTTGGCTGATCCGAGTTCAATTCATCATTCAGGAGGGCACGAGGATGCAAGTCAAAGCAGAGGGGGCGGTGCAGGGGTATGTGGAACGGAGAAGTCGGGAGGGGAAAGTGTACCGATCGGTGGATCTCTATGTGAAGGGCCGAGATCCGGGGGTGCTTCGATTGGGGATTCCGGACGATCAGATGCCCTTGATCGAAGCCTGCAAGCAAGCCGAGGGCAAGCAAGCGAAAGTCTCGATCGAAGTGCGGAAATTCGAACAGACCGGACGGGTCTTCTTCGACCTATATGGATTGGAAGTTTTGAAATAACGGCAGAGGGAGGAAGGCCAGTGGATCTCACGATTATTCTCGTCGCGGTCTTATTACTGGCCTTCCTCACCGGCCTCGGAGTCGGACGGTTATGAAACTATGTTCTCTCATGGGTTATCTCGGGCTGATCTCGCTCCTGTTCGTGTCGTTTTGTCTGGCACCAGCCGAATCTCTCGCTCTTGAGACCACGCAATATGCGCGTGTGGTGGCCCAAGCCGAACGGATTGCCTATCTGGCTGCGCAACGCTCAGCCTTAGCGACCCAAGTGGCATCGGCGGCTGTAGCCCCGTCTGCCAGTTCCTTTGCGCTTCGGCTCGTCGCCGGTCCAGTCGGCTGGGCAGCCTTAGGTGTGGCCGGCGGATTAGTGCTGGCTCAAATGTATTACTCGCAGCCTGATCTCGCCGCGATCAAAACTGCCGCCTCAACCCCCGGGGGCTGGCAAGTCACGACGACCAATGCCGGGACGCAGACCTTTCCCGGTATGGGGTCTTCGTCACCGGGCAATGCGAGTTATCCGAACGCCAGCATTCAATTCAGCACGACCAATGTGCCCCTCTGCGCCATCGATACGGAGTATCAGCACGATTGGATGGTGGGCCCGTTTCAAAGTGTGAGTACCGCCGTCTTCTTTCCCGGCAATTTCTTCGTCAATGGTCCACCCGTTGGCGGCCAGACGCTCTATGTTTGTCATCGGGTCGGCATTCCCGGAAGTGCGCCACCACTTCAGGATGCCCTCATCCCGCCCACGCCTCAACAAGCGGCGAATTATGTCGGAGGCCTGCCGGCCAGCGATCCCAAATCGATCGAATCTCATACGAATCCGGTTGGCCTGAATGGGGCGACACAGCCTGCAGACACGACGATTTCACAACCGGTCACTCCCACTGAGATGCCGACGACGGTGAAGCCGAAGCCCATCCCCGCCGGCGATATCATCGTGGCCGATCATGTGGCACCGCCGGGAACCACGCCACAACAGAATACGCAGCAACAAACCACCACGACGACCACCACCACGACCCAGAATCCGGACGGCTCCACCACGCAGCACGAAGAGACGCAAGCGACCACCTCTTGTGCCGGGGGATCACACGAGAGCCGGACGTTCGGAACGGTGTTGCAAGCCCATCAGACAGTCTGGGCCAGTAGTGGCTTGCTCAGCGCTCTCAACTTACTCAAATCGCTGACCTGGCCCTCGACCTTGCCGGTGATCGCGTTGCCTTCGGTCTTGTTCGGGAATCAGCAAGTGGACTTCAACCAGTGGGCCTGGTTCTTCACGGTGCTCCGCACGCTCGTGATCGCCATTGCGTCTTTTGCCGCCTATCGCATCATCTTTGTCGGAGGCCAGACCACATGACGGCCATTCTGACGCTTATTTATTGCTGGCTGCAGGAGTTCTTCTTCTCGCTCACGGATTGGGGCCTGGGCATTTGGGACTCGGTACTCTCCGTGGCGGACAGCACCTTGAGCACAATCGGCACGGCAGGGCTCACGCTGCCGGTGATTCCCGATCAATACGCGTGGGTGCTGGGCGCGACGGGGATGAGCCAAGCGCTGGCCATTGTGGCGAGCGCCATGGGAACCCGATTCATTCTCCAAACGATTCCATTTGTGCGGTGGGGTTCATGAAAACGATACCGTCGATCTTAGCCTATGGATGGACGGCCCTTTTCGCGGGAACCCTCTGGCTGCTCTGGAGGCGTAGTCGATGATCGAACTGTATGAAGGCGTGCCGGGCTCCGGGAAGTCCTATCACGCAATCTGCGAGAAGTTCTTACCCTGGGTGAGGCAAGGACGACGACTCTATATCTCGGTGGATGGGATTTATCTGGATCGGCTCGCACTCTTTACGGGCATCGATCTGGAAACACTCGAACAACAGATTACGATTTGGAAAGACTCCGTCGAAGTCTTGCAAGCGTTTCCCCATGTCGAGCCTGGGTCGGCGGTCATTATCGATGAGGCGCAGACCGTGTTCCGGTCCATGCAGAAGGTCGAGCCGGGGCTGTTGCGCTGGCTCGAAACCCATCGGCATTACGGCGTGGATATTCTGCTCATGAGTCAGGATTTTCGCCAGATGTCGCAGGGCGTCACCCGATTGATCGAAGCGACGGTGAAGTTTCGCAAGCTGGCCTTTGTGGGTCTCTCGAAAAAGTATCAGGGCAAGGTGCGAGGCAATCCGGAAGATCACGAGACGATTCGCGCCTTCGTGGGCACGTACTCACCGGCAATCTACGCCTACTATTCCAGCTATGCCTCGGCGGCGATCCAGGAAGAGAAGCGGAGTCATACGATCTTCAAATCGGCGCGCATCGCCATCGGAATTGCCGCGGGCCTGTTCGCCATTGGCCTCATGGCCTGGCGTCCTTGGTCGTCCCTGAACAGCACGAAGGGCATTTCGTCGGCTGGACTTAGTGGGACTGCGACTCTGCCTCCATCTTCCGCCGCATCGGCGCCGGGGAGTTTCGTGAATCCCTTCGGTGCGTCTGTCCCCTCTGCAGCCACTCTGGTTCCACCGAAGCGAACGGTGCGAATCCTTGGCGGTGCCGGTTCGTCTGCGAATCGCCAAGGCTGGCGCTACTTGTTGGACAGCGGCGAGATTCTGACGGCTGCTCAGATTACCGGGCGCTATGGCCTGATGGTCTCCGAAGTCTATGAGGACGGCGCGATGCGGGTGATTGGCGAAGGAGTGTTCTATGGACCTGCCGGCGATTGAGGCGATGACCTATTTCACGGCGATCTTCTGGCTCGGCGGATTTGCCGTGGGGCTGATCATCAAACTGATTCTGCCTCAGAGTCACTGAGGCACTCGACCGTCGGCGAGTATTCCGGCGGCGCGGGTGGACGAATCCACCAGATAGCACAAGGAGGTGCTCTATGAAGGGTGTGGGATGGGTGAAGGGACTCACCGGGTTCCTGACGGCGTTGGTCTTCGCCTTGGGCGTGCCGGCGTTGTCGCAGGCGCAGTTGTTTCCGGTGTCGGCGGATGTGGCCACGGTGCGGGCCGATCTGCTCTTGTGGGCGGCGGCCCTGATTGGGGTGGCATTGGCCATCTACGCGTTTAAACGCGTGAAGGCGATTGTGGGCGGGTAAGGCCCATCGAGGCAGGCTGGCAGCAGCCTGCCTCCTTTCTCGCAGCACATGACAGCACGAGCAGTGTGACGGCAAAGGAGTTTAAGGATGACGGCGCAACAGATTCACACCATCGGCAATGCGCTGGCTACTGACCTGGTCGCCTGGGGAACGGCAGCAATTGGCCTGGCACTCGTGGCCGCAGGAGCGGCCTGGGTGTTGCGGCTGCTGCGCTAAGCGCCGGGCCAGCCCTGGTCGGCGAAGCTATAGTAGCGTTCTTCGGCCAGGACGAGATGATCCAGCAATGGAATACCGAACAAGTCTCCAGCTTCGCGGAGACGTTTGGTCAAGACGCGATCTTCTGGGCTTGGGGTGATGTCGCCGGAGGGATGATTGTGGGCACAGAGCCAGGCGCCGGCATTCATGAGGATCAGGGGTTTAAATACTTCACGCGGATGGACAATGGTCAGATTGAGCGACCCGGTGGAGACAACATTGATCCCGATCAGACCATGTTTCGCATCGAGACCGCAGATCAGAAATTGCTCGCGGTCCAGACCGGTAAACAACGGTCGGAGGATGGCCACGGCGCCTTCCGACGTGTGGACCGACTCAGTAACCGGAATGGCACGGCCTTCCCGCACAAGCGTGACGCGGTACCGAGGGACACCGTATGTTCGAACCGGGTTCAGTGGCCGTCCACCGTTCGAGGAACCGAGAGAACTTTCAACGGACATGTCCGCCTCCTTCTAAAATTATGTTCTAGCCCCACCCTTCACAAACCAAGGGTGGGGCGTAACGAAGGAGACGGCACGGGGCTCTCGCAGCGGGCAGGCCTGAAGGGGCGGAGACCGGCACGGAGGGGACCAGGAAGGCCAGTCCGCTGCTCCCCCGGCCACGGGTCGTGACCACTGGGGGCTCACTCCTCAACCCAAACCGGACGGTACAAAGGCGTTTCAGTGAAAGCGGGAAAAGAATGAATCAGGAACGGCAAGCCAGCGCGACGTTGGAAATCATGACCCTGGCCGAAGCAGCGGTCTATCTGCGCGTGTCGAAATCCACGCTGTATCAGCGAAAGGATATCCCCCGGCATCGCATGCCCGGATCACGGGAAGTCAGATTCTTCAAAGACGAACTGATGGCATGGGTGAAACACGGCGAGGTGAGAGCGATGGAGACCGCGACGAATGGGCCAGTTTTCCCACTGGACAGCGCCACTGCCAGTGTTTACCATCGGAACCCAAAATATCGGGGATGACCCATGGCCTATACGATTACCAAGCGACGCACGACCAAAGGGATCGCCTTTGACCTCTATTTCCGGTGGAAGGGGCAACGGTATCGTCCCCTACTCGGCTATGACCTCTCGCCCGATCAAGCACAACAGTGTGCCATCGAACTCATTCATAGAATTCAAACGCAAGAGGTCGAGAAACCGCGTTCGCTCCTGACGCTACGGGATGTGTTGCCGTTGTATTGGCAGGCCTTCGAAGTTAAAAAGCGGATCGATCGCACACGACCAAAAGGCATTTTGGAGAATCACATTCTATCGTGCCATGCCTGCGTCAGAAACGACTTCCCCTGCAGTCATCGTTTTGGACATCAGCCGCTCGCGTCGCTCAAACCGGAGGATGGTCTCAGATATGTGAAGGCACGATTAGACGAAGGAGCGACGGCCGGCACTGTCCGGCGTGAATGGCAGGTGCTCAATCGGATTCTGAATGTGGCCGTGCGCTATGAGAAATTGGACAGAAACCCGTTGAAGCATGTCGAACTACCTGACGCAGAAAAACGAACCAGAATCGCAGAACCAGAGGAACTGGCTCTCATCAGCAAGATGCGGGAGAACGATCCGACGAAGCTCGAATGCCGGCAAGAGCTCTGGCGCATTATTCAGGTAGCCGTCTCCGTCGGTCTACGAGAAGGGAAAATTCTGGAGATCGAACGGTCGTGGGTGAAGAAGCGAGAAGATGGATATTGGCTGTGTCTCCCCCCCGCCGCAAGCCGTATTAAGGGCACCCCAAAAGAAGTACCGTTGAACCGCACGGCCTTACTTGCCTTAGGCGCTGAGATCCCTTCGCTTGCCGATGGCCGTGTCTTTCGCCATTGGACGCACCAGCGGGCATTTAAGGAATATTGGAGTGAAACCTGTCGCCGAGTCGGAATTCACGATCTGCACTTTCACGACCTTCGGCATACGTTCGCGACCAGACTCCAGCGCATCGGGGTGGATTACGAAGTGCGGCAGGCGCTCCTTGGCCATCGCATGCCCGGCATGACCGCGAACTATTCACATGGGGGTCCGGAGTGGGATCGAAAGCTGAGATCCGCCGTGGAAGGACTCGAAAAAGCCTATCCGTTGTCCTATGGATTGTCCTATGAGACTAAGGCGGCAGTGGGGCAAACTGCAGAAGTCATTGATTTGAATGGTGAGTCGGCTGGGATTCGAACCCAGGACCCTCGCCTTAAAAGGGCGATGCTCTACCGACTGAGCTACCGACTCTCCAACACACGGCGGGCCACGACTATCAGTCTGGACTCGTGGCGGGAAGGATCATACCATTGACGCATGACCGTTCGCTACGGCGAGTCACCGTCGCCGGAATGATACAATACCTATCGTGAACGTTTCGACTGGATACGGCGACCGGCCTTAAGCGGATTGTTGAGGATGATGGTTTCATCACGCCGCGAGCCGGTGGAAATCATATCGATCCGGCACTCAGCTAACTCTTCAATCCTCGCGAGATAACGCTTGGCCTCTGCAGGCAATTTTTTGTAGGTCGTCACGCCGGTGGTCGGGGCACTCCAGCCACGCACCCGCTCATACACCGGTTCGCAATTCGTCAACGCCTGCAAGTCTGACGGCATCTCTCGATGAAGCTTGCCATTCACGCGATAGCCCGTGCAGATCTTGAGCTCCTTGCATCCATCCAACACATCCAACTTGGTCACGGCCAGCGACGCCAAACCATTCACTCTGGTGGCATGACGCACAATGACGCTGTCGAACCAGCCGCATCGGCGAGCACGCCCCGTCGTCGCACCGAATTCTTTCCCGCGCTCCTGTAACCAACCGCCCACTTCGTCAGTTAATTCAGTCGGAAATGGACCACTGCCGACGCGCGTGGTGTAGGCTTTGGTAATCCCCATGACAGCATCGATTTTCGTGGGCCCCACGCCGGTTCCCGTGCAGGCGCCGCCAGCCGATGAACTCGATGAGGTCACGTAGGGGTAGGTACCGAAATCGACATCCAAGTGGGTGCCCTGAGCGCCCTCAAACAAGACTGTCTTGCCGGCATCCACCGCTTTATTGACGACCAGGGTCGTATCGATGATGTAACTCTTCAATCGATCGGCATAGCCCATGTACTGCTGATACACCTTTTCCAACTCGAAACAGTCCACCTTGTGGAGTTGTTCCAACAACCAATTGATATCGACAAGATTTTCTTCGAGCTTCTGCTTGAACAGCGGAGGGTTCAGCAAATCACCCATTCGAATCCCGATCCGCGCCATTTTATCCCCGTAGGAGGGACCGATGCCGCGCCCGGTGGTGCCAATGCGACGCACGCCCTTCGACTGCTCGGACGCTTTATCAATCGCTTTATGATAGGGCAGGATCAAGTGCGCACGGTCACTGACGGCAAAATTCTTCGCGATCTTCACGCCCTGCCCTTGCAAATGGTCCATTTCTTCGATCAAGGCCCCTGGGTCGACCACGACGCCGTTCCCGATGAGACACCGCGTGCCTCGATACAAAATGCCGGATGGGATGAGATGGAAGATGAACGTATCCCGCGCATTGATGACGGTATGGCCGGCATTGGACCCACCCTGGTACCGCACGACCATATCGGCATCCTTCGCAAGAATGTCGACAATCTTCCCTTTGCCTTCGTCGCCCCACTGGGAGCCGATGATGACGAGATTCGCCATTGTTCGCTGCCTCTGCTCCTTCCTGACCTTGCTGCGCTCGAAAAAAAAGCCCTGACCGCGTACTGATCAGAGCCGGAAGGGCATCATGGTAGGATTCGCCTCCCGGTTTGTCAAGCAACGTTTTCAGGCAGGAGCTTTCGCCCGTGCGCCGCAACCGCACTTCTTTTCTTTCCGAAACGAGATACATCTGGCCATGTCTTGAACCCATCTCCTGATCCCTGCTCTTCCGCCAAACGCGCAAACACTTGGGGGCTTCACTGCTTATCTCTGCTCCCCAAGATGGCATGTGCCGCGCCCTTTTGTCTGCGCGCGTCCAACGAGGGCCTTCCACGGCCGCGCGTGGCGCGAGCATAACAGGGCACGGCGCATCGCCGTCTCCCCACCCTTTTCTTGACTGACAAAAACCGGCCGTGCTAGATTGCAGAGTTACATCTGCACCCGTGCTCGTGTTTCCGGTGCCTGTGCACATACAGATGCAAGCTTGCGTGGGGCTGTGGCGCAGTTGGGAGCGCGCGTGAATGGCATTCACGAGGTCGCCGGTTCAATCCCGGCCAGCTCCACCAAATCAAGCTTGTCCGGCCAACATTCCGAATGTCTGCGGGGATATCCACTCTCCATCAGTCAAGGCGTGGCCGCCAACCGGCGCATCCACGAACGCTGACATTCCATAGCGGATTCCTCGTCGAACGCGTCACCCCATACACCGAGTGATACTGATCCATGCTTCAGCTTGAGTCCGTCCATAAGCAATTTTCGACCAAAGTCCTGCTCGAAGGAGCCACGGCTCACCTGCGTCCCGGTGCGCGCGTGGGTCTTGTCGGCCCGAACGGAGCCGGAAAAACCACGCTGTTCCGGATGATCTTGGGTGAGGAATCTCCCGACAAGGGCACCATTCGCAAACGCCCGCGACTGCGCGTCGGCTATCTCCCGCAAGAATTGGAAACCATCGTCGGGAAGACTGTGCTCGATGCCGTGCACCGGGACATGTACCCCGAACATGAGGCCGAACGCATCCTGATGGGGCTGGGTTTTTCCGTCGCTGACTTTTCGCGCCCGATTGAAAATCTCTCCGGTGGATACCGCATGCGGGTCGCCCTGGCACATTTGCTCCTCTCGAACCCCGACGTGCTCATGCTGGACGAGCCGACCAACCACTTGGACAAACCAACCCAGCGGTGGTTTGAACGGTTTCTGCTCGACTCCAATCTCACGCTCCTGGTGATCAGCCACGACACGAAATTCCTCGATAGCATCGCCACACACATTTGGGAACTCCGCGATCGTACACTGCAGGAGTACCGCGGCAATTACACGAAGTTTCAGGAGCTACGCGCCGCCAGGGACGCCCAGATTGAAGCGGCCGCGAACCGCCAGAGCAAGGAAGTGGCTCGCGTCCAAAACTTCATCGACCGCTTTCGATACCAGGCGAATAAAGCCAAACAGGTGCAGTCGCGCATCAAGCAACTGGACAAGGTCAAGCTGATTGAGCGGCAACGCGACACCAAGCGCGTGCGCTTTAAGTTTCCCCTGCCGGCAGCCAGCGGCCGCCACGTGTTGGAGCTGAAGGGCGTGGCCAAGAGTTACGGCGAAAAGATCATTTACCAGTCCCTGAATTTCGCGGTGGAACGCGGGCAACGCATCGCGCTGGTAGGTGAGAATGGCGCCGGCAAAAGCACGCTTCTCAAGATGCTCGCCGGTGTACTGCCGTTTGAAAAGGGCTCACGCCATGTCGGACACGGTGTCACCCTCCACTATTTCGCCCAGCATCAGGCCGAATCGTTGAACCCGGACGACACGATTCTCGAATCCCTCGCCGAGGTCTCGGCCCAGGCGGAAACGAATTTCCTCCGCGGCATTGCCGGGGCATTTTTATTTTCAGGCGATGACCAGAAAAAACCGATCAAGGCCCTCAGCGGCGGCGAACGCAACCGCGTGGCTCTGGCGCGCATGCTGGTGGAACCGGCCAATACCCTGTTGCTCGACGAGCCGACCAACCACCTCGACCCCGCGTCGGTCGATATGCTGACCGACGCCATGACGGATTTTCCCGGGACCATCATTTTTATCTCCCACGATCCGACGTTCCTCGCCCGCGTCGCAACCCTCATCGTGGAAGTGGACGACGGCCAGGCCAAGAACTACTTGGGTGACTACGAATATTATCTGTGGAAAAAAGCGCAGGAATTCGAATCGATCAAGGAAAGCAGCGCGGAGCTTGCCGCCGCCAAAGCGGACAAATCCGCCGGCCCCACGAAGGCCATGACCTCGCAAGTGCAACCGAAATCTCAGGGCGGTGAACGGCGCGACCTGAGCAAAACGCAGGCACGCCTCGAGAAGCAGGTCTCACGGGCGGAGTCCGAGATCGCGACCATGGAACAGAAGGTCAAAGCGCGGGAGCAGGAATTGGCCGATCCTGCACTGTATCGGGAACATGGTCGATGGGGAGAGCTCCAGCAAGAACTAGAAAGTTGGAAGAAAGAACTGGAACGGCTCACTGCGCGCTGGGAGTCGTTGTCGCAGGAGTTGCAGGACGTGCGGGAGAAACTGACGGCGGCGGGTTAATTCCCCGACTTTAACGTCTCCTCAAGATAGTAATACAACCAGCGGTTTTTTTCTTTCGTCACCAGATCATCCCACACCACCCCGAGTAACGTCCCCTTCTCCCACGGTTTCGCCCAGGCCACCGTAGCAGTCAATTTCTCCTGCTGCTCAACGAGGTGGGGGTCAAGAAACGCCAACGAGACCGTAATCTTCGCGCCGATCGGCAGGGTTTCTTTGGAATGCAGTCCGGCGCCGATCTTATTGACATTGTTGAGCACCGCCGTGAACCCCTTGGCGCCGCTCTGAGGCGAGACCAGGGCCGACCCAACCAGGGTCGCGCGGACATACTTTCGGCGTTCGGTGACACTCTCGGCTGAATGGGACTGACGCGGCATCGGCACCTCGGCGCCCAGTATAACCGGAACGACAGGTTTGTCTAGCCCCTTTCTTTATCAGAGGAGGGTGTGCGAGGGCGATAGTAGCGCGCGCCTTTCAGAGAATCGGGCAGGTGGCCTTGATCGCGGCTGGCCGCCGGATCGTCATGGACATACCGGTACCCCTTCCCATACCCGAGGTCCTTCATCAGCGAGGTCACGGCATTTCGCAAATGCAGCGGGACACCGAGGTTGCCATATTGCCGAGCGTCACGACGTGCCTCCTGTAACCCCACATAGGACGCGTTATCTTTCGGGCGGGAGGCAAGATAGGTCGTACCCTGCGCCAGATTGATCTGTGCCTCCGGAAGTCCCACGAACTCTACGGCCTGCGCGACGGCATTGGCGATCACCAGCGCCTGAGGATCGGCATTGCCGATATCCTCCGACGCGAAAATCACCATGCGGCGGGCAATGAATCGAGGGTTCTCTCCACCTTCCAGCATCCGCGCAAGCCAATACAACGCCCCATCCGGATCTGAATCCCGCAGGCTCTTAATGTAGGCCGACACGAGATTGTAATGCTCTTCGCCCGACTTGTCGTAGCGCAGTGACTGAGCCATCAACGCGGTATCCAGGAGCTCGGCATCGATAGTCCTCGTGCCATCACGGCTCACTGGAGCTTGGCCGGCCACAAACTCCAGCGTGGTCAACAAGCTCCTCGCATCGCCGTTGCCGAAGGCAATCAACCGTTCACGGGCCGCAGGCTCTATGGTGAGCCGAAGTGAACCAAGGCCGCGTTCCGAATCGGCAATGGCACGTTCGAGAATCGAGCCGAGTGCCTCTCCTGTCAACGGCTGGAGTACAACCACAAGGGAGCGGGACAGCAGGGGCGCGATCAGTTCAAAGGAGGGATTTTCGGTTGTGGCCCCGATGAGGACGACCGTTCCCCGTTCGACATGGGGCAAAAAGGCATCTTGCTGGGCTTTGTTGAACCGGTGGATCTCGTCCACGAAGAGCGTGGTCGCCCGCCCCGTGGCTCGCCGCTGCTCTGCGGCTTTGATAATCTCGCGTAGCTCCGGTATGCCTCCGGTCACTGCTGAAAACGGCACGAACTGCGATTTCGTATACTGCGCCACCAGCCCGGCCAATGTGGTTTTCCCGCAACCCGGCGGCCCCCAGAAAATCACCGATGAAAGTCGATCCTCCTCGATCGCTTGCCTCAGCGGGCGGCCAGGCCCCACCACGTCATCCTGCCCCACCAGATCATCGAAGTGTCGCGGACGTAAGCGTTCCGCCAATGGAACCCTTCCGACAGGGGTCGAGCCCCGAGGGACAGCAAAGAGATCGCCTGTGGAATCGTGGGCCTGCATTCTCACTCCGCATCACGGCAACGCAGTCATTCTATACGCCGCACCGGAATCACCGCAAATTGAGGCTCTGCTATCACTCAGGCTCTTGCTTCTCTCACGCGGCAATGCTACGAACGATCGAGCGGCGTGTTCAGCAAGGATTGCATCATGTTTTTTCACGTGAACGGCATCAGACTCGCGTACGACGACCATGGCACGGGTGTCCCTCTGGTCTTTCTTCACGCTTTTCCGTTGAATCGCTCCATGTGGGCACCGCAAGTGGCCGCGCTCTCACAGCAATTCAGAACCATTGCCATCGACCTCCGTGGACACGGCGAATCGGACGCCCCCCTCTGGTCATTCTCACTCGACCAGTACGCCGATGACGTTTCAGCACTGCTCGATCACCTGGCCATTCCTCAAGCCGTCCTGGTCGGACTCTCCATGGGCGGGTATGTCAGCCTAGCGTTCTCTAAAAAATACGGCCATCGACTGCGGGCGTTGATATTGGCCGACACCCGCGCCCAGGCCGATAGCGCAGAGGGACGAACGGGGCGTTATCATCTGGCGCAAACGGCTTACACGAAAGGAGCGACGGCCGTCGCGGAAACCATGCTTTCGAAATTGCTCGGCACGACGTCACTGCAGCACAAATCAGAATTGGTGGCCTACGTGCGCGAGACGATCCATCAGGCACCAGTGAGCGGCATTCTAGTGGACCTCATGGCCATGGCAGACCGTCCAGACTCCCTGGCTCATCTCCGGACCATCACCTGCCCGACGCTGGTGGTGATCGGCCAAGAAGACTTCACGACTCCCCTCGCCGACGCCGAGCTCATGGCGCGCGAAATCCCCGGTGCCCGGCTGGCCGTTATTCCAGCCGCCGGACACGTGAGTAATCGGGAACAACCTGAGGTCTTTAACGATCTGCTGCGGGGGTTCGTCGAGGGACTACCAAACACACCGGGCGCGTGAACGACTAATTTCCGTCCCTCACGCTACTACCGCGAATCAACGTCAAGAATTCTTCCCGCGTCTGCTGCTGGGTCCGAAACACGCCGAGCATGGAACTGCTGACCGCCACCGTATTCTGCTTCTCCACGCCTCGCATCATCATACAGAGGTGCCGCGCTTCCATCACTACCGCCACCCCATGGGCATTCAACTTCTTCTTGAGCGTTTCGGCGATCTGCAACGTTAACCGTTCCTGCACTTGCAGCCGCCGGCTAAATGCATCGACGACTCGTGGGATCTTACTGAGGCCCACGACTTTTTTGTTGGGCAGATATCCCACGTGACACTTCCCGAAGAACGGAAGCAGGTGATGCTCACACATACTGAAGAAGTCGATGTCCTTCACGATCACCATCTCATCGTACTCGATGGGAAAGAGCGCTCCGTTGAGTAGGTGATCGATATCTTGGCGGTAACCCTGCGTCATAAAACGCATAGCCTTGGCGACACGCTTCGGTGTGTTCAGCAGTCCGTTTCGGTCAGGATCTTCTCCCAACTCCACGAGGAGTTGCGTCATCAGCCCTTCAATCGGATCCTGACCCGACGCCTCGCCAGCCACCTTCGACCGTCTGGCGCGGGATCCGGAAACTACTTTAGCCATGCCTCACTCCATCTTCTGCCCGCGTCTGCGCTGCGGACCCGGAATATTCGAAGTAGTTGTCTCGCGTCTCGATCACCCCGACCTTGACGAGCCGTCCCGCCGGCATCTCGTTCACGAGCAGATTCCAGATCAGCAGGACCAGGTTTTCCCCCGTCGTCGTTTGGCTCGCAAACTCAGGATCCTGATTTAAGTCCTGATGGTCGAAACGCCGCACCACGGTCCGCTCGACCACGGCGTCCAGTTTCAATACGTCCACCACTTGGTGACTGCGGGGATCGATCTCCCCCCTCACGGAGACGAACACCACATAGTTATGCCCATGTCCGTTTGGGTTGTTGCACTTGCCGAAAATGGTCCGGTTGTCTTCCACGGATAGTTGGTCGGTATGCAGACGATGGGCGGCGCAAAACCGATACCGGCGCGTGACGGTAGCCTGTGACATCCGAGCAATACCCCCGACAGATTGACACAACGAACAAGCCGGGAGGGCTACCCGTTAGGAAGGGAGCCACTCCCGGCTTGATGGTTCACTCAACTCACGACATTCCGGCTCTGCCACCGGAAGTCTTATGCACTGAAGGAGCTGCCACACCCGCAGGTGGTCTTCGCTTGTGGATTCTTGATGGAGAATCCGGACCCCTGCAAGCTATCGACATAATCGACTTCCGCCCCCTGCAGCAGCGGCGCACTTTGGGAGTCCATGATGACCTTCACATCACCTTTTTCGATAACCGTATCGTCATCGGCCATTTTCGACTCAAATGCCATTCCATACTGATAGCCGTGGCATCCTCCGCCGCGGACGTAAATCCGCAGCCCGACGACGTCCTTCTCCTCAGTCATGAGTTCTTTTATTTTCTGCTCGGCCAATTGCGTAATCGTTACCATCGTTGTTCCTCCTTCTGGTCTACGTGTTCGGCACGTTGTCTTACTCTACCATCTCGCGGGAACTTACGGAAGCCCGACCCCTCTTTTCTCACCCTGGCCCGACGACGAGGACGTCGGTTGAGCCCATTTGGTCTCGGGGACTCTGACCACGACATCACCCAGCACCCGCGCTTGGCACCCAAGCCGATGCCACGGTTCTGAAAGGGCTTCGCGATCCAATAAATCCTGTTCGTCAAAATCGATTTCAGACAGGTTGTCTCCGCCAGCCTGGACCTCGACTCGACAGGTCGTACACGACGCATTGCCGCCGCAATCATGATTCAGTTGGAAACCGAGCGCTTTGGCCGCTTCCAACAGTGTGAGGTTGGCGTCGACTTCCCCGCTGCGCCCCTGGGGATGGAGAAAACTCACATGCGGCATCCCACAGCCCCTCTAGCTCTTCGCGCCGGCCCCGGTGTGCGCAGGCTGAAACGGACAGCGCTGCAGTCGAATGTGTTCCTCAAATTCATGCTGGAACAACCGGAGACTACTCTGCACCAACACTGCGGCGCCGGTGATGAGCGTACAATAGCCCGTGCCTTTCACAAATCCGCAGAGTTGCAGGAGAGAGTCCAGATCCTTTTGGCTACCTTCACCTCGCTCAATTTTCTCGACCAGCGTAGCCAGATTGATCGTACCCATTCGGCAAGGAGGACATTGTCCGCAGCTTTCGCCCTTGAAAAAGTTCGAATACTTGAGGGTTGCCGCCACCATGCAGGTCGCATCATCAATGACGATAGTTCCAGCCGAACCGAGCCCGGTCCCGGCCTTCTTGAGCGAATCAAAATCCATCGGCAGGTCCAGTTGGTCGGCCGTGACCATTGAGAACGCCGGGCCTCCAGGAAACACGGCCTTGATCTTCCGTCCATTCGGAACGCCCCCGCCGCACGTCTCGATCAGGTCCCGAATCGTGACGCCCATCGGCATTTCATACACGCCAGGCCGATTGACCGATCCGCTGAGCGAGAAGAGCATGGTGCCGGGACATTTCTCAGTCCCGACCTGAGTGAACCATGCGGCCCCATTCTTCAAAATCTGAGGGATATTGCACAAGGTTTCGACATTGTTGACCAGCGTCGGCTTCCCATACAGGCCGAAGTCCGTGGGATAAAATGGCGGCTTCTGCCGGGGCATCGCAGGACGCCCTTGCATCGATTCCAACATCGCCGTCTCTTCTCCCGCCACATAACTGCCGTGACCGGAGAACACCTCTAGATCCAAGTCGACACCCGTGCCCAGAATATTCTTCCCCAACAGGCCGCGCTCACGCGCCTGAGCAATGGCTTTCCTCAGATTCGCTTCTTCTTCCTCGTACTCATGGTTCACATAGATATAGGACGCCTTCGCGTTGACTGTTCGTGACGCGATCAGGCAGCCCTCGATCAGTTGATGTGGGATATGTTTCAGGAGATGACGGTCCTTGAAGGTCCCTGGCTCATGCTCACCGGCGTTGCAGACGAAATAGCGCTCCTGCACCCGATGATTGAGCACCTTGTCCCATTTGATACCGGTTGGGAAACCGGCGCCACCCCGCCCACGCAGACCGGCCTTTTTGATTTCTCCGACCACGTCAGCGGGCGTCAGGTCCTTCAGACACTTTCGCCATGCGTCGTAGCCGCCGGTCTTGAGGTAGGGGTCGATTTCCCATGGCGCCCCATCAAGCTTCTGCAATACCCGTGGTTGAGGTAGGGTCACGTTGTTCCCTTTCGGGGGTCACACCCCCAGATTAGCAGGTGGCTACTATACGGCTGCGATTCAAGAGCCGTCAAGCCACGTTCGCCTGATTAGGCCTCAATCTCAAGCAGTTAGGCCTGATGGACCTACGACGACTCAGCCCAAAGACTCGCCGGAATCGGCGGGCAACTCACGGCAAGAGCGAAAGCAAGAAAAAGGGGACTGATCACCCTCTCGGATAACCAATCCCCATATATATCCGGACACCCTGCTACTTTAGATGGCTCCCAGCGCCCATGAAAAACAGCATCGGGATCGACAACAGGAAGTTGATCCGCGAAGCATACAACGCGGTCTTACCCCACTGAGCCATCTCCGGCGGAGCTGGTGTGCCCTGTGCGGCAGCAGCCACCGCCGCAATCACTTTCTTCTGATTTGGCCAGATCACGCCATGCACATTTCCCATCATGATGATGCCGAGCAGCCCACCGATGCCTAGCGCCATGGCCCCGGTCCCCCCCTTCGCATAGAGGTAGCCATAGAGGACGATGCCGGCAAGCACGGTTACCGTAGCCCCATGTCGGAACCAATTCAGCGCCGCCGGCATCAGCTTCGGGATGACGATGTTCTTCGTCGGTCCGTCCAAGCTCTTGAGAAAGCCAGCATTGATCAGGTTGAAGAAATACAACAGTCCGATCCAGGTAATACCGGCCAGGAAATGAACCCAGCGAATGACCAGTCCGAACCAGTCGGCCTCACCCACTCCCACTCCCGCCATCCCCAAATAGACGACTATCAATCCGACAGCAAGCGCAAACCCTGCGCCCAATGTCTGATACGGATCCTCGAGAAATTTCATACGCCCCCCAACTGTAACGGTTTACTGCCAACCACGTTCTCTACTGCAGGCTGCCGAGGCTTGTCAAGAACCGGCACGCCCTGCCCTGTTGCGCTCAAGCCTGTGGGCTAGGCGGTCATCAGACGATCAACCACACCACACAGCTCTCGCACCGCATCGGCTGAGGCCTGCAAGGCGCGCCGTTCTTCGGCCGTCAGCTCATATTCCACAATGGACTCTCCACCGGACCGGCCCAACGTCACCGGCACACCGACAATCACATCCTTCAACCCATATTCCCCTTCGCACAACATCGCACAGGGGAGCACACGCTTCTGATCGTTCATGATCGCTTCGACCATATCAACCGCCGCAGCCGACGGTGCATAAAACGCGCTGCCGGTCTTGAGCAGTCCCACGATCTCCGCCCCGCCGTCCTGCGTGCGCTTGATCAACGCCGCCAGCCGATCCTGAGGCAGCCGGTCGGTAATGGGAGTACCGGCCACCGTCGTTTGCCGCACCAACGGCACCATCGTATCGCCGTGGCCGCCCAACACCATGGCTTGCACATCCATCCCGGACACATGCAACTCTTCCGCAACGAACGACCGCAATCGGGCCGTGTCCAGCACCCCTGCCATCCCGAGCACCCGCGATTTCGGCAGCCTGCTGACCTGACGTGCCACATGCACCATGGCGTCCAAGGGATTGGTGACCAGGAGCAAAATGATGTTCGGCGAACGCGACACCAATTCCTGCACGACGGATCTGACGATCTTGGCATTCGTCGCCAGCAGTTCATCACGGCTCATGCCCGGCTTGCGGGGGATCCCCGAGGTGATGACAGCGATGGACGACCCCGCAGTCTCGTCATAGCCGTTCGTCCCGACAACTCTGGTGCTGTAGCCGCACACCGGGCCGGCCTGGGTAATATCCAAGGCCTTGCCCTGCGGAACCCCCGGAACAATGTCGACGAGCACGACCTCGTAGGCATCCTTCTCGGCCAACCGCTGCGCGACCGTTCCCCCGACGTTTCCCGCACCCACTACCGTAATCTTTGGTCGTCCCATCATCCCACCTCGTGAAGCGTGAAACGTGAAGCGTCAGGCGCAAAGTCCCCTTTGCACCCACCGTTTACCCTTCACGTCGGTTCATGACCCGTCCAGCCGCCGACCTTGAAATTGATCGTGCAGACAAAATTGTCTCCGTCATAAAAATTCACTTTGATTTTCTTCTTTCCATACGTCGTCGCGAGGAACTCTTCCGGCGCATCTACCAGTCCCTGGTATCCGCCCGGTGGATATTCCCCCAACTCATGAAACACCACGATCATGCCGGACTTTACTTCCTCAAGAAGCTTGGCCGTACAACGCGGATAAATCTCCCAAAACTTCGCGTCAATCTCCTCCCGTGTTGGCTCGGGCCGTTCCTCGCCGGGCTTGATGTCTCGATTCGCAAACTTGGCCTGCCGCCGGACATAGGGATACTGATGTCCCGTGAACAGCTTATACAGCCAGGGTGGCACGGTCGGTCGTGGTGACTGCTCAAACATCGTAGCGTGCTCCAATACTGAAAACCGTTGAGGTGACCGATCAGGCGGTCAGCCGATGGTAAATCCTCGGCAGCTTCTCCGGCAACCCCTCCACACGATCAATGACCACGTACCGTACGTCTCCGTACATCCGCCGCAGATAGGGATCCGCCTGCTTGTCGATCGTGATACACACCGGCTCGATGCCGCAGGCCCGGGCTTCCCGCAGCGCCACACGGGTGTCTTCAAGCGCATACTCGTCCTTGTACCCGTCATCCAACGGCCGTCCGTCACTGATGACGACCAGTAATCGCGTCTTCGCCTGGCGGGCGAGCAGTTTACTCGTGGCATGGCGGATCGCCGCCCCGTCACGATTCTGCTGAAGCGGAACGATCCCCCCCAATTTGGCGCCCGCTCGACCGGTCACCGGCTCATCGAACCCTTTGATCACCACAAAATCCACCTGATGCCGTCCCTGTCCCGAATACCCATAGACCGCGAATTGGTCGCCGATCGCGGTGAGCGCCTCGCACAACAACACCAACCCCTGCTTTTCAATGTCGATGATCCGTCTCCCCTGCTCCACCTGTCGGCTGGTGGAACCGCTGAGATCGACTAGGAACGCCGCCGCCACCTCCCGCTCCCGCTTTTCCCGCCGCACATACATCCGCTCCGATGGTTCAATACCTGCCTTCAGATCAGCGAGCCGACCGACGAGGGCGTCCATGTCCAAGTCTTCACCGTCTACCTGGCCGGGCATTCGCCGAAGTCCGGGGGGACGCAGACTCTCAAAATACCGTCTCAACAGCCGGACCGGTCCGCGCTGAGCCGCCAAGGTCGCTTCGACAAACTCCGATGCCCCCTCGGCCGCTTCTCGCTCCAACACGCGGGACCAGTTCATGCGATAGTCCTGAATGGCGGCATCCCATTCATGGTATCGCACCGCCTTGGTCGCCCCGGCCTTCTCATCCTGAGGTTGGCGCCCCTCGCCCTCCACCGCCAACATCTCTTCCACCATGCTGGGCGGGCGTCGCCCAGCAACCAACATCTCTTGCGATGTCTGCTGCGATCGCGCCGTGCCGGCGCCTGACGAGCCACCGGAATCGCCGGCCAAGCCGGTACCACCCTCGCTGTCCCCCTGGCCGGAAGCCGCGCGATCCTCAGAACTCGAGTCGGCTCGATCTCTCACCAGGTTGGGATCCATCGCACCGCGGTAGTCCCAGTTGTCCATAGAGCGATAGGTCTCGGATAGATCCTCCGACGACTTGGGAGCAGGGATCGACTGTTCGGGCACCTCTGCCTCATCCTGGGTGGGAATCGTTTCCCGGCGAACCCTGAGCAACTCGTCCATCCGCACATAGAGCCGATCGGCGAGTCGTACCGCCTCCTCAGCACTTGCTTGCGCATGAAAGATCGTCCGACAGAGTCCCCAGAGCTCCTCGACCTCACGTTTCACGGCATCAGGAATCAAAACGGAATCTGCCTCGGTGGTGGAGAGGAGCAGCAACTGGTCGACGACCAGTTCCCGCACCGTCATCCCATGCGCAAGACCTCGAACACTCACCGCGTCTTTGGCAATCAAGGCCAAATCCCGGCTCAATCCCGGATATTCGGCGCGCAGCAAATACTCCACCCTGGCATCCTCGAGGAGGGCCCAGAGATCGCGGATCAGACCGGGTTGAGGATATCGTGCAAACACATCCCCCAGGCTGCGGGCTTCCCGTGAGGCCTTGCGCCCATATCGTTGCGCAAGTTCCTGAGTCAGGTCCTGCAGGCAGGCGATGGGCAAGTCGAAGGTACCGAATTCGAGGTGGCCAGCTTCATGCGCAGTCATAACCATATAGAGGCGCACATTCTCGTCATACGTCGGATAACGTCGAACGATAGAGGGAAGTCCGATACTCCGACCGTCTTCACTGACCGTGGCGCGAGCCATGGGCTGGACCGACTCAAGCGCATGAGGCAGATCGTGGATACGCACATCCCGACCACAGAGCGCCTGCGCAAACAAGCTGACACGCCGCGCGATCTGGCGAAGCGGCACACCACTCATCGCCTGCGACAGCGCGCCCAACGCCTTCTCCGATTCCATCGCAAAATAGGCGCGTCCCCCGTCGAGGCTGAATTCCAACACCTCCATGCCGGAAGCGAACCAGGCCTGGAATTTCTCGACCGCCCCGTCGCCGGATCCGATCAGGGCGACCAATTCAGGACAACGCCGGAAATAGGCCAGGGCCGTGTCGGCATCACGCTCGGCCAGCAGCAGTCCGTAGCGCAACACCTGCACCCGCCATTCGTCGTTCGGCAAACCGCGAAGAATCGACGGGGCCTCTGCCAAGGCCGTAATGCCGGCTTCCGGCGAACGCTCAGCCATCTGCGCGCCCAATCGCATGACATGATGGCGTTGCTCCTGATCAGCGATGTCTTGCAGGATGGAGGGACTTGTCCGGAAAAACTCCAACGCCCCCAAATAATCCGGCTTACCGAGACTGTTCTCCACGATCAATTGCATCCCGAACCGCACCCACGGACGCACCAGCTCTGGCGTCAACACGGGCGCGATGGAGGGAATTTGACGGATATATTCCACGGCCAAGGCAAAATCCGTCTCCGCCAGTTCGCAGGCCAAGTCCAGCCAGGTGGGCCAGTCGTCCGGCGACAGCACGCTGATGACGTCCGGCGCAATCCGAATAAACTCCACCGCCACGTTGGCCTGCCGATCGGCAAGCTCCAGCCCCGCCGTCAGCACGACTCGTCGTTGCGGCGGTTCGAGCA
This sequence comes from Nitrospira defluvii, assembly GCF_905220995.1. NCBI lineage: Bacteria > Pseudomonadati > Nitrospirota > Nitrospiria > Nitrospirales > Nitrospiraceae > Nitrospira > Nitrospira defluvii. The sequence goes on from NZ_CAJNBJ010000016.1 coordinate 324,716, forward strand.
GACCCAGCAGGATCGGACTTTCTTTAAAGAATCGCAGGGCCAAGGCCCCGGAATCCGCGGCAAGAGCCACTCCCAAATCCAACCAGGGCAACACCTCGGCAAGAAGTCCCCGGCGTTGCAACTCCGCCAAGGCGTCAATGGCTCCCCTCGCTGCTTTCGGGGCCTCATCCGTGAGCTCTTCCAGCAGCACCAATACCCCGTCCAACGTGTCAGGCCTGACGGACGATTCGGCGATGGTGGTCACCACTGCCGCAGCAGAGTCCCCTCCAAGTTGGTCGGCAAGCAGATCAAGAAGTTGTTGGGACGCGCGCCCAGACGCCATGGCTGAATAGTCCGTTGTAAGGGAAGTCGTGGATTGTAAAGGACACAATTTCGCTTGTAAACTGTGTCCGCACGGGCAAGACCTATCAATGACCGGCAGACGTTTACCTGGGCGAAAGGAACGCGAGGGACGGAATGGCTGAGCCAAGCAAAGAAAGTCTCGAGAAGATGTGGAAGTATGTCAAAGGCTTCGCTGAGAAGAGCGGCACGAGCATGCACCCGAATCAGGCGGTGACCAACGCCGTCGTTCTGGGATTGGCCGCGCACATCGACGAGTTAGGCAAGCCACTCTGCCCCTGCAACTTCTACCCCGACAAACAGGCCGAATCCAAGTTGCGGCGCTGGATGTGCGCGTGCGACGAAATGCAGATCTATAAATATTGCCACTGTTTGCTCTTCGTGAACGAAGAAGGCATGCCAATCACCGAGTACCTGCCCGAGGACCACGAAGGGCGTCAATGCTACGGCCTCGTCCCTGATCCGACTCCTGACAAGGGCCGGGCGCTCCGGCACAAGGCGCTGCCCATGGCGACAAAGGACGCACCTCCTGCTTCCCCTCCGGATCCCGCGGTGTAAGCGTGCGCAGTGACAGCCGACGACAGAAAGCACTGGTGCCACCCCTTCTCCTCTGGCTGTTGTTAGCCCTCATCTCCGTCACCGCGACCGGTTGCCTCCGCACGATGGACGCCATCGATCCGAGAGCCTTGCCGGTCACCAGCCCCTCCGCTCGGCAACTCCATGCCCACGTGTCCTTCCTGGCCAGTCCCGAATTGTCCGGACGCCAACCGGGTAGCATCGGCAACCGCCAGGCTGCACACTACATCGAGGAACAGTTTCGTGCGGTCGGACTGCAACCGCTCCCCTCCCTCGGCGGCTATCGGCAGACCATCTCTGAACGGATGGGCGACAACATCCTCGGAATCATTCCACCGATCGACGGCACCGGCACCACACGCTGGATTGTGATCGGTGCCCATTATGACCACCTGGGGTATCCCTTCCTCGGAGCCGACGACAACGCCTCCTCCATCGCCATTCTGATCGAAACAGGCCGCAGCCTGGCCAAGGCCTCCCGCTACGGTATCCTGTTCGTAGCGTTCAACAGCGAGGAATCCCCGTATTTCGGTACGCCGGAAATGGGCTCGCAATTTCTGTTTCATCACCCGCCACCGGAAATCGGCGCTGCCGACAATCTTCAAGCTGTCATCATCATGGACCTGATGGGAGGCGTGCACTGGACACCGCTCAAGAATGCGATTTTCGCCACCGGCGCGGAGAAAAGCCCGGAATTCTACAGACACGTCACTCGCACGTCGGTGCCATCGCTCACCGTATTCCCGGTTGGAATTCATCTTGTCGAAGAAATCCCTGATCGCGGGCACAAGGCCTTCAGCGATTATGACGTGTTCCGCAACCACCAGATCCCGTTTCTCTTTCTGTCCGCGGCGCGCTCACCTCGCTATCACACGGCAGGCGATGTCGCCAGTACGCTTAACTACGAACGCATGGCCGCCACCGTTGAATGGCTCAACCAGCTCGTCGCGCTGATGGGACAGGACGAGACCCTGTATACCTTTCACCCCCAACGGGTGGAGTTCGCCGATGAAGTCGCATCATTTCGCGGCATCGTGGAACAAGCCATTCACGAGGAGACACTCATTCCCGGGACGTCACGCTGGTCGCTAAGGAAATTGCGGCAGGATGTCGACTGGATGCGGGAGTTGGACCGATCGGCGCCCACGCCGCAACAACTGGAGCGGCTGGAACGGATTTCTATTCGGGTGCAATGCCTGATCGCCGACTATTCAGGTTGCTTTACCTTCTAATCACGACGGGCCTCAGAACCACGCGCGACCTGGTCATTGCCACCCTTCGGTCTCATACCCTTTGTCCTTCAGGCACCGTTCGACAAAGGCGGCATAGTCCTGCCGTGGCTGGAGCGGCTTGTAGGTGCCCGCCAGCAGGCCCAATACCGTGCCGACCGCGCCCCCTGCAGCTGCCCCAATGGCAATGCCCGTGGGCCCTCCGATCAACCCGGCAGAGGCTCCCACCGCCGCCCCTCCGATGAGGCCCAAGGTTGCCCCGGCACCGGCATTCCCGCTGCGGTTGGTCCCATGGTCCAACCCGGACCGCTCTGCCTTCAGTCCACACACCGCTGCCTCACGTTCTGCCTGATCTTTGCCATGCAGCTGCAGATACGTGGTTGGCTTGAGAATCGGCTCCGGGCCAGCGCAAGCAACCAGAGTCAGAATCATGAAGAAGCTGAGACCTTGAGCGCCTCGTGCTCCGATCCGGCTAAATGTGCGAACGAGCCACGCCCGCCAGGCTTCTAGGTCATCGTGCATACGGCCTCCCATCGGCATAACCCACGATCCCGCCGGACCTCTCCGCTTGGAGACTCAGTGCAGTTGGAGTTGCGCACGCACCTGCTCCGCTGAACGGCCCTTGACTAGGACCAGTTTCTGCCGGCTCCCCGCTCCGCTCAGAATGACGACCGCACTCGACGGAAGATCACAGAGACGGGCAAGAAAGCGGCACAACTCGTCGTTCGCTGCCCCGTCAGACGGCGGCGCGGCCACACGAATCTTCACCGCCTGACCATGGATCCCGGCACATGCTGTACGCGAAGCTTTCGGCTGGACATGCACCGCGATGATCGCGCCGTCAGGCGTGGTGCGAACGATCTCTGCTTCTGATGGAATTCGGCGTTGGCGCTGGGAATCTGCGCTGCTCACACGCTGCCTGCGGACGCCGGGCCACAACCGGCACCTGAGTTAGAACACCGCTTTCACAACTTCAACAATGCTACGCAACATGTCCGGATCATCGGTGATCGGACGGGCCAGGGCCACATCGCAAGCGCGCTCAGCTGGAACACCCTGCTTGATCAAGGTCGCGGCATAGATCAGCAGCCTAGTGCTGACGCCCTCTTCGAGGCCATGATTCTTCAGATTGCGGACTTTCTCAGCAATCTTCACAAGCCGTTGCGCGATCTCGGCACCCACACCGGCCTCGTGCGCCACAACCTGAGCCTCGATCGCCGGCATTGGATAATCAAACTCAATAGCCATAAAGCGCTGTTTGGTGCTTTGTTTCAGATCTTTCAGGATGCTTTGGTAGCCGGGGTTGTATGAGATGACCAGCATGAAGTCATCAACCGCCTCGATGACCTGCCCCTTTTTCTCGATCGGCAGGAGCCGCCGGTCATCGCTCAACGGATGGATGATGACGGTGGTGTCTTTGCGGGCCTCGACGATCTCGTCCAGATAGACAATGGCCCCCTGCTTCACTCCAAGCGTGAGCGGACCGTCCATCCACACCGTCTCCTGGCCCTTCAAGAGGTAGCGGCCGACGAGATCGGAAGCAGTCAGGTCTTCATGGCAAGCCACGGTAATCAACGGCCGGCCCAACCGATAGGCCATGTGCTGGACGAATCGCGTTTTTCCGCAGCCCGTCGGCCCCTTGAGCATGACCGGCATCCGGCTCTTGGCGGCGATGGTAAACAGGCCCACCTCACCCCGCACGTCGGCATAAAAGGGCTCCTGGGCAATCCGGTATTGGTCGATGCCTTGTTCGTACCCCTTCGAAACCGTCGCCGTTCGCCCCTCGTTCATCGCCACACCCCTACATTGAATTGAGTCAACCGCATGGTGCGCCACGATAAACGGAAACGAGCAGGAAGTTCAAGCGATCGGCCGGATGCCATGGGATGCCGACGCCGGGGTCTCCCATTCATCAGCCGACCTTGGAGCCGTCCAGCACTTCTCGAACCTTTTGAGCCAGTGTCGTCGGCGTGAAAGGCTTTTGCAGGAAGGAATGCTCAGTATCGATGCCGCCCTTAGAAAAAGCCGGATGGTCCGGATAGCCGGACATGTACAGTACCTTGACCTCCGGGCGCACCGTGGCCAGCTTCTCAGCAACCTCAGGGCCGCTCATTTGCGGCATCACGACGTCCGTCAGGAGCAAATGAATCGGCCCTGCATGTTTGGCGCCGGTGAGCAAGGCCTCGATACCATGCCGAGCCTCCAGCACGGTATATCCATGGAGTCGCAATGTCTCATTGACCAAGCGCCGGACCCCCGGTTCATCCTCCACCAACAACACGGTCTCACGCCCGCGCACCGAGTCACCACCGACAGCGACGGATTCGGCTTCCGGACTCGCGGCCTCCACGCGGGGGAAGAAAATTTTGAACGTCGCCCCGCGGCCCGGCTTACTCTCTACCTCGATAAACCCCCCGCTCTGTTTGACGATCCCATAGACCGTCGACAACCCGAGGCCGGTCCCCTTGCCCTTTTCCTTGGTGGTGAAAAACGGCTCGAACACGTGCGACTGGGTGTCCTCGTCCATCCCATGCCCCGTATCGCGCACAATCAGCGCAATATAGGAACCGGGCTCGGCGCCCATCGGCGGACGATTGCGGCGCGGGCCGAATTGCACGTTGGCAGTTTCCACGGTCAAGCGGCCCCCGTTCGGCATGGCATCGCGCGCGTTGACGGCCAGATTCATGATGACCTGCTCGACCTGACCGGGATCTGCCTTCACCTGCCCCAAACCGGGATCCATCACCGTGCAGAGCTCCACGATGTCCTCACCCAGCAATCGCCTGAGCATGCCCTCCATATTGTGGATCACGGAATTCAGGTCCAACACCTTCGGCGCAATAAACTGCCGACGGCTGAAGGCCAGCAACTGCCCCGTGAGGCCTGACGCGCGATCCGCTGCCTTCTTCACCTCTTCTAACTCTTTTCGGAATCCATCGGTGGGCGAAAGACGGCTGAGCACCAGCTCGCTGTACCCGCGAATCACAGTCAGCATGTTGTTGAAGTCGTGAGCGACTCCGCCGGCCAACCGCCCAACGGCTTCCATCTTCTGCGACTGCTGAAGCTGGGCCTCCGTGCGACGCAAGGCTTCCTCCGCCCTGGCTCGATCGCCGAACTGGCCGATCTTGAGTCCCACATCGGCCACCATCTTCAACAACTGCTCGTCCGGCTGTTTGATTTCCCGCCGGAATAACTCGATGACGCCCTCCACCTCTGTGCCGACCCGGACGGGAAATCCGAACGCGCCATGCAGGCCCACCCGGGAGGCCGCGGCGCCGCGCGGGAAATTCGCCTCTTGCACCACATCCTTGATCCAGGTGGGCTCCCCTGCCTGCCAAATCCGTCCGGGAAGCCCCTGGCCGATCGAGAAGGTATGCTGCCAGGTTTCCAACACAAATTCTTCGGCATTCAGCCCCGGGGACTGCCAGACATCCAGGCAACGCAACACACTGCTCTGCCGGTCCAGCCGCCAGAAAATACCCAATTCCCATTCGAGGCTTTCGCAGATCGCCTGCAGAATTTTTGGGCCGGCCTCCTCCAGCGTCCGTGACTCGGCTAACACGCGAGTGACGGCATACTGAGACGCCAGCTGGCGCTCCGTCCGCTTGCGAGCCGTGATGTCCCGGATGAACGCGCTGAAGATATACGCATCGCCCAATCTGGCCGGAGAAATGGTAATTTCCACAGGGAATTCGTGGCCATCACGGTGACTGCCCATCATTTCGATCCGTCGATTGAGGAGCGCACCTTGTCCGGTATCCAGGAAATGACGCAACCCGCGTTCATGCGCTTCCCGGTCACGGCTAGGAATCACCGTCTCTGACACCCGTCGGCCCAGAGCCTCTTCCCGTTCCCACCCAAAGATGTTGACGGCCTGAGCATTCCAATCGGTAATGATGCCGCCCGCGTCCATGGAAATGACCGCATCCAGCGCCGTGTCGACGATGACGCGATTGCGTTCCTGGCTCTGCAAGAGCGCGGCTTCGGCGGCCCGCGCCCATTCACTTTCCTGCTGGGCCTGCCGATGCTGATCGCGCAGTCGCCCGGTGGCCCAAAGCAGCAACCCCACCATGGGAAGCCAGACCACCACGCCGGCCATGCCAAGCTTCCACATCATCGCCCGAATCGGCAGAAGGATGACGTCGCGATCGATGCGCAGGAGAATGGTCCACTGCAAGCCCGAATACTCGCTATATCCCTTAGTCTGCGAATAGCCCGTGACCACGGGTACGCGCCGGCGCACATGCATTTCCTCCACATACCCGGCCTTACCCGAGCTACTCAGCAGCACCGAGGGCAATCCCATTTCACGGAGATTGGTCCGCTCCACGCTGGTCGACGCCGAATCCACAAACACCATTCCGGCCTTGGTCAAGAACTGATACTCGAAGGGTCCGACGGCGCCTTCGGTCTGCTGAATTTCACGCACCGTTTCGATGAGCACATCTTCCAGCATCGGCAGTCCGATGCGCGTCGTGACCGCACCAAGAAACCGGCCGTCTATCGCGATGATAGGGGCCGTGAAAGCGATGGACTCGATCTTATGATTCGATTCGTGAACCTCGACCTCATCGACCTGCACCGCGCCGGTTTGACGCACACGATCGAACCAGCCGCTGCGCCCATAGTCCTGACCGATCGTCGAGGAGTCCGTCGACGCCACCATACGCCCCTGAGCATCGGTCACCCCCAGCCACAGATAGACCGGTGCGTAGGTTTCCTTCATCCACTGCAAGTACTCATTCATGAATTTCTTGTCGGCGGCACGACCCGAAACAGCCCTGGCCATCATGCGCACGTCGGCGTGCCGCTCGAAGAGGAGCCGGTCCAGCTTATCTGCAATCTCAGCCGAGGCAAGGGTGAGGTTTTCTCCGGTCGCCTCCACCATGCGCACTTCAATCGAGCGCAGCATGACGACCCCGATCACAAACGCCACAATCGTCATACCGACGATCAGGACAGGCAGCCAGGGATAGGACCGGCGTGAAGACGCGGCGGGAGAAGAGGGGGTCATCGTCGGGGCTCCGTCACAGTATAATTCGGCAACAATCGCGCGGGACGATACCAGTGTTTGGCACGAGCCAGACTCGGAAGACCGGAATCATCCATGGTGTTGATCCAACATGCCCCTTTGTTGCGAGCTTGGCGACAGAATTCACGAAATATGAACGGTCCCGCCCCCACCATATCCCGATCCGCCACTTCCAGCAAGACACAGAACACCGACTGGTTCAACCACAACCCCATCGTGTAGGCCCGTATACGACCCTGCACCCGCACGACCGCCCCGGTCAGCCCCAATTCATCATAGGCGGACAAGGCCGCTTCATGGGCGCCTGTTGCGTCCTCCAGCAGGGCCTTAGCCCAATCATCTTCTCCGGCTCGCTGCTTCTGTTCACTCCATTCACGGAACAGACTCAGGCACGCTGGTCGATCGCGTGGGTCGTAGGGTTCGAACACCCCGTCATGTTCACGCAGGAACCGATTACAGGCCGCCCGAGGCGACCGATACGCGTCTCCGACGAGATCGGCCAGATCTGCTGCCGCATACAGGTAATCCGGCTCTTGAGCCGTCACGACATATCCCGCGGCCCGCAGTTCCGCCACGGAGGCTTCGGGGACGTTGGCCATCCTCGTGACTGAGGAAGAACCATTTCGTTCACGCATCAGGCGGAACGCCGCGGCCACTGGCTCTGCCAGCGGGCCCGTTCCAAGAGGGGGTAGGACCATGAAGATCCCGTCCGGGGAATCAGCAAACAGACACAGATGCCCGTGAAGGTCGGCCCAGGAATAGGTCAGGCGATGTCGCCAGATATAATGAAAGGCAAACGAGGCGGCGGCAAGGGGCAGCTCCTGAGCACCGGGGCTCTCAGCCAGCGCAGATTCCAGCCGATGTCGATCCTCAATGGTCAGGGGCTGCATGCGTACCGGCAACCTCCCCTGCTGAAGACGTTCGGTCACCCGCGCCAAGGGACGGAGGACAATCACATCATCCTGGAAACGTCCGACGAGCCTGGGATACCGCGCGAGAATCTCCAGAGTGGCATCCTCCTCGATCCAGCGAGCCGTGCCCTCCGCCGCCTGCTCAATCGGCGCGGAGGGGAGGTCCCGCATATAGGGGCACTTCGTGTCCCAACCGAGCAGGACCTGGGTGTGAGAGGCATCCCACATCAGAGCAAATGGGTAGAGCCGACAGTCCAGCGGGCGTCGATCATAAATACGGCAATGCGAAGTAGCGGGATCAAATGCCGGGCACAGATAGCCCTCCCCCGACGGATTGGGCACCACCTCGATCTGCGCACCCTCCACGTCGGAAAACCGCTCGGGCGCCAGTCCAGCCCCCACAGCCAAGCGAATTTCGTCGGCCGTAAAAAAGGGCCGAAGAAAACTGTCCGACTCGGGAAACCGGCAACAAACGTCGCAGTGAAGACAGGCCGTGCTTGGCACGATCTGCAGGAGGGACTGACCTACGGGCCGTGAAGGAATCGCGGGGGTAGCTTGAACGAATGGACTCGTCATGCGCTGTGGCGGCATTGTAGCACTAACCCGCGAAGGGTCCTACTGTTCGACCTGTATGCCCTCCCTCGGCCCCGCTCCCAAGCAGGGCAAGCCGCCTCCCATCACCACGGCGACTTGTACCGGTGTCGGAGCCCATGGTACGATTTGCCCACCTCGAATCCACCCGCGAGTGCGCTGCGAGCATCGAGGACATTGCATTGGCACTGGCACAACTTTCACGTGAGCCATTGAACTCCGACGAAGCCCGCCGACGTTGTCTCGCAATCCGCGATGCGCTCGTTCATGCCGGTGTGTATGGCCCGGTCGAAGCGGGAGACACTGCGACGACCACGGGCTCTACGCCCCAACCCCTGCGGTTTCGCCTGGCCCCGACGGCCTTTCACCTGCCCCCGTCCGACGTGACGTTTTTCCAGCAACTCGGGCAGGACCTGCTGGCCTTCTATAAAGCGCTGAATCGTGTGTACCAGGACAGCATTCGGGGCACACAACCGAGCTGGGTCGCGGCCTATCTTGACCAAGGGAAGCCGGAAGCCCTGATCACCTACAGCCGGATGAACCGCTTTCGGAACCTGCTTCCCGGTATCATTCGACCGGACGTCATCCCGACCGCCGATGGGATGGTCATCACCGAGCTGGACTCGGTTCCCGGGGGGATCGGGCTTACGGCCTGCTTGACCCGGGCGTACGATGACCTGCTCAGGCTCGACCCGTCGTCCCTCGACAGGCCGCCGGACCGCTCGCCATTGATCGCCGGGCGCGACGGCATGTTACAGGGATTTGCCGCCATGCTACGCACCCAACAAGGCGAGCAGGAGGGCTGCCTGGCCATCGTGGTCTCGGACGAGGCAAAAGAATACCGCGCTGAGATGGAATGGATGGCCGGCCGCTTGCGCGAAATCGGGTACCAGGCCTTCTGTGTCGAGCCCCGCGGCGTGCAGTTCACGGAAGATGGCCTGTTCCTCCAACACGAATCTCAACCCCGGAGAATCGGACTCCTCTATCGCTTCTTCGAACTGTTCGACCTGAAGAACATCCCCAAATCCGAGCTCATGATGTATGCCGCCAAGAAGGGACTGGTCGCCGTCACTCCGCCCTACAAGCCGGCGCTGGAGGAGAAATTGGCCTTTGGACTGTTTCACCACCCGGAGCTTGCCGCGTTTTGGGAACAGGCACTGTCCGCCGACCTGCTGGCCAGATTACAGCAGGTGTTGCCTCGAACCTGGATTCTCGACCCCCGCCCGATCCCCCCGTCGGCAGTCATTCCACACCTCACAATCGGTGGACGCGCGGTGTCGGACTTTCGCCGTCTGGCGCAGACCACTCAGAAGGAACGGCAACTGGTCATCAAGCCCTCAGGATTTTCGGAACTGGCCTGGGGCAGTCGGGGAGTCTCCATCGGCCATGACCTGCCGCAAGTCGAATGGGCCTCGGCCTTGGAGCAGGCCCTCCAGGCATTTCCGACAACGCCCTACGTCCTGCAGGAGTTTCACAAAGGCTGCCTGTTTGATTCAGCCTATTTTGACGAGCGAAGCGATGCTGTGGTGCCGATGTCCGGGAGAGTACGTCTGTCTCCCTACTATTTTATCGTCGGCGACAAGGCCGAGCTCGGCGGAATCCTCGCGACGCTCTGCCCCGCTAACAAAAAAATCATCCATGGCATGGTCGATGCCATTTTGGCACCCTGCGCACTCGGCCCGGACATACCGGCCTAGCGGGTGGTGACCATGGAATCAAGAGACCAAGGTATTCGCTCATGACCAACCCCGTTTTTTCATCGTAGGTAACCATGGCCCTGACGCTGTATCATGTTCAATGGTGTCCCGATTGTGCGATTGTCCGAGACCGCCTTGAAAAACTGAAGGTCGCGTACGAGGACGTGATTGTGCCGGACTTTCGTCCCATGCGCCGCCAAGTCTATGACGTCTCGGGGCAATATTACGTACCGGTCTTGAAAGACGGGGACACCATCTTGACGGAAACACACGACATTCTCGCTCACCTAGACACCCACTACGACAAGGCACGACCGTGAGGAGATCGCCGATCCCCGCATCGGAAACGCCCAGTGGCAGAGCGAGCACGAGATGCCACGGACAGACGCAGCTGTCCACGGCTCCAGATACCGGTTCGGCATCAGCGAAAGGATAGACCAGTGGAGGATTGGAGACGCATCCTGGCCGACAGTGTGGTGAAGCCGAAGGATCTGGCTGAGCGGCTCGGGGTCGACCCGAAAGAGATTGAAGACATCGTGGGGGACTACCCCATGCGGATTACACCTACCGTGTTGGGCACCATCAAAGAGAAAGGGGACGCGATTTGGAAGCAGGTCGTCCCCGATCGCGCAGAACTGGCCGATGCCGATGCGGAGGACGATCCGCTCGAAGAGGACCTGATGAGCCCTGTCCCGCATCTGGTCCACCGTTACCCCGATCGCGTCCTGCTCATGGTCACCAACCAATGCCCGATTTATTGCCGCTTCTGCACGAGAAAACGGTTGGTGGGCAAACCGGGATTCCTCAAAAAGGGCGAACTGGACCGGGCCATTGCCTATCTGCGGGAACACCAGGAGGTGCGGGATGTCATTCTGTCCGGAGGAGATCCGCTCCTGCTGCCTGATCATCTTCTGGAGCGGATTTTGAGATCACTGCGCACGATCCCGCACTTGGAAGTGATCCGAATCGGCACGAGGGTCCCGGGCAGCTTGCCCGAACGCATCACACCCAAGCTTTGCGAGATCATCAAGAAGTACCATCCGTTCTATATGAACCTGCACTTTAATCACCCTGATGAACTGACCCCTGAGGTCAAACGCGCCTGCGGCATGTTGGCCGACGCCGGGGTTCCCCTGGGCGCACAGACTGTGTTACTCAAGGGGGTTAACGACGACCCTGAGATCATGAAGCGGCTGATGCACCAATTGTTGTTGGCACGGGTCAAACCCTATTACTTGTACCAGGCCGATCTCACGAAGGGGACGAACCATTTCCGGACATCGGTCGAAACCGGCCTCCGGATCATCAAAGCCTTGCAGGGGCATACGAGCGGCATGGCTGTTCCGCATTTTGTCATCGATGCTCCCGGCGGCGGAGGAAAAATCCCGTTGCTCCCCGGGGATTACTTGGTCAATCTGGATGAAGACAGCGCGGTGCTGAGAAACTACGAAAATAACACCTATCACTACCCCCAACCCGGCTCCGCGCACGGGCGCGAGTTACCGATGGTCGGCGCACACCCTTCCTGGGGCACGACGGCGAATGGGTGCGACGGAGGGAGCGACCACCTGTGAAACGGGCCCGGGCCTCGAAGGGAATTCTCCCCTATCAAGATATTGTCCAGCTGATCGGGAACGGCGCCATCACATCAGACGCCCCGATCGAAAACCGACAGATCCAGCCGGCCAGCCTCGACTTGCGTCTGGGCAAGAAGGCCTACCGGCTGATCAGCAGCTTCCTGCCCGAGTTGTCGGCCATCAGCAGCCGGCTCAATGTGCTCGACTTCTACCAATCCGACCTCGTGATGTATGAGATGGACCTGTCGCAAGGCGCGATCCTCGAGAAAGGCCACGTCTATCTCGTGCCGCTGCTGGAACAGTTGAACCTTCCTGCCACGCTTCGTGCCCGGGCAAACCCCAAAAGCACAACCGGACGGTTGGATGTCTTCACCCGTGTGGTCACCGACTTGAACGCGGGCTTCGACGAGATCCGGGCGGGGTATCGAGGCCCGCTGTATTTGGAAGTCGTCCCCCGTTCATTTGCCATCAAAGTCCGCACCGGCGACTCGTTGAATCAAATCCGTTTCGTCCGTGGCGATGCGACGGTCTCGGACAGCGCCCTGCAAAAACTGCACGGTACCGATCCGCTCCTGTACCGCAACGCCTCGCCGCCAAAAGCGCTCCCCCAGAAGGAATTCCGCACCGAGCGCGGCCTGTTCTTGCGGATCGACCTGACCGGAAGCGCGCGGGAGGACGCGGTGATAGGGTACCGGGCGAAGAAAAACAGCCACGTCATCGACCTGGCGAAGGTCGGGCACTATGCGGCGCTCGACTTTTGGGAGCCATTAAAACGGCACCGGCACGACAGTCTTCTTCTGGAACCGGAGGAATTTTATATTCTGGCCTCGAAAGAGCGGATCAGGGTTCCGCCCGGATATGCTGCCGAAATGGTGGCCTATGAAGCGGCCTGTGGCGAACTCCGCACCCACTACGCCGGGTTTTTCGATCCCGGGTTTGGCTATGGAGACGGCAAGATGCGAGGGACCCAGGTGGTCTTGGAAGTGCGCCCCCATGACGTTCCGTTCCTCATTCACGACGGGCAAACCTTCTTCAAAGTAGTGTATGATCAGATGTTAACAGTGCCGACACAGGTCTATGGCACGGCACTCGGCTCGTCATACCAACGGCAAGCCCTCACCCTCAGCAAGCATTTTAAGGCCTGATCATGGCACCACCGAGCGATCTTCCCGAAGTGTCGACACGTCCGTCCAGACCACCCTCGAACCAGGAGGGGCCGGACGAGGAAAGCCATTCCGATCGGCAAGCCCATGTCATCGGGATGATGGTGGGCACGGCCCTGATGTTCATCGGCTTCCTCGACGTGTTTTTGTCGATCAGCGGTGGATTCGAAATCAACGTCGTGCCCCTCTTAATCTACTTCGGCGGCATCGCGGTCTGGGCGAATGCCGTGGTGGAAAACCCGACGATCCGCTATTCCCTCATGGCAGGCGCTGTCCTGATCAGCCTGGCTTTTTTCCACTATGGCGAGGTGCTGTTCTGGCACAAACAAGTCGTCTTCTGGTCTACCGTCGCGGTGGTCATGTATTTCATGTTTAAAGACACCAAGCCGATGACCTGAATGGTCCCTGGTGGCGCCTCTACCCACACGCGTCCTCCCCGCCCGATGACCATCGCCGTCATCATCCCGGTTCTGAACGAAGCCCTCTGTATCAGGCAGACACTCGCCAGCACTGCCACGCTCGGATTCGACGACCTCGTCATCGTCGACGGAGGCAGTACCGATACCACCCGTGCGATCGTGGAATCATTCGCCGGGCCGGTTTCCTCTCCCTTGGAGCACAGCCCGGCACCATCCACCCCGGCCCCCATTCGCCTGCTGACGGCGCCGACCGGACGCGCACGCCAACTCAATGCAGGAGCCATCGCCACCGGTTGCGACGTCCTCCTGTTCCTGCATGCCGATACGCAGCTTCCGCCGAATGCCCGGCAGGCCGTCTCGACAGCCTTGTCCAACCAGGCCTGCGTCGGCGGACGATTTAATGTGCGCTTTGACTCTTCCTGCCTCACGGCACGCGTTGTCGCCGGCCTGATGAATGTGCGATCCCGCCTCAGCGGCATTGCCACCGGCGACCAGGCTATCTTCGTGCGGCGCAAGGTCTTCGAGGACATAGGCGGGTTTGCCGAGATCCCCTTGATGGAAGATATCGAGTTCACGCGTCGGATGAAACGAGCCGGGGCGGTCGCGCCCCTGCATGATACGGTCGTAACCGCCTTTCGCCGTTGGGAGCAACAGGGCCCGCTGCGCACAATTCTGTTGATGTGGACCCTTCGCTTCCTGTACTGGATCGGGGTGAGCCCGCATCGACTTCAACATGTCTACAGGATGGTGAGATAAATCCATGACTGCACGACCCTCGAACCGTCAACCACCCGCCTCGGCAGCCCTGGTGATCTTTGCGAAAGCCCCGATACCGGGACAGGTCAAAACCAGACTCTGCCCCGCGCTGACCGAAGACGAGGCCGCAACCCTGCACGGCAGTTTTGTGCTTGATACGCTCGAACGGACGAAGGCCGCCGTCACCAAATTCAAGCTTCCGGTCGATCGCTACCTGGCCTGCGCCCCGTCAAGCGCCCATGTCTTTTTCAGAATCATGGAGGCTCGCCACGGTGTCACCCTGTTGGACCAGGAAGGCGAGGACCTGGGAATGCGGATGCGACAGGCGTTCAACACGTTGTGTACCCGTGGCTACCGGCGGGTCTGCTTAGTGGGCACCGACGTTCCCTCGCTGCCCTTGACCCACTATCGCGATGCCGTCGAATTACTCTCTCGCCATGATCTGGTGTTGGGGCCGGCACAGGACGGCGGCTACTACCTGATCGGGATGACGACGCCTCATCCTCACCTGTTCGAGGGCATGCCCTGGTCGACGGATCAGGTGTCGGCGCTTACGCAACAGAAGGCGAAGGCAGAGGGGCTCAACGTCGCGCTACTGCCGGCCTGGAACGATGTCGATACCATCGACGACCTCCAGCACCTGATCGAGGACTGCGCGGCGGATAAGACACGCCCCAAACAAGAGCGCGTCTATTCAATGCGAACCGCTGGCGCCCTGGAATTACTCGCCAAACGGCTTCGAACACGCCAGACATAAGGGAGCTTCCCATGCCCAACCACGTTGCCCTCATCACCGGCGGAGCCAAAGGCATCGGCCGTGCCATTGCATTGGATCTCGCCGGCCAAGGCTGGTCTGTCGCCATTTGTTACCGCACCAGCGCCGCGGCCGCCCAGGAGACCAGCGCCGCGATTGCGGCCCTTGGCGGCCAAGCCCTGGCCGTGCAGTGCGACGTCGCTGATCCGCAGGCGGCACAGCGGTTGGTCTCGCAGGTCGAAACACAGTGGGGACAAATTGATGCGCTCATCAACGGAGCCGGCCCCTATCACCGTGTGAACCTCTTTGATGAGACCACGGCAGGGTGGCAGGAGATGTTCAACGGAAACCTGCACCCGATTTTTTACCTCGGGCAAGCCGTCGCGCCGGGAATGAAGGCGCGGAGACACGGGCGCATCATCAACTTCAGCATGGCCAATGCCGACCAAATGGTGGCTCAGCCGGAAGTGACTGGGCATTATATCGCCAAGGCCGGGGTCCTGATCCTCACGCGCACATTGGCCAAATTGCTCGCACCCTATGGGATCACGGTCAACGCCATCTCTCCTGGTTTCATTGATTCAGGGAGCGCGCCACCGGAGGAGCTGGCTGGCGTGGTCAAACGGATTCCTGCCGGATACGTCGGAAGCGTGGGGGATACGGTCGGCGCCGTCCGATACTTACTGAGCGAGGACGCGCGCTATGTGAACGGCGCCAACCTGCATCTCAGCGGGGGGTGGGGTATTTAACGGTGCGTCGCCGTCATTTGGCGAAAAAGAGAATGGCCCCAATGACCGCTGCCATGGCATAACTCTTGGGGTCCTTCACGGCAAACACCACGGGATCGTCGTCCATTCGGTTCCGATAGGCCAGCATCCAGACCCGGCTGATCCAATACAACATCACCGGACATACCAGCCACAACACATCGGCATGTGTGTACAGCAGCAGCACTTCTTTACTGCTGATATAGAGCGCCAGCACCAACACCGCCAGGAGTCCGCTGGCCGTTCCGATACTCGAAATGTGCTCCAGATCCGTCACCCAGTACCCGCGCCCATGCAACCCCTTTCCTTCGGCTTGGCTCATGAGTCGCAACTCGGTGAACCGCTTCACCAACGCCAGGCTCAGAAACAAGAACAGCGAGAACGTCAACAACCAATGCGACGGCGGGACACCGGTCGCAGCCCCGCCGCCGTAGACACGCACGGTATAGAGCTGCGCCAGGACAATCACATCCAAAAGCACAAATTGCTTGAGATAAAACGAATAGCCGGTTGTCAGCGCCAAGTACCCAACCAGCACAAGCAGAAACAACCGGGGAAGCGCAAAGGCCAGCAGGACACCGCCGAGGAGACAGGCTGCGGCCAGGGCAAGACCGAAGGGAATCGAGAGACTACCGGAAGCAAACGGGCGGTTTCGTTTGCGCGGATGCCGGCGATCGGACTCCAGATCGAGGCAATCGTTGACGATATACACCGAGGAGGCACACAAACTGAAAGAGAAAAAGGCCAAACCCGCCTGCAGCAACAACCGACCATTGGTCAGTTGATGGGAGGCAATCACCGGCACAAACACCAGCACATTCTTTGCCCACTGGTGAACACGCAACGCCTTCGCGACTTGCTTTACCCATCTGACCGGCGTACCGAACACGCGGCTGACCGTCGTCAGCGTACGGGCACGGCTGACGACGCCGGCCGACGCATTGACCACGATCGCCTCGCTGGCCTCGGCCCACACAGGAAAATCTGCCGTGGAATTCCCGGCGTAGGCAAACCGGCGGGTACCGTAGCGCTCCACCAGCAGGGCCACTTTCCGCACCCCCTTCAGATTGACAGAGCGGTCACTTCCGAACACCCGTTCGTCGAATAACCCAAGATGAGTCGCCACCGCCTGGGCATAACTCACATGACTAGCGGTGGCCAAAATCAACTCTCGTCCTTCGCGGCGTTCGTTTGCGAGAAACTCGATTAGTTCCTGGTCATAGGGCAACGTGCTGGCGTCAAGCGTCACCTTCCGGGCAATTTCATGCTTGAGATAGGCCTTGCCTTTGAACAACCACCAGGGAAGCAGGACAATGAGGAACGGATTCTGCTTGAGCAGCACCAACAAGGATTCCCACAGCAGGTCCGTCTTGATGAGCGTGCCATCAAGATCGACGCAGAGAGGGGGTTTTGCTTGTAAATCCTTACCCATGAGCAGTAGGCAGGATTCTATCGGCAAGGGGACGGTCGCGCAAGAAGTTAGGAGAATTGCGTGAGTAGGGATCCCTCCGGGGATGGACAGGTGGCGGACGCCACCTGTACCAGGCGGAGCGGGTATGGACGAGAGCCCTTCCCTCCTCCGCCGGCTCCCTTATGACGCGGCGAACGCCTTTTTCAGCAAGGGCTCGACCTCACCCTTGGCTTCCATCGGGTCCAGGATATCGGTGTCACCGTAGAACTGCCCATCGATGAACACCTTCGGGAGGGTCGGCCAGTTGGTCAACCGGGTCAGCGCCTCACGTTTCGCCGGTTGGGACAACACATCGATCAGCTCATAGGGGTACCCGTACTTCTCAAAAAAATGCATGGTCTCCCGCGTGAACCCACACATCGGCATGGCCTTGGTACCCTTGCCGTAGATCAAGATTTTGTTCGCCTTGATTTCTCGCTGAATCTCTTCTTCAATCGGGTCAGCCATCTGTCCCTCCCTCTTATTTCACTTCATCCGGCGTCGTGGCAGTAATCTCCAGCGCGTGAATGCGCCCGTCTTTCATGGGAGCCGCCAGCGCCTGATACACCATTCGATGCCGGTCCAGAAGATTCTTCTCGGAAAAACCCGCCGACGTCACCCGCACGATCAGGTGGTCTTGTGTCCCGGTCTTATCGATCACGGTCACGGCAGCGTCAGGGAAGACCTGTCGGATGTACGTCGTCACGGCGTCGGCGGTAATCATCGTGGGTGGAGAATAACGCATCCGGGAAGCCGAAGGCAATCCGGGCCACGGAGCAATGCTCACGCCTGCTACACGTCATGCGGTCGCGGATGGCAATTTAGGCCACAGCCCGCTACACTACCGACTTGCGCGGCGGTTTCATGCCGTTCATCTACGTAGAATGAAAGGAGCTTCTTCATGATCCAGAGGGTTTCATACCGCCCCCGTCCGCTGGTCCAAACGATCCTGTGCGCGCTGCTGATTGCGTTCGTCTGCCAAGCGACCGTCTCGGTGCGACCGGCCTCTGCAGCCGGCTCCGGCTCGGAAGCGATCCAAGGCTTAGGAAGCTACTTCCTCACCTTGCCGTACGGGGGCATCAAGATGGCCGTGGCGGTGTTGGGGGCGGTCGCCGGCGGAATGGGTTTCATCTTCACTGGAGGCGACAAGGCAACGGCCGACAAAATCTGGGGACCCGCCATGGGCGGGCACTACGTCATCACCCCGGAACACATCCGGGGCGACAAGGATCTCCATTTCTTCGGACAAGCCCAAGGCAAGTAAGACCGGCTCGCCGAAGAGCGCCTCCCCTCCTTCCCGAGCCACGCCTTTCTTCATGCCGCACTGGGCTCTGCCGGTCACCAGCGCGGTGGTGCATTTCATCAGGCCTGGTGGATCTCAACCACCAGGCCGGCAATGTCCAGTCAGTCCTGTCTGCTAACCACCTGTATTTTCAATGTTCTTCCATGGCTGCCCTCCGGCACATCTGTTGCTGTACCTCAACAGCAAGTACGGCTTGGCAACCACCGAACGTCACATCATCAAGGAGGGCATCATGGAAGACTTCAAATCGGGCTTCTTCATGAGTGAGACTGCATGTAACGGCCGAGTGCTCATCGTCGATGACGAACCGGACATCCGGAAAGTCGTTCGCATGACCCTCCAGAAAGCGGGCTATGAAGTGCTTGAGGCCGAGAATGGCGAAAAGGCCATCGAGGCCATCAACACCGGGGAAAACCGGCTGCTGTTGGACGTCCTGATCTGTGACATTCGCATGCCGAAGATCAACGGTGTCGAGGCGATTGCCTACTTCCAGCAGGAATGGCCACGGGTCCCGATCATCGTCCTGACCGGTTTCCCCGATACCGACATGGCCACTTCCTTCCTGCGTAGTGGCGTAGTCGACTATCTGGTGAAACCGGTGGAAGGCGAGAAGCTGCGCACAGCAGTCGCCAGGGCCATGGAGCAAAGGGAACTGGCCCAATTGTAGCCGTCGACCATGTCGTCGAAGACATGGCTCATGAGGTGTCGGGGAGGTCGGGATGGCCTCCCCGGCGACACAATGCGCCATGACATGACTACCCGCGCACCGAACCTCCGACTCTCACACGGAACGCAGGCATGACACCGAACGCCACGAGGATAGCCATCATCGGAGCGGGCAAAGGCGGCGTCGCGCTCCTGGATCTCCTTCATCAAATCCCCGACGTCGACATCGTCGGCATCACGGACAAGGATCCCGCGGCCCCTGGCCTTCAACGAGCACGGGACCTCCATGTGCTCGTTGAACCGCAAGCAGCCGACCTCATCCAGAACGAGCGCGTCACGCTGATCATGGACGTGACGGGCGATCCGGCGATGACGCGGATGATTCAGACCTTGAAGCGCCCCACCGCCGAGGTCCTGAGCGGAGCAGCGGCTCGACTGCTCTGGAAGCTCGTCCAACATCAATCGAAACTGGAGGCCGAACTGTTTCAAGCCGACAAACTCGCGGGCCTGGGCTCATTCGCAGCCGGCATCGCACACGATATCAACAATCCGCTGCAGTTGATCCTCGGCCTTGCGGAAAATCTCGAAGACGAGCAGGACCTCGCCGTCGTCCACGAGCAGGCCCGCGACATCACCGAGGCAGTCAAACGCACCAGCGCCATCTGCCGGGACCTCACCCGATACGCCAGACGCAAGGGCGCCGTCGAAGACGTCATGGTCAACCTCAACACGAAACTCGACGAAGCCTTGAGAATCGCCCGGTATGCCGTGACGCTACAGGATGTCACGGTCGTAAAGCGATACGTCGACGAGGCCGTCGTCAAAGGCAATCCAGACGAACTGCTGCACGTCTTCGTCAATTTGATCACGAACGCGGTCCAGGCCATTCAGGTCCGCGGCACGTTGACGCTCGAAACCCGTATCGGACCGGACGGCACGGTCAGCGCCTCCGTAAGCGATACCGGGTGCGGCATTCCGAAGGAAGCCTTCTCCAAAATCTTCGAACCGCTGTACACGACAAAACCACCCGGGAAAGGGACAGGGTTGGGATTGTACAATGTGATGTCGGTCATCTCGAAAATGGACGGGCACATTTGCGTCGAAAGCGACGTCGGAGTCGGCACGACGTTCCGAATCGAATTTCCACAGATGCAACCGACCACATCATGCGCACCCCTGTGACGAACCCCAAGCCCCCCTCATCCAACCCGCTTGGGTGGGGACTACAGCGCAAGCTGATCGTCTCCATGCTGCTGGTCGGCGTGGTCCCTTTGCTGCTCGGCCTCGGCATGGCCTTCCTGCGCGGTTCCAAGGAAATCCAAGTCGTCAGCGGCGAAAGTTTTCAAGCCCTGGCCACCGAGGCCGCCAGAAAGTTGGATTTGCTCGTGGCCGAAGAGGTGGCAAGAACCTCCCGCATCGCCGTCCACCCGGAAATCATCCAACAACTGGAGCGACACCGCGATCTGTTGCAATCCGGCGATAAACGTGTGTCCCCGGCAGCCATCACCCAGCAGCGCACCAGTTGGGCCGCCCGAGACCCCGTCGCGGTTAGAGCCATCACCGAAAATTCCACCGCGCTTCTGCTGCGGGGATTTTACGCCGGCTCACAGAGTGAATCCGACTTGTTGCTGCCCCAGGTGGTGCGGGCGGCCACCAAAAAGCTGTTCGTCACGGACGTGCAGGGCAATCTCTTCGCCGCGCTCACGACCTCCCCCGGCTTTGCCCATGCGGACAGTCCATGGTGGAAGGGCACCTACAACAAGGGGGTGGGCCAGCTCTTTATCGAGGACCTGCACTTCGATGAGCAGGCCAAGACCTATGTCTTCAGCATTTCGCTGCCAATCATGGACAGTCTCCGCTATGAAGTGGTGGGGGTCCTGCACCGGGTCATCGATGCCAAGGAATTCTTCTCTCCTTCTACACATCCCATCCGGTTCGGCAAGACCGGCCATGTCATGTTGATCGACAGCCGGGGGACTGTGCTGAGTTGCCCGATCCTTCCAACCGGCGTTCGCCTGTCGGATCTGGCGCTGATTCCTAAGGTCACCGGTCGGGAACCGGGCTGGGTCACGGCTGACAGCGACGGCCACGGAGGGCAAGGCACCGCCATCATCGGATTCGCGTTGCTGCCTGAAACCAGTCGCGCCACTAACGGATCCGTGGAGAACGGCGCCTGGCATACGTTTGTCTGGCAGTCTTCCGACGAGCTCTTCGCGCCGATCCGACATCTCATGCTGTGGATGCTGATCCTTGCCTCCGTGGCCCTCTGCCTGCTTGCGACATTGGGATATTTTGCCGCCAGCCGGATCGTGACGCCGGTCCGTCGGCTGCAGGAAGCCGCCCGCCTGATCGGGCGCGGCGAATTACAGGAGCCGATCAACATTCACACGGGCGATGAACTGGAAGAGCTGGCCGTTGAATTCAACCGCATGCACACACAGCTGGAGGCGGCCTTTGCCGGCCTGAGCACCCAGGTCGAAGAAAAAACCCAGGAAGTGCAGTACCTGCAAAAATCGACGGACCAGGTGCTCGACGCCGTGCCGACACCCATCATCATGATCGACCAGCAAGGCCTGATCCAGTACATGAACCGGGCCTCGCGGGACACCTTGCATGCACAGGCGGAGGACTGGTCCTCCCGGCCGTTGTTTGACGTGCTGCCCATCGATGACGAGCATCGCCAGGCCCTCCGTCGAGACCTGCGCTTGGTTGAAGCAGGGATGCCCGTAGTCCCGCCCCCTGCAGATCGAGATCAGGCGCCCAAGGAAGCACGAGACCCGCTGAATCAAGCCCTCAGCCCCGCACCCCCGTCACTCCGGCGGGAACTGCGTATCGGTCCCCACCTGTACCATTACGAGTGGTTCCCGCTCGAAGGTCGCAGCGGCGCAGGCAAACGGTTCGGACTCGTCTTGCGCGACACCACCGATGAAAGCCGGTTGCAGGATCAGCTGATTCAAGCGGAAAAGTCCGGCAGCCTGGACGTCCTGACCGCCGGCATCGGCCACGAACTCAATAATCCGCTGTTCGGCATTCTCGGTCTCGGCGAGGCCATTCAGGAAGAGGGGGATTTGGCGCGCGCCAAAGGGTATGCACAGGACATCGTCGGCCATGGCCGGAAGATGGCCGCAATTATCCGCGACTTCACCGGCGTCGCGGCTCGGGAATCCAAGAGCCAGCGCATTCCCGTCGATGTCACCGCCCAACTGGAGCAGGCCCTGGCCATTGTGCAGACCTCTCATGAATGTCTCGGCCTCAACGTCCAGAAACACTATGTGGCGGTGTCTCCGGTCACCGCGCTCCCGGATCAGCTCCGACTCGCCTTCATCAATGTACTCACAAATGCCATTCAGGCCATGAACGGGCAGGGCGACTTGTGGCTCACGACGGAAGAGCAGGATGACATGGTGACCATCAGAATCCGCGACAACGGGCCGGGCATTCCCAAACAGCACCTCGGAAAAGTCTTCGATCCGTTCTATACGACCAAAGGACAGGGAGAAGGCTCTGGCCTCGGCCTGACCGTCGCGCAGAGGTTGATCAAAAAATTCGGCGGCGAGATCCGGCTGGAAAGCCCGGAAGGCCAGGGCACCACCTGTGTCATGACACTACCGGCGGACAAGTCCGGGGTACGGAAGGAGGAGCCATGCGTCTCATCCTGACATTCGCCCACACACGGCTGTTATGGCTCGCACTGCTGCTGCTGTGCGCCTCAACCTATTCGTTACACGCCAAGGACGTTGCCCCGGCAGGGATTGCACCGGAGAAGGTCGCCGACTTCGTGCATGCCGTACTGGATGCCGACCGGACGATCTATACCAACCAAGTGGTCAACCGCATGCAGGCCAAAGGGATCGTATCCGCCGCGGAACATTGGGAACACGAAAATGCGCTCCCTCTCCCCGCGCAATTCCTGCAACACTCCGGCAAACTCGTCGCGGAGTCCGGACGGGGCATTCGCTACCGCCTCATCAGCCTCTGGCCGATTTACCAGCGCAACGCGCCCGCCACAGACTTGGAGCGCAAGGCCTTGGAAAGTTTTGCGCAGAACCCGGACCGGCCGTTCACCGGCATCGTCACGAGCGGCCGCAAACAATACTTTCAGGCCATCTACTCAGATCGAGCGATTTCAGCTGCCTGCGTCAAGTGCCACAACAGCCATCCGCTGAGCCCCAAGCGCGACTTCGCGCTCAATGATGTGATGGGCGGAATGACTATCACCATTCCCCTGGATTGATCGAGCATGGCCAGGAAACTGGTCAAGATTGGACCAGCGACGACGCCGATGGCTGATACTCGTCCCGGTAGATCTGCAAGGCGGTGAGGAAGAGGCCGACGAGAATCGGCCCCAGGAACAACCCCAGGATGCCGTAGGCCGCCAGCCCCCCCAGCACACTGAAGGTCAGCAACAATACGGGAACCTGTGCCCCCTGCCCGATAAACAACGGTTTCAAAATCTGGTCGATCGTCGAGACGACCCCGATCCCCCAGGCCAGCATCACTAACCCCTTCCCCACCGCCCCGGTCCATAGGAGATACAACGCAACCGGCCCCCAGATGAGCGCCGTCCCGCCGAACGGCAGCGGGGCCAGCAAAATAGTCAGTGCCATTAACACCATGGGGAACGGTACTCCCAGGACGGCATAGGCCGCGCCGGCGAGCAGGCCTTGGGCGATGGCCGTCAACACGATCCCCTTCACCACGGCACGAATGGTTTGGTCCAAGCGAAGGAGGATCTTGTCCTTATGTGAAGATTCGAGCGGGATCAGGCCATACAGCGACATCAGCCAATGCCGGCCGTCTTTGAAAAAGAAGAACAACGTAAACACCATGACCAGAAAATCAGCCACCAGCATGAAAATGTCCCGCACGAGATCGCTCAACTCGCCCACGACGAACTTGCTGAACGTCTTGGCGCTGGAAAGGACGAACTGCTCCAGATCGCTCTCCCTTCCTGTCACGCGCTCCAGCCATTCCCTGGCCGCGCTCCCGCCCGGCAAGCCCGACAGGCGATCGGGCAATTGCTGCACCCCTCCGGAAGCGATCCATTCGCGCACCGCTCGCTCCGCCGACCCGGCCTCCTTGACGAGCATCACGCTGAGCACGACCAGCGGCACCACAACCAACGCAAGCGCGGCCAGCGTGAGCAGTGCGGCGGAATGCGACTCCCTGCCTCCCAACCACGCCGTCACACGAACATGCAGCGGAAAGCACAGATGCGCCAGAATGACCGCCCAGAGGACCGGAAACACGAAGGGGCGGAACATCAGAGCCATCTGATACAGCAGCGCCAATAAGACGCCGAAAAAGCAGAGTGCGAATATCTGGCGTCGGTTCATAAACGTGTACCGGGCAAACGCATTGCAGCCGTTGATAACAGAACCCGCTCAGGATGTCACGCGCGGGTCTTCCGACCGTCGTGCCTGAGCGGGTGTACGCAGGAGAAGGAGGAGGAAAACGGAAGGCTTGGGAAAGCGCCGAGGCATAGGCCCAGCGCGCCCGAACGCACGCGCGTCAGGCGTTGTCGCCCACTGCGGCAACAGCCTTGGGACGTTGCGAGGCAATATCACGGACATTGGGGGGGAGTTTCTGCGCATCCTCGCCCCAAGACGACACGCCCATGTCCGACGTGCCTTGAAATTTTGCGCCATCTTCCATCGAAAAGGCCGGCGTATGCACCTCGCCGATGAGGAGACCGGTCTTTAGCAGCTGCAACCGTTCCGTAGCGCGGACCGTGGCCTTGATCTTCCCGCTGCTGATCACGATCCCGGCGGTGATGGTGCCCTGCACCACCCCGTCTTCCCCGATCACGACGGTGCCGGCGGTCTGCAGGTCGCCCTCCAACCGACCGTCGATGCGCACGGTGCCCTCCACATGAATTTCCCCTCTGAGCAAGACGCCCTTGGCCAACAGGGTGATATTGTCGCTTTCCACAAAGCCGGACTTCTTCATCATCACGAGCTCCTTGTCGCAGGCGGTGGCCGATGAACCTGTGAACCATCCCAACATGGAGCGAGCCTACACCAGCTTCGCGGTCACACCTAGAAAAAACCAAAACCGCGTTTCACCCGTTCCCAGAATCCGCTGCCATGCACTTCGCAGTAAACCGACGGCTCCGTGCCCTCGATAAACACCTCCGCCACCCGCTGCGGACATTTCGAGGTGGCAAGTTGCGCAGACTGGGGATCGATCTCGCGCGTCACCACCGCCGGCGGCTGGGCGAAATCACGCGGAGTCGCCGGCATGATCCGACGCATGAATTCCACCCACATCGGCAGGGCGGCTTGCGCTCCGGTCAAATGCAAGGTCTCCTCGTCATCGAAGCCCACCCACACCCCCACCACCAGCTCCGGCGTATAGCCGATGAACCAGGCATCGCGATACCCGTCCGTCGTCCCCGTCTTGCCCGCCACGACCCCGCGCAGCCCCATCGCTTTGGCTTTCGCCGCGGTTCCCCGTTCGACCACTCCTTTCAAGAGCGACGTCATCACGTAGGCTCCCTGGGGCGACACCGCCTGACGCCGAACCGGCGTATGGTGCCAGGCCGGATCCCCTTCCGGAGTCATCACCGCCTGCACAGCCGTCGGGGCCACCATCAAGCCCCCATGTGCCAAGGCTCCGTAGGCCGAGGTGAGTTCCAACAACGAGACGCCGGAGGTCCCCAGCGCGATGGACAGATTGTCGGCCAAGGGACTCCGGATTCCCAGACTCTCAGCGAGATGGAGAATACGTTTGGTCCCGACCGCCTGCGCGATCTTGACCGCCGGGATGTTGAGAGATTGTTCCAATGCCGCTCGTAGCGAAACCGTCCCGTGGAATTTGTGATCATAGTTTTGCGGCGCCCAGACGCCGTTTCCAGAGTCGAGGGTAACCGGTTCGTCCACAATCACCGTCGCGGCGGTCATCGGTTGCCCACCGGCCAGTTCACGGCGAGCCTCCAAGGCGGCGAGATAGACCAGCGGCTTGAACAATGAACCCGGTTGACGCTTCGCCTGCACGGCCCGATTGAACTGGCTCAGGCGATAATCACGGCTTCCTACCATGGCCAGAATCCCGCCGGTGGCGGGATCAATCGCCACTAGTGCCCCCTGCACGGGTGTGGGATGGTGTTTCAGCGCCGGATACGCCGTTTCGAGCGTGATCAACTCGCGCGCCAACGTCTGCGCGGCCAACTGCTGCAACAGGGGATCAAGGGTCGTGTACGCCCGGACGCCGTCGGGAAGCGGCGTGCCGGTGGCCTCCTCCACCTGCCGAAGCAGATAATCGACGAAGAAGGGCGCATCGGCCAACGTATCCTGCGGCGGCATCACCCGAACCGGTGCGTTGACGGCTTGCGCCCGGGCCTCCTCGTCGATCATGCCCAATTCATGCAATCGCCCCAGGACGACATCGCGGCGTTGTTTGGCCAGGGCGGGGTTTCTCAACGGCGAATAGGTATTCGGCCCCTTGATCATGCCCACCAGCAACGCGGCCTCCTCCAGACTCAACGCCTCCATGCGTTTCCCGAAATACCGGTGAGACGCCTCCCCGACCCCATAGATGGAGACCGAGCCGACTTGCCCGAGATAAATCTCATTGGCATAACTTTCGAGAATCGCCTGTTTGCGATACTTCGCCTCCAAGACCAAGGCCGCAATGGACTCCTTCAGCTTTCTTCCGAACGTCCGTTGCGGGGAATAGAACAGGTTTTTCGCCAGCTGCTGGGTGATCGTACTCCCGCCCTGAATGACGGTTCCGCGTGTGAGATTCGTCCAGATCGCACGCACCACGGCAACCGGATCGATGCCCGGATGGTTGAAGAAGCGTCGATCTTCGATCGCCAAGAGAATGTCCAGGAATCGTGGCGACAGATCGTCATACGACACCCATTCCCGTACCTGTCGGGAAGCACCGCGCAATCCGCTGATGAGTTGCGGTTCCACATAGGCGGGAAACAACTCATCACCGCTCTGAATCGAGAGCACCCGTGCCACACGCCCCTGATCGAGCACCAAGCGGGCCGGAACGGGGCGCAAATGCAAATCGGGAAACTCGTGCAGGTAAATGTCGATGTCGGTCGGCGTCACACGGTACTCCCCCGGCGAGCGAACCGTCGTGTCGACCTGGTGGTACCCGAGACGGTTGAGGCGTTCGAGCAGATGTGAGGCGGCAACGTCCAGATCAGGTTTCAGCAGAAACGGCGCGCCGTAAATGAGACGAGGCGGATGCTCATCGCCCGTCGGCAGGGCGAGGCTGGTGGAAAGGTAGAGGCCATAGGTCAGGGCGCTCCCTGCGACAAGGAGCACGATGCCCGCCAGGATCAGAAGTCCTCGTACGAACCAACGCACGACGCCCGTCACCACCACATCCCCATGGACCGAGCATACGCGATCCGCCGGACGAAATCACATCCGGAGACATCGTGCGAATCATGGCCGGACAGGGCGCCAGGCTTGACAAAGCACCCGCCGTGCTCTTAGATGGGCGCCACAGGGCCGGTTGCCTACGACCTTGTACCTAGCAGGTCGTTGACACACTACGTAAGAACGTGGCGTCCATAGCTGTTCGGCTTCTCACGGACACACCCAGCATCATTCGCAGGCTGTTCAAAAATGCCGTGCAGCAAGGCCGCAACAAGCGAAGAGGCGATGCGTACTCGCTACGGTACGTGGAGCCTCTGCGCGCCGTGAGAACGCCGGCGGCGGCGTTTTTCAACAGCCTGCCAGACTTATCACATGAGGAAAGACCCGGTGAAGACCAGACTCTCCCCTATTAAGGACGCCATCTCTGTGTCACCGACGATCGACCTGTGTGCGGCGAAATTGCCGCGGCCAGGCAACTGCCGCCGCACACCTGCAAGCACATGCCGCCGTCTCGGCACCGGACTGATGATTCTCGCCTGCGGCGTCGTCGTGGCCGGCCTCACCGCGTTTCCGGCATCTGTTTCGGCAGGCAGTTTCCGCATTTACGATCACAGCGCCTCCGCCACCGGTCAGGCGTCCGCGTTCACGGCCCAAGCCGACGATGCCTCCGCGGGATATTACAATCCAGCCGGCATGACGCAACTCCGCGGCGTGCAATTGTCTGCCGGCACCACCCTCATCGCCGGCGGCTTCTCATTCCAGAATGCTGCAGGCACGCAAGCCAATGGGGATCTTCGTGGCAGTGTGGCCGTTCCGCCGCCGTCGAATATTTACATCACCGCGAACCTCAAGGATCTCGGCATCGGCTCATCAGACAGTACCGCGGTCGGCTTGGCCGTCTTCAGCCCGTTCGGCACCCTGACGCGTTGGTCGGACAGCAGCCCCTTTTCCACCGCCACCACCAAGGCCGCCTTCGAACTCATCGACATTCGCCCCTCCATCGCCTTCCGGCCGATACCGGATCTGGCCATCGGCCTCGGCGCCGACATCTACACGTTTTCGGGAGCCTTTGGTGAAGGACAGGTGGAGCGCCAGTTTCGCTGGCCCGGGGGACTCGGCATTCCTGCCGGGACCGGCATGGAGCTGAACGGACGGGATACGGCGGCCGGCTTTAATGCCAGCCTGCTGTACACCCCATTGCGCAACGAAGACGGACGCCCGCTCGTGAACATCGGCCTCATCTATCGCAGCCAAGCGACCCTGCACCTGGACGGTCAATTGCTGGCTGGCGGCACCCGTGTGGCGGACGCCCGCACGACGTTTGTCGTCCCTCAAGTACTCACAGCCGGTATCGCACTCTGGCCTGTCCGCGACAAAGAGCGGGAATGGAAACTGGAATTGGATGTGGACTATACGGGTTGGAAATCGGTCCGCAACTTAGACGCCCACTTGTCGAACGGCCTGACCGTCGCCACGCCGGCCAACTGGAACAGCGGATACACGGTGATGATCGGCACGGAGCACAAGTGGCTGAATCCCGCGCCGCTGCCCGATTGGGACGTCGCCTTGCGCGCCGGGTACTGGCATTCCCAGAAAGCGATTCCCGACCAGACCTTCAACCCTGCCATCCCCGACGGCGACAACCATGCCGTATCCACCGGTATCGGCTTCATGTGTCGGGAGCATGGCCGGTTTCTTGGAGTCATTCCTTGCGGCGGATCAGACAAGGCCCTCAGCCCCAAGGGGCTTGGCGTCGACCTCGCGTACCAGGCGATCTTGTATGAACATAGAACAGTCGCCGGCAACGTCAATCCGACCGTCAACGGCACCTACCGCACGACCTTACATGTCGGCTCCATCAACCTCCGGGTGAATTTTTGATGCCCCGCCGTTCCTTGATCGTGCTAGAGTACCGTCACTCACGATGCGCAGCGTTCTTCTAACCGTCTCTCCGGTTGCTTGTGCGCAGTGACGCTGTTTTCGAGCGAGGCCATTCCATGGATCGCCCGTCTCAGGCCGACCCTACGACGAACCTCCACGCCCAACAAGTGCACGTGCTCTATCGCAACATGCCGACCGGTGTGTTGGCGAGCGCCGCCAATGCGGCGATTCTTGCCGCGGTGGAGTGGTCGGTCGTTCCCCATACGCCGCTGGTGGCGTGGGTCCTCGTCCTGTGCGTCATCGCCGCCGCGCGGGCCGTCCTGATCTTTCAGTATCGCCGTGCCGTTCCCTCCCACTGGAGCAGCACAGACTGGCACCGCTGGATGCTGGTCGGTACCACCGCGGCCGGCGTCGCCTGGGGGAGCAGTGTCTATTTTCTGGCCCAGGAAATTCCCCTGCCCTATGAGCTCGTCCATCTCTTTGTGTTGGGCGGGATGACGGCGGGCGCGATCTCCGTGCTTTCGGTCTCTCTGCCCCTGTTCCTCTGTTATGCCGTACCGGTGACAGTACCTGCCCTCGGGCACCTCCTGTTCAGCGGGCACGAATTCCACGGGATCATGGGAGTCATGGGTGGCCTGTTTCTCATCGCCACCGTCCACTCGGCGTGGAATTTCAATCGGGTGCTGCTCTCCTCCATGCGGCTGCAGTTGGAAAAGCTCCGCCTGATCCGGTCACTGACCACACGCACGGAAGCGGTGGAACGGCTCAATCAGGAAATCACCAAAGAGATTCACGAACGCCGTGTGATTGAAGAGCATCTGCGCACCGCTCAGAGCGACTTGGAACAGCGCATCGCCGAACGCACGGCCGATCTGGCACAGGCCAATGCCAGACTGCAGCAGGAGGTGCGTGAGCATCGCCTCACAGAGGGCGCGCGGCTCTCGAGTGAAAAACGCTTCAACTATCTCACCGACAACCTCAACCAGGGAGTCTGGTTCGCGCGTGCCCAACCGCCTCAAGTTCTCTACGTGAATCCGGCGTTTGAACGGATCTGGGGACTGCCGGCCGCGCGGTTCTACGACAATCCCAAACTCTGGCGGGATTGTGTCCATCCGGATGATCAGCGGATGGTGACGGAAGTCTATGATGCCGAGTTGACGAATCCGAGCGGGCGGGATGTGCAGCTGCTGTATCGCATCGTTCGCCCGGACGGCAAAATCCGATGGATCCACGACCGGATGGTCATCCACCGTTCCGAAACGGGTGACGTCGACAGCCTGAGCGGGATCACAGAGGACATTACCGAGGCCCGCGAACTGGAAGACCAGCTGAGGCAGGCCCAAAAAATGGAAGCGGTGGGACGATTGGCCGGCGGCGTGGCGCACGATTTCAACAACGTCATGACCGTCATCCTCGGGTACAGCGCGGTGCTGCTTCAGGAGCTCAGTCACAACTCTTCAGCCCGTTACTTCGTCCAGGAAATTCAACGCGCCGGCGAACGCTGCGCGGCCCTCACCGGGCAACTCCTGGCCTTCAGCCGCAAACAGATGCTTCACCCGGTGTCATTGGATCTACACCGAGTCATTCGAGACCTCATGGCACTGCTCAAGAGCCTCATCGGAGAACATGTCACGATCGTGTTGCAGCTCGATCCCACGCCGCGGTGGGTCAAGGCCGATGCCGTGCAGCTTGAACAGGTGCTGCTCAACCTGGCCGTGAATGCCCGCGATGCCATGCCGCACGGCGGCACATTGACCATCGACACGTCCCAGGTATTTCCTCAAGAGGTATGGGGTCCCAACCACGAAGCACGCACCACCCGAACCTATGTGCGGCTGCGCGTCCACGACACGGGAACCGGCATTGATGCGGCCACGAAGGCAAAGATCTTTGAGCCGTTTTTTACCACCAAGCCGCCTGGTCGAGGCACAGGACTCGGCCTCTCGACCGTCTACGGCATCGTGCATCAAAGCGGCGGGACGATTTCGGTGGAGAGCACCGTGGGGCACGGGACGACCATGACGGTCTTTCTCCCGGAGGTCATGCCTCCGCATATCGCACTTCCGGCCAACGCCCCCGCACCCGACCACAAGACGGCAACGGAAATCATCCTCCTTGTGGAAGATGAACCCTCGGTCCGGTTGCTGACGCAGCATATTCTTCGCACCCACGGGTATACGGTGCATGAAGCGGAAGACGGCTTCCAGGCCTTGGATCTGATTCGCCGCACCTCGCTCCACGTGGATTTATTGATCACCGATCTGGTCATGCCCGGCATGAACGGC
Source organism: Nitrospira defluvii (assembly GCF_905220995.1). NCBI lineage: Bacteria > Pseudomonadati > Nitrospirota > Nitrospiria > Nitrospirales > Nitrospiraceae > Nitrospira > Nitrospira defluvii. The sequence goes on from NZ_CAJNBJ010000016.1 coordinate 356,451, forward strand.
AAGGAGTTGGCGATGCGTCTCCGCAGTCACTTCGCCGACCTCAAGGTCCTCTACATGTCAGGGTATAGCGACAATCCGCCGGTCACGGGAGACGAGTCGCAGGGACAGACGACTTTTTTGCAAAAGCCGTTCTCGCCTGAAGACCTGATCCGGCTGGTACGCGAAATCCTGCAGCCGGTCTCTCCCGCCTAGCCCGCATGAGTCATTGCCCTTGCTGCAATGCCCCATTGTTCATCACTCCTCCGCAGGGCGCGTGAGCGAAGGCTGGTTCACCGATCCGGCCAGGGCGGCAGAATGCGGAATCCATTGCGGCAACAGAGACCCGACCGCCATGCCCGCTGCCGAAACCAACAGGCCGACGAGTTGTGGAGGCCAGACGTGATCCGGCGTGATTGAGGTTTCCAGCAACCACCAGGTTCCCAGACCGGCCACTATACCTAGAAGCGCCCCCTGAGTGGTCGCACCCGGCCAATAGAGCCCTGCCAGCAGCGGCACAAACGCCGCGACTAATGTCACTTTGTACGCGCTCTCCACCATTTTAAAAATACTGGCTTCAGAATTGAGCGCAAACAGCAAGACGACACCGGCAAACCCGACCAGCACCGAGCGCATCACCAGCAACAAGCCGCGATCGCTGATCGTCGGCATGCAACTTTTCACGATATTCTCACTGAAGGCCACCGACGGCGCGAGCAAGGTCGCCGACGAGCAACTCATAATTGCGGACAGCAGCGCGCCGAAAAATACAATCTGCGCAACCATCGGGGTATGTTGCACGATGAGGGTCGGCAAAATGAGCTGCGAGTCCCGCGCCAACAATCCTGCAACCTGTGACGGGTCGACGAGCGTGGCCGAATAGGCCAGAAACATCGGCACGAACGCAAAGAAAAAGTAGAGGGTACCGCCCAGCACGGAACCCCGCACCGCCGTTCGTTCATCCCGCGCCGAGGTGATGCGCTGAAACACGTCCTGCTGCGGAATGGACCCGAACATCATCGTGACCCACGCCCCCAGAAACGGAATCCACAGGTCCAGATTGGCCGGAGGGAAGAACTCGAGCTTCCCTGCCGCCGCCGCATGAGCGACCACCGTCCCCACTCCTCCGGCCAGGCCACTGATCACGGACCCGATGTACAACATGCCGCCCATGATGATCGTGATCTGGACAAAATCAAGAATCGCCACCGAAAACATGCCCCCGAACGTGGTGTAGGTCAGCACGATCAGCGCGCCCAACACCATGCCGGCCTGCTGACTCATGGCGCCGTCCGTCACGACGTTGAACACGAGGCCGAGGGCTTTGATCTGGGCTGATACCCAGCCGAGATAGGACGCCACGATGCAGAGGGTGCACAGCATCTCGACCGCCCGGTTGTACCGCAACCGGTAAAAGTCCCCGATGGTGAGCAGATTCAGCCGATAGAGACGACGCGCGAAGAACAGGCCGGCCAGAATCAAACACAGGCTTGAGCCGAACGGATCGGCCACCACGGCTCGCAGTCCATCCTTGACGAAGGTGGCGGAAATGCCCAGCACCGTTTCGGCCCCGAACCAGGTGGCAAAGACGGTGGCCGTCACCACAGGAAGCGGGAGACAGCGCCCGGCAACGGCAAAATCTTTGGTGTTGTGGACGCGGGTTGCCGCATAAAGCCCAACCCCGACCGAACAGGCAAGATACAGAATCACGAAGGATAGAAGCATGCGGCTATCGACGCATCGGTGAGATCACCCCCGGCGGCTGGTAACATGGGAGGCGATTGTAGCGGCGACCGTTAGTCTGCGCAATGCCGTGGGGCCTGAATCAATGGGGGGGAACCTTTGCACCGGCGGTTTGCGCAGGAACCGGAGTCCCGCGCAAGCCCCTTCGTTCTCTGCGTAAAACGAGTTACTCCATCTTGGCTTTCAGTTCCTGAACCTTGCCCTTGGCTTTCTCCATGGCCGCCTTCCCCTTCCCTTTAGCGCGCTCCACTTCCGCCTGTACCCTATTGCCCTTGGCCTCCTCCACCACGGCTTTCGCCTCACCCTTCAGTGCTTCGACCTTGGCCTTGGTGTCTCCCTTCAGTTCCTCCATCTTGGCGTTCACTTCACCGGCCCAACCGGGCGAACAGAGACCGACCATCGCGAGCAACAACGCCGAGACAAGCAGAGGTGACTGTTTCATGGGCATTCTCCTTCTCCGACATGAGGGGGGATAAGACACCCAGGACTTGCGTCGAACAGTCTGCGACAAGGGACCGTTCACGGCAATCGCTGAAACAAATTGCGAAATCGTATGGATCACATCAGTCACGAACCGGAGCCCAACAGATACCAATGACGAAAAACGATCATTTCGTTGACTCAGCAGCGGGCTGTGTTACGACTAGGACATGCGTTACTCACTCTATTTCGCTTGGGTCGTGGCCGTCCTGTCGATCTGTATCTTGACGACACTCGCTTCGTTTCCGACACTCGGTAACGGGGAACGTCCGCAAGAACCGAGGATCGTGGCAGGAGCGGAGAAACTGCGGACGATCAAGATTCACCGGCTACGGTGCAATCCGTTTGCGTCCTCGTGCCACGCCTCCAAGCCAAAGCCGCAGCATTAAACTTCAGCCTCCCCGTCCCTTGCCCCTTAGGCCAAGGGGATACGTGTGGCATTCGTTTCCAACCATTGGGCAAAGGTCTGCAAGCCGGGATTGAGCACGCGGGCGATGGCCGGCTCACGAGCCGCGCAAAACACCGCGTTAAAATCGCGTTTGAACTGAAACATGTTCCCGAGATCGTCGGCTCCGGGAAATCCAAAGGTTCGATAGACCTCCGGCGGCACGGCCTGGTACCGCACCTCTCGCCCGAGCGCCTTGGTCAGAGCGGACGCCATGTGCACGCCGGTCAGATGCTCTCCGGCGATGCCGACCGTCTTCCCGAGATAGGCCTCCCGCTTCTTCAAGATCCCCAACGCGCACTTCCCGATGTCCTCCGCCGCGATACCCGGCAGCCTGGCCTCCCCCATCGGCAGCGTAAAGTCCAATATGCCGTCCGGACCCGGCTTCGGCCCCATCCCGAAGTGGATAAGATTGTCCCAGTAGAAAGAGGTCAGCAGAAACGTGGTCGGCACTCCGAGTTGCTTGAACACCTGATCCGCCTCACCTTTCGCATCAAAATGCGGCACCTTGTACTTCCCCAGCAGCGTCGGCATCCGGTTATCGGAAAGCGGTACCCATCGCCGCGTATCTTCCAGGGTCGACCAGATGACATGCTGCACTCCGGCCGCTTGAGCAGCCTTGGCCATCGCTTCCGCCTCGGCAAACTCCCGTTCCGGTGACATATGCGCCCAAAAGAACGTGACGCAAAATACCCCGGCCGCTCCCGCAAAGGCCCGTTTTAGACTCTCGACGTCCTGCACATCAGCAGCCACCACCTCCGCGCCAAGCCCCGCCAACTCCCTGGCCTTGTCCGAATTCACATCCCTGGTCAACGCGCGCACCGTGAGACCGCTGGCGGGATCTGCGAGAATAGCCCGCACGAGTCCTCCCCCCTGCATGCCGGTCGCCCCGACCACGGCAATTACCTGCTTCTGTCCCATATTCCCTTCTCCTTTTGTCTCTCTTGTCTCTGTCACCGCACAAATTCTACGCCACCTCTGTCAACCAACAAGACCCTGATTCGTTTCCCTCACTACGAGCCGGATCTGGCCTTCACTGATAGAGCCATGTTACGCTGTCAATAGCTCGCCAGGGAGGAGCCGTATGGTACGTCGTCTGACTCACCGATTGGAATCCCTTCGGCATCACCTTACCCCGATCGTCATGGGATTGAGCGCTGTGCTTGTCGCCCTTCCCGTATACGCGGCAGACAGCGCAGGCCCCTGGGAATGCTCGAACTATACCGGTGATGCGCATACCCGATGTTTGCAGGCGTTCATCGAGATCCAGCGCGACAAGATCTCGAAACTGGAGGCGGAAGTCCGGGTCCAGCAGAACACCGTCGGCCAGTTGAAGGAGCAGGCCGACCGACAGGACGCCATGACTGCCGACCTGCAGCGACAAATGGCGCAACAATCCTCTACGCCTTCCACATACACCTACGTGTCCCCCGGTCTCGCACCCGGCTTGCTGTATGGATACCCGTCCGTGGGCTTCGGCCTTTATCTCGGACGTCCGTGGATCTACGGCTCACCATTCTACGCTCGCCCCTATGCCTGGGGGCCACGTTTCTATCGGCCCTACTATGGAAGGTGGCACCGACACTGGTAAACGCCACCCACAGCCCTTCTGCCTCCGCTCCCATCACCTGCGGAACGCGCTAGGCTTGTCCCCTTCCTATTCCTCCGTGCACCTACATGGTCAACCCCACGATGGTGTTCTGCCGTCGGTCGATCACTGCTGACCGGGCTGTGATACAAACCCGAATCACCGGACCACTCAGCGATTGACGATCCCGCTCCATTGCGACTAAGGTGTGCCGCTCAAGGAGCACCACATCATGACCGGACAGGCACAATTTCCGAATGAGCAGACCGAGGGAGGCGAATTTAAACGCCAAGAGGACGCCTTCCGCCAATGGGTGACCAAGGATGGGCGATCGGGATTCCTCGCCGCAGCCGGACGCTACCATCTCTATGTCTCCCTGGCCTGTCCCTGGGCGCATCGCACGATCATTGTCCGCACACTCAAACAGTTGGAGTCGGTCGTCGGCATGACCGTGGTAGACCCCCTTCGCGACGAGCAAGGCTGGGCCCTTCGCGACGGAGCAGGCCGTTCGATCGATCCGATCAATGGATTTCACTTCCTGCGCGAGGCCTATCGCCTGACCGACCCCGATTACCGGAGGCGCGTCACCGTTCCAGTCTTGTGGGATACCGTCACGAAGCGAATCGTGAGCAATTCTGACGACGATCTCATGCGCATGCTCAATGGGGAGTTCAACCGCTTCACCGCGAGTACGCTGGATCTCTATCCGCCAGCCCTCCGCCCGGAAATCGACGAGATGAACACGTTCCTCTATGAGCGGGTGAACAACGGCGTGTACCGGGCGGGATTCGCGACGTCTCAACGCGTCTACGAGCAGGCGGCTCGATCACTCTTTGCCGCGCTGGATCAATTGGAGACGAGACTCAGCCAACACCGCTACCTCTTCGGCGGACAATGTGTCGAATCCGATTGGCGACTCTTCGTCACGCTGATCCGGTTCGACGCCGTCTACCATGGCCATTTCAAATGCAATCTCCGGCGCATCATCGACTACCCGAATCTTTCCGGCTATCTCAGGGACCTCTATCAGGTACCCGGTATCGCGGACACCGTGAACTTCGACCATATCAAGCGGCACTACTACATGACGCACGACGACATCAACCCCACCCGCATCGTGCCCATCGGTCCGCAACTGGATCTGCTCAGCCCACACGGAAGGGACACACTTTCCTGAGCCACACCGGCCGGCAGGCTGCTGGGGAGCAGACGACGCGCGCCGGGCAGGCTTTGAATGAAACACGCCCACAGACAAGCCGGCGATCTGAGCAGGCTGCTCAAACTGGCCGTCCAGCAAGGCCGCAAGGAGCGACACGAGTGAGGCGTACCCTCGGGGTACGTCGCAACGAGAATCGCGACTGAGAACGAAGCAGGCGGCCATTTTCAGCAACCTGCCCAAGAATTTTCTTGAGCCGCAGAGGGTCCCTGGCATATGGTGAGCACAGTCATGCTGTTCAGCAGAAAGGATCCTCTATGCGCCATGTAACCGGTGCCGTGTCCGCAGTTGTGCTCCTCATGTCCTCACTCAGTTGGGCAGCCGCCCCTGAGCCGGCCAATGACGAGCAGAAAACGTTGTATGCCCTCGGTGTCGCCATCAGCCAATCACTCACGCCCTTCACGTTGAACGAATCTGAACTGGAGTTCGTGAAGTCCGGCCTGGCCGACGGGGTCTTGAAGCGATCACAAAAAGTTGACCTGAACGTGTACGGGCCGAAGATTCAACAGATGCAGCAGGTACGGGCCAATGCGCTGGCCGACGTCGAAAAGAAAGCCGGGGCGGCGTTCCTAACCAAAGCCGCTGCGGAACCGGGCGCCCACAAGACGGAATCGGGTGCCATTATCACGACCATCAAGGAAGGCAAGGGAGCGACCCCGAAAGCCACGGATACGGTGAAGGTGCATTATCACGGGACCCTGATTGATGGCACCGTCTTCGATAGCTCCGTGAAACGCGGCGAACCGGCCACATTCCCACTGAACCAGGTGATCAAGTGCTGGACCGAAGCGGTGCAACTGATCAAGGTCGGCGGCAAAAGCAAGTTGGTCTGCCCCTCCGGCATCGCCTACGGTGACCGTGGATCACCCCCGGTAATCAAGCCCGGGGCCACTCTGGTCTTCGAAGTGGAACTGCTTGATATCGTGAAGCAATAGCCTCTCCAATCAGGACACGTCCGTCGGGGCACCCCCGACGGACGCTTCTTGGCACCTTCCCCCGTTTCCTCATTAAGTATTCTAAAAACCCAGCCGATAAGGGTAGCAGGTCCGGAGATATGCGCCGGCATGCGCAACCCACCCGTACCGCATAGACACACCAACCGGCAGCCGGAGTCACCACGAATGCTGACGCAGGCACAGCTTCCCCAGTTGCTTCTGGTGGACGATTCACCCGTCAATCTTGACCTGCTCAGACACCATCTTCGCGGGAAAGACTATACCTGCGTGACGGCGGCAAGCGGAGTTCGCGCATGGGCGCTTTTGGAACAGGAACCGGACCGGTTTTGCGCCGTCGTGCTCGATCGTATGATGCCGGAAATGGACGGCATGGAAGTTCTTTCGAGAATGAAGCAGCACCCGGTGCTGAGCCAGATTCCGGTGATCATGCAGACTGCGGCCGGCACCCAACAGCAGATACTTGAGGGGCTGCAAGCCGGCGCCTACTACTACCTAGTGAAACCCTACGATAAAGCGACGCTGCTGGCGATCGTCGACGCAGCCGTGCGTGATCACAGCAACTACTTGGAGATACGACAGGACCTCCGCCGCACCACCGCCACGATGGGATTGCTGGAGTCAGCCACCTTCACGTTCAGATCGCCAGAGGAAGCCAAAAACCTCGCCACGCTGCTGGCCCATGCCTATCCTGATCCAAACCGCGTCGTCACCGGCATCCTGGAACTCACCTTGAACGCCGTCGAACATGGCAACCTGGACATCGGGTACGCGCAGAAAACGCAACTGCTCGAGGAAGACACGCTAGACGAAGAAATCACTCGCCGCTTGAACGATCCGCTGTATGCCTCACGGGTGGCGACGGCTCACTTTGCCCGTCAAACTACCAAGCTGTCCTTACAAATCACCGACCAGGGCAAAGGGTTCGACTGGAAGAAGTATCTGGACTTCGATCCCGACCGTGCTTTCGATACCCATGGCCGAGGCATCGCCATGGCCAACAAGCTCAGCTTCGATCACATCGAATATCGCGGCACGGGAAATCGAGTCATTACAGTGCTCGATCTTGCCCCAATTCCCCAGATGCTGGTCGCATAGCCTCATTTCCACAGATTCCTATTACCGTACCGGTCGGGTCTTACCGGCATGTCACCGTGCGAGCCGCCTAGCGAATCGTGAGCGTCGACACCCCATACCAGCGATCCGTCCGCTTGCCCTCGATCGCCAAGTCGACATGTGCGGAGCGGCCATCTTCGGTAAGCACGGCAAGATCCAGCGCATAGGTCCCGGGGGACAGGGTGCCTGGCAGCACCACCGAATCCTGAACCTCATACGGCGCACCAGGTAACCACTGCTTCACATCAGTCGCACTCGTCCATTGGGCCACCACATGACCCGATTCGGACCGTAACCGATAGGCCAGGGGCCATGCATGATAGACAGGCGCCACCCCCTTGTTCTCCCAGCGTGACTGCAGCAGCAGGCGCTCACCCGCACGCCCTTCAGCCGGATGCGTGATCTCGACCGGCACCAAGCGGTACCCGATCTTCTTCAGAAACTCATTGATGCGCGGCCGCCAGGCCGCAGGGACCGGTTTCGACTTGGCATTGAGCACGGAGACGTGCCACTCCAGCCCCTTGCTCAGGATGCGGTCGAGATCGAACCCCCGCTCGTACCATTCGTGAATATAGCCGCAGACTTCCATCTGCACCGGTCCATGCTTCCATGCGTCGGCCACCGCCTGCACCTCCAGAACCGGGGCATATGCATGCTCCATATGGTTCCAGTCTGGGGAAAAATAACCATAGTCACCGAAGCAATCACCTCGCCAACCTGCCCCTCGCGCAGTCGCATACTGCAATTGTCCGCCATGAAGCATCACGAGCGGAGTCCCCGCAAAATATTTGAAGTACCAATCCGTAATGGCGAGTTGATTCGCTTCGCTCGGGAAATAGGCCTTGCATTGCACTTCCACGCCTTCGCAGCAGGCCGTATTCCATTCTCCCCAGCACCCCACCGACCCGATATCCACATGATCAATATCAAGCGAGCGCCCATACCGTTCCCCGAATGCCCGAATCAGTCGTTCATGATAGTCGAGAAAAACAGGATTGTTGTAATCGGGGAAAATGCCGTCCGACTCTTTCACGCTGGCCACGCCCTTGTCGAGCAGCCACTGCGGCGTGCCGGTCTTGTACTCGGAGACGATGCGAATGGCGAGCGTTTCACCCTTGGCCTTGGCCTGTTCGATGACTCGATCGACCAGTGCAAAGTTGTACTGACCTTCCGCCGGTTCGAGTTCCGCCCATGGCCAGCGAAAATAGGCCACCGTCGTATGGGGATACTCCTCGGCCTGCGGCGGATGGCCGAAGCCGAAATGAAAATCCGCAAACCCCATGCCGGGGTTGTACAACACGTCGTCGATTTCACGAGGTTGCACGGTCACGAGCTTCCCCGCAGAGGTCGCCATTATCCGGTCCGATCCGCCGCTGAGGGGAGACACGCAGGCAGCCAGGCCTAGCCCTATCATGACCAGCAGCGCCCGTTTCCATTTCGCTCTCTGCATGCCTGCTCCTTTCATCCTCTCCACGCCCGCTGCCCCGCGCTGAAGACAGACTGCGCCATGTCCTCAGCTGGATGCATCTGACTGTAGGGTCGGGCCGTAAAGTATGGTAGGGTACGCGCCCAAGCACGAGGAATGCGAGACATGCCGAACTGGTTCTCAGCCGCTTCCCCATCAGACTCCGTGGTCATTACCGGCGCCTCAACAGGGATCGGGGCCGCGTGCGCCCTCGCGTTGGACAAACTCGGGTATCGCGTCTTCGCCGGCATCCGCAATCCCGCCGACGGTGAGCGTCTCCAGCAGCAGGCCGGTCCTCGCCTCATGCCCATCCGACTCGACGTGACCGATCCCGCCTCGATTTCCGCCGCCAGCCACACCGTTGCGGCCATGGTGGGCGAGCGCGGCCTGGCCGGCCTGGTCAACAACGCCGGCATCGGTGTCGCGGGGCCGATCGAACTGTTGCCCCTAACCGACTGGCGACGGCAATTCGAGGTGAATGTGTTCGGCCTCATCGCCGTCACGCAAACCTTTCTCCCGTTGATTCGCACCGGACGAGGACGCGTCATCAACATGGGGTCGATCGCCGGACGCGCCTCCATGCCCTTCATGGCTCCCTATGCCGCCTCGAAGCATGCGCTGGAAGCGATTACCGATGCCTTGCGCCTCGAAGTCCAGCCGTGGGGGATCCGCGTGGCACTGATTACGCCCGGCGCCATCGCCACACCCATTTGGGGCAAGACGCGAAAAGACGTCGATACCTGGGACGCCACTTGGAGCCAGGACCTCAAGAACATGTACAAGGAGGGGTTTACACGGATCAAGGAGGCCGCCACCGCGGCGGGGGAACAGGCGCAACCGGCCGGCATCGTGACCGCGGCCGTCGCGCACGCGCTTGGATCTCGGTGGCCGAAAACTCGGTACCTCATCGGCTCGGATGCCGCCATTCGGGCCTATCTCGCCCTCCTGCTTCCCGATCGGCTCAATGATTGGATCATCACGCGAATCGTCAAGCTCCCCACTCGCCGCTGACAGGCTCACCGCCGGCCGACTCGCACCATATCAATGACATGTCCTTGCCCGTCGAGAAAAATGGCGACCGACTCGTTGGGATCCAGCTGTTCGATCGCCGGCTGCAGGAGCGGCCGGACCGGAAAGGACTGAATGTCGTCGAGCGTCATCCGTAGCCGCATCCGCCCGTCTCCGATCGTGACGAACGCACCCTCGACACGCCGCTGCGGCGCGCGTGATGAAGACCCGAACGTCAGTTCCCGAGGCTTCCCCAGCGAAACCACATCGACAAGCAGGTACGCGCGATCGACGGCAAAATCGGCCGTCTCGCCGACCTCCAGTGCCGCCAGTTTCTCCATGGCGACCGTGCGCGCATAGAATCCCACATCCCGCCCCGTATCGAGACGAATCGTGACGCGTTCCTTTTGAGGATTGAACACTCGTCCCAGCGAGCCGCGAAAAATTTTCGTGGGCGACTGATCGGCCGGCCGCTGATAGGCGACGATCTCATCACGATCGTTGACCATGATTTCTACCACCCCGCCCACCTGCAATCCGCGCCCCTCATCTCCACCGGCTTCGAGCGACAGATACCGCGGGATCCGTTCCCCGGTGTCTACCTCAACACGGTCGCCTGAAAAGCCGCGGACCGTGCCTCTGATCAACCTCGCATTGGGCAAGACGCCCGGCACCGGTTTAAGTTCTTCAATACTCAGACCGGACATCAGCTTGGCCGAGCTCCCGCAGCCGGCCGCATTCATAGCCAGGATCAGCAGCCCCGCCAGCACAACACATCCGGTTTGACTCACCTTCATTCTGATGATGATGCTTCCGATCATGTCCGATGATAGACCATCGAGCCGCCCCGAGGCGAGCTCCGGTGGAACCCGACAGAGTTAACGGAATCTTGATGCAATGTCCACCCCTGCGTAACGGCGCATTGACACAGTGTTGCGGCTACGCGCCCACCTCTCACCCGTTCAGCGGAAAGGATTCTTGCATGACGCCGCCCCCCCTCGACACCATCGAAACCGTCGTCGACCGACCGCTCAGTGCGTCGTTCGAGGAAAACAGCTCGCAAATCGGCCTTTTTCTTATCTTGCTGCTCCTAACCATCGGTGGAATCTATGTCGCCGGTGAGTTGACCTCAGACCTGTCCGACGTCCGCGCCTCGTCGGTCTGGCCGTTCGTCCTGCTCGGGTTTGCGCTCCTGATCGCGTTGGGCTTCGAATTCGTCAACGGATTCCATGACACGGCGAATGCGGTGGCGACGGTGATTTATACGCATTCCCTGCCGGCGCACGTTGCCGTCGCATGGTCCGGCATCTGGAATTTCATCGGCGTCATGCTCGCCTCCGGCGCCGTGGCCTTCGGCATCGTCGCCTTGCTGCCGGTCGAGTTGATTCTGCAGGTGAGCGCCGGAGCAGGGTTTGCCATGGTGTTTGCGTTGTTGATTGCCGCAATTATCTGGAACCTGGGCACATGGTATTTGGGGCTGCCCTCCTCCAGTTCGCATGCATTGATCGGTTCGGTCATCGGCGTCGGCATCACCAACCAGCTGATGGCGGCCGGGAGCACCAATACCAGCGGCGTCGATTGGACCCAGGCCCTCAACGTGGGGAAATCTCTGTTGTTCTCACCTCTCATCGGATTTTCAGCCGCGGCGTTTCTCCTCCTGATTGCCATGAAGGCCCTCCCCGTCGACAAATTGTACAAACCGCCGCGCGGTAAAACGCCGCCACCTCTCTGGATCCGTGGCCTGCTCATTCTCACCTGCACGGGCGTCAGCTTTGCCCATGGCTCCAATGACGGACAAAAGGGCATGGGCCTGATCATGCTCATCCTGATCGGCACGGTACCGACGGTGTATGCGCTCAATCGCACCGTGGATGTGTCGTACACGCCCGCCTTCGTGGAGACATCGACCAAATCGGAAGCCATTCTCCAGCGGTACAGTAAAACGGCTGTGACCCCGGCCGACCCCAGGCAAACGGTAGCAGACTATATCCGCACGCACGAAATTCGCCCGGACACCTTGCCCGCCCTTCGCGCCTTGAGCGGCATGGTTCGCACACAGATCGCCTCCTATGCGACCGTCGCCCAAATCCCGACGGAACAGACCTCCAACGTGCGCAACGACATGTACCTGCTCGGAGAATCTCTGCGTTGGATGGACAAAACGCGCGAACCGGCCTTTGCGCGAGCGGATCGCGACATCCTGCTCCACTACAAATCCCTGCTGGATAACGCCACCAAATACATTCCGGTGTGGGTCAAAGCCTCCGTGGCGATCGCGCTGGGGTTGGGCACGATGATCGGATGGAAACGTATCGTGGTGACCGTCGGGGAAAAGATCGGGAAGACGCACCTCTCTTATGGACAAGGCGCCAGTGCGGAGCTGGTTGCCATGACGACCATCGGCGCGGCAGACCTCTTCGGCCTACCGGTCAGTACGACTCAAGTGCTGTCCTCAGGCGTCGCGGGCACCATGGCCGCCAATCGCTCGGGTTTGCAGTGGCAGACGGTCCGGAGTCTTGCACTCGCCTGGGTTATGACCCTGCCGGCGTCAATCCTGCTGTCGGGAACCCTATTCTGGCTCTTCCGGCACTTCGCCTGACGGCCCCCATGCGTTGCCGAGCCGGAGGGGCAATCCGTCCCATCCGCCTCGGCGACAAGACACTCCCCATCTGCTCCCGACGGACCGTCCACCTTCCATGCCATGACGGCGCAAAGCCGCCTGTTCCTGATCTTCAACGTTGCCGGATTGTACGGCGCGAGAGGCACGGACGAGGCAACGGCCTCAGGAGGGAGGCAAAGCCTTCAGCAAGCGTTCGGCTTCCGGCTTGAACAGACGCATCCAGCTGTAGGGATAGTGAGGCTGTTGCACATCGATGACCGCCTGCAGATGCAGGCGCGCCTCGGCAAACCGGCGCTGCTTCATGAGGAGGCGGGCAAGGATCAGATGCGCGTTCGTGTAGCGCCCATCCGCCTCAATCGCACGACGCAGGTAGGACTCGGCCTCTGCCTCACTCCCACCAAGCACCCACGGCAGCTCGGCATACAGCCCCCCCATCATCTGGAGCGCTTGCGGGTGAGTCGGGTCGATGGCCAACGCCTCTCGAAGATGGCGCTTGATGTCATTCAGCACCAGCCCCGCGTCGGCGATGCCTTTCAACCGCTCGGCACTCCCGAGGGTTGCAGCATACAGAAAATGGGCATGGGCCTGACGCGGATCGATGTATAACGCACGCTTGGCCATCGCCGCACCGGCCTCATAGGCCAATTGCCGCTGGCCCTCATCGCTGAACAGATCGTCGGCGATCTGCATATAAAGTTCTGCCCCCTCCAGCAACGCTTTGGGCTCATCGCCCTGCGCAGACAGCCGGGACAACAGTGCCGCAAGGTCACGTTCGAGAGATTGGGGATAGTCGAGGGGCAGGACATCCTGACCGGCCATGACCGGACAGATGAACAGGCACCAGGCAAGCCCGACAATACAAGGGTGCGAATATCTGACGTGACGGCGCACGATCAAATCTGATCCTGTATCACCTGCATCGACAGCGTCGATTGTGTCACCCGACTCCGGCCGGTGAACAGAAACATGACGACCCACAAGATCTGCAGACAGATGAGGACGCCCGGTTGCCACAGCGTGCGAACCCCGCGCAGCAGATCCGGCAATGCAGACGGACTATCCGGAAGCCACAACGCCAGTAATCCGGCATAAACAAGTCCGACAAGGGACAGCCATTGGTAGTGCGAAAAGGCACGCCCACCGCGGTAATCGGCGCGCAGATACTCCGAGACGACCCGCCACACCTGCGTGACCAGGACCGTGACGAGAAATGCCGCGAGGATGTGCCCCTGCAGGAACAACCATAAGCCGACGACTCCCGCAGCAACGCAGACGGCAGCCGTCATCGCTTGAATGGGGATCAGCGGAATCGCTTCCAGGTTCCGTTCATAAGCCGCCTTTCTGGTGGATTCCACGAAGGCCGTATGGTGATGAGCAAACAAGGTGGAGAGCCAGGGAGGACTCTGCTTCAGGGGAGCGCCGTAACAGCAACCGAAACTCAAACAGGCCAGCCGTCCGGTCCCTTCACCGAATGCGTAGGCAATACTCACCACCGCCAGGACCGCCGTCATGGGCAATGCGTCTCCTCCCAACGCGCCGAGTCCGACATTCATCGCCATGACGACCCACGGGAGCAGGAACAAGCCGAACATGGACGCGCCGCCCACCGTGAAGGTATTCGTTTTCCCTTCGATAAGGCGTGCCAGCCCCTTGGCCGAGGGCACGCAGACGCCCAGGACAATCATGGCCAGCGCAAGGATGCTGGTCAGGGACAGGCCCACACTGCCCATCAACACCACGCTCCACGCCACCGCGATGACGACCGCGCTGGCGGTGAAGGCGCCATAGTAGGTCAGGTTGAGACCGACCCATTGCCCGTCCGGCCGTTTGGTGAGCGGCACCGCGGCGAGAAACTGCCATCCCTCCCCCGGCAAGACACGAAAGGCCCACCAGAACAATCCGGCGTAGAAGGCAACCAGTCCAGCGGCGACAAGTTCATTGACAGCCATCCTGTTATCCTTCCGTTCTCCACCCGATCGTCGAACGCACCTTCACATCGGTCTCGACCAAGGCGCGACCGAATCCTTGCGAGAAGCGACTGTACACACCGGAACGCAACCGATTCCGGACGAGGTCTTCGCAGAAGCGGACACGGCCAGGTTCAAACAGCAGCACATCCGTCGAGCTACCCGGTCGATAGAGACTTTTCGGACGCCCCTTTTCAAGCATCATCCCGACATGCATCATTTTGGGATCGTCATAGGCGACCGAGGAGTAACATTGATCGATCTGTCCGATCATGAGGGCCACGATCTCGATCATCGCCACAATTCCCACACGCGATCCGCCAGGAACCTCCGTATCGAGGATCGTCACGACACGCTTATTTTTGGAGTAGGGCGTGGCCGCGACGACCACCGGCCCGGGGTTGCAGGAATGGTAGCGCCCGGAGATTTCATAGCAATCGAGCACCTGGCCGGCGACCGGCGTGTGATTGTAGTGATATTTGTCTGGCGTCAGGCGGAAGATCGCCCAATCGCCCCGACGAAACAGGTCCCGCCAGGGCGCCGGATCGCAGCCGAGCAGTTCGTCATAGTCGAAAAACTTGCCTTTCAGAAACAGCGACGAGTCGTCGGCGAAGGACCCGAGCAGCACCCGGGCATCCGCGGGGGACACGACCGCCCGTGGATCGGCATCCATCGGCCGCACCTGCCAATACCGCAACCGCCGCTGGAACAGCCGGCGCAGCGTATTGAGTCGCGTCGGATCATCCAGGCACTCGGACAGGTCCACACCCAGCGTCCTGGCACAGCGTGTCACCGCCTCTTGCGTCGCGGTAAACGGCCGGTCGTAGTTGAAGAACCCCAACACTTGCGTCATCCGCTGCGAGGTCAGGGCCCTCATGAACCATGCGGCATCTTCCCACAAGGCGCGATAGGCCCAATTGAGCCATCGATCGCCAAGAAACTCTTCTGTCCGCACCACGCCCGTCTCGCGGTCGATATATTGATGCGGCGTCATCACGAGGCCAACGACCGTTCGTCCCGATGACTGTTCAACGCCTGGGATCGCGAAATGGCCAGGAGGCAGAGCCCCAGGGAACGAAGCAGCGTTTGACTACCTGCCGATCCCGAAAGGAGTTCCGGCGCCGCTTCCGTGAGCGCCTCGGCAGCCGAACGGGGGCCAAGCAGCGCGGTCGCAATTCCCCTGCACCGTCGATCTGTTTCGGCCTCAGCCTGGTCGATCGCACGCAGATCTTCCTCGACGCAGGTCAGGGCTTCCCGCACATACTGTGCACGCAACGGCCCACGGTAATAACGTTCCGCCGACTGGGCAAACTCCTCACCGGAGAGCTGCATCGGACGATCGACTCCCGCCACCTCCACAATCCCCCTCGCCAACTTTCCGGCCGTGCCGCACCGATCCGGTTCAAGGAGTCGTTGACGCAGTCGCATCAGATGCTCCCGGAGTTGAAACGCCTCGACGAGTTCCGGCGCATCCTCTTCAATCGTCGACAGGAGCGCCAACCGATAGTCCTCGAGCCGGACTCGCAGATGTCCCGCATAGCGTCGGCTGCTTCTCGTCTTCTGCGTCCGGCCGACAATACGCGCCAGAAACCGGTTCGGACCGGCCTCGCGCACATTCACTGTCGCGATCCCGATGGCCGAGGCGAACATGCACTGCCGCCGTTCACTTTCGCTGAACGGATCGTCAGGAATGTCCTCGTGAGTCACCTGCCCCGTGGCAACGTACCGAAACGCCAACGCCGTCACCAATGCCTGCAGACTGGCCGCATCGGCAAAATCTTCCAAATGATTCGAAAACAGACTGTAGTGCCGACCTTCGAAACCCGAGAATCCCATCACCGCCTGCGCGCGCAGCTTGTAGCAGAGATAGAGCGACATCCGTTCGTCGAACACGCCGAGTTGCCCGAGATCACGTTTGAGCCGGAAGTCGTTTCCCTGCAGGCCGTCGAGCGCCGGACTTTGATCGGTCGAGAGCAGCGACACCAGATAGTCGATGAGCCGGAAATCCGGTACGTAGTCTCCGCGAAGGTGGAAAAGCGCACTGAGGGCGCGATCCATCCATACCGGACCGACCGGCGTGATGGCCCGACCAAAGACCGACAGTTTCGCCTTCTTCTTCCAGCGCCGCCACAACATGCGCAAATGGGTAAAGTCCAGTTCGTGCGGCAGAAATCCCAGCGCCAGCTCGGGATGGAAATCTCGAAAATTCATGCGGTAGGGTGCCGCGCTATAGGTCCCGACAAACAGCGGCAGAAAATGCTCCACAATTTTGATGACGAGATCCCCGACCACCTTCTCGTGCGCGGGCGTATACCGTTTGGTCCCAGCCCGCAACACCTCGCTCAAGCGTCGACTGCCGAGGCTGAGGTGCGTGCCGTTGTTGGCCAGACTGATGTTCGACGTCGACGGTAACACCACCAGATTGCGCGTGATGATGCCGGCATCTTTCAATCGAACCACGGCATTCAGCTGGCTGCGTGACAACACTTCATGACAGAGTCCCATATAGCGGGACTTCTCCTCGCCTCGTTCCCATCCGGAGAGGCAGGGGTTCATGAACAGTTCTCGATAGAAGGCATCGGAGACGAGATGATTGAGGCGCCGTTGCCGCAAGGGAGGATGAGGCGATGCATACACCAGAACAGATTGCCCGCGCTTCTCCAATCCGAATCGCCTATTCGCATACAGCACCAACAGGTGGGTCAGCAGAAAGCGAATTGCCGTTTCTCTCGCAATCCCTGTTCCCATTCCGATGGACGGTTCCATGCGAGACACATAGAAAGAAAAGGTTTCCGGCGAACTGTTATCGTTCAGGAAATGATTCAGCAGACGTCGGCTCTCGCTCGCCAGCGCCGGCACGTGCTGTTCGAATTCACCAAGGACATCGGCCAAGGCCAGCGTCAAGAGATAACTGATGGGAAGCCGGACCCACTCTTCCCCCTGCTCGACCAGCAGATACCGGTCGGCATCGGCGCGACGAGGCCCTTGCGGGGCGCGTTTATCGGCCGCCAGGTCTCGCTCCAAGAGTTGATTGGCTGTCCGGTTGAGGCAGCGCCGCGGAAAACGGACCCATGAGTTTTCCCACACGGTCGCGTCGGACGACGTCAGCAACTCCTGTAACTGGCGGATGAGGATGCGAGGACTTTCTCCCGCCGCAGTCCGCTCCCGGATATTCTTCACATAGTTCGAAGCATGAATCGTTCGCGGAAGATCCACGTCCTCGGAACGGCCGCAGACCGCCGCTTGAAGCTCGCTCTCGGAGCCGGCAGTGATGTCATCGTGAGAAAAGGGCAACGCCGGAAGATCGGCGAGAAACTGAATGGCCTGTCGATGAAGTTCATGGCGAGGTTCCGCTGCATGGAGAGAAGTATCGGATGGAATCCCAGTCGTTCGACTCATCAACACCTCCCGGTGATCGTCCGCGGATATCTCGTGCCGATATGGCGCGATCATACCGCCGACCTGTTACGGATAGCTCATCGACACAGAAATGTTGTGTAACAAGATGGACCGGGAGACGGAGGGGAAGAGGACGTCATCACGCCAGCCGGCACAGCAGTCGCTCGAGTGTCGTGGTCTGCAACGAGGGGACGACGACATCAGCTGCCGAGAGACGAGACTCCGGCAGGGTGGTGGCCACCGCGATGCACCGCATCCCGGCCTGATGAGCGGCCTCAATGCCGTGCGGCGTGTCTTCGATGGCCACACACTCGTCGGCCCGCAGCGCCGACCGGCGATTCAGTGCAGCAAGAGCATGGAGGTAGAGCGCGGGAGCAGGCTTCCCTTGGTGCACATCCTGTGCGGCCGACACATGCTCAAACATGGATGTCATGCCGGCCAATTCCAAACACAAGACGATTTCCTCCCGTAACGCCCCCGAGGCCACGGCTGTGCGGTATCGCGACGCAACGGTGTCAACACAGTCCCTGACACCGGGCACAACAGGCAACTGGGCTCGCAGCGATGCCTGCATGAGCTCCGTCTTGCGATGTACCAGCCGCGCGACCGTCTCGGAAGAGACCGGGGATCTGCCGTAATCGGCGAGGACGGCGCGGAAACAGGCGGGATCGGTGAGTCCGACGTACCGTGCGTAATAGACGTCCGGCGCCAGCGAAATCCCTTCCATGCGCAACACCTGCCGGAACATGTCGTAATGCAGCGGTTCCGTGTCGAACAAGACGCCGTCAAAATCGAACACAATCGCTTTCACCATAACCTGCCTTTCTTGTACGTCAGAATACCCGTTCGTCGCAGCACCCTGCCAGCTACACCGACGATCTTGATCAACACTTAATATTCCCGTAACCGCTCTCCTCTACAGTGCCCCTCTCGACCGAGCCCGACCTGCCATGCCTGGATGACCGTCAGCCGAGTACAGGCTTGCAGTCTTGCTTCCACTCACCTCATCATAGGTGACGTTCCGAAAGAGAGCCGCTGATGCCGAATCCTGTCGCCACCTCACTGCGTATCGAACAAGGCACCTGTTACGCCCTATTCGCTTACGACATCGGCTTGGCCATTCGCCTCGACGAAGCGGAACGGCATATCACGGCCATCAAAGAGCGCGGCCGCATCCGGCATAAAGCGCGTGCGCCGCAATACTTCGACTACCACCCGGCGCCGCTTCGCCTGATGCAAGACGGGCAGGTCCTGGAGTTCGGCCCGTATCGCTCGCAAGCCGCGGTCGAGGTCATGCTCTACGACTTCGGTGCCGTCACCGTCATCTACCGCATTCCATTGGAAGGCCCCTTCGAAGACCTCTTGGGATTAAGCGAAGCGCTCTACGAAAATGACACCTTGCGGACGGAGTCTCGCCGGCGATTGGAACAACTGGTGCGGGATATTCAGCCCGCTGTCGAGCGGCCCACGATGTCGAACGACGTCGAGGACTATCTGCTGTTTGCGATCGAACGTTGTACCCCGTCCGACATCCACACGCTCGGCACCCTCTACGATCATCTGTTCGCCCGTGTGCTCCGCAGCGAGGCCACGCCGCTGTCGGACCAGGAGATCCATGAGGCGACGTCCTGCCGCATCGCATTCAGTCGTGGCGACCTCGCCCTCATCGACTGGAATGCGGCCCTCATATTCGGGCAGGGCATGGAAGACGTGCGGGCAGTGCTGGAGTTCGTCAACGTGGAACTGCTCGAGATGCGCACGCTGGATCAACAGCTCGACAGGGCCCTGGACGAGGGGTACGAGGCACTCACGCGAAGGCCCGGCCGCAAGCTGTGGTTGCCGGGTTCCCACGAACGAGCCGTGACCCACATCGGGCAGCTGCAGGTCGAGAGTGCGGTGCTCTTCGAACGGGTGGCGAACACCCTCAAACTTCTCGGCGATCAATACCTGGCCCGTGTCTATCGCCTGGCCTCGCAACGCTTCCATCTCGACGCGTGGGACGCCAGCATTCTGCGAAAACTGCAAACCCTGGACAGCATCTACAGCAAGATGGCTGATCGATCGACGACTCAGCGGATGGAGTATCTGGAATGGATCATCATTGTCTTGATCGCGCTCTCGATCGTGCTCTCCTTCCTTCCATCCGCGGGGCACTGACAGGCAGGCCTTTCCGCTAGGCTTCCAGGAACAGGTGTGTTAGAAGGCTTACGACGTACCCCTTGAGTGGTGATCGGTGTCGAACCCTACGAGGACGAGACAACTGGCAAGCCTGTTCGGCATCGTCGCCGCCCTGAGCTCGTCCGGTTGCCTGTCCCCTCCCACCTTGAACCGGGCGGTCCTCGCCTATGACGAGGCCATCACCGATGCGATCTCCAAACAGTTATTGATCAATATCGCCAGGGCGCACCATCACGAGCCGATTCACTTTACCGGTGTGGCCAACGTGGCCGCCACGTTCGACTTCCGCGTCACTGCCGGGGCGACCCCGACCCTCACCGGCGAACATGGCCGCACCCTGATGCCGTTGTTCGGCGGGTCCATCGCGGAGAACCCCACCATCAGCATCGCGCCGATCGAAGGAGAAGAATTCACCAAGCGGCTTCTGGCGCCGTTCCAGGAAAGCAAACTCACCCTGCTGCTCCGGCAAGGCGTCGACATCGATCTCCTCCTGCGGCTCATGGCCAAGGAACTCCGACTGAAACACCAGGGCGAGGAAATCGCCTACCGCAACAGGCCTTCCGACAAAGACGACTACGAGATGTTCCGCAAAGTCGTCTTGCATTTGTCGGCCATTCAAGACGCCAACCGCCTCTATGCGGAAGCGATGACGTTCGAACGCACCTGGACCATTCCCGCTGAATCCGTCACGGCGGAAGGCTTCGCTGCGCTGGAACAGCAATACCTGATCACCTATCTCCCCGAGCAGCGAGCCTACGTCCTCCGCAAGCCGGTATCGGGTCGCATCCTCATCACCAACTACGATCCCGCTACCCTGCCGCCGGCGGAACGGATTCGATTGCACGAAACCGCCGACCAACGGCCCGCGAACGATGTGTCCTTCGATATTCGGCCGGGCCATGTCGGCGGGGAATGGCCGATGCGCGGGGATTTCAGATTGCGTAGTTTCAACGCCATGCTGAATTTCTTGAGCCGCGCCGTCGATGAAGAACGCGAATATGACGTCGCCAAGGATATTCGGACGCCTCCTGTGGCGGAAAATCCCGTCCACACGATGGAGTTGCTGATCTCAGACCGAGCGCCCGAGGCCTCGGATCTCTTTGTTCGCTCTCATGGACGCTACTATGCCGTCAATGGGGAAGGCCCGCTGGGCCGGTGGAATCGTGAAGCCTTCAAGCTGCTGACGCAACTGTTTCAGATGACCGTGACCGAAGTCCCTCGCAGCGGCGTCCCCGGTATCACCATCGCGAAATAGGCAGGCGACAGTTTTTCACTCCATCCGCTTGCAACTCCCGGAGGCCCTCCAGTAGGGTGCTGCTTGAACAGACCGCGGTCCCTCCGCCTCTCGGCTTGAGTCGCGAGTCCGCCGGAACCCATTCACATCCATGTCCCGTCACGACGTCTATCGCCGCCTGCTTCAGCACGGCGCACTGTTGTTCTGTAGCCTCTGGTCCGGCCTCGCATGGGCCGATGAAGTGCATTTGCAGAACGGGGACCGGCTGACGGGCACGATCGTCAAGATGGAGGAGCGGGTGTTGACCCTCCAGACGGATTATGGCGGCGAGATCAAACTGGATTGGGGTAAAGTCGAACGCCTGACATCGACAAGCCCGCTCAAAATCCTGGTACCGGGTGCCTCTCACGACGTGCTGCGTGACTTCCTCTACGGGGCGCAGGACCTCCAGGAGGCCAGGGAACTCGGTCCGGAAGGTCCCGTCCCGCTGACCGACATTACCGCGATCAATCTGGAACCGCTCCGCGTGACGGGCACCATCACGGTCGGCGGGAACAGCACCTCAGGGAACAGCAGCACCAAAGCCTTCAACAGCGCCGCTCGCATGACGATCCAAGCCTATCGCCAGCGGCTGTTGCTCGAAGGGAAATACAACTATGGGCAGGCGGGCGACCAGGTCACGGCCCGTAACTCGCTCGCGAGCCTGAAACACAACTATTTTGTCAGCAAGCAGATCTTCATCGAAACGTTCGGCATGCTGGAAAAGGACACCCTGCAGAACCTGCAACTCCGCTCCACCATCGGTAGCGGTTTGGGTTACCAGTTCTACGAAACGGCCCGCACCACCCTAGCGCTCTCCGTCGGTCTCGCGCACGTGAATGAACATTTCACGAACAGCCCCAATACACAAACCCCTTCCGCACGATGGAGCGTACGGTGGGAGCACGCCCTCTGGCCGGATCGCGTCAAGGTGTTTCATCGCCACGAAGCATTTTATGACCTCAATGCCGGTAACGCCTTCCGGGTGAATGCCGACCAGGGTGTCCGCATCACCGTGTACAAGAATCTCTTTTTCAACGTGGAATACGACCTGCGATTAAACACGCAACCTGCGCCGGGGCGAAAAACCACCGATGAAGCCGTGATCTTCGGTGTGGGCTATGAGTTCCGTTGAATAGACATTCGTCTAGCCCGCAGTGAGACTTGCCGCTGCCGCACGACCCGCGACCCGTCCGGTCGCCCAGGCCCATTGAAAATTAAATCCGCCGATCCGTCCGTCGCAGTCCAGCACTTCCCCGACTAGATAGAGCCCTGGCACCACCTTCGACTCCATCGTACGGAAGTTGATCTCTTCCAACGGCACTCCGCCGGCAGTGACCTCGGCAAAATTCCACCCACGATCCCGCACCACCGGAAACGGGAACCGTGTCAATGCCGCGAGCAGACGATCGCGAAGTGCGCGTGGCACCTGCCCACAGGCCTGCTGCGAGTCCGCTCCGACGTGAAGACAGATCGCCTCGGCACAACGCTCCGGCACTACTTCAGCCACGAGTTTCACCAGCGACCGCCGAGGCGCGTCGGCAGCCCTCCCCAAGAACCATTCGCGTGCCTGATCGACTGTCTTGCCGGGCAAAAAGTTCCCGCAGACCTCCACCTTCGCGCCGCGCTCCCTCGCCAGAGACCAAA
This sequence comes from Nitrospira defluvii, assembly GCF_905220995.1. NCBI lineage: Bacteria > Pseudomonadati > Nitrospirota > Nitrospiria > Nitrospirales > Nitrospiraceae > Nitrospira > Nitrospira defluvii. Next base: position 379,525 of record NZ_CAJNBJ010000016.1, read on the forward strand.
ATCGACTCGCGTCCATCACCACAGGCCCGCTGATGCCGAAATGTGTCCAGAGCAGGCTCCCGGTCCGCCGATCCACCGACCGTCCCTCTACGACGGTCTCCACTTCCACCTCGTGGGACAGACCTGACAGTCTCTCGTGGAAACAACGGTCATCCAACACCAACGCCACCAGCGCCGGAACGGTCGGGGTCACCCGGTGTCCCAACGCGCGCGCCAGTCCGTATCCTGACCCGTCACTCCCCGTCCGAGGCAACGATCGGCCCCCGGTGGCAAGCACGACGCGCCGCGCCAATGTCTCACCCTCCCGGTGGCGAATCACAAACCGGGACGACTGGTCTGTGCCAATGACGTTATTGGATGTATCGAGCCTGGTGATGGCCGACACGCGATGGCCGGGACGCAATACAACTCCGAGCTCTCGGGCGCGGGTCAGCAGCGCAGTGAGCACCGTACGCGCCTTATCGGTCACGGGGAAGAGCTTCCCGGTCTCCTCGCATTTCAGTTCGACGCCGAGCGAGGCAAACCACTCGACCGTCTCACGGACCGAAAACGCGGCTAAGACATTGCGCACGAGGTGACGGGTGCCGAAAAAATCATCCGGTGTGACCACATCGTGCGTGACATTGCAGCGCCCCCCACCGGAGACCAGGATCTTGGCCCCGACACTCTTGGCTCCATCCAACAATTCCACCCTGATGGCTGGATTGTGCTCTGCCGCAAAAATGCCGGCCGCCAGCCCGGCCGCCCCCGCCCCGATCACGCACAAGTCCACCACCGGCTCCGGCATTTCACCTCGTCAACAATCGGTTGAGTCCTGCCGCCGCATGATGCCCGTTGCGAAGAAGGCGCGCAATCGTAAAACTTGGCATGGAAACCGGCGCCGTCACTATGCCAAGATCCTGAATATTTTCCAGGAAGACGCCGATATCAGCGAGATCCCATGCACCTATTCCACCGATTGCTGCTCCCGATGCTTCTAGTACACCTCTCTGCCGGATGCCTGTTGCCCGCGTCCTCCACCTTGCCGGATACGCCGAAAGACGCGACGATTTCCACGAATGTCGAAGCGAAGTTGGCCGAAGATCAGCAGGGCGGTCTGTCCGACATCATCGTGACGACCGAAGGGGGAACCGTGACCCTGACCGGCACCGTGCACAAGGCCGAACGCAAGGCGCGGGCCGCTGAATTAGCGCGGCAGGTACCGGGGGTGAGGCGGGTGAAGAACGACCTGGAGATTCGCGCCGCCCCTGCGCCGTGACGAGTTTCGACGGGCTGAACGTCAAAAATCCTCTTCCTCTCCTCCGGTGATCTCTTCTTCCACCATCGAAAAGGCCTTTTGCGGCAGGGTGATGGCATTGACCAAAATATCGAACGCTAATTGTGCGGTGCCCTTTACCCCCGTCATCAACGATTCCGTGGGGAGATAACGTAAGTCCGGACGGTCGGCGCTCCCCTTCAGTTCGAACACAGCGGTATCGAACCCCTGGCGGTCTCCGGCAAGGAGGTGACCGAACAGCGGGATGCGCTTCAACATATCGGAGTACGAACCGAGGGGACTTGTCGCCAGCACCATGTCAAACTCATCCGCCACGAGGTCATATCGCCCCGTTCCGCTGATCTTGAGGATGGGACTGTCGAGGAGGAATTCCTTTGCCATGACGACGCCATTGTTCAGCGAACCCACCAGTTTCAGCCGAGCAAACGGCAACCCATCTTCGTCGAGATTCACCTGCCCCTGCAACACAGCCGGCAGGTTCAAGACTGACAGCAGGGTAGATAACACCGGGACCTGATACAGTCGTCCGTCCTGGACGAGGACTTGAAGCGGTTGGCGACTCGTCAGACTTGCAGGCAGCAGCACGCCTCGCTCAAATTCGGCTTGGACTTTCCCCGATGTGGTCACCCACCCCGAGAGGACCGGCTTGTGCTGGAACGGCGACAGGACCCGCTCGACCGGAAGGCCGCTGGCGCGGAAGGCGCTGCGGGCCTGCTCAATCTGCCCGTTTCTCGTGCGAATCTTGACCTGGCCCGCGAGCTGGCCCTCATTTGTGTCCCCGCTGATCCGCTCAACTGTCAGAAGTCCGTGCTCCCAGGTGATTTTGCTGGAGAGGTCGGTGAGCTGGACCTTCTTGTAGTACACATGATCGGCAAACAGGAACGCGTGCAGCGTCGCGTCCGACCAGAGGTGGCTCGAAGATCGAGAGCGGGCGGCTCGCGGCCGGCGTGGCCGAGATATCTGAAAGGCGGCGAGATCGATTTCTGAGGACTCCACGACGAGCCGGGCCTTCGGGTAGTCTGCCCAGTGGGCGATCGAGCCGGAGATCCGCAGATCGCTCGCGCCCACGTGACACGTCATACGCCCAATATGAATCCGGTCTTGATCGAAACGCAGGGTCACGAACGCGTCGCGAATCGGCTCGTCCAAGGCGTCCAGCTTGATCGTGCCCTCATCGAATGTGATCTGGCCTGTGGTGCGCCAGGAGGCTCGGTCGTTCATCCGGCCCTCCATATCGAGGGTGACATCCAACGTTCCTGACCGAACGGGTCCCAGAACGATGCCTTTGGGCAGCCTGCCAACGGCGATCCGGCCGGACGACACATGCACCGAAAACTTCCCCTCCCCGTCCAAATGGATCGCCCCGGATGCTGAAACCGCGACCGGAGGAAACCTGATACCGACATGTCGAATCTCCAGACGATTGTTTCGCGAGAGCTGCCCTTCAAAACTTACCTCGGCGGGAGCCTGCTGCGGCTTGGTGAACCAATTCTGCACACGTAGCCCGGCCTGTCCGAGATCAATGCTGCCTTTGATTCGTGGGTGTCCGAGCACCCCCGTTACGGCGGCGCGCAGGCGAATGGTGCCGTCCAGCTCAGGAATCAATTCCTCCTCCGCGCGCTCGGCCAACCAAGATTGGACCTCCGACGCCTCCATGCTCATCGCCAGCGTCACATTGGAATAGGCTTTGCCGTCCACCATCGTCACTGAACCCTGCATGTTGAATGCAGCCGGCCCCATCCACCCGTCAACATGCTCGATCGCCACCAGGGTCGGCGTGGCGGTGACATGCGCCTCCACCTGCCGCACCGGCATCGGCAACAGGGCACTGCGCCCTCCGCCCCGCTGCAACCGGAGATCGGCATCAACCAGCGCGAGCGGTTGCCCACTCAGCGGTCGCCCCATCACATGGGCGATCACCTCGACATCCCCGGTTGGTTGCTCCAGCTCGGTCACCAAGTCTCGCAGAAGCGGAAATTCATCCAAACGGCGCACCGTCTCTGCCAAACCGGCCACCGGTGCCGCACCTGAGATTTTCACGTCGATATGCGGATCGGTTGCCCAGTGGGTGATCAGCAACTCTTGCCCCGTCAGCCTGATAGGGCCACATTGCGCACGCAGCTCCGTCATGCGGAGTTGATCGGCATCGAACCCCATATGTACGGAGAGGGCCTCCAGGGGCGGGTACTGCGGAGCAAGCGTGAACCGGCCGTTTCGAATCGCCACGAGACCATTGACGCGCGGCCGTGCCCCGGGCTTGATTTCACCGGCGATCGACAAGGTTTGAAGTGTGATCACTCCGTCCACAGCATGGTCCGTAAACTGGGCTCGCAACTGATCCGAGATCCAGGCGGACGGCAGTTCATTCAAGAGGCGTGCAACGGTCACCGGCGGCGCGGACATCGTGGACGAGAATCGTGCCTGTGGGGTCCCGATATCGAGCACCGCCCCGGAACCCTGCAAGGATACATCCGCGAGCTCTGCCCTCACGTCGTCGGCCAGCAGATCAGACCCCGCCGCCCGTGGCACCCAGCGGAGGTGAGCCGTCAATTGGGCAGGCTGCGCAAAACCATCGGAGACCCTGCCGTCGCCCAGCCAGTGGGACAACGCATGACGCACATCCAGTCTGTGGATCCGCAGATCCCCTTCTGCCTGTACTCTTCCTCCTTCGTCGGTTTGCGTCAACGGCCCCTCATACAGAAATGCCGCCTGCCCACGCGCCTGCGGAATCTCACCGGAGAGATGCAGCATCGCCCGGCGCCCCATCATGTCACTCGATAACGCACCCTGCGTCACAGTGATAGGGAGCGGAGCGGGCGCGGGCGCCGATTCATCGATAAGGGTCACGACTCCGTGACTCACGAACAGATTCTGGACAACCTGAAACAGCGCGAACGGCCGAGTGGAATCCGGAGTGTCCGAAGATGAATCATCCTTGCCCAGGGACCACGTTCCATCCGGCCACCGGTGAATGGTGACCTGAGGGCGGTCGATGACCAGATCTTTGGCGACGATGCGTCCCTCCAGCAACGGTAGCCACTGCAGGGCGATCTCCACCCGTTCCGCGATCACCAGCGACATGCTGGAAGCGGAGTCGTAGAGCCGGGGCTGCATCAGTGTCAGCCTAGGCGAGGGAAAGATCCCAAGATGCGATTGCTCGATGGAAATCCGATGTCCCGTCCGCGCTTCGATCTCCCGCAGCAATGTCGCCGTACTCTCAGGGCGGCTCACGAGCCAGGGCAGCGCCAGGACCACACAGACACAGACGATCGCCAGCAGCAGCATCATGAACAGAAGCAATTGTCCTATTCGCCTGAGTACGGGCGGGACGATGGTGTGATTCATGCCAAGCGACTCCGTCGCTCCACTGTACGCAGCGAAGGAGTCAGACACAAGTCGCAGGCCTGGGCTGGGGCTGAGACAGGGTTCCACATTGACTGCCTGTTCCATGAGTCGGCAGGAGCGGACATGCGCACGTGAGGGTTATGCTACACTCCGAGACCCACGACTACTTCGACAGACGAATGGAGGCATGGGATTGATGGCGGGACCAATTCTCCCTCTCGCATTTTTGCACCTGGCTCCGGTTCCGGGAGCGTTGGCGCGGAACCGTCACCTCATCACCAGTGCCATCTGCAGCGCCGCCCGCCTAGGGGCCACGTGGATCATCACCCCGGAACTGGCGGTCAGCGGCTATACCTTCGCCGATGCACTTGGGACGGAGTGGATCGAACCGCAACCGGACCACTGGATGAGCAGGATCTGCCGACTCGCTGCCCGGCTCCGCGTCACCCTGTTCCTCTCGCACCCGGAAAAAGATCCACGTTCCGGGCACCTCTACAACACGGTCTTTGCGATTGGCCCGGACGGTCGCATTGCGGGTAGCCACAGGAAGATCAATGCCCTGCGCGTCAGATCTGAAGCCTGGTCCACCCCGGGCACAGAGGCGACCGCGTTTTGCCTGGCGCCGTTCGGCAGCGTCGGCCTCCTCATCTGCGCCGACGCCTATACTCCCGGAATTGCCAAGAGTCTGAAGGCGCAGCGAGCCAAGGTTCTTGTTTCTTCAGCTGCCTGGGCACCTGGCCTACATGGCCCGAACGGCGAGTGGGAACGCTGCACGAAAGACACGGGACTGCCGTTGTTCGTCTGCAATCGAAGCGGTCAGGACCGTACGCTGGATTTCAGGAAGGCCGAAAGTGTCGTGGCACAAGGGGGCAAGCGACTCCTCTCCCTGTCATGCGAACAGTCCGCCATCTTCCTCATCGACTGGAATCTCACAACGGGGACGCTCGCCGACCCGAACGCCCGGCGCATTCTGCTCTAACGCGCAGCGCCGTATCTCGTCGCTCGTATCTCGTATTTCGCCACACACCATCTCGTATGGACGAGATACGCTTCACGTTTCACGAGAGACGAACGCTGAGATCGAGCGGGTTACGACGACTTCAGCAAGCCGTCCAAGAGGACCAGCCCAGCCGGCCAGTCACCATGTCCGCTCTCGGCATTGATATGGCCGGCAGCGCCGACATTCACGAATGTGCTCCCCCACTGCTCAGCGCAACGTCGGGCATACGCTATCGATCCAAACGGATCATCACTGCTGGCGACCACGAGACTGGGAAATCGAAGTGTGACGGTTGGTGTGGTCTGAAACCCCTGCGCGGTGAGGGGAAACGCCGGTTCGGCCGGATCGGGAGGAGCGACCAGCAAGGCCGCACGCACGGGCAGTGAGGAGCGTTGCGCCCAATGCGCCACCAGCAGACAGCCCATGCTGTGGGCAATCAGGACGGTGGGCTGAGGCTGTTCGACCATCGCGGCATCGAGACCCCGCAGCCACTCCTCCAACAGCGGATGGTCCCAATCGCGCTGCCGCACCCGTCTCCAATGGGGATGGTGCCGCATCCAGAGGGTTTGCCAATGCCGTGGCCCGGAATCACCGATGCCCGGGACGATCAGGGCCACAGCCCCCCCGCCTGCCACGTTACGACCGACCACGGCCTGCACGCTCCGCAAGCCAGGCCACGGCCCCCGCTCCGGCGGTCCGACCGCTGGCTAAACATGCCGTGAGCAGATACCCGCCCGTCGGCGCTTCCCAATCCACCATCTCTCCCGCGCAGAACACCCCCGGCAACGCACGCAACATGAGCCGCTTGTCGAGCGCCTTAAACTCCACCCCGCCGGCGGTGCTGATCGCCTCCGCCAGGGGACGCGGCGCTGTCACCGTGATGTGAAGAGATTTAATCGCTGCCGCCAGGCGGGTCGGGTCCGTAAAATCGTCCTTCGACACGATTTCGCGAAGCAGCCCGGCCTTCACACCGTCGATATGCGCCCGCCGTTGCAAATGGGTCGCCATCGTTTTTTTGCCGCGCGGCTGGGACAAATCCTTGATCAGACGCGGCAGCTCACGATCAGGAGCCAGATCAAGCCGGAGCGTGCCCTTGCCCGTTGCTTCGATTTCATCCCTCAGGAACGGCGCGACGGCGTAAATGACACCACCCTCGAGGCCGGTCTCCGTGATCACGAATTCTCCCATGCGACGCATGACCGCGCCGGTCGGTGATTTCGCCACCACGCCCACGGTTTTCACCGGATGCCCCGCAAACTTGGCACGAAAATGTTCCGTCCACCCCACATCGAACCCGCAATTCGCCGGTCGCAACGGGGCGACGGAAATCGAACGCGCGCCAAGCACCGACACCCACGCGCCATCCGAGCCAAGGTTCGGCCAACTGCCCCCTCCTAACGCGAGGATGACGGCATCCGCCCGTACGGAGGTCGGCCCTTGTGGCGTGTCGAAGCGGAGGGCTTTGTGTTCGTCCCAGCCGCACCAGCGATGCCGCACGTAAATGGCCAATCCTGCCTGACGCAGGCGCCGGAGCCAGGCGCGCAACAGCGGGGCGGCCTTCATATCCCTCGGGAACACACGGCCCGATGAGCCAATGTAGGTGTCGATCCCAAGGCCCTGAGCCCAAGCGCGAACCGCGTCGGCCCCGAACTCGGCCAACCACGGCGCCACCTGCGCACGCCGATCGCCATATCTGGTGAGAAACAGGTCGGACGGATTGGAGTGGGTGAGATTCAACCCACCCTTCCCGGCCAGGAGAAATTTACGGCCCACGGAGGGCATGGAGTCATAGAGCGCGACCTGCACGCCCCCGGCCAGCGCTGTTTCGGCGGCCATGAGCCCGGCCGGTCCGCCTCCTATAATGGCAATGTTCATGTGATCGTTCGACTGAGCCCGTGAATGCCTGCGAGCAATTCGCACTCGTGCTGCTGTCTTACCATGGATGAAGGGGGAAGCGCACTCACCCGGCCCGGCGCCGGATCTGCGGGGGAAGCGTGTCGCGGGGCGACAGCGTGACGGAGAGAAACCACTTCGGCTGCATACGCCACAAATCCAGGCGCAGATGTGTGCGCAAGGACGCGTTGGAATCAAGCACGCACGCGCGTCCCCGGTCACGCACAAACACGACCCAATGCCAGCAGGGCCGACGCCCCTCCAGGTGCCATTTGATGGCCAGCAGCGCACAATCCGGCAGGTCGGCCCACGAGCGAAACGGCCTCGTCGTCCGTGCGGCACGCAAGCCAAACCGTGAGAGCAATCGCTGAACCGGCCCCGTCTCGGACCAGAGTGACACCTCGTGCGCAAAGATCCCTGACGAGGCAGCCACTGCCTTGGCACGTGCATAGGACACACCGGCGATCGCCGCGACCGCCGCAATACCACAGCCGGTTCGATCCTCCTGCACAACTGGTTTCATCGCACATCCACCTTCATTTTTCTTCCGCCGGACACAGAAAACCCCTGCCGCTCATAAAACGCGAGGGTCCGATCGAACTGGGGCAACGGCGGGGTGGTGACTTCCAGTCTCGTCCAGCCTTTCGAGCGGGCAAGCCGCTTGGCCTCCGTCATCAACGCTCGCCCCACCCCCTGCGACCGCCGGTCCGGACAGACATATAACTCCGGGATGATCCCGAACCGTCCCTCAGCATACAACGCACGACATTCGGACAGGGTCAGAAACCCGACCGCGACATCGTCGTCCCACGCCAGCAGCACGATATAACTTCCATCCTCCAACCAAGCCCGAGTCCGCGCTTCCGTCTCGACCAGGGAAAAGGCAAACGCCTGCGTCCCGATGGCGGCCATAATCCCTTGTAGTAAGTCACCAACCAGCCTCGCAATGGTCGGCGCATTGGACGGCTGTGCCGTGGTGAGATGAATGGGCATGGCGCGACCCTACCGAGAGCAGAGTCGCGCGTCAAGTAACGGGAGGAGGTTCTCGTGGAGCAATGCCTGGTGCGTTGTGTTCGGAAATCCGCTCAGCCCATACGCACGGCACTGCAAGAGGCTTCAAGTCGTCCGATGCAGATCAAAAGAGATAACGAATTCCGATCAGACCGAGCACGGCCGTCGCATCGTACGGGCCGCTGCGTCCGAGCTGTGTCCACTCTCCCTTATTCAGCCGCCACGCCACTTCCGTATTGAGACTCCAATGCGCCGTCAACGGCACATCGACGCCACCGGCGATGCGGGCGGCGAAGGTATTGTTGTAGTCGAGAGCGGGGACTCCGGACTCAGCCGAGAACATATTGAAGTTCATGCCGAGTCCGACGGAAAGGTACGGAATGGCAACGGTGGTCAGAAAGGGGCGCATTTCCATCGTCGGCATCACCGCCACCGTGAAGAGATCACCGAACTTTCCCCTCCCACCTTTGACATCGAGTGCCTGCTGCTGACCATCGACGGTCACGCCAAAACGAACATGCGGGTTGAATTGGTACAAAAGCTGAACGCTCCCGGCGCCCCCCAGGGAGGGGGATCCATTGGATACATGATCTTGCGTTCCCTGGACCACACCACCTCGAACTGAAAACACCCACCGTGACGCAGATGACACCTCCGGAACCTCGGTGCCGACGTCACCCTCCTCCGCATAGGTTGGCTGGGCCATTCCGCACACCCCTCCGAAGATCAACAACAACACCACCACTCCCACCACCCGTATGCCCCACATCGTGGACTCCTTCCCCCATTCCCGGCGCTTGCCGGGAAGAACGGCCTCTGTATGAACACCGTCGAATATCTTGCAGAGGCGCACTATCGAGGATTCGTAGGCTCAGAACACAGTCCTCTGAGGGGTTAACACGAAAGAGGATGGTCAGGCGGAGGCGTCACAGCGAGGGCTGCGACTAACACAACAGGCACGGCTTGGGGCCGATGCGATCGGCATCGGGAGCGGAGGCGGGCATCGCGTGATCTAGCTGCGGGCCCTCCCCATGCGCCGCTCACCGACGCCCAGGTGGAGAGAGGCCACATCAAGTTCCTGTTCCAGGTGATGCAGCACGTCATCGCTGATGGTGCCATTGTTCCTGAGGCCGATCAGGGCACGACGCTCCGCCGTGAAGGCCTCATGCTGGAGTCGTTGGAACGAGGCGGTATCGGGACCAGTGTCCTCATCGAGGAGACTCGCCTTGCTCAGCCGTTCCAGTCGTCGGAGATACCGCAGACGGACACGCTCCACCTGCTCCATCACGGCCCAGGTTTCCGTCGCCACCTGATCCAGTCGAGCCAGCGCCGCTGTTGCCGCATGTTCCCGCGCCAACGTTTCTTCCTGCTTGAGGTCGTCCTCCTCCTGGAAACGTAACAGCCGGATGATCGGCGGCAACGACAGGCCCTGCACAACCAGCGTGACGAGGATAACCGTAAAGCTAATCAGGATAATTTCAGCCCGGAACGGAAAGGGCGAGCCGGCTGTGGTCGACACGGGAAGGGCCAACGCCGCCGCCAATGTCACAATCCCACGCATGCCGGTCCAGGACACCAGAAAGATCCCCGCCCAGGACGGCAGGGGATCACGCGCACGGAGCTTCGCGCTCAGCCAACGCGGGATGAGAGCCGCCAGAGGGACCCACGCAAACCGCACCACAATCGTCGTCATGCTGATCACCAGCCCGGCAATCAGGACCGGACGAACCTGTCCAGCCGGCATGGCGTCGCGGAGCACGCCCAGTTCCAGCCCGATCAGAATAAAGATCACACCATTCAGCAGAAAGGTCAGCAGATCCCATACGGCGCGCGCTTGCAATCTCGTGGCCGGCGACACGGCGCCGCTGAACGACTGACGAAGGTACAGCCCGCCCGCGACACAAGCCAGAACTGCGGAAGCATGCACCAACTCCCCGCACACCCAGGCGATGTACGGCGCGAGCAGCGTCACACCGATCTGAGAAAACCCCTCCTCCATCGCACAGAGCGTCCACCGCGTGATCCAGGCCACACCGATCCCGATGACCACCCCGGCCAGCGCGGCGAATACGAACTCAAACAGCGTATGACCGAGTGCAAACGATCCGCTCATCGCGGCGCCCACGGCCGCCCGATACAAGACCAACGCCGTGGCATCGTTGACCAAACTTTCGCCTTCCAGAATGGTGACGACACGGCGCGGAATCCGTAACCGTTTACCGATGGCCGTCGCGGACACAGCGTCGGGCGGCGAAACGATCGCACCCAGCGCAATCGCTTCCGCCCAGCCGATTCCGGGCAACAACGTATGCGCCGCCACTGCCACGCCAGCGGTCGTCGCCAAGACCAATCCGATAGCCAGGAGGGAAATCGGTCGGAGGTTCCGACGGAACTCACGAAAGGAGGTGAAATAGGCAGCCGCCCACAGGATCGGCGGGAGAAAGACGAGAAACACGAGGTCTGGATGGAGCGTCACCCTTGGAAGGCCCGGCACGAGCCCCAACACCAGTCCGCCAAGCACGAGAACAATCGGGTAGGGAATACCGATCCTCTGCGCGATCGTGGTCAACGCGAGCACTACCGCCAACAGCATGATGATGATTTCGAGTTGGTGCAGGCCTTCCATCTTCCAAGAAGACTCGTCTTCCGCCGGTCGCGCGCCTCACCCCATCGATCTTCGGCGCGAACGGTCCTTATATCCCTATCGTCTCAAGTCGTCGCAGGTCTTCCGAGGCAATCGTCAATCGGTCGGATTCGAGATCTTCCTTCATGTGCTGCGGATTGGTCGTACCGGTCAACGGCAGCATCCCGATCTGCATGGCGAACCGGAACACCAGCTGCGCCAACCCGACGCCATATTTGACGGCCATGGCCCGCACCTCCGGATCGGCGAAGATCTCGCGATTGGCGGTCAGCAACGAGAAGCCTTGATAGACGATCCGGTGGTTCCGGCAGATCTCCCGTACGTCCTGATCCCAACCCAGCGCGGCATAACAACGATTCTGGACGACCATCGGCTTATGTCTCGCTTTGGCACAGAGGAGTGTCAGTTGTTCGGCGGACACGTTGCTGACGCCGATCATTCTGGTCTTGCCCGCATCGTACAACGCTTCGATGGCGGCCCAGACCTCCCAATCCTCCGCCCCCAACCCGCGCCGAGAGTACGGACCGTGCAGGACGTAGGAGTCGAGATAGTCCGTGTGAAGATGGGCCAGCGAGCTGTCGAACGATTGCCTCACCTGCGTGGTGAGATCGGCCTGCGCATCGTAGGGCGTGCGATGATCCTGGCCGTTGACCGGCGTGAACTTGGTCTGCACGAACAACCGCTCACGAGGCGTGCCCTGCTTCGCCAGCTCCACGAGCGCCTCACCGACCAGCGCTTCCTGATAATGGATCAACTGGTTGGCCGTATCGATTGCGGTAAACCCGGCGGCCACGGCCTCCAGCACCAATTGAGTCGTCGCGGCCTTTTTCCATGCGGTTCCGTACATGAACGAGGGAATCGGCACCTGATTGTAGGCAGTCAGCATGACGTGAAGTCCTCCATGCCGTACCTTACACAGATCCTCACGGTCGTCTCAATGTTCCACCCAGCCAAACTTGGCGCAGCCTGACGCGGATTCAGTGTGTAAGCCGCTGGCGACCGTTCTCCACAACCTGCTACAGTGTCCCTCCATCACCAGCAAGGAGCGCCGCCCGCATGGATGCAGAGCAGAGTAACCAGGTCGTGGAACTTCGACTCACCTCCCGATACATTACAGAACATCCCTGGACCGTCCAGGCCATCAACGGCTTTCTCTCCGCCTATTTCATGGAGAAGCCGGGATTTACCGTACAACGGCATTTCGACGACCAGGAATCCGGCATGCATGTGTGGCTCTGCGAGGTCCCGTCGAATATGAAAATCACCGTGCTCCTGCGGCGATTGCAGGCAGACATTCCCCCTTGCCGCTACGTTCAATCCGCCATCGATCCGTCGACCAGACCGCAATATGTCATCGACTGCCCGGAGTGAGCGACACCCGCAGGCTTGCGTCCGGCACAACCGACTGACTACCATGCGCGACACATGAACAAGGGAGATACGGCATGCGAGTAATCGTAATCGGAGGAACAGGGACCATTGGCTCAGCCGTCGTGAGGCTGCTCTCGACGCGGCACGACGTGGTGGTGGTGGGACACAAGAAGGGAACGTATCAGGTCGATCTGGCGTCGCCGGACTCCATCACCAGCCTCTTCACAGCGGTCGGCAGCTGCGATGCCGTCGTGAGCACGGCGGGGATCGCCAAATTCGGAAGCCTGGACGATCTGACGTACGACGACTACTTCATCGGCCTGAAGAACAAACTCATGGGCCAGGCGAATCTGGTCCGCATCGGCAAGGCCTACGTGACCAACCATGGTTCGTTCACGCTGACCAGCGGCGTCCTCAGCCGGGAACCCATGAAAGGCAGCTGCGCGATCAGCATGGCCAATGCGGGTCTGGAGGGATTTGTCCGCGCCGCTGCGCTCGATGTGCCGCGCGGCCTTCGCGTGAATGTGGTGAGTCCGCCCTGGGTGACGGAAACGCTGATCGCCAGAGGCATGGACCCGTCGATCGGTCTCCCTGCGGATCAGGTTGCGCAGTCCTATCTGGCGAGCGTGGAAGGGACCATGACGGGGCAGACGATTGATCCGAGGCAGCTGAGCGCCTAGCCGGCATCAGTTCGTTCGACTCAGCGCTCTCATTGACTCATGGCGGTTTCGGCAGCAGCGGGAAGGATCACCGAAATGGCCCCGCCGAGATCGCCTTCCTTGAAGCCTTCCTTTTCGTAGCCGGAGATATCGACCTCTCCCTTGGGTTTGCCGTGGCAGCTCAAGCAAGCCCTCGTGTAGAACAGCGGCAGCAAGACCCGTACGCTATGATCCGGCAAACGCTGCGAAATGACGTGGTCTCCCACCCGGGGATGGCTCTTCTGAATGGTGAGCAACGCTTCGGTTTCCTGCTCGTCCGGCCGATTCTCCGGGTTCCTCGGTTCAATTTCCGGCGGGCCGATCTGTCGTAACTTAAGCCCGGTATCCCGTGAAAAGATCGCGGCCACCTGCGTCCCGAACGTCGCGGGAATGAAGCCCTTGAACCCGATGCCCTTCTTGTTGATGTCTGTCTGCACCTCTTGCACCGCCTTCTGCATGAGGCCGGCCAGTTTGCTCAGCAGCGGCTTGGCCCGCTCCGGCATCGCGGCCGCATTCAGAGCCTGCAGGTCATGCCCGGTCCTCGCCAGGAATTCCTTGCGCAGCCGGACGTGAAACACCGCCCCGGAGAACCCCTTGTCTTCAAGGCGAGGGTTGTTGATCGACGCCTGCGCCTTTCCCAGCACCACGCGGCCCGCGTCCAGCAAGACCACCAACAGTCGAGCCGTCTCCCCGGACTCCGCATCCTCCGATGAAATCATCTCGGCGCCCACGGCAACCTGGACGACACTGGCCTCGGAAGTCTGGGCGGCATCCTTCTCCGGCAACGCCGGAGGAGCCCCGCTCACTCGCACGAGCTCGGGCAGGACCGGCACGGGGCGCGGAGGCGGCAGCGGTGCAGGCGGCTTGACCCATGGGAGCTCCGCGTGGGCCGTCGCAAGCGGCGATAAGGATTCAAGCGGCAGGGCCGGCGACGCGGGCGCGGGCTGCTCGAGTCCCCTATCCTGCTGCCTTGTCGGCCTCTCACTCGCCGGCGGCTCAAGCCCTTCCTGATGCCCGGTCGGGAACCATTCCAGATAGAAACCAGCCGGAACGACGAGAGCCAGCAACGCCACCAGTACGGCAGCCTCGCGGCGCTTCCAGAGCGGTACCCTCCGAACGTCATCGATCTCGGCCGTGACCTCCTGGGCGATTTGACGCGAGATGATGGGCTCCCTCCGGCGAAATCCCGCCATCAGCGTGTTGTCGCAGAGAATATTGAGCCGCCGGGGAATGCCGCGCGCCGCCTGGACGATCACGCGGAGCGCCGCAGGCGAGAAAATCGAGACCTGTTCCCGGCTGGCTTGGTCGAGCCGGTGTTGGATATAGGCCAAGCTCTCCGACTCGGTAAGCGGCAAGATCCTGGCGCGAACCGCGATGCGCTCTCGAACGTGACGCACTTCGTGCCGCTCCAGCAACGCTTCCAATTCAGGCTGACCGGTGAGCACGATCTGGATGAGTTTGTCATGCGCCGTCTCCAGATTGGTGAGCATCCGGATGCCTTCCAGTGTCTCGATGGGCATGCACTGGGCCTCGTCGATGACCAAGACGATGGTGCCGCCCCTTCCGTGCTCGGCCCCGGCTGCCTCATGCAATTGCCTGAGCATCTCCGACTGCTCCGCACCGGCCGGTTGAATGCCCAATTGCTGAAGGATCGTGGCAAGGAGCCGCTCGAACGTCAGGTTGGGATTGTAGAGGTGGACGGTCTGTTGTGGATGCGGTGACGATTGTTGCGACGGTGCGGCGATCTGCAGGTAACGGCGCAGGATCGTGGTTTTCCCGACGCCGACCTCACCCGTGACCAGTATCACACCCTTCCGTTCTTTGATCCCATACAAAATCGAGCCGAGGGCCTCGCGATGACTCGGGCTCAGGAACAGGTTGTCGGCGTCGGGCGTGGTGCCGAAGGGTTCCCGGATGAGACCATAGAAGTCGGTATACATGGCAAGACCTCCTGCTTGTCAGGTCGGTATCAAACCAGGGGATGAGTTCGGTGGAGACGTGCGGCATGAAATCACCTCGGTCGAGGGACACATGCGAACGAGTAGAAACGTGGCGGCCTTAGGCTAGACCCTTAGGAACAGGCTGTCAACGGAAGAAATCGTGCGAGAGACCTGACGGCACGGCGTGCGTTCATGCCGACGTCGAACGCCGTCTTGAGGCCGCGATCAGATGGAAGGTGCCCAACGAATGCGGACGCCCGTTGACGAGGAGTTCCACCCGGTGAAGGCCGGGATAATGTGTGCGCGTGGTGAGCTGCGACAGGGACAGTCGCTTGGCCAACCGCACCGCCGCCCGCGCCGGCAATTCGACCGCTTTCAGTTTGAAGACTTTCGGCGTCGTCCTCCCGTTCGCCTTCACGTAGTGCACGCGTAAATCCACCAGCACCGGTTGTGCGACCGTCGCCCTGTTGGCGATCTCGCAGGTAATAGTCACAGAGGATCCGATCGCAGGGCGTTGCGGGATGATACGCACCTTCTCCACCGCGACGCGCGGGACATGACCGAATCCCAAGACCTCCAGCGCGCCGGACTCCCCGCGTTTCACCGCCGAGCGCAAGGCATGGCGAATGATCCAGCGGCGCTCCTCCGTCGCATCCACGAGCCATCGCTGAGCCGTCTCGACCAGAAGGGCAGGATGGTCCTTGCCGATGTCATTCAGATTGTTGGCCACGCTGCGACGCACATAGAGTGATGGATCGTCCTTGAGTCGTTCCAGGAGGGCCAGCACCGGTCGCGGATCAGCCTGGAACGCGCGAAGTCTTGGGGCCCAGGGCAACCGGGGGCGCGTGCCTTCCGAGACCAGGCGCCGAACATCCTCGCTGGGATCAGTCGTCCATTCAGCCAGTCGGGCCAACGTGGCCGCCTGGTGCCGCTCTAAATACCGGCGGATGCTGAATTCTGCAGTGAAGCGTTGCGTTAGCACATACTGTGCGCGCATAGAGGCTTCGAAGTGATCCAGTCCGTATTCGGCCACGAAGAAGACGTGCGGAAGAAAGAGGAAGCCGCCCATGCCCTGGACAGCCGTTCGCCCCTGGTGCTGATCGAGCGAGTTCAGAAGAATCTCGATGGCGTGCTCATAGTCGTCCGGCATGAACCGGCGAAGTTCATGCGCGATTTTCCGGCCGCGCGGCATGAGTTCGAGAGCCTCATACCCGTCCAACGCCGACCGGACGAACGCCTTCTCGTCGAATCGAGGATAGACGGCGCTGATCATCCTCGCGATCGTGCGTGGCACCTCCGGGTCGAAACGATTTTTGAGCGGTTCCGCCATAGCCCCTCACCCGCCCGCAAAGACCGGACGGAATCCGGCCTTGGTGAGTATGCGCGCGACGTCATCACGTTTATCACCTTGAATCTCGATCCGCCCGTCCTTCACCGTGCCGCCGACCCCGCAGGCCTTCTGCATCTCCTTGGCCAATTGTTCCTTCTCGGCCTGGCCGATACCGGCAAAACCCGTGACGACCGTGACCGTCTTCCCGCCGCGATGCGCCGTCTGCCGGATGATATCCACCCGTCCACGAGGGTTCGTCTGCTTACGCGAGGTCTCTTCGGGAGGATTGACCGCGCCGCGTTGCTGAGTCTGCTGCGGCACCTCGATCTGTTTCAAGACCGCGAACGGGCTCTTCCAGACCATGCCCTCTCCGTCCGTGGGAATGCGTTTCTTCTCTTTCATGATGTCTGATTCCAGTCCGAGGCATGCACCGAATGCCCGGCATCTTGTATGGGTTACCGGTCCGTGACCGCCGCTTTCCACGTGGTCAGTTCGATCTGTGCGGCATGCGTTCCGTCACCGATCAACACCTGTCCGTCTTGTATCGTGCAGTGCAGGTCCATCTGACGCTGCGCGAGACCAGCCAGGGCCCGGCTCCCCTCCGGCGACAGGTTCAAGACCGTGAGATTGTTCAATCGATCGAGGGCCGCCTCCTGCTGCTTCCACCATTGGTCCGCCGCACGGCCGCCATACGTATAGACACAGACTTGCTTGGCGCGGCCGCAGGCTTGGCGGACAGCCCTGTCGTCGGGCAAGCCCACCTCGATCCACAACTCGATCAGACCCGTCAAATCCTTCTGCCACAGCGCCGGCTCATCCTCACTGCTCAACCCGCGGCCGAACGACAAGGCGTCATGCGCATGCCGTGCAAAGGCCAGCAGACGGACCATCATCCGCTCGTCGGTTTCAGACGGATGGCGGGCGAGGGTGACCGTATGGTCTTCGTAATAATGGCGATCCACGTCAGCAAGGTGGAGGACTGCTTTGAAAATCGTCGCATTCGGAGCCATGGAGCCGTGAATTCCTTGTGTAGGGCGTTTGGATTGAACAGCGCGGACAGCTGGCGATCAAGGGAGCTCTGCGATATACATCCCCTCGACCCGCTCGCGCGCCCACTGCGTCTTGCGCAGAAACGTGAGGCTCGACTTGATGCTGGGGTTATGCAGAAAGCAACGCACCGGCAAGCGACGGCCAAGCTCAGCCCACCCGTGCCGCTCGACCAAGGTGGTCACGATGGTCTCCAGCGTGATGCCGTGCAATGGATCGCGGGGATGAGAAGTGGTCATATAAGTATGGCGTATGGCTGAGAATCTTAGAAGATGAAGATTCGATAGTGTTTCTGCCATTTCATCTCGTTAAGTATCCAGGCATTCTTCGGCCTCAGCCTCGAAGTGAAATCTGGCCATCTTTAAGCTGCTTTCAAATTCCAACCCTAACTCAGGCTCCTTGGCGATCAGATGCATAAGATCCGTCAGCACGTCGATCAAAGTTCCGCGTGGATCATAAGGGTCACCAAATTGCACGGCATACAGCTCGAGAACAGTCCTGGCACGCTGTGCCCTCTCATCGTTTGTTGTCATGTCTTCTCCATTGTGGCTCGCACAAGTGGATCCAAGATTATTCACGAAATAGGTTCGAACGATGGAAGGCGAGGAACTCCTTCTCTGGCCAGAACTTGTCCGGCATACGAATCTGGGCACATGAGAACTCGACGAAATTTACCTCAAGAATTCTGCTTGGCAGGTAGGCTCTCAGCGCAGAAGACAACTTTATCTGATAAGTATCGTCGATCGCCCATAGTCCATTATCAAACGCGTCATGATGAAGCGAACACAGACACAAACCATTCCTTGGATTAACGCGAAGATCCTCTCTCTCGGCCCAAGGAACAATATGTGCAGCCATGAGCAACTGAGGAACCGGATTGGAACAGACGCAACAACTGTCTCCATATGAGGCCAGAACAGCCTCCCTAAAGAATCTCTGGTGCAACCGAACTTTGACTTCGCGGGCCGTTTCACTCGGTCCGCTAACGATATCAGCACACTTGGCAAGATAACCGTCGACAGGCCGACTCGCTACATCCCGCTCCGGAGGCAGTGCCAATGAACTGCCTGGGAAGCGATCTGCCGCAAGTCCACTTTCAATCGAGAGCTTCGCCCAGTCCTGATTGAACTCCTCCCAAATAGCACGGTCCGCCCTGCTTGCCCCAGAAAGCCCCTTGATCCCTTTGGCGCGCAACGCAGAATCGAATGAACCAAAATTACCCAGCTTCATCGCTACCGCTGCGGCTGATCTCCCTATCTGACGAGCAACTTCGATGACCAATGGATTATTCGCCTTGGTTTTTGAAAAAGGAATTCTACAATACAGGTTAAAAACAACAAGCAGTTGATCGCGCGTCCAAGGCTCATTCATGTGCTGATTCTGCAAAGCCGTCCGAGCTGCCGCGAAATAATAACCATCCAGACACCTAATGTACACAACCTCCCTCAATGGAGAGTGTAGTATCTAGTCTGGAGCGATATATTTCCCAACCACACCATTCATCGTCGTCCTGCCATCATAGGTGCGAGGTGGTTGTGTGGGCCTAAGTGCGCGCGTCCAACGAGGGACGTCCGCGTCCGCGCGTTGCGCGAGCACAGGGACCACGCGACTGCCTCGTCACTCCTTTTCCAGGCGGCATTGCGCACCTTATGGAAAAGGCCCACGCAAGAGTTGTGTAACCCGTCTCAGTCATAGTCCAAAATGCCAAGCCAGGATCGATGGATGCACCAAATAGTGGAACAAAGATGCAACTGAGGCTGGTATAGTGCCCACTCACCAAGGAGGCTCATCATGCAGAAGGCATTGATCGTCGCTCTCACAGTTGCCGTCAGTCTCGGTGCAAGCGCTGTTTCATCGCTGGTGCCATCAGCCCATGCCGACGGCCTCATCACTGAAGGCAAAGAAGCGATGAAGGGCACCGGCAAGTCTTTGACGGAAGCCACCGGCAAACTCAAAACCGATGCGACGCAAACAAAAGAAGACGCGAAGAAATTAGATCTCGACAAAACCAAGCAGGGCGTCGGTCAGGTAAAGGGAGACGTCAAGGATATCAAGGAGGGCGCCAAGGGAGCGTTGACCAATCCATTGGGCAAATAGCCTCCCCGGCTCGGTTCAGTAGCCTTTCTTCCGACATTCCTCCACTCCCCCTTATCCAAGGGGGGGTCAGGCGGGTCTGTGGCTGTGCGCATGGGACGAGCACATGCCAATCGTGCGCGTTCTCGGCCCTCATCTTATTCCTCTACTGGGGCGGACAGCCTGGTGCTCCCAAGTGCGCGCGTCCAACGAGGGGAGTCCGCGACCGCGCGTTGCGCGAGCACGGGAGTATCAGGCTGCACGCCCCTCCCCCTTCTTGCCCCCGCCCCGCTCCGACTGATAAAAGAAAGGGTTGTCATTTGCCAAGATAGGCAGCCACATCGCCCCTGTCCTGTCGACAGCTTCATCACCAAGAGACCATCTATGTCCCTGCCGGTTGAAAAGTCTGCGTCCGACGAGCTACGACGAGAAGTCTTGCGGCGGCGCACGTTTGCCATCATCTCCCATCCGGATGCCGGAAAGACCACGCTGACCGAAAAGCTCCTGCTGTATGCCGGGGCGGTCCACCTGGCCGGTGCTGTGCAGGCCCGCTCCACCCAACGCCAAGCCAAATCAGACTGGATGGAACTCGAACAGGCGCGCGGCATTTCGATTACGTCCACGATGCTGCAGTTCGACTATCACGGCGCGCGGATCAATTTGCTCGACACGCCGGGACACCAGGACTTCAGCGAAGACACCTATCGGACCCTCATGGCGGTGGATAGCGCCGTCATGGTACTGGACGGCGCCAAGGGCATCGAACCTCAGACGAAGAAACTCTTCGCCGTCTGTCGCAAACGCGGCATTCCGATCCTGACCTTCATCAACAAAATGGACCAGCCCGGACGTCACCCCTTCGACCTACTCGATGAGATCGAGCGCACGCTGGGCATGACGGCAGTCCCGTTCAATTGGCCGATCGGCGAAGGGTCCGGCTTTCAGGGCGTCTACGATTTCCAACAGCGCCAAGTGTTGTTTTTCCAACGCACCTCGCACAACCAACGGCGCGCCCCCATGACCGTGGAGGCCTTCCCCAACCCGAAATTGGCGGACACCCTCGGCGAGGCCTACGGTCCGCTGCAAGAAGAAATCGGCCTACTGACGGGCGCAGGCACCTCCTTTGATCGTGACCGGTTTCTCGCCGGTGAACTCACGCCGGTGTTCTTCGGCAGCGCCCTGACTAACTTCGGCGTCGGCCCTTTCCTCGATGCCTTCACGACACTCGCGCCACCTCCGGGCCCCCGACACAGCGCCCAAGGCCTGGTGCAACCGACGGATGAGACCTTCTCCGGCTTCGTGTTCAAGATTCAGGCGAACATGGATCCGCAGCATCGCGACCGCATGGCCTTCCTCCGCATCTGTTCCGGGCGCTTCGAAAAAGACATGATGGTCTATCACGCTCGACTAGGCCGCAAGATCCGGATGACGCGGCCCCATCGGCTCTTCGGCCGCGACCGCGAAACGATCGACGAGGCCTACCCCGGCGATGTGGTGGGCTTAGTGAATCCGGGCCTCTTCACCATCGGCGATACGTTGACCTCCGACCCAACGGTGACCTTCGATCCCATTCCGCACTTTCCGCCGGAATGTTTCGGCCTATTGCGGACTCAGGACATTTCCAAGCACAAACAGTTTCAAAAGGGTCTGAAGCAGCTGGAAGAGGAAGGGGTCATGCAAATTTTCTACTCACCGGATCACGTGCGCCGCGAACCGGTGCTGGCCGCGGTGGGTGAACTGCAGTTCGACGTCGTCATGTCTCGACTGGAGCACGAATACGGCGTCAAAACCTCCGTCGAGCGCATGCCCCACACTATGGCCCGCTGGATCGTCGGTGATCCCGCCGCCATCGCTGCGGTCTATTGGCCCTCCGACACCGTTCGTCTTGTGGATCAGCAGGGCCGCGGTGTCATGCTGTTTACCACCGAACATCTGCTGGCCTATTGCATCAAATCGAACCCCTCCATCAAATTTCTGCTGCGGGAGGAAGTGGCCGCCGCGGAAGGCTAGCGAGCGGCTGAGGATTCTCCGGCGACTTCTGCCGTTCTGCATCTATCCACCGAAACCTTCTCTGCCGCAGTCGGTGCACCTCGAGACAGGGACGAGTTCCTGCGCCACAACGCCCTCGCACCAAAACTGTGTCCAGTATTACTTTACGTACATTACTCACCAAACGGTCGGCACCCTCCTCACAACTCGCGTTTACTCCTCGTCATCAAGAAAAACCACACGATTGATACATTGATGCTGTTGATCGAGTAGCCACCCCAGCATCGCCGGAGACAAGCAGAGTCCTTATCTCATTGACAGCCCAGCAAGTGTCCAGTAATACTGGACACTTGTGGAGCGGCAGTCTTCATATGATGCACGCTCTCAGTCTGCAACGGATTATTCGCCGGGTATCGGCACATCACTCACACGGCCACAATTCGAGTTCATCATGCGACCTGAGGCACACAGGAGAATCATCGCCATCTTGACCTTCCTTGTCTTCCTTATCGGATACGGGATACTTTTCTTCACGGGGGTGACGAACATCCGGCACCTGCTCGACAATGCGATCTCGGCCTACTTACTGGCCTGGGCATTGTATGGAATGTTCGCGTCGATCCCGCTCTCGGAAGCGGGCACACGATTCCTTCTGACGACAGGCTCATTGGTCTTCTGCTGGTTGCTCGCCGAAGGAGCCGTCCTAGTCGGTGCGGTCGACTACCGTTCGCTGCTCGGGGCGTACGAATCAGGTACGGCCTTGAGCGTGACGGGGAGGCAGTTTGACAGGGAACTCTTGTGGCGGCACGAGCCACATTATCAGTATGAAGCGCCGTACCAGGGAAACATCGGAGGAGCTCTGTGCATTCCACCTGATCCGGCACGAAAGGTTGTCATCCGGTATGACCAGAACGGATTTCGCAATGCCCGTGACCTCGACTCGGCCGAGATCGTCGTGATCGGAGACTCGTACATGGAGGGCTACTTCACGCCGGACGAATACTTGATCACGACGCGGCTGAGTGAATTGCAAGGGAAGTCTGTCGCCAATCTCGGGCATTCAGGATACGGTCCTCAGCAGGAACTGGCCGTCCTCAGGCGGTTCGGATTACCACTCCAGCCGAAGACCGTCGTATGGGCGTTTTTTGAAGGCAATGATTTTTCCGACGCGGAAGCGTATGAAACGAAGACTCGCCACTCGATCAACGACGGGCGGCACGACTTCTGGCAAGACTTCTGGTTTCGATCATTAACCAGAAACGTCTCGGCGCTTCTATTCCGTCCACATCACAAATGTATGCCGGATAGTTCCCTAACAGAATTCCGGGCCGAATTTCTCGACGCCACGCACCGGGCCAGCACGGTGTTTTTCGCATCCACCGAAATAAAGCCGGTGTCAGGTGGGACCCTTCACAAGGCACTCTTCCCCATCCTCGAGGCGGCAAAACTCTGCCGCGATCGAGACATCCGCTTTCTGGTGGCGTTTGTGCCGGAGAAATTCCGCGTCTACCA
This sequence comes from Nitrospira defluvii, assembly GCF_905220995.1. NCBI lineage: Bacteria > Pseudomonadati > Nitrospirota > Nitrospiria > Nitrospirales > Nitrospiraceae > Nitrospira > Nitrospira defluvii. Next base: position 402,654 of record NZ_CAJNBJ010000016.1, read on the forward strand.
TGACCTCGACAATGTGTCATTGACGACGGAAGCGATTCGACAATGGCGCGTCAGCGATCTGCCGACCCAAGTACAGCAGTTGCTGGAGGAATCAGATCCGCGCATAGAGTATGTCGATTTGACGCCGGCCTTGAAAGCCGCAGCGCGCGCCGGCATTCCGACCTACCTTGCGGACGATACCCATTGGACGGATGAAGGGAACCGCGTGGCAGCCGAAACCATCCACCGCGCATTACAGAACGCCTCTCCAACGAGGCTCCCACCGCGCACCTGATGACCTCGTTTTGCCGCATCTCCCCAACCGCCACGGCAATCTTCAAATGTGTTATAACGATGCAGCATCCCCGGAACGCCCCGGCGATCTCCGGAGAGTTGACGCGAGCACGATCACACCTCTTGCTGCCCTTAGCGCCTCAGGCTAACTCGGCCTAGGTGCCTTGCCCGCTCTCACAGGGACTGACGTTTCCACGCCCTCCGTGCAGCAGGACCGGCACGGATGAAGCGGCGTACCACACCGACGCGATCGGCGATCGGTCCGCCGGACAATCACGATACACACTGAGGCCGATACCGGTTTCGAGGAGAGGACCCATGCCGAAGGCAAGAACCGCAAAAAACTGTTACTGCTGCGAAGCCGACGATCGAATCAAGATGACCTATATGGTCTGCGCCTTGTGCCACCGACCATTCTGCAGTGCGCATGGCGTGCCCGATCTGGAGCAATGCACCAAGTGCTTGGAGGCGAGCGAAGAAACGGAGTAATCCTCACAGGATGCTGAAAAAGCCTGTCAGCCGCGTTCTCGCATCGCCCGGCCCCTCAACGTACGGGACAGAGTACGCTTCACCTTCAAGACACCGCCGGCTCACCGCCTCGCCGGCGTCCACAAGCGTGGCGCTCATTATTCTTCGCGCCGTGGACCTCGCTGCGGCCTTGATGAACAGCCCTTTTGACCATCCTGTGTTGATGACATCGCTTCTCGAACGACCCTTGGGAAGCACGACTCGTCAGACTGACGTTTTCTTCTTCTTCTTGATCCCCACCATCACCGACACTCGCGCCTGTCGCGACAGGGCCTGATCGATCCGGCTTTTCCCGTTGGTCGTCAGAATGACCAGTCCGTTATGGTCTTCGATGCGTTGCAGCAGGTGGGCGGCACCGGCATCCGCGTATGGACTCGCACCGCCGCGTCGCGTACCGAACAACGCATCGGCTCCGTCGAAAAACAGGATCGAACCGCTGCGCTCCGCGTCGTCGAATACCCGGTTGATATTCTTTTCGGTTTCGCCGACCCGCCGACTGACCAGGGACGAAAGATTCACTTTCGACAGGTCGAGCTTCAGTTCCTCCGCCACCAATTCCGCTGCTTTGTTCCGGCGGAGCGGTGTCGAGCCGGAGAGCACCACCACTGCCACGGTCGGCCGCTTCGGGCGAGCGGAGCGGCTACGCCTCACAGGTGCGGCCTGTTTCGTCACCGATGGGGTCACGGTCTGCGTGCCGCGCTTCCTTGCGGGCTTTCTCGTCGGCTGCTTTACTCTGGTATCAACCATGGTTCCCTTTCTTGCCCATTCACCGGCAAACATATCGCTCGCCCGCGTGACGGCTTCGTCTCATGATGCTCTACTCGCGCTTACCGCTTCTTATCGAAGCCGGAGTCGCGCCATTTTTCGAGGAGGGCAATACGCCGCTCCAACTGCGGAATCGTGGCCTGATCGACTCGCCCACCGGTCCGCTTGATCAGCTCCGCATTGAGCTGCCGATGATCCACTCCGCACTTTCGCGCCACGGCTCCGACCAGCAGGCGATGTCTGTCCCGCAAGCTGTTCTTCTGGTCGTGTAGCGCGACCGCCGGCTCCGGCTGTCCCCTGCCTTCGCCGGACGGCTCACCCTCCTCGGCGCCGATCAAGGCATCGAGACGAGCCACACCGTTCAACGGAATATATTCTTTCAACGACGTCGCGGCGGTCCCAAAGAGGGTCCGCTGGACGGCCGGCATGATGTCTTCGAGCACATGATCACGCTCGACCTTGATGCGCTTGGCATAATGCACCAGCGTCGCATCCTTGGGCAGGTAAAGCCAGGCCCGCTGCGGTTTCGGCACTTTCTCCTGCATGCGCACGAACCGCCCGACCACCTGGCGGAAATACATCTCCGTTAAGACGTTGGTCGCATAGACTCCGACACGCAAGCGGGGAATATCGACGCCTTCGCTGACCATGTTCACCGCCACCAGCCATTGCTGCTGCTTGTGATGGGCGAACGTTTCGATGGTTTTTGAGGCGGACGGATCGTCGGAGACGGCCACCTGCGCGCGTGTGCCCGTAATCTTCTGCACGAGGTCGGCCACCTGACGCGCATGGTCTTGGTTCATCGTCACGATCAAGCCCCCCGCGTCCGCCTGCTCCTGCTTGCGGAGTCGCTGGAGCTCGGCATGGGCATCGCTCAACACCGGTCCCAACCAGCTCTCCTGGAGCAACGCAGTCTTAAGCCGTTCGCGCTGACGCTCGAAGGTCAACCCGTCCTCGAACGTGGCTCGATGCTCGCGCCCATCAGAGAGCCAGGTCAGTTCCCCTTCATAACTCGGGAAGAGAATCGGCCGGCACACCCCGTCACGGATGGAATGGGAGTAGCCATAGGTAAAATCCGCCTGACTTTCGCCCTGCTCGTACCGCACGTAGGGAATGGGATTGTTGTCGGAGCGAAACGGCGTGCCGGACAGGGCGAGGCGAAACACGGCTTCTCCGAATGATTCACGCAGCGCCTTGCCCCAATCCTTGCCGTCCCCGGCATGGTGTAACTCGTCGAGAATCACCAGCGTCTTGCGGCTCCGACAGGCCCGGCGAAACACATCCGGCGCCAAACAGACTTGCTGATAGGTCACGACCGCGCCGTGATAATCCCGTGCCTCCAGCGCTTGCTCGTTCGACAAGGCCGGATCGAGCTGAATGCCGACCTGCCCGGCGGCGGAAGCCCACTGTGTCCGCAGATGGTTCGTCGGACAGACCACCAGCACCCGTCCGGCGCTGCGAGCAGCCAGATAGTGATGGGCAATGCGTAGCGCAAAGCGAGTTTTCCCTGCCGCCGGCGTGGCCGTCACGAGATAGTCCTCACGCGGCTGTGCCAGCACATCGGCCACGGCGCGAACCTGCCAATCACGAAGCACGGCTTTCCAGGGGGAGAGGGTCACGGCCATTGCACTACCGGGCTCCTCCGGCTCCTTGCCTCGAACAACGAGTTGCGCCGCTTCCGCGCCGTCCCGCCCATCTTTCCGGTCTTTACGCACATCATACAATTCCCCTCCGCAGTGGTCCGCAGCCGGGGGCTTCCAGGAGAACGATCAGCTTGTCACGACGATGATGAGGTGTGGCGTACACGCGGCCGACAGGCCCTCACGTCACGGAGGCAGCCGGCCACGGCATGGGAGAGACACATCATATCCGGCCTACATTATTCACGATGGCTTCTACTACACCCGCCGACACGCCGCTGCGACATGCCGGCATGCGGCTCAGCGGCATGCCGGCGGACGGGCTCGCCCCTCGCAGCCTCAACATACCGTTTCAAGTATGCCTGGGCCTCTCGGGGCTCCGCGCGCCCGTCTCGCGTGGCGTCTCGTCGGTTTCGTCACGAACCCTCAAGAATAATGTGGGCTACGCGGGATGGTATCGTAAAACCAGTCGGGCAACAAGAGGCCGACGAAGCCGCCGCTCCCCTTGAAACGCCGACTCCGTGGTCGCATACTCACGGCACCACGTCATGTCGACCGAGCGTCCAGAAGCCGCCCAACCGCTCCATGCCTTGGAAGCCGACGCCGTCTTGCGCGCCATTTTGCAGGGCACGGCGACGGAGACCGGCCACGACTTTTTTGCCGCCCTGGTCCGCAATCTCGCTGACGTCTTGGGGACCCACGGAGCCTGGGTGACGGAATATTTTCCGGAATCCCGCCGCCTGCGCGCCCTGGCCTTTTGGATGGACGGCCAGTGGGTGAAGGATTACGAAGTCGACATCGCAGGCACGCCTTGCGAGCGGGTGATCGACAGCGCCACCCTGGTCCATTTCCCCGACCGCATTCTGGAGATCTATCCGCAGGAAGAGGAGTTGCGACAGGCCGGGGCCGTCAGCTACATGGGCGTGCCGCTCAAGGACCACAACGGCGCCATCCTGGGACACATGGCCGTCATCGACCGCCGCCCCATTCCCGAAGAACCGCGCATCCATGCCATCTTTCAGATCTTCGCCGCGCGGGCGGCCGCCGAACTGCGGCGCCTGCGGGCCGAGGCCGAGGTGCGGGACCGGGAGGAAACCGTGGGGCGCCTCCTTGGAAGCGCGATGGACGCCATCATCGAGTTGGACGATCAACTGCGGATCACCCGCGTCAATCCAGCCACCGAACGGGTGTTTCGTTGCGGCGGGTCCCGGATGATCGGCCAGGACTTCCGACGGTTCATGAGCGACGAGGACGCCCGGCGCGTGAGCGACTTGATCACCGAACTGGACACCCGCCCTGAAGGAGAACGGTCTCTCTGGATCCCTGGCGGCCTCACGGCCCGTTGTCCCGAAGGCGGCTCCTTTCCCGCCGAGGCTACGCTCTCCCGGTTCGAGTTGCGCCGCCGTACCGCCACGACCGTGATCCTCCGCAACGTGCGCGACCGGATCGAGGCTGAACACAAGATCCGCTCGTTGACCGTGGAGACCGAACTCCTGCGCGAAGAACTCCAGTCACGTCACCCAGGCACGCTGATCGGGGAAAGTCCGGCCCTTCGCCGGGTACTGGACGACATCGCGCAGGTCGCGCCGACGGACGCCACGGTCTTGATCGTCGGCGAAACCGGCACCGGCAAGGAGTTAGTTGCACGCGCGATTCACCAAGCCAGCCAGCGACGCGAGCGTCCGTTCGTGATCGTCAATTGCGCGGCGATTCCCGCCACGTTGATGGAGAGCGAATTGTTCGGCCACGAACCAGGCGCATTCACCGGCGCGACCAAGAAACGGGAGGGCCGGTTTGCCCTGGCCGACCGGGGCACCATCTTCCTCGACGAGATCGGGGAACTGCCGCTGGACCTTCAAGCCAAGTTACTCCGTGTCCTGCAAGAAGGCGAATTCGACCCTGTGGGCAGCTCCCACACCAAGAAAGTGAATGTGCGGGTCCTGGCCGCCACCAATCGTGACCTCCCGACATCCATCAAGGAAGGACAGTTTCGCGCAGATCTCTATTATCGATTGAACGTCTTCCCCCTCACCCTGCCGCCGTTGCGCGAGCGCGGTGACGATATCGTGCATCTCGCCTCGGCCTTCGCCCAACGCTGTGCCCGCACCATGGGTCGCACGCTCGCCCCCTTGACCGCCGACTGCGCCGGACGCCTCATGCGGTACGGCTGGCCCGGCAATGTGCGTGAGCTGCAGAACGTGATGGAACGTGCCGTGATCACCGCCGTCGACGGCACGCTGAACCTGGATCGTGCCCTCCCCGAAGTGCCCCCATCAGAGGCACCACCCGCATCGAGCGGACGCCAAGACCCCTCCGGAATTCTCACTGCCGAAGAATTTGAATCGCTGGAGAGAACGAACATCCTGCGCGCCCTGGAGGAGACCGGATGGATCGTCGCCGGCGAGAAGGGCGCGGCGAAACGCCTCGGGCTCAATCCCTCGACCTTGGCCTCCCGCATGAAGGCCTTGGGCATCCGCAAACCTCGCTGACCGTTGTCCCGTCGCGAAATCTCGCAACGGAGCTCGTGACATTTCGCAACACACGAACTCCCGCGTCCCGCATTCCAAGTCTCTCCGGCATAACCGGCTGATTTTTCAACCTAACCCATCCGACCACTCCCTGGCATCACTCCTGCTGATAGGTCTGGCATCGATCACGATGCTTCCACAAGGCGGGAGGGACAGGATGAACAGGATGCAGGACATCGGCTGGTGGTACTGGCTGGCGACCGTCGTACTGCTGGGAAGCGGACTGCTGGGATGGTCGCCCGGCATCTGGTTGGCCATGGCGCTCTGCCTCATCCAGATCCTGCATGTGTTTCGCCTTGTCCGAGACGTAACGGCGTTTCCACTGCAGGTCCGGATGGCGTACTTGATGGTGCTCGCGGCCGGATTGTGGGCGCCACTGCAGTGGATACACCTCATACAGCTCGTCGGCACGACGGCACGGGTGCTGGTCGGGTACTGCCTGCTGGCCCGCACCCTCTCCTTGGCGCCGTGGAATCGTCGACAGCCGCTGACCTGGGCGATGCTGCGTCGGACATTCTTCTCGCGTCAGACGGCCCTGCCGCCCTGCGGGGCGATTTTCGGCCGACTCTCGCTGGAACGGGTGCCCTCATGAATTGGGAACGGATGTGCCGGAATGCCGACCGGCTGTTGATTCGGCAAGCCATCATCACTCACTCACAACCAAGGAGGAATCCCATGTCACCAACAACAATCACCGGAACCGTGAACGGCGTGGATGTCGACCGAATGGGGGCGACCGCACAGGCGGTGCAACAACAACCGAGCCTGGCACACTTCCGGTTCCGCGCGAAGAACCAGTGGATCAACGGCGGCCACAACCGCTCGACGATCAAGAGCTTCTACGGCGCAGGGCAGGAGGACGGCGGGCGCACCAAGCCGTTCGTGCTCGATGCGGACGAGCCGCCCGTGCTCTTGGGCGAGGACCATGGAGCCAACCCGGCAGAGTATCTGCTGCACGCGCTGGCCGCTTGTCTGACCACGTCCATGGTCTACCATGCCGCCGCGCGCGGCATTCACATTGAGTCGCTGGAATCGACGTTGGAAGGGGATGTGGATCTCCAGGGCTTTCTCGGCCTGTCCGACCAAGTTCGCCCCGGGTATCAAGCCATTCGGGTCACGTTCACCGTCCAGTCGGACGCGAGCCCCGAACAGTTGCGGGAGTTGGCAAAATTCTCACCGATTCACGACACGATTACGAACCCGGTGCCGGTCACGATTCACGTGCAGGCGAAGTGAGCACAAGGGCCTGGGCATCCCTGGATGCTCAGGCCCGCCTCAGTCTCGAAACAACCGCACGGCCACCTTCTGGCCCTTGATCCTGGTCCGGCTTAAGGCGTCGATGACCTGTCGCGCCGCCTCTTCCTGCACGTCGACGATGGAAAACCGCTCTTCGACTTCGATGGCCCCGATCAGACGCGAGGGTACCCCGGCTTCATTGGCGATGGCGCCGACCAGGTCACCCGGCCTGATTCCCATGGCTCGACCGGCTCCGATATACACACGCACCGCTCCCGCTGCCCGGCCACGACCAGGCCCGCCTCGCGGCGCGCGCCCACGATCCCCCGACTGGGGAGCCGAACCGTAAGGCGGGCGTGACGTCCGGTAGGGCTCGGGCGCTCGCATCTGAACGGCGGGAATCTCTTCTTCTTCCCGATCACCGCCATGCGACCGATAGACCAACTTGATAGCCGCCGCCGCGATATCCGCCGGATCGGCTGACGCAGACAACGCGTCCACGACACGGCGAAAATCTTCGAGTCCACCCGCTTCCAGAGTTTCTTGAATCGACGACTTCGTGCGTTCCAGCCGCTTGGCCAGAAGATCTCCGAGCGACGGAACGGCCGCGATCGTAATGCGCGCCTTGGTGTGCTGCTCGACCGCGCGCAAGAGTCGTTGTTCACGCGGCTCGACGATGGTCATGGCCGCACCTTCCCGTCCGGCCCGGCCTGTGCGCCCGATACGGTGCACGTACACCTCCAGCGAGGAGGGCAGATCGTAGTTGATCACATGCGACACGGACGGAATATCCAAGCCGCGGGCCGCCACGTCGGTCGCCACAAGGAGTTCGGTCTGGCCTGAGCGAAATGCTTGCATGACGCGATCCCGCTGCACCTGGCTCATACCCCCATGAATGGCCTCGGACCGGTACCCGCGGCTATTCAGGGCCGCCGTCACTTCATCGACCTCCAGGCGGGTGCGACAAAACACGAGGGCCGACTTGGGCATGGCAATGTCCAACACGCGAGCAAGCGCCGACACCTTGTGCTGACGAGCGACCACATAGGCGGTCTGTTGCACGCGCGGGGCGGCACCGGCTTTCACCGGCTCCCGTGCAATCGTGACTTCGACGGGATTTTTCAGATGCCGGCGGGCAATGGATGCAATCCGAGGCGGCATGGTCGCCGAAAACAACGCAGTTTGTTTCGTCGCCGGGGTTTCCTCAAGAATGGCGTCGAGGTCGTCGGCGAAGCCCATATCGAGCATCTCGTCTGCCTCATCCAACACCACGACCTGCAGATCAGCCAGCTTCAAGGTCTTGCGACGGAGGTGGTCCAACGCCCGGCCGGGCGTCGCGACAATGACCTCCACCCCGCGCCGGAGCGCCTGCAATTGCGGACCCATCGCCTGGCCACCGTAAAGCGCCAGCACGGAGATCCGCAGCTCCTTGCCGTACCGCTGCACCGCTTCGCTGACCTGCACCGCCAGTTCCCGCGTCGGCACCAACACGAGCGCCGTGGGGCGCTGCCGTGGCCCGTGGGCAATTCGCTGCAGGAGCGGCAAGGCAAACGCCGCTGTTTTTCCGGTTCCGGTGGCGGCCTGCCCCAGCAGGTCCCTCCCCTCCAACAAGGGGGGAATCGCTTCACGTTGAATCGGGGTGGGCTCTTCGTAGCCCAGGGCTTCAAGGGTGGTCAACAGCGAGGCTTCTAATCCGAGCGCGGCAAACCCGGGAGAAAATCCCTTGGCGGCCGGCTCTGTCGGCGATGGCGTCGTGGTGTGTTTCATGAGGAGGGGCTAAACCTTTCTGCGTAGCGCTAGCTGTTCATGCCGGCGGGCCACATAAATTCCAATTCGGGGAACTTCTCTTTGTAGTCGTCGTGGCTGGCGTGAATGACTTTGATGGCTTCATCGCGGCCATACATGCTCGTAATCTCCACCTTGTTGTGTGCGGTGGAACCCGGCGCCTGTTTATAGGTCAGGAAATAATGCTGCAACCGGTCGAGGAGGGTCATGGGACATTCTTTGAGGTCGGTCAACGTCCCATAGACGGCATCGTCCCGCATGACCGCGATGATCTTATCGTCCGCCTCGCCGCCGTCCGCCATGCTGAACCCGCCGATCGGCCTGGCGGTCAGTAAAATATCACTATGGGGAATCGCCTTCTCGGTGAGCACGCAGATATCGAGGGGATCGCCGTCGCCGATCATGTCCGGCCGACCGGCGCGCGCGCCGAACAGTTTCGCCACCCGCTCGCCGCAAAAGGTTTGGGGGATGAGGCCGTAGTAGACTGGACAAAAGTTTGAAAACCGCTGAGGACGGTCGACCTTGAGAAAGCCGGTGGCCTTGTCCACCTCATATTTCACCGTATCGCTGGGCACGATTTCGATATAGGCCGTCACCAGATCAGGAGCCTGGTCTCCCATCGACACCCCGTGCCAAGGATGCGCTTTGAACATCAGGCTCATCAGTCTCCGCGCCGCATCAATTTCCTTCTTGCTCATCCTGCTATGGTCCCCCCTCTACATGCCTTCGGAATTGACGGTCTGACGATCGTTCGATCCGACAAGGTCTGAATTAATTCGACGATACACCCGCACGAGGGCGAGCGTATCCGGTAAAGAAACAGACAGCTTATAACACATCGCGGCGGAAGGAAACAGCAAGGACTCTCTAGTCGGACGAGGAGGCAGGCAGCCGCAAGTGGATCGCATCGCGCACGAGTCATTCACAATCGACTCTTCAACCCGACGTTCCAGCCCCTGTGCGCGCCGCTCCGCTGTGCCTCAAGAATGGTCTCCCGGCCGCCGATAAGGATACCAGAGCGGGAACACAGAACGCAGCGCGCGGTCTCTGGCCGTCCACGAGGTCCGTCTTTGGCACAACCAGCTTTCGACCGGTCCCCTCACAGGCCTCTCTCGGGAGCCCCCTCCGAGATCATCGGAGAACCGACAATTCGTGCCATCATGTCGACACGAACCGTGACCGTGACCATGGACGATTCCCTTGCTCGAGCCCGAGAACTGTTTAATGAACATCATTTCCATCACCTGCTGGTTGTGCAAGGCGTGATCTTGCTTGGCATCATTTCAGATCGCGACCTGCTAAAGGCCGTGAGCCCACACATCGGAACGCTCTCTGAAACCGATCGCGACCGGGCGACGTTGAACAAACGGGCCCATCAGATCATGAGCCGGAAATTAATCACGGTCACAGCCGACACGACCGTGGAGGTTGCGGCGCGACTGCTGCTTGAGCATCGCGTGTCCTGCCTCCCTGTCGTCACCACGGATGGGGCGCTCGAAGGCATCGTGACCTGGCGAGACCTGCTCCGCGCATACCTTCAATAGGGTTCCACCAGCGGCTGATCGCGAAACGATTGCAGCCGTGGCTCACCACTCAGCCCTCCCCCTCGCGAAAAACGGGACACCATCGCCCTACACGCGTCTTCCGCCCATCAACGGAACAACAGTTATTTCCGCAGAGCAGGCGCACGATCATCGGCGGCGCTAGTTCGTGGCAAGCATGATCGCCGGAGGCAGGGAATACAGGAGCCACCCGGGCCGCCAGCAACGACTGAGCCGCTGCTGACCGCCGGGGTCTGGCGTATTCCTGTTCGGGGACTCGTTGGAACGTTCGAGTCTGAGATTAGAAGGTGTGACGGACGCCGAAGAGCAAGCCCATCGAGGAGCCGTCACCGTCGGCGGAATTCCGCTTCCAGGCGGTTTCCATATTGAGCATCAGGCCTTTGGGCGCGCCCTGGAAGAGACTCGTCATGGGATAGTCCAGTCCCGCGCCGAACCGCCAAGCAAACGAATCCGCCTGATCCTTGGTGTTGATGTTCACGCCGATCCCGCTGGTGACATAGGGAATCAATGCACCGAAATGTCCGGGGCGATACTCCAGGTTCACCGGCAACAGGGTGATCGTATTGAGCGAACCGTTGCGTGGCGCATCCAGGCCATGGTTTTCCCACTCCAGCATCATCCCGAAGCGGAACCATTTGTTGATGCCATACATACCCTGGAAATTGAGCGCCGGACCGGTCGTGGAGAGTCCGGAACTCTGCGTCATAAAGCTCGGCCCGACCCGGAAACCATACGTCATCTTGCCATCGTCGGCCATACCCTCATGCACCCACTCAGCGGCCTGAGCGCCGACAGGAACCACACTCAGTGCGATCGCCAGCACCCACGCCCCTACCCACGTGCCCCATTCTCCGATCCTGCGCATACGTCCTCCTCTGGTGATGTTCGACTTTCGGACTGGGCACTGTAGGCAAGGGCGGGCTCGATTTTCAAGCACACGTGCATCGGCAGCTGACAGCCATAACATGCGCTGTTCCTGTCGCAGCCTGATACGAATGATTGTCCTGGGAATTCAAAGAGGAGGCGGCATCCCGGCCGCCCCCTCGTCTTCGTGTTAGAACTGAGCAGGAAACTGGGCCGCCAATGCCTGTGTAAGCGCATCGGCCACCAGGTAGATGTGCTGCTTCATTCCCTTCCAGGTTTCTGCTTCGCGCGCATAGTCCCCCTCCTTCAATTGCTGAAACTGCGTGAGGTGGTGCGCGGCATGGGCCATGAGCAAGCCCATCAGCGTGTCCTTCGGCAGGTTCGGATTGGCCCCGCTGAGGAACGTCGAAATCTCAGCGGCATTCGCGGTGAGCGCCTTGACTGCCGAGTCCTGTTGGCTCGCGGACCCGGCCACGGTCGCATCGAGATGTTCCCGAATGCCTTGATAGTGCCCGGCCAGCAAGGTCATGAGTTTGTCTGCCGCCGGCTTCCCGTAGAACGGCTCAATCGACTGGGCAATCTGCTCGGCATTGGCCACCACCCCTGCTTCCGCCGCGCGTCTTGCCGCAGCGTTCTGATCCATCGTCGCCACAGCCACATTCCGGATAGAGAGAATATGGCCCAGCCAGAGGTCGCGCAACACGGCCTTCGTTTCCGCCACCTTGATGGGATTGGCGGTCGCCGCCCTGGACTCGGATGAAGCAGTCGAATCGGCACTATGCGCACAGGCAATCGGGAACAGAGTCACCATCAGCACAGCACACACACGAATGATCTCACGCATGATCGATCTCCTTTTAGAAATTGGTGGCGCACAACGACTCCCCGCTTCAGGACACAACTTGGGACTAACTCATTGCCCACCTCCTGGACACATGACGATATCTGCCGGCATCGGCCGGAATCCGGCTGTCGCTACGATGGGCAAGGATACTGAACGGGAGCGGCGCTGTAAGTTAGCGCGATAACAGTGGAGAAAAAATGACGCGATTCTAGAAGCCGGAGTGCTTGAGACCGGCAGAAGATTTCTCGGCGGAACCCAGGAATTGATCAAGGTCAGCGCGACGCAGCAGCAGTCCGTCTTTTCGCGCGTAATTGATGAGCCCTTGCTCGCGCAACTGATTCAGGAGGGTTGAGACGACCTCGCGACGCGCGCCGATCATCTGCGCGAGATCATCCTGACGGAAATAATGCGTCAGACGAACCCATTCGCCGTCCGGCTCGCCGAATTCATCGGCCAACCGCCCGAGCGTCCGCACCAACCGTTCCATCGTATTACCGAACGAGAGGGTCTGAATCTGATCGTAGGCCGCCGACAATTGTTGCGCGACATTGGACAAGAACAGGAGAAACGCCGGACGATTGCTCTGCAGATGGGCGATGAATTCCTCGAAATTCAGCTCCACGACTTCGCTGTCTTCCATTGCGACGGCCTGCTCCCGGCGCTCACCGGTACAATGGCAGAGTTCGCCGAAGACTTCGCCGGCCTGATGCAGACGCAAAATCAGTTCGCGCCCGTCCTCGGTCAGGGAAGTCAATTTCACAAAGCCGTACCGGAGAAAGAAGACGCTTTGCGCGGCATCCCCGAGCCCGTAGATGCGGCCACCTTTCGGCACACGCTGGCCTGGCCTACTCATCAACTGCTCACAAAGCTTGCCGCGAAAACAACCGGACAGCGCGAGACAATGCCGGTGGTCGACCATATTCATGGCGGTACGGATCATGAACAACTCCGGACGTCTATTCTACAGAGCGTACAGCTGGAATCACCAGCCCCCCACAGCCCAGTCGACAGGTCGACTCCCCATCTCGTGAAATAGGCATGGCGCCGCATCCCCTCAGTCGACTATGATGTAACTCATCGGGGAAAATCGGCCGAAAAACGGGAACACCACGATGCGGCCTTCCTCCCGCGACATCTCACATCACCCGCAGTACTCCGGCGCGGCATGCGCCGCTGGGCTGGGGTTCGCGTCCGTCATGCTGGCTGGGTCCCTTCTCTGGGCTGGCCCTCAGGATCAGCCTCAGACGGCCGACCGGCCGTATAAGGCGGAACAGGGCCGAGCCATCTTCAACGGCAAGGGCCTCTGCTCAACCTGTCATGGAGTCGACGGCCACAGAGATCAATTGCCCCCTCAACTCAGCGCGCATATCCGAGAGAACATTGAGCGACTCACTCCTGCCCCCCCTGACTTACGACGGGCGGACACACTGACATTGACCACGGATACACAACGATTCGAGATCATCCGTCACGGGCATCTCCGTACGGCCATGTATCCGCTCTCGCAGGGCACCCTGTCGGATGAAGACATACGTGCGCTGCTTCCATACCTGGCCGTGATCCGTGGCACTGCGTCGCGCTCCGTTCCCACACGTGAGCCTGCTACGCCCCTGCGAGGTGATGCGGCACAGGGGCAGCAACTCTTCCATGAACTGGGCGGCTGCGCCATTTGCCATGGCATTGAAGGCCATCTCGACCGGCGGCCCCCGATCTCGAAGGACTTGGCTCAACGGTTGGACGCGCTCCCGGCGCCGCCTGCCAATCTCCGGGACCCCGCCGCCCTGAAATCCGAGAACGATGAAGATCGATTTCTCTCCATCAAACGCGGACACCCCGGCACGGCAATGTACCCGAAAACACTCCTGCGCGATGAGGATATTCGCGACCTCGTCGCCTACCTTGCGACGCTTCGTGGCGGGGGCCGGTAGTCCAAGGATCCGCCGCCTCCATGCCAGGAACGTCCGACGTAGGGTTGGTCAACACACTGCTAACTCGGACCGGGGGGATCTTCGCGATCTTCTCCCATGAGCACGTCGACCTCTTGGGCTTCCAGCCCCTGTAGTTCGGTCAGAATGCTTTGCAGGAGCTGGCGGCGCTGCTGTAGGCCTTTCTTCGGAATATCCCGCGTCTGCGGCTCTTGCGCTGATTCAGGCAAATTCACGATCGCTTCGGCCTCACCCAACATGGCGTACTTGTAGGATTCGACATATTGGTGCGTACCGCCGAAAATCCTCGCGAGCATCGCTTCTGTCTCCCCATCAAAGGCATCGAAGGTTGGATGCACGACGGTCGCATGAGCCAACCCTTCAAGCTTCTCGATCTGGGCCTTGATGTCATCGCTCCTCATGCGGGCCTGATACATGGAATTGACCTCAACCATGGCGTGACCTCCTCTTTTATAATGGGGGTGGTATACCTCCTCTCGGACAGGATGCCAGCTAGGGATTCCCCGGGAGAGCGAAATTGTCAGTGGAGGCGGTCAGGTTCCGCGGGCCTTAGCGCAACGTCTCTTCTGCCAACCGGCGCACCAGATACCCCACGATGACGATATTCACCGCCAGCACCGCCAACCCAGACATCGACCAGTCCCGAACGACCTCCTGAAACTCATCGGGCAGCAGAATACACGTAGAGATGACCGTCAGATAGGCAGCCCACGAGGTTTCGCTCCAGAGGCCGAACCCCTCGACGAACAGCAGCGTCGCGTAGGACAGGCTGACGAGGCTCATCAGGAACAGACTGTGGCCCGGCAACGAATCCACCGTGAGGGCCAGGGCCTGCAGGAACCGCGTGTGGATGCTTAAGTGCAGCGCGTCCAGAACGGGAGCAAGCACGGTCTCGATCTCGGGATCGATCCACCGGAGAAAGCCTGACCCGGCCAGTAAGACCAGCAACCCTTTCAAGACCTTGAAGAGGGCAATGGGAGCCAGGCTCGTCTGCTGCCGCACCGGCGCTTTTACCGTCATAACGCCGTTTCCAGCCGCACGACGAGGATTGGCGCTTGCTCACCAAGCCCCCTTTCCCCTAGGCTACTCCCAACCATAGGCTCTCGATGAACGGTTCACCGTGATGAACGAACAGTGTGCACACAGCCTGGCCGAGGACTGGATCGCCGCCTGGAACCGGCACGACCTCAATGCCATTCTTCGTCACTATGCATCGGACGTCGAGTTTACCAGTCCCTTTGTCACGGCGCTATCCGCGGATGCGTCCGGTACGATCCGAGGCCGCGACGCGTTGCAGACCTATTTTCAGAAGGGACTCATCGCCTATCCGGAGCTGCAGTTTGACCTCATCCGCGTCCTGCCAGGAGTGGGCAGCCTGGTCCTGTATTATCGAAGCGTCCAGGGACTCTTGGCGGCTGAAGTGATGACCGTCAACGACGAGGGTTTGATCCAAACCGTACGCGTGCACTATGCGAAGGAAGAGGCGACCGCCGAGGCCGGACTCAGGAGAGCAACCCGCTCGGACGATGCCCGGTCAGATGGGCGATGATGAGACCGGCATCGCTAACCGGATCGCAGGTAAACGGGGTGTCGTGCCGGCGAGTCACGGATGTCGTCAATCGTTCAGCGGCCTGTCTGACGGGAAGCGGGAACTCCACCTCCTGCTGAATCCGTTGCAGGTGTGCCATCGTATCTCCCTGCCACAACGGGTGACCTGCCGCAGCCAACCAGGCCCGATCGGCCAACGCCACCGCGCGCCTCGCGCAGACCCGCGCCTTGCCTTCCTGCCCCTGCTCCCAAGCAGCCCTCGCCATTGAGAGTTCTCGATCGATGCGTACAGAATCGGACATGCGTCATCACGCTACGGCTGTATGGTCGAACCTGTCAACACGAAGAGGCAGCCTCGACACAGGCCTCGATACGGGCTCAGGACAATTTCCCTCTTTTTCAGGGAATCCCCTATTCCTTTCCCCCCACCAACGAGGCATAGTGCACGCCACGATTCGTGCTCCATTGCCATCAGCCGCCTGACATCGACGCCACCGGCAACACCTGAACAGATCATGGCAACTCATCCTATGCGCAAATCCAGCATGTACCGCTTCCACGATTCGGCGCGCAAAGACCGGAAGTTTATGCTCGCGGCGTTGGCCGCTGCCCTCCTCCTCGCAGCCCTGCTCTCGAGCCTCGGGTTGGATATTTTCCACCCCACCGTCAAGTAGTCGCGTCCCTCCGCGCGTTCGGCTATGATCGTGCCAGCTCCGCGACCACCGTATCGCATGAAACGAGGCGAATGGAACGCCTCACCCTGACCACAGATGACCTGGATCGTTTATATCTTGGAATGTGCCGACGGGAGCCTCTACACCGGCATCACCAACGATTTGGATCGTCGCATGCGGGCGCACGCCAGCGGGAGGGGCGCAAAATACACGAAACGCCGAGGGCCATTTACGGTGCGGTATACCGAGCTGCTGGACAGCAAGGGCGCCGCCTTACAGCGTGAGGCTGCCATCAAATCACTGGACCGAACGGCGAAGAAGGCGCTGCTGACAGCCGGTCCGTAGTCACGTCAGCCGAACAGGCAGCACGATTCCCCCACCTTATTTCTTTTTCACCACCTTCTTCTTGGGTTTCACCGCCGGCTTGGCGGGTGTCCTCGACGGCTTTCTTTTTGCGGTCCCCCCCAACACGATTACCGGCTTTTCCGGCGAGAACGCCTCCTCGATCCGGCTCTTGCCGTTCGTCGCAACGATAACGAGTCCCTGGTGTTTCTCGATACTCTGCAGCAGATACGACACGTCGGTCTGCGCAACCCGATCATGCGCATCCTGCACTCGACTGCCGGTCCCGAACAACGCATCCGCTTCGTCGAAAAAGAGAATCGATCCATGGCGATTCGCCATGTCGAACACGCGATTCACATTCTTTTCCGTTTCACGGCTATGTTTGCTGACGACCGCCGCAAGATCCACGCTGGCCAGATGGAGCTGCAGTTCTTCGGCCAACACCTCCGCCGCTTTCTGTCGACGCAGCGGCGTGGCCCCTGAGAGCACGATCACCGCGCCGGAAGGCTCCTGAGCGCGAGCCTTCTTCGGTTTTTTCGCAGGCGCCTTCTTGTTCTGCTGCGGATCGTTCTTGCGTTGCCGAGTCACCGTTGCACCTGCCATATCCTTCGTCCCTTTCCGGTTCTAGTATGACCCACGGGCCTCCCCTCATGAAGAGGGCAGACGCAGAGTATAACCGGTTCTCATTCCTGTCGCTGAATTTCTTCTGCTCACCGAAAGACAGACGCCCACCTCACACTGACGTGATCCCCGACTGCGCACGTCCAATGAGGGCCTTCTGCGACCCCGCGTTGCGCGAGGACAGGACACTGAGCAGGCGAGCGCGCTCTTATGTCTCCATCATCTCCAGACGCGCATCACACTCACGCCCGCAGCCGGCACATCGAATACAATCGGACTCGACGGTGAATTCCTCCGTTCTGACCCCCATGCCGCCGCAATCGGGGCATCGCGTCAGATGCACTCGACGATCATCCACCGTCTCGTACTGCACGCCATGCAGACAATAGATCGGCTTTCCATCAAGCTGCCAGGGCTTGCCGGCATTGTCATGCACAGGCAGCACAATGTAGTGCTGCTTCACATACTCTGCCAGTGCCCGATAACTCGAAAAACCACCCTGTATCAATTTCCCGCTCACGGCGTCATAGAGCGCCTGCTGTTTGACGACTGCCTTGGTCGGACCCATATGCCACCTCCCCCGGCTGTCGAGACCAACCTGATCGCCGGTCCAAGCCGGCCCCCGGTCACAAGTGTCGGTCGTGCAGCCGATTCACGCGGCCTGCGCAAGAGATCAGCCCGTTTCGGGGCTTCGTCGGTGATAGTCACCAAGCCTGCAGGGCGGACGTCCTTGGCCCCAATCGGTGGCCCGCTCGGCTAACGGCTCCCGCAAACATTCGATAGGACGGGCTAGAGAGAGGAATTGGTGTGGGAGTTGCGCGTGTCATAGACATAGCACCTCCTCTCGATATGGTGGGAGCTTGAATCTTACCCCTCCTGACCGGACGAGGCAAGCCACGGTACCCGAGCGCGTCGTCTCACTTGACGCCGATGCGACGTGGATGCAAGGTTAGGCGATGCATCAAGTGTGTGATACCCCGAGTTGTGCGCCCTCCCAACGAAACATCACCATGATTGGTTTGTGGTTACTCCTGTGCTGGCTCCTGCCGTCCGCGCTCTCGTCGTCCGCTGCGTCACCGGCGTCAGGCGCCCCGACCTCCTCTCCTAACCAGCTTTCAGGCCATGAATTGCTGCGCATCGGCGAGATCCACGATCAGCAGGAGCACTTCCCCGAGACCTTGACCTATTACCAGCTGGCCCTGTCGAAGTTCCGGGAGAAAAAACAGTCCCAGGGCGTTGCCACGGCTTTGATGAAGATCGCACGAGTCCAAGAGCGCCAGGGCAAGCTCCAAGAAGCCTATGCCTCGCTGCAGGAGGCCGTGCCGTTGTTTGCTCAGACAGCCGATCGCTCCGCGCAGGCCGAGGCGCTGCTGTCCACGGGGCGCGTGGCGGCGCAACTGGGACAACGCGAGGTCTCACGCGAAGCCCTCACCCAGGCTGCCGCGCTCTTTACACGTGTGCGAAATGCCAGGGGACGGAACGATACGCTGGTGCAACTAGGGCTGTTACACGTGGTCGATGGCGAGACCGAGGCCGGGCTCTCAGCGTTGCAGCAGGCGGCAGAAGAGGCCCGCAACCGGCGGCATGTCGAGCAACAATTCACCGCCACAGTCGCGCTCGGCGACGCCCATTGGCTGCTGGGACATATGAATGACGCGCGGACCCATTACGTCGAGGCGCTGGCCCTCGCCGAAGCGGAACATCACCTGCCGTTCGAAGGGATGCTCAAACTCCGACTTGCCAGGCTTGACGAGGGCAAAGACTCGCTCACCGATCGTCTCGCGCTGGCGAAACGTGCCCTGTTGATCGCGCAATCGATCCGCGACCCCGCCGGTGAGGCTGATGCCTGGTCGCTCATTGCCGACCTCCATCGACAATTGGGACAGCAGGCCGAGGCCGACCAAGCCGATGCACGGGCCATCGCGATCTATCGCAGCCGGGAACTCTTCGTCCACGGTGTCCGGTAGCAGAATGCGGAAAAAGTCCGCCAGCGGCGTTCTCGCATCGCTTAGAGGCTCACCGTACGGCACGAGTACGATTCGCCTCTTCGTTCGCTGCGGCCTTGCTGGCGGCCTTTTTTGCGCATCCTGCGGGCGATGCTGACGTGAGACAGCCCGTGTGCGACGTGTGACGCAATCATCGAGTTGTTCCGCAGCCTGCTAGAGACCGCCGCTTCCCTCAGCTGGATCGCGTGGCGCGCCACGCGGTTCCCGCCCCGATCAACAGCAACAACGTCGAGAGCAGATAGGGCGCACCGGGCAGGTGCCAGTCGGCTTGCGGACCGATGAAGGCCGCAAAGGTCTGGGTGAACAGCGTGGGCCCAAGCAACCCGGCGATTCCGGTGAGGCTGGCGATCGCGCCCTGTAATTGTCCCTGTTCAGACGGGCTCACACGGCGCGTCATGAACACTTGCGATGAAGGCGCCGCAAGCCCCCAGAATGCCATCACCGGAATGCCGAAACAGTAGATGAGCGGGGTGGGGGCCAACCCATAAATCGCAAACCCGGTCGCCCCGGCCAGGAGCCCGAGGAGCAAGGTCCTACGTTCTCCCAGACGCGCCGTAATCGGCCGCACCAACGTTCCCTGAACGATCATGGCACAGACCCCGACTCCGGCCAACGTGAACCCCACCGCCGACGGCCCCCATCCATACCGATACCCCAGATACAGCACCGCCACGCTGGGGAGCACCGCGTGCGCCAAGTTCATCAGGAAATTTGTCGTCGCCAGACCGAAGAGTTCGTGATGGGAGCGCAGGAGGATCAACGCGCCGACCGGATTGGCCCGGCGCCACCGGAAGGGAGCCCGTTTTTCGACCGGAAGCGATTCCGGCAACACAAGAAACCCGTAGCACGCATTGAGCAGACTGGTCGCCGCCGCCCCCCAAAACGGCCAGCGTGGATCGACGGCTCCCAAAAGCCCGCCCACGGCCGGGCCCAAGACGAAACCAAGTCCGAAGGACGCACCCATCATGCCGAACGCCGCAGCCCGTTTGTCTGGAGGCGTCACGTCGGCGATGTACGCGCCCGCTGTGCTGAAGCTCGATGAGGCGATACCGGAAATCACCCGTCCGGCGAAGAGCCAGGACACATTCGGCGCCAGCGCCATGAGAATGAAATCAAGGCCCAACCCGAGGTTCGACAGCAGGACGACCGGGCGTCGACCGAATCGATCGGACAGCGAGCCCTGGATCGGCGAACAGACAAACTGCATCAGCGCCCATGCCGTGCCCATGAGGCCGTAAATTTCGGCCGCACTCGGCGTGTCGCCCCCTAAGAACTCCTCTACCAGTTTCGGTAAGACGGGAATGATGATCCCGAACGACAACATGTCGAGGACGACCGTGACGAGAATAAACGCAATCGCCGCTTGTCGCGGGTGAGGGGAGGGCTGCCTGTGCGTCATAAAAGGGGCCATCGTACCAGGCCGGCCGCGCCGGCGCACAGAAAAAGGCGGCCTCGGGCCACACCGGACACGCCTCCTCTTGTGCGCGGTTTTCTGCTACCCTGCGCCCGATGCCCGCCACGCTCCAAGCCTTCATCGCCATCTTTGTGGTCGGCGCCACACTTCGTGCCTCGGGACTTCTGGGGAAGCCCCATGCGGAACGGCTCGCCTCGTTCGTGTTTTCGATCAGCCTCCCGGCGACCATTGTCGTGTCACTCGATCACATCGTCGTGGCTCCCAACGCCTGGAAACTGCCCATCGCCGCTTGCCTGGTCACCGTCTCCATGTTGCTGTGCGCCTGGCCGCTGGCGCGCCTCCTCCACCTGCCGCGCGTGTCGCAAGGTGGATTCCTGCTCGGCACCGGTTGCATTAATTCGGTCTACTTCGCCTACCCCGTGGTACTCGGCACATTCGGCGAGAGCGGCCTCGCGCACGCGATCCTTTTCGATTTGGGCCAAACCACGCTGACACTCACGGTGCTCTATGCCATTGCCGTGTGGCACGGGACCAAGGAGGCCACCCTTCGATATGCACTCGTTCGATTTATCTCCTCGCCACCGTTATGGGCGCTCGGCATCAGTCTCCTGTGTTCGGTGGCGGAGTGGCATCTCCCAACCTGGCTCCGTGAGGTGTTGACGCCCGTTCACTTGACGACGACACCCCTGGCAAGCCTGGTCCTGGGCCTGTCGATCAATTTCACCGCCCTCCGCCGCACCTGGCTCCTGGCACTGCTCGGCGTGGCGATGCGGATGCTTGGCGGCTGCTTCTTGGGACTGGCCGTCACTGAGGTCTTACACCTCACAGGCATGGAGCGTGCGATCGCCATCCTGATCGCGGCGATGCCGTCGGCCGTTACCGCAGTGATCTTTGCCACCAACACAGGGCTTGATGAAGATCTGGTTACCTCGATCGTGGCACTCTCGATCTGCTGCGGCGTCGCCCTGCTTCCATTCCTCCCCCACCTCATGAGCCTACTGGCGACCTGACGGGTCCATTGCTCGCTCCCGTCTCGCTGATCAGCACAGGACCGCTGTCCCTCTCACTCCTCACCTGTGGGAACCGCGTCACGCGTTGTGAGGTTTTTGCGACGGCAAAAATTGCCTAGCGTAGATCGCCAGGCGGCCGCTTTCCGTCAGAACTCGCAATCGTCGCAACTGGACCGGCGTGGAGCAGGGTACGGTCTTCTCTCGCGAAATATGGCGAGGCGGTATGAGGCTTGCTTTTCTCGTCAGACACACACAGGAGGCATGATCATGCACGACCCCGCGCTCTGGGCAAGCTGGTACCTCTGGCTGCTGGCGGTACCGGCTCTTGTCATCGGAACTCTCATTCGTGATTGGATTCAGCGCAAACAACCGGTGCGATTGCGAAAGCGCCGCTGACGCCGCCCTTCTGTCTTTGCAGGACGGATTGTTCCGGTCCAGGCTTCCAGCGCCGCCCCGCCAGGATCTCGCATCACACATCACTCGTTTTCAGAGGAACCAGTCCAAGCCCTGCGCACATGTGCCGCCAAATCCAATTACCGTGAAGAAGCCTCGTTCATAGTGGCCCCGACCCGCCCTGTAGACTTCCTCTCGTCCTTCGCCGGACGCATCAGGTCGCGATATGTCACGACCCCTCCGCGGGAGTCAGCACCATCTTGACTTCAATGTCCATCCACATGCCGCGGGAAAAATGGGGCGCGCCGGTCACCGGGTCTGCCAGAAAACACAGCAACCCGTACCGCCCCGGCTCCAGATCGAGATGCATAGAGGCCTGACGACCCGGGTCGATGCCGGTCGCCCCGCCGGATTCCAGACCGGCGGAATTGGGCAGTCCTCCAGGCCGGTACCGTTCAATGAAGTCTTGCGCTGATGCGCCCTCTGCGAGACGAATCACCACCGCTTCGTGGGCCTGCCGGCCATCATTTACGAGCTGCACGGTTCGGGCTCCCGCATGCAGCGGGCCACTCAACGAAAATGCAAAATCGGTCAGACGCAGAGTGGCATCGGCTCGCGGCGCTGGCTCGCCGGAAGGCGCAGCCTCCACTACCCGAAGCGCCCGTACCATGCCGCGCATGGCGTGGGGACGACCCGCGACGTCCGGAATGCCGCAGAGCAGCAGATAGTCTCCCGACTCAAGCTGCATGCTGACGGACGCCTCATCGCCGGGAGCAACACTATTCACTCCCCCATGACGCCGTAGCCAATTCGGCAAGCTTGGCGACCGGGACGCCAAGGCCCGTTCGACATCGGTGATGCTCTTGCCCGAGGGCAGGGCCAGAAACTGGATCTGATGCACATCCCGACCGCGATTGAGGAGCCGCACCGTTTGCCGACCGGATTCGAGCTGCTCCGGGCCGGTGAAGACATAGTCTTCCGCAATGAATGTCGTGACGGTTGCACCGACGGAAAGGGGCAGGCTTGACAGGGCCATGCAGAGACCCGTGAGCACCAGCCAGCCACTTACAGACCGGAACGGTGTTCTATTGAGGCGTTGAGCGGACATCTCCGGATCAGAATACTCCGACGCCTGAACGGTTCCAAGCCGGGTGCGAGAAAGAATGTCGTCGAGTTCAGAGGTGAGAATTACCAGGGTGGTGTGTGGATCTCGGCGCGATCGCCCAGCGCCGGTTCCAACCGTATCGCTTGTTGGAAGAAGAGCGCTAATTCAGGACGATCGGCGCGTAACCCTTCGGCTCGCTCCATCGACGCTCGAGCCTCGTCCGGTCGAGACAACTTAATCAGACACCGGGCTTCATCTAGGCGTTGCTGGATCTGCAAGAATACCGGCAACCGCTCTGATCGGACCCTTTGAAAATAGCTCAACGCCGTCTCGCAATCTGCCTCACGGATCTTTCCGACGGCATAATTGCGAAAACTCCGGCTCAGATTTCTCCCGAACGCCAGCAGCGCATAATCGGCCAGCGGCGAATCGGGCTGTTGCGTCAGCAACCCGGTCAACAGCGCCTGTCCCGCCTGCAACTGGTCGCCCCGCTGCCAGAGCAGAAACTTTGCCGCTTCCTCACCGGCGGACGAGCCTGTCAGCAAGGAAGCACCCGCTCCATGCTCGTCGGCCACCGTCACGCTTGCCGCGCGCGACCGTATCCGATCCCGTTGAGTGCCACTCTGAGGACGGTATTCCGCCGTCACGCGATAGGTTCCCGGCCGATCGAACGTCCACCCCAAGGCGCCGTAAAAAATTGGAAACACCGCCACGACAGCCTGGCCCGGAGCCAGGGCAGTCCGGGCATGCACGGCATCCGAGTAGAACAACGGCAGAAACACGAACCGCGGCCGATTCGCGCTCGACACCTCAATCTGGATCGCGCCGGTTTGCGGGTCGAGCAGTTTAACGACCTCCACCGGCTTCATCCCCGCATTAACGAGGCGGACGGTGGCATAGACCGGCTCACCGAGATTCAAGGCGGACGTGCCAAGCTCAAGAGTGAGTTCGAGCGTGGCCGAACCGGGACGCTCCTGCGCCAGACCATCATATGCCCCCGCCGCCAGCAACAGGACCGCGACCATGCACAGGAAGAACACATTCCTGGACCGGGACGCGACAGGATAGAGGTTCATACGCTGCTCTTCAGCCTCACTGACAATCGGTGATCGTGAGTTCTTCCAGGGGATGGGCCCAGGCCGCGTGGTCGTTGACGACCCATGTGAAGGGCGCAGCCCCGATGGCGCCGGGAAATTTGCACTGCCCCGGATGGTTCGCCAAATGGTCCCGGCTTTGCTCAGAAAAGCGATATGCCGGATCGCCCGTCAGGTCATCGGATTGCGTCATGATCGAAGTGCCGTCTCCGTCACTGTGGTGGAGATTGAAGGCATGACCGATCTCATGGGCCGTCGTACGCAGGTATTCCGGACCGCTGGTCTGGATGGTGTTCGTGCGATAAAAAATAGCGAAGGCCGATCTGGTGTGACCCTGCCACATCTTGCCCAGGATGAATTCAGGGATACAGGCATCGAGCACCTCGCCGTAGTGATTCACCACCACACCGTAGAGGTGATAGGTATTGCAGAAGTCAAAGGGACAGGCGGATGAGGGAAACAGCGACAGGTGGCGATGGCCGTTTTCCAATGTCGAGAGTTCGGCATCGCTGATGCACTCGTCGGCGGCGATGTTGAGGGGCTGAATCCCCGTCTCATCCTGCTCCACCGTCAACGCGATACCGGCATCGTCGAAGATCGACTCCAACGTCACGAGCTGGCCGTTCACCGTATGTTGCGGAGGAAAGGTCGTGCCCGTCATCCGGTCGAACTCCAGGGACACGCAGGAGACCAGCAGGCAGGCCACAACCGGAACCGTGATCGACACCAGAATACGAAACGGCGGGGTGAACATGAAGGCCTCCTGACGAGCAGCAACCGCCCTGGGCCTAAGGGGAACTCGAATGGTCTCTTAGGCTACGTATTTCGGGGCATACTGTCAATCCGTGCCGTCCGGCCCTAGACACATGCCGGCAGCGACTTGCCTCACGCCGTCCTGAAGGAGACCACGTACTGGGGCAGCATCCGATCCGGTACCGCTTCCAGCCTCACACAAATAGCAGCATTTTCGTCCACTGTATCCAGACGATTGTTAGGATGCGCAGGGGACGAGGGCGGAACCGATTCAATTCTGATTCAAGAAGAGCAACAACACTGGTGGTATTGGTCGAACCTGGCGCCCGATCCCTGGCTGGTCGGCGTCTGGGTGCCGGATGTGGTCGAAGTACGGATCAGTGGGGCTCAGGCTGCAAAGGGGCCGTACTTTATCGGGGCCTTCTCGATACTCGATTAACGGAGTGCAGAGAAACCCGGCATCATTTCCGCTTCGCTCAGAGGCTCACTGCGGGCTTGCTGGATAGGCGCTCTGAATAGCCTGCAACTGGATGGCTGGGTGTTTAAGATTGTCTCTCGGCTTTGAAGGCGCTAGAATCAGAACACAACGAGGAACATCATGGCACTGGCTGCAAAAGTGGTGAAACGAACGAAAGACAGCTTTCAGTTTAAGATCTCGAAAGAGAACTTTGAGTCGTTTTGTGATTCGATCGGCCTCTATCGCCGGGAGTTCCTTGATGCCCTGGATGCATCCGAGAAGGATCACAAGGCAGGACGAGTCACCAAACGCAAATCGCTACGAGAGTTGATTGCATAGCTCGATCATGCTCGAGCTCTCGACAACCACAACCTTCGACGCCCTGTTTGCCAAGCTTCCAAAGGCGATCCAACGTAAGGCCGCTTCCAAAACGGATCTCTTCCGGGAGAATCCGTTTTACCCTTCACTCCATACAGAGAAGCTCCGCCCCAAACATCATGAAGTCTGGAGCTTTCGCATTGATCGATCCTATCGTGTCGTCTTTAAATTCCTCGGCCCAAACCACGTGGAACTCCGATACATCGGCCACCACCACTCAATCTACGATTACGACATGTTTAAGTAGAAGCCAGTCCCAGTGAAGCTTCGCACTATGGTGATGCAAGGCCGAAACGGGTGACTTGAAATAGATGTGGAGCCGATTCATGATCGGCATTGGACGAACGTGAGGCTGACGAAAGGTTCCTATCGGCCGTCGGGAACCTGCAACTTGATGGAGATCGCCGTACGGTCATCGGTAATCTGCGCCACGATCTTGTCGCCGGTTTTCAACCGTCCACCCACCACGCCCTCGATTTTGGTCTCAGGCGTCACCTTCAGCCGTTCTTCGTGACCAGAGAATTCCTTGACGATCAGTTCGCCCTCTTCCCAATACAAGACGTCGGCCTTAATGACCAACGCGGCGGTGGCCTGAGTGTTGTCAGCGGCTGCTGCGGGAATGACTGCGGAAAAGATGAGAAAGACTGCGAGAATTAGTGCCATCACGAATCCTCCCGGTTTTTTTCTTAGCCTACCGATCGATGAAGACTGCTGTCAACGAGGGCCTTTCGAAGCCGCGCGTCAGAATCTAATGCTCCCTCCACTTGCCCCTTCCTCCCAAAGGGTGGCGTGAGTGCGTTCCCAACTGCGCACGTCGAACGAGGCCCTTCTGAGGGCGCGCGTTCCGTGAGCAAGGGAACGGAGTCACGTCACACCACTCAACATTTCGATCCATCCATCCGACAAGCCTCTGCCCGGTCGTTGAAGCCTGAGTTGCGCAGGCTTTCGTAGACGTTCTGTTGCCGCTCCATTTCCCGATCGTAGGGCGTCTTCTCCCGGCCTTTGGCGACGTCACTCCCGCCGAAATTCTTCCTGGGCCTCCGCGCATGCAAAACCTTGTTCACTTCGGTCTCATAATAGCCACGCGTTTGGGGATCCGGATCCTTTTGATAGCAGATGTTCAGAAATTTGCGCCCTTGTGCGTCGTGCCCCAATGCGTAATGGGCGAATCCGACGTTGCAGTAGGCATTCGGCGTGGCGGGATCGAGCTTGAGCACCTGCTCCGAATCCCCGAGGGCGTTCTGATACTGCTCGTGGCGGCTGTAGATTTGAGCGCGAAATGCGTGGGCACCGACATGTGTGCCGTCCAGACGAATGGCGGCGGTAAAATCCTCCAGGGCTTCGCGATCCTTCCCCTGATAATCCCGCATGTACGTCAATCCGCGGCCATAATAGGCTTCCGCAGTCGGACGGAGGCGAATCGATGTCGAATAGTCGTCCAGCGCCTGCGGAATCCGGCCGAGCATCTTCCCGGCCTTGGCGCGAATCAGATAAGCCTCAGGCCTATCGGGCAGGCGGCGAATGACCTCCGATGCGTCCTGCTGCGCTTGGGCATAGGAGCCGAGCACATAATAACAGCGAGCACGTGCGAGATAGAGGCCGGTCTGGTTGCGTTTTTGGTCGAGGAGACGGGTGAGGAGTTCAAGGGTCTCCCGGTTGCCCTTGCCGTTGGCTTCGCAGTAGGCATCCACCGAGGCATCGCCGCAGGCCACCGCCAAGAGGAGACTGCACAGCGCGACGATACTGCCCGCACAACGACCGGCTGGTCCCATGCCCGCCTCCTGGCGACGGGCGCATTATCCACTTGTAGAACAAACCACGTCAACGTTTTCACCGGGCCGATTGTACGGGGCCGTTCGTTAGAATCCGACTGACAGGCCTACGGTCCCCAGCAACGCCGCCCGCTCGGCAGGCCCGAGGAATTCGGTGCCGAGGCCGCCGTCGAGTACGACGCGCGAGGTCAGTTGATGCCGGATGCCTACCTCGATTCCGGTGTGATTCTGTTGCCCGCGCAAGTCAGATTGTCTGGAATAGATACTGGCGATAAGCGTGTCGCGGAAGCTGTTCGGATACCCCAACGGATAACTGACGGCCGCGACGCCCCGATAGGCGCCGGAGCGCTCCTGCCCTTGTGGCGAGCCAAGCACGGTGTACCCCGCATTGAGATGCACCCGCAGGCGGCCGAACGACCGGGTCAGAATTCCGGTGAGTTGCGTATCCACTCCCTTCGAGTTCACGCCGGTCGGCAGATCGACCTCCGCACGCAGGGCCATGGCCGGGAGGGTCAGCGTCTCGGTATTGAAGTTGTAGAGGACACCGAGATGGAGATCCCCGGACTTGTTGGCGCCCACGATGGAGCGTGGATCGGTGAACAGATCCCCCTGAATTTCAATTTGCGTGTTGTCGAACGCGCCGTAGATGATTTGCGGTTGAAACGTCACCTGCGTGCGGCCTTCCCGGCGGTCGTTGAAGCGCACTCCGCCTTCCAGCCCGATTTCTCCTTTGGGAACGGCATAGGCATCTTCCATTCCGATAGGACGATTGGGGTCCAGATTGTCATGATCCAACGCCCGCGCGGGCATCGCTTGCCATAGAAGCAGAATCAGGGCCAACAGCCCGGCCACCTGTCGTCCCGCAGGATTCAATGGTGATGCTCCTGTTCGCTCCTGACGATCATGGGATTGGTCTCATCTGCGCTGGCCAGGTAATAGTGGTCGACCACACGATAAATTTCTTCCCGCTTGGCCTCCCAGGTCGGCAGGCGCTCGCTGGTGAGGATGTCGCTGATGTTGTCGTGCAGCATATGGAGGTTGTCGAAAATGTTTGCCACCTCCGGATACCGCGCGGCAAAGGCCGGGCTATACTCCGCCGCGAGCGGCATGAAGGTCCACTGCACCGGAGGCTGATCAAGATAGCCCCGATAGGTCGTCAGAATCGGCCGAACCGCCTTGGTCTTGGCAGCCAGGTTCGTCGCCGCCTGCAAGGGATCGTACACAGCGACCTGCAAATAGTGATACGACCAGATCGTCGCGTTGAACAGCGGGAAGCGCGTCCGGAACGCCTTGGAATAGGGAAACTGATCCAGGCGGCGATGGTCCAGCCGCTTCGACGTGAGCGCATAGGCGCTGTTTCGGTAATACTCCAGCACCTCGCGGATGGCGCGATCCTTATCCGGTTCGTCCGACACCACGATGTCGTAGGTCGCCCGATGGAGGGCATGGGCTTCGTCGAAGGTGTTTTGCGCGCGCCAGGCCAGCTTCATGTAGGTCGGCGCGATCGCCTCCTCATTGGGATTCAGCCTCGGTTTGGTGGCGATGAACGCGAGGGTTTCCTTCCGGGCCCGCTCTTCAATAGCCGCCACGTCCCTGCCGCCGGTCAGCAAGAGATTCTCGTACAGATTGGAATGACCGAAGTCGACGCCGTTGAACTCACTGTCGAGTTCGGCTAAGTCCTCGCGCAAGGCGAAATTCCAGAACGCGCGATAGTAAAAGCGCTTGTCACGCGGCTCGAACTGGCTGCACGCCGCCGTCGCCAGCGCGACCATGGCCAAGGCCACGATTGTCAGGCGGCGCAGGTCTGATCCACTCGCCATGCTGAATTGCTCCTTCATCGATGTGAACAGACGCCTCGCGGCAGAGGCTGGGCGCTTACCGTCTCGCGTCCGTGCGCACACGTGAGGCGACGTATTCGCCGCCTCACGCACTCGCTTCAGTGGCAATGATGCCCATGCACCAGCGCGTGGCCGCGCCCACGAGCAATCAGCCACCGGTTCACCGGAAACGCGGCTGCACCGGCCAGGATCAGCGACAAGGTCAAGCTGCCCCAGAAGAGCGGATCAGGCAAGCCGGCCTCCATCGCGCCAGGAATCACCAGCATGATCGCATTATCGACCAATTCCATAGTGGTCATCGACAACGTATCCGAGGCCAACGCCAGCCCGATGGCGGTTCCCCAAGCCATGCCCGCCCGCCGCAAGGGATACAACGTCATGGCATACCCGAAGGTAAAAGCCAACGCAACGGCCAGGGCGACGGTCGGCCAATTGCCCCACCCCAGCACCGTGCCCAGTACCATGCCGGCGACTTCGCCGATGGTGCACCCGGTCAAGCAATGCAGGGTGGCCATAAGTGCGGTGTGATTGAGTGAGACCGCATCATGCTCCTGCACCCGCGGCCCCTGCTCGTGATGCGGGTGATGACGATGCTGGATCCCCTGCACCTCTCCATGAGCCTCTTCACAGCTATGCTGTTGGGCGGTCCCGCGATGGAGAGATAGGGTTGTGCCGGCTGAGTGAGAATGAAGCATGTGATCCTCCTTTGTCTGTGGTGATGTCTGCCGTCATCACTACAGACGGAGGCGGGGGAGAAATATTACAGCTCTTCTGTCATCCGGCCTGGCCGCCCCCTGACCTCGTCACCGCCTGATCATCGTACGGGGCGCTCCCACCTGTGTCGGAACAGAATCGTGTCGGAGGTTTCCCACTCACGCCACTATGAATAGCGGAGAATACGTGCATTTGTGATTCACTCCGCGACGAAATCTGTGTCGTCCTGCAACAGTCACGGAAAAAGTCTTGATCTGGACCTTGGAGACATGCTTGACTGAAATTTATTGTTCATCGTCTTCCCTGATGGAGGATTTGCATGCCGCATGGAAGTCTTCGCCTTCTCGTGACTCTCGCCCTGCTCCTCGCTCCGCTCTCCGCATCAGCCACCGACACGGCTCCCGACACCAGCCTCGCCCCCTTAAAGTTTCTTGCCGGAGAATGGAAGGGTGCCGACGCCGAAGGGAAGCCGCACAAGATCGCCTTTGCCCTCAGTTCTGGAGGAACCACCTTGACCGAAACCCTCACCCCGCCCGACAGCCCGCCCATGACAACCATGTACTACAGCGACGGCGACCAGTTGATGTTGACGCACTATTGCTCGCTCAACAATCAGCCACGAATGCGCGCCGCGGCGGTCAAAGAAGGAGACAAGAGCATCAGCTTCGCCTTCGTCGACGTCACGAATCTCAAGAACCCGACCGATGTGCACATGAGACAGCTGGTGATCGACGTGAAAGACCACGATCACATTACCCAGACCTGGACGCTCAGCAAGGCGGGGAAGGATGTCCCAAAGGTGTTTTCGTTTGAACGGGTGAAGTAACCGACGCCACACCGGGCGCAAGAGTAGGAGTCTGCACATGCCAACACACACGCCGGAAGCCGTCATCGAAGCGCAGCGCCAGGATTGGAACCGCGTCGCACCGGGCTGGGACAAATGGGACCAATTCTTCAACCGTACCATGGCGTTCATCAACCACCGCCTGGTGGCCGATGCCCGCGTACGTCCGGGGCTTCGGGTCTTGGACCTTGGATCAGGGACAGGCTACCCGGCGATCCTCGCCGGTGAAGTGGTCGGAGCGGAGGGCACCGTCATCGGGATCGACCTGGCGGAATCCATGCTGGCAGTGGCCACACGCAAGGCCAAGACGCTCGGCTTGCAGCAGGTCAGCTTTCGCACCGGTGACGTCACTTCGCTGCCGTTCGAGACCGGCTCGATCGATGCCGTCATCAGCCGGTTTTGCCTGATGTTCCTCCCGGACATTCCCAAGGCCGCCGGGGAGATCGCCCGCGTGTTGAAACCGGGAGGGTATGTCGCCGCCGCCGTCTGGTCCTCTCCAGACAAGAATCCGTTCATTCGGATTCCCATGGATATCATCAAATCAATTACCCCTCTGCCCCCGCCGGATCCTGAAGCACCGGGAATCTTTCGCCTGGCAAAACCCGGCGACCTCGCAGGCATGCTGCAGCGGGCTGGACTCACCCCGTTGGATGATGAGGAATTTACCGCCGAGGTCGCCTACGAGTCCGGTGAAGAATTCTTTCGCGGGCTGATGGATATCGCGGCGCCGATTCAAAATCTCTTCGCGCAATTGACGCCGGCACAACAGGTGGAGGCTGAACAGGGGATCATCAAGGCAGTGAACGACTATCGTGGGCCACAGGGCGTGGCCTTGCCGATCGCCGTGCGAATCGTCAGCGCAAGAAAGCCTCGATAGGCACTACGCCGACTTCCTCCTGCAGCCCGCCGCCCAAACAGGACGGCGGGCCGGGAGCGCCACACAGCCGACTAGTCTTTGGCCTTCTCCTTCAACTCATTCATCTTTCCTTTCGCCCGCTCACCGGCCCCCTTTACCTTGCCCTTGGCGCGTTCGAGTTCTGCTTTCGTGTCGTTCCCCTTGAGCTCCTCATGCAGAGCCTTGGTTTCCCCCTTCATCTCTTCGATTTCACCTTTCACCGCCCCCTTGGCCTTTTCCATCTTGGCCTTCGTTTCGCCGGCTTCGGCCGAGATCATCATGCCAACCGACAGACAGACACCGATCATCGCCACTGTCATGAATGTACGCATACCCGTCCTCCGAGTGTAGGTGAACCGCTTTTCCTACTCTGCGCGTTCCCTGCTTCTCGCCCCACTGGAGAATCCCCTAGTTTTCGGGTGTCGAGTGTCCTATGGGATGACACTAGGGTTACCGCCAGTTGAACGACTGACCGTGCGGCGACACACTCGTGCCGACAGCCTGTGTACCCATCTCGTCGAGAAAGGAGAGTGGTCATGCGACAGCTCATTCTTCGCAGCCTCTTAGGCTTCGTAATTGTTGCGGCCGGCGGGTGCAGCTATCTGTTCTATCCTCAGGCCAAGGACTTCACCGAGAAGGCAAAGGGTGGTACGACCATCGAGACCTTGATCAACCTGACCGATATGATGGAAGCAACTGCCAAGGCCGGCCGACAGGGGAAAGGAAAAGATCAGGCTCTTGATGATCTGCACAACCAGCTCCATGCCTTTGACAACACGATCTGCTGCGTCGACAAGAACAAGCGTGATCTACCGGCCTATGACTTGCTTGTCACGCACAATAAGGAGCTCTGGGCGATTTTTAAGCGCGCCTGGAAGTTCAAGGATGACCAACCTCAGCGCAGTCAACACATGGAGCTGTTTGCCACGGAAGTACGGGAGCTCCGGGACTCGCTCCACGCATTGCAATGAATGCCGGAATGTTGCACAGTGCGCCACGGCGGCGGAGTCAGGCTCGCTGACTCCCCGCCGATGCAACGATTCACGACGCTCCCGCTGGAACGTCAAGCCGCTATGCTTGACCGATCTAGGTTGACGGGGAACCGCGAAAGGTGCGTGGCGCATGCGTGCCGACAGTTTCAAAGACTTTGTTCTGGATCAGCTCGGCCGAGTCCCTCAACTCATGTGCAAAGCGATGTTCGGCGGCTATGGTCTCTATCAGCGCGAGACGTTCTTTGGCATCATTCACAAGGGCCGGCTCTACTTGAAAACCAATGGGATGACACAACCGACATATGCCGCGTGCGGCATGCAGCCGTTTCGCCCGAACGGCAAGCAGCTCCTCAAACACTATTACGAAGTGCCGATCGATATTCTGGAAGATGCCGAACAGTTGAAGGTCTGGGCGCACCGGGCCATTGCGCCACCGACTGCGCAATTGATGCTTCCGTTTCATAACCCTCCTTCCACACGGGACATGCTCGCTCACGAGTCATGAGCCAGCAACTCACCACGCCTCCTCGACGTCTCTGGACCATTGGGCATTCGACCCGCTCCAACGAAGAGTTTCTCGTGCTCCTCCAATCCCACGATATCCAACGGCTGATTGATATCCGTTGCGCTTGTCGTACGCGGCTGGGAAGTTTTCCATATCCTGGGAGTTGGCCAGGTTCAGCCACACCAACTGACGACATTCGCGATGGTCCAGGATGGCCGCCTGATGTATCCAGCGCCAGTCGATCAGAGCCCCACCCTCCGGATGGTGTAAGCATTCTGCCGCTCATTGTGTTCATCGCGAGGTTGCTGCACACTATCGGCAATGTGGTATCACGTCGGCGCCGACCTGATCCTCTTGCTGCACCTGGGTTTTGTTCTGTTCGTCATCGCGGGCGGGCTGCTGCTGTTGAAATGGCCGCGCATCGCGTGGGTCCATCTGCCGGCGGCGGTCTGGGGCGCGGTCGTGGAATTCACCGGATGGATCTGTCCGCTGACGCCGCTGGAAAGCCAATTACGCGCTCTGGCCGGTGAGTCGGCCACGGAGGCCGACTTCATCGGCCGCTACCTTCCCCCCCTGCTCTATCCCGAAACATTGACGCGCGAGATCCAAATGCTGCTGGGCCTGCTCGTGCTGGGGGTGAACCTGGCCCTGTACTGGTTGGCGTTCTTCAGGCCAGCAGGTAAGAGCCCGTAGCGATGGATTCGCTATCGGCCCGCTATCGAATCGGTTCGTTCTTTGATGAGGTCATGATCAGAGCCAGGCAGCCCTGCTCACTCGATGTCACGGGGTGGACGGTGCCCGCCTCCGCGCGATGGTAATCCCCGACCTGCAGGAACTCCCCGGCGCAGAGACAACTCCCCTCCAGCACATACAACTCTTCGACCTGCGGGTGACGGTGGCCGATCAGTGTGCCGCCGGGAGCCAACCTCAATAACATGGTCGTGCGTGCAGCCGCGGGATCGTGAAACAGCACTTTCGTCGACAAGCCCGGTGCCAATTCCTGCCACGCCAGGCCCTTGCTGCGGACGAAGGTAAAGCCTGCGCCTTCAGCCGGCTCCTGCGGTTCCTGTGCGATGCGGGCCATGAGCCGATCCTTGAGGGAAGCCGGGGGTGCGATGGCTGGGCCGCTATACGCAAGCTCCTGCACCACATCTTGAAATGCCGCCACCTCTTCGCGTGTGGAGGCCGAGGCCGTCTCCAATGAACGCGCGAACTGACGCTGCGCATCGTCTCCCAGGGCCTCCAACGCATAGAGCGCCGCGAGTTCGGCCAAGTCTTGTTCGTGCCGAGGATCGGTCATGACAACAACCCCTCCCCGTGAGGCGCCAGCACTTCGCGCAACTTGATCATCCCCAGCCTCATCCGCGTCTTTACCGTCCCCAGCGGCAACTTGAGCTGGTCGGCGATTTCGCTCTGGCTCAAGCCCCAATAGTAGGCCAGGGCGACCGCCTGACGCTGTTCGACAGAGAGGGTCGCGAGCGCATCCTGCACCAGCCGTTGCCGTTCCAAGCCCGCGCTGTATTGCTCCGGCGTATCTTCGCGCCCCGGCAACTCGGCCGCTTCATCCAGCGGCACCTGCCTGCCCCGCTCCAGGTAGCTGCTCCGGAATCGATCGATGGCCCGATGCTTCGCGAGCGTCATGAGCCAACTGCCCGGCGTGCCCCGCTTCGCATCATAGGTCGCGATCCGTCGCCAGACCTGCGTATACACATCCAGCGTCGTTTCTTCTGCGGCCGCACGATCTCCGAGAATCTTCATCGCCAGGCCAAAGACCTTCGCGCTGCTGGCATCATAGAGCTCCGACAGTGCGGATTGATCGCCGACGGCAATACGCGCGAGGAGTCCCGCCCATTCCTGCTCGTGAATCGAAGGTGCGTTAGCCACGGTCTGGGTGTCACACATGGGTGCCTCGTCACGTTCTACGAGCCCACCCGTTCGCTTGGATGTCCGGTCTTTGCCCGAATCTGGCGGAACTGTAGCACCGGGACCACCGTGGTGCAACGACGCTTTTTTTCGTTTGTGGGAGATCCAATTGCCATCCGCCTTCGTAATCACAGACAGACAGAGCGGCCGGTTGATGCGGACAAGACCGCGGCCCGCCACTCAGATTCTTAACCAGGAGGACACATCATGTCTTATCGCATTGCAGCACTCGCCATGGTTCTCGGCCTTGCGTTGACCGTCTCAGCCTGCAACAGCATGGGTTCGGCACCAGCCGGCACAGCCGCAACGGAGAAATCTCTCTACGACCGCTTGGGCGGTAAAACCGCTATCACCGCAGTCGTGGATGACTTCGTGGGCCGCGTGGCCGCCGACAACCGCATCAACGGCAAGTTTGCGAACGCCAACATTCCCCGCCTCAAATCGATGCTGGTCGATCAGATTTGTCAGGCCTCCGGCGGTCCCTGCACCTACACCGGCCGTGACATGAAAAGCACCCACGCCGGCATGGGCGTGAGCAGCAGCGACTTCGATGCGCTGGTCGGCGACCTCGTCGCCACGCTGAACAAATTCAAGGTGCCGGAACGGGAGAAGAACGAGTTGCTGGGCGCGCTCGGCCCGATGAAAGGCGATATCGTCGAGAAGCCGATGGCGTCGATGCGGTAGCCGCCGCGATTTCAGCAGGACTATGGCGGGGCGATCTCTACGGTCGCTCCGCCGCGTCTATACCGCCGGTTTAACCTTCAATGAAGTAGTCACTGTCAATTTTCTTGGTTTCATACGATGTGACTGGCGTGACCCCAACATTGTGATCAATCATGAGTTGGGATAACTGGTCACCATCGATGAGAACGATCTTTGAATTAATTTTCGCCACATACTCTTCAGCTTCCCGAGTGAAACCGGAGGTCGTGATAAAGATGCCTTTGTTGGCACGGTGCCCTTGCAAAGCCCCTGCAAATTTCTGAATCTCGGGGCGGCCGATTGGAGCCTGCCAGCGCTTGGCCTGAATCTAGATCACATCGAGGCCCAGTCGGTCTTCATTAATGATTCCGTCAATGCCTTCGTCACCACTGCGACCGATGGCCCTCCCCGCTTCTTTACGGCTCCCTCCATAGCCCATTTTTACGAGTACATCGATGACCAGACGCTCGAAGAACGCCGGGGAACATTCCTTTGCGGTCTTCAGCAACTCTGAAGAAAGATCCTCTCGCAGTTTCTGATAGGCACTTTCAGGAAGTTCTCCCGGTGTCTGCAGGCTGTCGGTCTCGACCTGCTCGGTGGCTTGCCCGGAATTCCGGTGTTTTGTCCGGAATTCAATGAACTCAGGGAACTGATCGAGGAATCTGACGCTAATCTCCTGGGGATTTTTCGATAGCACGCTTCGGCCTCGTGGCGTGATCCGAAAGTATCCGCGACGGGTAGCTTCCAGCAAAGCCGCCTTATTCATATAGGTCCGAGCCCACCCGACGCGATTCGCGAACGTGAATTGCGACCCGCTTGGCAAGAGTTCCTTCCTCTCTCCCTCCGTAAGCTCGAACTGCTCAGCCAGTGCCTCAACGGCCTCGCGCAACGTGTGTTCGTGCCCATCGGAGGCTAGGCGAAGGAGCGGAAGCATAACGGACTGGTAATCAGGAATTGCCATGTGGGACTTGTTACATGCTACTGGCTAATACGAGGCCCATTTGTCGCGGAGCCGGATAGATCAGTATTTCCTGCAATGACTGTCGCCCCGTCAATAGGCTGTGGAGGAACGGGCTATGTGTCAGTGCGGGTCATGCAATTCAACACCTGCGATCTCTCCAATAAAATTGCACCTTCGACCGTCGGCACCCAGCCAGTACCGCATCGACTTTGGTCTTGTAGCAACAATCAGCCCTAGTAATCTGCAAGATCCGGATCTCGTTGTGTGCATCGTCACCTAGCGGCAGATGAACAATCCGACCGATTATTGCGTCGTGAACGCCCTTGGCGAGGCCAGCTCAGACAATCTGCCCTCGTGATCACGATCGGTGCGACAGATCATCGCTGCGCAATACGCGGCCAGCCCTCTTTTGAGGCCCGAACCGTCAGGGAGCGGAGTGCCACATCGAAATGGCTTTGGCAAACTGCCGGAAATCGTCCAGGTGGCGACTGCAGATCTGATAGACAATATTCCAATCGATGGCCTGATAGCTGTACACCGCGAGATTCCTGAATCCCACGGCCTTCTTCATGCGGTCCGCCAGGGCAGGACTGATCACCTGAAGCCGATTGAGCGCATCGAAGTGCTCCGCCATCGTCGAGGGCGGCGTCATGTCGGTGTCCCCGATGAGATGGGAGGCCACATCGACAGAAAGCTGGACAGCCCGCTGGAGATTGAGCGCGATAATGTCTTGCAGATCTGCGTTTTGGGCCAGATCCTGAGAAGAAGGCGGCGTCTTCCCGGCAATCCGTTCGACACAGCGTCGAAGCGATTCCAGTTTAGCCGCTACGAGGTCCCGATCCATGCTTGCCTTCGCGTGGCCAAGATTCGTCGATAATACGGCATCACGTCGGCTTCCTCGTAGGCCAGCCGCCGCAGGAGTTCCGCATACTCCGTGCGGTTCCGACAGAGCATCAATCGACCGGTGGTCAGCACTTGCCGCAGGAGTGGCCCATGCGCTTGGTTAAGGTCGATCAGGTCGATAGGTCGTCCCAAGGCTGCGGCGAGGTC
Source organism: Nitrospira defluvii (assembly GCF_905220995.1). Taxonomy (NCBI): domain Bacteria; kingdom Pseudomonadati; phylum Nitrospirota; class Nitrospiria; order Nitrospirales; family Nitrospiraceae; genus Nitrospira; species Nitrospira defluvii. Next base: position 440,619 of record NZ_CAJNBJ010000016.1, read on the forward strand.
GTCGATCAGCTCAATGCGGGCATCGACTGTGAGTGGTGGTGCGGTTGCGCTCACGGCGAGGTCCAGGTCACTGTCCGGGCACTCTCGTCCGGCGGCAAGAGAGCCGAACAGGATGGCCATGCTCACGGAGGGATGGCGTTCCAAGACCGAGACAATGGCGGCCCGAATCTTGGCATCCGGTTCATCCTGGCGGTCTGTCTTAGTGCCGAAGGCGCTCACGGTTGTTCAGGTATCACGAAACCCTCAGCGATGCAAGGGAAGGCCGACCGAGTGACCCCGGTTGGCCGAAGTCCTACAAAATATGTTACATAGAGTTCGTTCCATATCATCCTAGGGAGACATGAGAGGGGTATGCCCACCGACGATATTACCCAGAAAGTCAGCGAACGCTACGCCAAGGCCGCATCGACGGGGGAACAGATGTGCTGCCCGACGAGCTACGACATGAGCCACCTCAAAACCTTCATCCCAGAGGAAGTGCTCAAGATTTCCTACGGCTGCGGGACCCCGGCAGGGCTGGACACGGTGGAGACCGGTGAAACCGTGCTGGATATCGGCTCAGGAGGCGGCATCGACTGCTTCGAGGCGTCGCGCGTCGTCGGACCGTCTGGTCGGGTCATCGGCATCGACATGACCGACACCATGTTGGAGATCGCCCGCCGCAATGCCCCCCTCGTCGCCGCAAACCTCGGCTATCCCAAACTCAACACGGAATTTCGCAAAGGCATGGCCGATGCCATGCCAGTGGAGGACGCCAGCATCGACCTGATCATCTCCAATTGCGTCATCAATCTGGCTCCGGACAAGCGCAAGGTCTTCCGCGAGATGTACCGCGTCTTAAAACCCGGCGGTCGCTTCACGATCTCGGATATCGTGTCAGACCAAGTGGTTCCCCAATACATGGTTCATGATAGCGCCAAGTGGGGCGACTGCCTCTCCGGAGCCCTGCAGGTCCAGGACTACATCGGCGGGATGGTGGATGCCGGATTTCGCGCCGTGCACCAGATCAAGTCGACCGCGTGGCAATCGATCGACGGCATACATTTTCTTTCCGTCACCTTGACGGGATACAAATTTCCGGCCGTGATCGACCAGGGCACGGCGCTGTATGCCACCCTCTGCGGACCGTTCTCCAGCGTGACCGACGAACTGGGCCAACAGTACCGGCGCGGTGTGCCGCAATCTATCGATGCGGAGCGCGCTCAGCTGTTGCGAACCGCCCCGCTCCGATCGCTCTTCCTCATCGGTCCAACCCCGACCACTCTCGATTCAGCCGATCCACGCTGGTGCGCGATCCTTCCGGAGCAGACGCCCTGCGTCTGGCAGGGTGCCTATGCCATTCTCACTGGGCCGGTCATCAGCGCCGAAGATGACGATCATCACCAGTTTTATCGTGGAGTGCCCTTGGAAATCTGTTCCAAAACCCTTCACGTCCTGAACCAAGACGCCTACCGCCCCCACTTTACGATCTATCACCGAAGCTCGAGCCTGGTGGAGGGAGGGGCGGTCAGTTGTTCGCCCGGAGGGAATTGCTGCTGATGCCACGCCATGCCATCGCCAACCTCACGACCCCGCGCGAGTGTGCCGCCGTCCTGAAGGCCATGGGCGATGAAACGCGTCTCCGCATCTTGGAATCACTCCTGATGGGCGAAAAATGTGTCACGGATCTCACGGAAGTTCTCCGCTGTTCGCAGCCGCATGTATCGCACCACCTTCGCATTCTGCGGGATGCCGGATTGGTAGAGGGGCATCGGCACGGCAAACAGGTCTGTTATCGAGTCGAACCCACCGTCCAGCGCGCAATGAAGAGTCGAGGCAAGCAGGTACTGGACTTCGGCTGCTGCGAATTGCGATTCCCCATCTCGAGGTTGCTCAGCGTGCGGCAGAAACATTGAGGCGAGAACGCGGGCTATGAACGAATTCCTTTTTCCTTGGGATGGTCCCTGATGGCACTGACGCTCGTCGGCCAACACAAACCGCTGGCCTCCTCCGCCGAGCAATTGAAGGTGCTCGCGGAGGTCGGGACCTGCCTGCCGTTTGAGGAACAACTACGGCAAAGTGGTCTGTCGCCACTCCACGCGACCGGCATCACGGTGTTCCAAATCAACGTGGGAAAGCTCTGCAATCAAACCTGCCGCCACTGCCACGTGGACGCAGGGCCGGATCGTCCTGAGCGCATGTCCCGGGAGACAGCCGAGCACTGCATCGCGGCCTTGGCGCAGACCGACATTCCGACCGTCGACATCACGGGCGGGGCGCCGGAGCTCAATGCCAACTTTCGCTGGCTGGTCGAGCAGGCCCGTGCCCTGAATCGCCACGTGATGGATCGCTGCAACCTCTCGGTGCTGCTGTTGCCCTCGCAGGCGGACTTGGCCGAGTTTCTCGCGCATCATCGTGTCGAGGTCGTCGCTTCTCTCCCCTATTACCGTGCCGCGCAAACCGACGCGCAACGCGGGGAGGGCATCTTCGACAAATCCATCGAGGCGCTTCGGCTGCTGAACGGGCTCGGCTACGGCCGTGAGGACAGCGGGTTATTGTTGAATCTCGTGCACAATCCAGTCGGCGCGTTCCTGCCTCCCAAACAGGAGGCCATCGAGGCGCAATTCCGAAAAGAACTCCGCGCCAAGCATGGCGTGGAATTCAACCATCTCTATACGATCACGAATATGCCGGTGAGTCGCTTCCTTGAATTCTTGCTGGAGAGCGGCAACTACGAGGGCTACATGGATCGGTTGGCGAATGCCTACAATCCCGCTGCCGCAGCCAGCGTCATGTGTCGCTACACCCTCTCGGTCGGCTGGGACGGCAGGCTCTACGATTGCGATTTTAATCAGATGCTGGAACTTCCGGTCGCTCACGGCGCTCCCGCGCACATCCGAGATTTCGATCCGGCACAGCTCCATCACCGGGAGATCGTCACCCGCAACCATTGCTACGGCTGTGCGGCCGGCTCGGGCTCGTCCTGCGGCGGTGCGGTGACATGAGTGACAAAATTAGAAACGCGGATTTCGAAACTTGAACGGCATCGACAGGATTCTCCCTCGAGCTGAACATGATACCGGCCTGCGTCTTTCTCCCTCTGCGCATCTTAAGTATTGCTCACACGTCGTCACTTTGTTAAGGTGACCGTCGGCATCTGTAGCATTCCTCACAATTGAGCCACGCTATGGTCTGGGACCCCAAAGACCCTTGGAGTAAAAAGGGCGACGATTTGGATCAGGCCTTCAAGCAGGCCCAGGGTCAGCTACGCAACCTGCTCCCCACCGGTGGCTTTCGCAATCTGCTCCTCGTCGCCTTCACCGTCTTCCTCATCTGGCAAAGCGCGTTTATCGTGGCTCCCGATGAAGAGGGGGTCGTTAAACGATTCGGCATCCCGGTTCGTGTGGTCGAGCCGGGGCCACATATGAAGATTCCTGTGGTCGAAAGCGTGCTGCAGCCCAAAGTGGCGAAGTTGCACCGGGTGGAAATCGGGTTTCGCACCGACCGACAGGGTCGTCAGCAGATGATTCCGCAGGAAGCCTTGATGCTGACCGGCGACATGAATATTCTGGCCATCGAATTCATCGTTCAATATAAGATCAAGAGTTCACGCGAATACCTGTTCAACGTCGCCGATATCGACGATACGATCGGGAAATCAGCGGAAGCCTCTATGCGGGAGGTCATCGGGAAGAGCAAAATCGATGAAGCGCTCACCACGGGCAAGGCGCAAATCCAGCAGGACACCCAGGAACTGCTCCAACGCATTCTGGATGAGTACAAAACCGGTGTACAGGTGGCCGCGGTCCAACTACAGGACGTCGATCCCCCGGAAGCCGTGGCAGCGGCATTCAAGGACGTGACCAACGCCAAAGAAGATCGCGAGAAACTCATCAACCAGGCCCAGGGCTATCGCAACGATATCACTCCCAAGGCCAAGGGAGAGGCGGCGCAATTGGTGAATCAAGCTAAGGGCTATGCGCAAGCGCGATTGAATCGCGCCCAGGGAGAAGCCAATCGCTTCCTCGCCACCCTCAAAGAATACAACCAGTCGAAAGACATCATCAGTAAGCGGATCTATATCGAGACACTGGAAGACGTGCTTCCCCACATCGACAAATTCGTGATGGACGGCAAGGGTGGAGAGCGTGCTCTGCCGTATCTCCCACTGGATCGCCTCAGCAAGCCGGCCCCAGCCGGCGCGACGCAGGAGCGTACGCCATGAGCAAGCAGGGATTTGCGGTGGCCTTTATCGGCATCGTCATCGGCTTGCTGGTATTAGGCGCGTCGCCTTTCTACATTGTCGACGTCACCCAAAATGCCATTGTGGTGCAGCTCGGCAAGCCGGTCAGAAATGTGACCGAGGGCGGCTTGTATCTGAAAGTGCCGTTCATCGAAGAAGTCACCTATTTCGATAAGCGGCTGCTGGACTATGATTCCAACGCCCAGGATGTCATCACGCAGGACAAAAAGACTCTGTTACTCGACAACTTTGCCAAGTGGCGGATCACGGATCCCCTCAAGGTCTACCAGGCGTTCCAAAGCCAGCGTGGCGCACTGCAACGCCTGCATGACATCATCTATTCGGAATTGCGCGTCGAGCTGGGCCGACACGACCTGGCGGAAATTGTCTCGTCGGCCCGCGCGCAACTCATGGCCGTGGTGACCCAACGCGCCAATGAGAAGGCCTCGGCGTACGGCATTGAAATTCAAGATGTGCGGATCAAGCGGGCAGACCTTCCCGAGCAAAACGAGAAGGCCGTCTTCTCACGGATGCAGGCGGAACGGGAACGGCAAGCTAAGCAATATCGCGCGGAAGGCGCCGAAGAGGCGCAAAAGATCAAGTCGGAAGCCGAAAAGGACCGAGAGATTATCCTTGCCGAAGCTTATCGCGAGTCAGAAGAGCTTCGTGGCGGCGGCGATGCCAAAGCCTTCAAAATTTACGCGGATGCGTACCGTCAAGACCCACATTTCTTTGAATTCACGCGCACGATGGAAGCGTATCGCAAAACCCTCAAAGACAAAACCACGATCCTGGTCAGTCCTGACTCCGAATATTTCCGGTTCCTCAAGCAACGCTAAGTTGAATCACGCCAACCCGACGATCTCGCCCGATCGGGGATCCATATCAATGCGCTCACCTGCCGGCTTTTTCGGCAAACCCGGCATGAGTTGAATGCCAGAACAGACGGCTGTGAGAAAACCTGCACCAGACAGGATTCGCAATTCCTGGATGGGGACGGTGAACCCGGATGGTCGCCCTTTCAGTGCCGGATCATGGGAAAGCGACAACGGCGTCTTCGCCATGCAGATGGGTAACTGCTCGAATCCCAATCGTGCCGCTAATTCTATGTCCTTTTCCGCCTGAGGCGAATAGGACACACCGGCCGAACCGTACACCGTCGTGGCAATGGTCTCAATCTTCTTCTTGATGGGCCACGTCGCATCGTAGAGGTGTGTAAACTGCGATTCCTGCGCCGCAACCTTCACGACTGCGCGCGCAAGCTCTTCCGCGCCCTTTCCACCATCGGCGTAGTGCGTCGACACCGCAGCCGCCGAGGCCCCGGCAGCCACCGCCCGTTCGCAGACCCAATTCAATTCAGCGGGTGAATCATCCTTGAACGCATTCACGGCCACCACGACGGGCACACCGTGGGCTCGTACATTCGCGATGTGCTGCTCGAGATTGGCGAAACCCCGCTCCAGGGCTTCCTGATTTGGTCCCGTCAACCCTGTCGGCAAGGGAGATCCGGGCTTGACCGTCCCTCCCCCGCCATGCAACTTGAGCGCGCGCAAGGTTGCCACGACCACGCCTGCATCCGGGCGAAGTCCTGACATACGGCACTTGATATTGAAGAACTTTTCTGCGCCAAGGTCGCTGCCGAACCCCGCTTCGGTGATGACATACTCTGCACAACGCAGGGCCAGTCGGTCCGAGACGACGGAACAATTGCCATGAGCAATGTTACCGAAGGGTCCCGCATGAACGAAGGCGGGCGTACCTTCCAAGGTTTGCACCAGGTTCGGTAGCAGCGCGTCCTTCAGCAGCACGGCCATCGAACCGGCACAGCCGAATGCTTCGGCCATGGTCATGGCGCCGCTCTCAGTCAGGCCGACGAGGATTCTGCCGAGGCGCTGACGAAGATCGGCATGATCAGCGGCCAGCGCCAATACTGCCATGATTTCCGACGCCTCGGTGATGACAAATTGCCCCTGCCGAGGTTTCCCTTCCACACTCAGCACGATGTCACGGAGCGCTCGATCGCTCACACCCAGCGTGCGAGGCCATCTGATTCGTTGCGGATCAAGTTTGAGCGCATTGCCGTGAAACAGGTGGTTATCGACAAACGCCGACAGCAGATTGTGGCTGGCAGAGACCGCATGGGCATCACCCGTGAAATGCAGATTGATATCCTCCATGGGCCAGACCTGAGCATGACCTCCACCCGTCCCTCCTCCCTTGACACCAAAGACCGGTCCCAGTGAAGGCTGCCTCAATGTGACGGCCGCGCGATGGCCCAACCGGCACAACGCCATGCTCAATCCCACCGATGTCGTCGTTTTGCCCTCACCGAGCGGTGTGGGATTGATTGCGGTGACGAGGATGTACCGACCACAAGGTCTATTTTTGACCCGTTCAGCAAAGTTGAGAGAAATTTTTGCTTTATACCACCCGAACGGAATGAGGTCCTCGGAATGAATACCCAGTGCCTGCGCGACTTCGAATATGTGTTTGTGATCAACAGAACGGGCTATCTCGAGATCAGTCATGCCTAGTCCCCCGCCTAAACAGAAAATAAAGGGAAAGGTGTGAACTATAGCACGGACAGATCACATTCATGCAGCAAGAATGGACCGCGAGGAGGAAGAGTCAGAATCGCCAGCGAGTTGGAATGGCAGATACGCGAGAAGGGGATTACAACCAGAGGGGACACACGCTCCCAGCCTCGTTGCAGGCTGAGCAAATGTAGCACTTAATCAAGAATGAACTTGGTTGGATCAAGGGCCTGACCATTCTTCTTGACCATATAATGCAGGTGAGGACCCGTCGACAGGCCGGTGCTCCCAACCAGTGCGACCACATCGCCACGTTTGACCCGCTGACCTTCCTTCACAAGAGATTTCGCCAGGTGGCCGTAGACGGTCTCAATGCCGTAACCGTGGTCCAGCTTGACCATATTCCCCATTTTTGAGTCAAACGCCACCGTGACCACCCGTCCAAGTGCCGGAGCCTGAACGGGAGAGTTTGCCTGAGCCCCGATGTCGAGACCATCATGCCAGGCCGGCTTCTCAGTGAAAGGCGAAACGCGTGGACCAAACCCCGAGGTCACCCACCCACGTACAGGCCAAATTGACGGGGTTGAGGCCCACTGAGCTGAGCGTTGCTCCGCGACTTGGGTCAAATTTTCCAGGGCTTCTTCCTGCTGGGCCGCCTCCTTCGTCAGAGCTTCCAAACTTTCACGAACTTGCTGGGTGACCTCTTCGATGCTTTCCGTGGAGAAGTCGAGGCCGGATTGATTATTTTCCCGTAGCTCAGAAACCTGCTGTCGGCTCTCTCCACCAGAACCCATGACTCCGATCCCCTGAATGCCGGTTTTGCCGTCCGGCAAGGGGCCGTCCTCACCACCGCGTCCATTCGCAAGATCACCAGCCGGCTTACTCGCATCAATACCCAACATGACGCGGAGGCGCTGGTTCACCTCGCCCATGGCAGAGAGACGTTTCTTCAAATCATCAATGGCCGCAGAAAAGGCGGCTGTTTGTTCCCTGGCACCCATGGCTTCAGCCCGAAAGGCCGACAACTGCCAGACTTCGCCGGTTCGAATCACATAGTGGGAGACGACTAACAGATCCGCCACGATCATAATCGCAGCCAAAATCAGGAGCTTACGTACGAATTTCCGTGGAAAACTAAACCGCAGTGGCTTCGAGGATGACCCTCGGAATACCACAACGGTATAGGCATCACTTGTTTCGGCCGTTTGCTGGCTCATAAGATGCTCCCTTTGACGGATTCAGCGATGAATTTCGACGACTGACTTTTTGCAGTGTACTGATCTCGGCCGCGATGGTCAACCTTTGTTTTCCCAAAAGTCTGCCTAGCAAATTCAATTACTTATCAGTTTCACCCCTGACCCAATTCAAATAAGACTCTGATCCGGCCACCACCGGGAGAGCAACAATCTCCGGAACCGAATAACTATGCTGTTGCCGCACCGCCGATTCAAGTTCTGCGAACCGCTTCTGTGTTGTTTTGATGAGCATCAAGCATTCGTTCTCGACGCTGATATTGTTGTCCCATCGAAATATTGAACGGATCCCGCTGACAATGTTCGTACACGCTGCAAGCTTGGCTTCAATGAGCATCCGTCCGATTTTTTCTGCCTCTTCCTGTGTCGAGGTCGTCACCAACACGATGATCGCTGAACTTTCCGCGTCCACATCTCCCCCACAGCCAAAGCAAATTGCGTGCCTCCTGACACACAGCAGCTACGCAGTATGTTGGCAAATCAATGGGTTATGGGTGATCTCTGAGTCATTTCGTGCCCGAATTCACATCTCGCCCAGGCAAGATTTGCACACTTCGTCAAAAAACGGGCTCTGCCTAGGGCATGATCTGCCGACCGTCCGCCCAATAATACCCAGCCCGCCGGCCCGTACCAACTCCTTCGGTTCCAGAGGCGACCGGCTTGAGCGCAACAAGGACAATCAGCACATCCCAGGGTTGACACCGCCTTTTCCTGCTCCTTAAGATCCCTGCACAGCATATAGATGGAGGTGCCCTCGATGAGCTTCACAATTACGCCAACAGAACTTAAGTCGAGACTGGATAAAGGTGACAAACTCGTCCTGGTCGATGTTCGTGAGCCATGGGAATATGCGATCTGCAAACTAGAGGGATCCGTCTTGGTCCCCTTGGCGACCCTTCAGCAATCGCTCGGGAAACTGGATCGTGAAGCCGAGATCATCGCCGTGTGCCATCATGGCATGCGAAGTGCGGACGCCACGGGATTCCTGCTGCAGCAGGGATTCACAAAAGTGAAAAATTTGATCGGGGGAATGGACGCCTGGTCAACCCAAGTCGATCCGTCGGTCCCGCGCTATTAGGCCGGCACACTACCCGAGTCCGTCACGAAAGTACTCGACGGTTCGCCGCAATCCTTCGCGTAATTCGACCTTCGGCTCCCACCCAAGGTTCCGGTGGAGTTTTGTGGAATCGATCACGCTCCTGGCCTGCTCGCCCCGCTTGGCCGGCCCATGTACTTCGCGAAACTCCACTTTGGTCAGATCGACGATCGTTCGAAAGAGGTCGTTCACCGAGGTCTCGATCCCGGTCCCCACGTTGTAGACACCTTCGACGTCGGGGCCCATCGCCATGAGATTCGACTCGACCACATCCTCAACATAGACGAAATCCCTGGTCTGGCGGCCGTTCCCGTTCACCACTGCTTGCTCACCCCGCAACATCTTCTGAATAAAGATGGCCACAACGCCCGCCTCGCCTTCCGGATCCTGCCGGGGCCCATACACATTCGCATAACGCAAGCTGACCACTTGGATACCGCTCATTCGCTGGTAATAGAACAGATAGTGTTCGCCGCACAATTTGCTGATCCCATAGGGAGAGAGTGGTTGGGTGACGTGGGTTTCCGGGGCAGGAAAGGTCAGCTGCTCCCCATAAATCGCGCCGCCGGAGGATGAAAAGATGACCTTGCGTGCACCATGCTTGGAGGCCTGCTCCAGCACATTCAGGGTACCAAGCACATTGACCTGAGCATCGAACATCGGATCTTCGACGGAACGCCGAACGTTCATCTGCGCGGCCAGGTGAAACACCACCGCTGGGCGTTCATTACGGAACACCCGTTCTAGTTTTGGATTTTCGATGTCCAACTTGTAGAACTGCGCCGCTTTCGGCACGTTTTTCCGCTTGCCCGTCACAAGATTATCGACCACCACCACGTCGTGGCCCTCTTGCAGCAACCGATCGACAACGTGTGATCCGATAAACCCCGCTCCTCCGGTGACCAAGACTTTCATACGTCTCCTCACTCCCCTTCATCAACCCAGCATTCAACACCCAAACCGGCAGGTCGAAGATCAGCCTACACCTTCCGCCGACTTCCGCAAAGTACTTTCGTCCGCCCCGGTGACGCCCCTTTTTCGCATATCCTTCTCCGATGATGCTTTGTGACGGAACCACGCGAGAATCTCCCGATTCCCTTTTCGGCCTTCAATGGGCGATTCCATGCGACCTGCCAGTTCCAATCCCAAGGACAGGGCACAAGCAATAACCTTTTCCGCCGCCCCTTGTCGTAATCCATCATCCCGCACAATCCCTCCCCGCCCGACAAGACCCTTTCCCACTTCAAATTGCGGCTTGATCAGCGTGATGATGGAGCCAGAGGCCGTGAGGTATGACACAACACAGGGCAGCACCAGCGTCAGTGAAATGAACGACACGTCAATCACAATCAGATCAATCGGCTCAGGAATCGCGTGTGGGGGCAGATGGCGGATGTTGGTCCGTTCCATGAGGACAACCCGAGGATCCTGACGAAGTCGCCACTCAAACTGCCCATATCCCACATCCACTGCATACACTCGACTCGCTCCCCGCTGCAGCAGACAATCCGTAAAGCCTCCCGTTGAACAGCCGACGTCAAAACAGGTCATACCCTTCGGATCGACCTGAAATTGATCCAGCGCGCCCGCCAGCTTCTCCCCGCCGCGTCCCACATAGGGAGAACCGGGTCCAGTCACCTCTACGGACGCATCCGGCAACGTAAGTTTCGCCGCCTTATCGACGACCGTCCCATCCACCCGGACCAGACCGGCCAGAATCAGGCGGGCTGCATCCTCCCGACTCGCGACGAGTCCTCGATTCACCAGCACGCGATCGAGCCGTTCTCGCTCTGGGCGGATTTTCTGAACCATAGGCTGCGATGGAATTTCAGCGACGGCGGACGCAGGCCACTGTGGACCCACGCATTGATCAGACTGCTACTGCGAACTCTCTGTCTCATCCTCACCGGGGGAAAAGGCCTGAATTCGTTTCTTTCCGTCCTTTTCCTGGACCAGGATCTCTACCTTGCGCTCCGCGTCTTCCAACATCTTGAGACACGTTTTCGACAACCGGATCCCTTCCTCGAAAATTTTCAGCGAATCGTCGAGTGGCAGATCACCTTTTTCAAGTTCGGCGACGATCGTCTCCAATCTCGCCATGGCATATTCGAATTTTACTGCAGCCACAACCACTCCCTTTGCTCAGTCATCGATCGCGCATTATTGCCCGCGCGTCTAGTGGGGTCAAGACGCCGACTGTCGGATCACGTCGCTGACCACACACACCAGCTGTCCCTCCGCAAGTCTGGCCTGAACCGTCTGCCCGACCGTCACGTCGGAGGACTTGCGCACCATTTTCCCCTCAGGAACGGTCCGTATGACACTAAATCCCCGGCTCAAGGTGGCCAGTGGACTCAGGGCGTCCAGCGCGGCGACACGCGCCGCCACTGATTGCCTTCGTGAAACGATCCCGCGACGAGCTTCTTGCTCCAACCGCCGAGACAGTTGGGGGAGCAAGACGAGTGAGGCTCGAATCCGGTTATGAGGCCCCAGCGACAGTAAGGCATGCCGGTGCTCCACCACACCACGGTGCAGCGCCGTGAGGCGCTCGGTCAAGGTGCGGGTCACTCGATCATGCAGATCATCCAGATGCTGCGCTTGCGCCTGCACTCGAAACCGCATCTCGCCGAGTCCACCGATCAACCGATCCAGGCGGTGCCGCTGCATCTGTATCCCGGTGTCCACGAGACGACGGAGGCGACCATCCAATTCACCCAATCGCGCCAGGATCTCGTCGAGAACAGGCACCACCGCCTCTGCCGCCGCAGAAGGGGTCGGGGCTCGATAATCAGCCGCAAAGTCTGCCAGCGTGACGTCGATTTCATGCCCGACAGCGGAGACCACCGGTACCCTTGACCGCGCAATCGCACGCACTACCGCTTCTTCGTTAAACGCCCAGAGGTCTTCCGAGGCCCCTCCGCCGCGCCCGACAATCAACACGTCTACCTGCGGCATCTCGTTCAACGCATGAATCGCCGCCGCGATGTGCTCGCCGGCCCCCTCGCCCTGCACCGGAACCGGGGCGACAAGAATATCAACGACTGGACAACGACGGCGGAGCACCGCCACGATATCGCGTATGGCAGCTCCCGTGGGCGAGGTCACCACACCGACCGTCCTCGGGAATTCCGGCAACGGCCGCTTCCTTGCCTCTTCGAACAACCCTTCGGCCGATAACCGTTCCTTGAGCTGCTCGAAGGCCAACTGCAAGGCCCCGAGCCCCTTCGGTTCAAGCGCGTCTACGATCAGCTGGTATTCGCCCCGAGGCTCGTACACAGAAATGCGCCCGCGGGCAACGACGGCCAGTCCCTCCTGCAGCGCAAACCGAAGACGTTCGACTCCGGACCGAAAGAGCACGCCGCGGAGCTGACTCTGCGCATCCTTTAGCGTGAAATAGAGGTGCCCCGACGTCGGGGCGCGAAGATTGGAGATTTCGCCTTCGACCCAGACCTCCCGAAATTGGTCTTCCAGCGATTCTCGAATGAGCCGTGTCACATCGGACACGGACAGCAGCAGAGGCAGCGAAAGATTGTGCCCGGTCATACGGTGCCGCGCCAGCAGGAAATGACGCGAGAAGAGATCAATCCATCATTCGGATGCGTTCTACCGACACGACCTTGCCCAGCGCCGCATCGAGGTCGACAAGGAGCGCGCAGAAGACCGTAGGTCCCGACGCCACCTCAAACCGTCTGGGCATTCCGGTCAAAAACTTTTCAATCGCCAATTCCTTCTTGATCCCGATCACCGAATGCAGAGGCCCCGTCATGCCGATGTCCGTGATGTAGGCCGTCCCTTTCGGAAGGATTTGCTCGTCAGCCGTTTGCACATGTGTATGGGTCCCGGCCACGACCGTCACCAGTCCATCGAGATAATGGCCCATGGCCATCTTTTCCGAGCTCGCCTCGGCATGCATATCAACCACAATGGCCGATACCTGCGTCTTGAGCCGCTCGACCTCGCGCTTTGCGACTTGAAACGGGCAATCGATGGTCGGCATGAAGGCCCGCCCCATTAAATGCAGAATGCCCAACGACTCGCCGCCCGGCGTCGTGAAGACGTAACTGCCTCGCCCCGGCACCCCGGCCGGATAGTTGGCTGGGCGCAACAGACGCGGTTCGCGGGGAAACACGTCCAGGATTTCTTTCTTATCCCACGCATGGTTGCCCGTGGTAATGACGGACACCCCCAGGTCGAACAGGTCATCCACGAGATCGGGCGTGATTCCAAATCCGCCGGCGACGTTTTCGCCATTGCCGACCACGACATCGATCGCGTGATTGGCAATGAGTTTCGGCAGGAGGCGAGCCACGGACCGTCGTCCCGGCTCGCCCATGATGTCTCCGATCATCAAGACTTTCATACCCAATCACTCACTTCGCAAAATCGACAAACCGGCTTTCGCGGATGACCGTTACCTTGATCTGACCCGGATAGGTCAGTTCCTGCTCGATCTTCTTGGCCAAATCTCGAGAAAGCTGGAAACACTCGGGATCCGTGAGATCCTCCTGCTTCACGATCACGCGGATCTCTCGCCCGGCTTGAATCGCGTAGGCCTTTTGGACCCCCTTGTGAACGGTCGCCAGAGACTCCAGTTTCTCCAAGCGTTTCACATAGGATTCCAGTGCCTCGCGACGAGCCCCAGGCCGCGCAGCCGACAGCGCTTCCGCCGCCGCGACGAGCACGGTCTCGGGACAAATAGGCTCCACCTGCTCATGATGCGCCGCAATGGCGTTCACGACCTTGGCATGTTCGCCGTATTTTTTCGCGATCTCCGCCCCCAGCATGGCATGTGGGCCTTCTTCTTCGTGACTGACGGCTTTGCCGATGTCGTGCAACAGTGCCCCGCGCTTCGCGAGTTTGACGTCGAGTTTTAGTTCTGACGCCATGATCCCACAAATATAAGCCGCTTCACGGGCATGGTACAGATTGTTCTGCCCGTAACTGGTTCGATACTTCAGCCGCCCCAGCACCTTGACGAGTTCCGGATGGAAATCGGACAGACCGACCTCGAAGATGACTTTCTCCGCCTCTTCGATCATCAGTTTCTCGATGTCCGTCTTCACCTTTTCGACGATTTCCTCGATACGGGTGGGATGGATTCGGCCGTCGTGCATGAGCCGCTCGAGCGACACTTTGGCGATCTCACGACGCAGCGGGTCAAAGCCCGAGATAATCACCGCCTCGGGCGTCTCATCGATGATAAGGTCGATCCCTGTGGCCGCTTCGATCGCACGGATATTCCGGCCTTCTCGGCCGATGATCCGCCCCTTCATGGCATCATTGGCGATAGGCACAACGGAGATCGTCGCCTCATTGACATAATCGCGGGTCACCCGCTGAATCGAGCAGGCGATAATCTCGCGTGCCTCGCGCTCGGCATTCTCTTTTGCCTCTTCAAGCAACCGCTTCGCCAGACCAGCCGCTTCCAACCGCGCCTGGCTCTCCATCTCCTGAATCAGTTGCCGTTTCGCCTCTTCAGCCGTCAGACCGGCCACCCGCTCAAGCGCATCACGATGCTGCTTAAGTGCCTGCGCGCAAGCGGCATCTTTCTGCGCCAAGGCCTCTTCACGCTTGAGGAGTTCCTGCTCCCGCTTCAGCGCATCCTGATCACGCTTGTCGAGCAGACTCAGTTTCCTATCAAGGCCCTCTTCACGCTGGGCAACCCGCCGTTCGGTGTTGGCCACTTCGGCGAGTTTAGATTTCTGCTCCTTCTCCAGTTCGATTCGCGATTGAAAAACGAGGTCCTTGGCCTCCAACTTCGCTTCTTTGAGGAGATTCTCCGCTTCACGCTGAGCAGACTGAATCACCTGCGCCGATTGGTCCTCTGCCTCTGCCCGGCGGGCAAGTGCAGACCGACGGCGCAGCACTTCAAACAGGCCGGCGCCGAGCGCCGCACCCAACAATCCGACAATAATGTACGCAACAACGCTGAGAGAAATGGGAACCACCTCCCTTACGGCAGCGGGACAGCACGCTGTCACCCTGCAAATAATCGCAGCCAGTGTGATGAGGGGGGAGCGGAGAGACTAGAAGGGATGCCGACGAGAGAAGGGAAATGCCTGACTACCTGAGCCGGTTCAAACAGCAGTGTGGAATCGCTCTCGCTAATTCAAGTGGAGGAGTGGTCGGCCTCGACCCGAATCCTTGGGCCGGTCCGCGCGTGCGCGCAGCAACCTGAGCCGTTCGGCATAAATACTCGACTGTTCGGCGTCCCTGGCACGCCACAAGGTGTTGATGAACTGCTGCCCGCGAACCGCCAACACCGAATGATGTCGCACCCGACGCATACACACACGGGGCTGAGTGACCTGCCCCATCCACGCAACGAAGACCACAGTGAGAAACAAAACAAAAACCAGCGATTCCATATGTTTAGTGCTCAGAGACCGTCGTCAGAATTTCCGTCCTTGTCCGAAGCGTCCTTTCCTCTCCTGCTCTTGCTGACCCTCAGGTCAAGACAACCGAGAAACGATAACAAAGCAATGCAATGAAAGCAAGGCGAAACTCACCGCGACAAGATAGACGGCATCTGCTGATCGATGGATTCCATGAGGGATGCGACACGACGGTCCGCATCGGCTTCATCCTGGCGGAACCTCCGTTCCGACTCCAGCAACTCGTGGGCAAGATTGAATGCGGCAAGGACGGCCAGCTTGGCCGGGGTGGCCGACCGCATACCGGCCGCCACCTGCTTCATCTGTGTGTCGACCATCTCGGCCAATTTCTTCACGTAGGACTCGTCGGCCTCACCATTGATGCTGTACCGTTGGCCGTAAATCTCCACGTCGATGGTTTTAGTCAAACGCCACCTCCTTGGGTTCATCCAAGCATTCCAGCAGATCAATTTCCCCGAGCACTTTTTCGATCCGTGCCCGGATATCCAGACGTTCCTGTTCCCAACGGCGGTTTTCGTCATCGCGCACCGCAACCCGTTCGCGCGCCAGACGAAGTTCATCTTCAAGCGAAGCGTTCTTCCGCTTCAGGTCCTGCACCAGTTTCACGAGATCACGAATGCGAAGTTCAAGGGCGTCGAGACGATCTAAAGTCATGATTATGTCCTCATCACAAAGTGGTGGTCCTATGCTGGCTGAATGGGGGCGAAATATAGAAAGTTCATCTCCCCTTGTCAAGAAAACGGCCGACGTTACGAGGTTCCGTTGTGCAGCCGACGATACTCCCCGTAACTGCGCAAGACCCGTTTCACATAGAGCCGCGTCTCCTGGTAGGGGATCAGCTCCACGAATTCATCTTGCTCCCGTCCCCGATGGACGGCAATCCAACTATTCACCGCGATGGGCCCGGCATTATAGGCCGCCACGGCATGGGCCATGTTTCCCCCGTACTGCTCGAGTAGCTGTCCCAGGTAGCGCACCCCCAGACGGATATTTGTTTCCTGATCGAACAACTCTTCCCGCCCGACAGTGGGAAACCCGTACCGCTGTGCCACCGCATTAGCCGTCACCGGCATCAACTGCATCAACCCCACCGCCCCGACCACGGAGACCGCCTTCTCGTCATACTGACTTTCTTCGCGGATGATGGCGGCAGCCAGGTAGGGATCCACTGCGGCAACGCCTTGCGCCGCAATGGTCGGCACCAATCCGGTTGGGTAGGCCACAGTCCAGAGCGCCGGTGCCGTCGGGAGACCGCTCCGCTCCAACTTCTCTTTAAAATGCACTTTGGCGACCCGCAGAGCCGGATGATAGGCGCCCACTTCACTGAGCATGGTGGAGAACGCCAGCAAGACATCCTGATCCCGGCTGTATTGTTCCGTGAGCGCCCCCAACTCGCGAGCTGCATCCTGGCCGAAGCCAAGCAGCTTCAGCTCCATGCCACGCTGATAGAAGCGGTGTTGTTCGATTTCTGGACGACGATTCTGCGGGAACCGCTCGGCGTCATCGTCCACAGGACGGCCCGGCGCCGCGACCGCGGTCGATGCCGATGGCAGCGAGGCGCGGCGCGAGGCGAGCTGACAATAGTAACTATAGGCATGCAGCTGACAGATCCGGGCATATTGCCCCGCGACGGTGGCAGGTTTTCCATGTTCATCGGACCGCGCCGCCCAATACATGGCCTGCGGCTCAAACCCATTGACATGGAGCTCGACCACCGCACGAAACGTCTCCGCTGCGTCTCGATATCGAGCCGTTCGATATTGCGCCCACCCGGCACGCCACAACCCCTCCGCCCGCTGACTCGCCGAGTCACCCAGCTTCGCCACCTGCCTGAACATGCCGATGGCGTCATCAAACTTGCCCTGATCCTCCAACCACACTCCGGCAAAGAGATGCACCATCGCGCGTTGGTCGCCTGCCAACGAGCTCTGAGCGACCGATCGAGCCAACTCAATCAGTTTTTCGCCCTGCCCCTGCCGCAGATATACCCGGGCCAGCCACACCGACGCCTCTGCGGACTCCTGCACCCGATCGGCAACCAACCCTCGAAAAGTTTCGCGAGCCTGGTCGTACTGTTTCAGGCGCACATACGCCACCCCAAGTTTCAAGCGAGCATCGAACCGGCGGGGATGGCCAGGAGCCATAGCCAGGAATCGACGCAGCTCCTCCACCGCCTCCGCCTGCATTGAAAGTCCGAGGAAGGCTTGCGCGCGAATCGCGTAATCATCGGCAGTCGGGACCCAAGACTCCCCGCCTAACGCCGTCTCCAATCGCACCTTCGCTTCTTTCGCCTCGGGGGACTGGGGGTAGCGCAGCCAGAGCTGTTTTAAGACCGTGCGGGCCTCGGGCAGCCGATTCTCCCGGAGGTGACAGTCGGCTTGATGCCACAAAGCCACCGGGGCGCCCGCGTCTTTATCCGCGAGTACGACGGCCCGCTCCAACCATTCAACCGCGCGAGCACAGACGTTGCCGCTGTACCACGACTCACCCGTGCGATAGGCCGCCTTCGCAGCCAGATTGGAGTCCGGCACCACCTTGGGAATCGTCTCCAAGAGTTCGGCGGCCTGCATAGGCTCGTTCTGCTTCAACAAGGACGCTGCAATCCAGAGCCGCAGATAGTCGTCGAGAACCGGCAGATCAGGTTGCGCAGCACGAAGGAGTTTCGCCGCTTCGACCGGGTCGCGCTCCGTCAACAGCACCCCTAAGACGACTGCCGCCCGCTTCGCCCAGATGGTCGAGGGGAAGAGATCCACCACCGCCCGCAGTTGATCGATCTTCAGCATCAGCGCATGATCGCGCTGAGAAGCGGTACCGGAACGCTCATTGATGGCAATGGCCGAACGGAAGCAGTCTTCAGCGGAGACACAGAGCGGGGGGGCGACAGGAAGAGGGCGCGGCGACTCCGCCGTGGCCGTCCAGAAGAGGCTCGGCACAAGGAGAGATGCGGCAAGGCCCAACAAACTGGTCCGCCAAGGAAGTGCGGTCACAATCCCGTCCTGAGCAGCAGGTGAACCGCTTCATTATAGCCTACTGCCGCACAAACGCGACCAAGTTCGCCTTGCTTGTCACAAGTTTTTTCCCTGTGCTAGGCTCCGGCATGATTCAACACGGTTCTGCTCGCACCAATCTGCTCGCCTTCACTGAGTCGGGCATGGCGGCGTACGTCGCCTCGCTCGGGTGGCCGGCCTATCGCGCCTCACAAATTCTGCGCTGGCTTTATCAGGATCGCATCCGCACCTTCGCCGCGATGAGTAATCTTCCGCAGAAGGACCGCGAGTACCTTACCGCCAATTGCAGCATCGAGCGCACCTCGAACATCCACGTATTTTCGTCACAGGACGGCACAAAAAAATTCGTCCTGACGCTCGCCGACGGCAATCAAGTCGAATGTGTGCTCATCCCCGACGAGGACCGGCTCACGCTCTGCCTCTCTACTCAAGTCGGCTGTACCCTGGATTGCGGATTTTGCCTGACCGGGACACTGGGGCTCCGACGCAATCTTCGCGCCCATGAGATCGTCGACCAGGTCCTGCTCGCCCAGGACCATTTGCACGCCGGGGAACGGTTGACGAACCTCGTCTTCATGGGCATGGGTGAGCCGCTGGCCAATCTGGATGCCGTGGCCGACGCCGTCACACGCCTCACCGATCAAACCTGGGGCCTGGGGTTTTCCGGTCGCCGCATCACGATTTCGACGGCGGGACTCGCCTCACGCATCAAAGACGTGGCCCCGCTGAAGGTGAATCTCGCGATCTCCCTCAACGCCACCACCGATGAACTCCGTCAACAGATCATGCCTGCCGCCAACCGGCTCCATTCACTTCAGGCGCTACTCGCCGCATGCCGGGCCTATCCACTTGCCGATCGCGAACGCCTGACCTTCGAGTATGTCCTGCTTGCCGACGTCAATGACCGGGCCGAAGATGCGGCCCGGCTCGTCAAGCTGCTGCGGGGACTCCGTTGCAAGGTCAACCTGATCCCCTTCAACCCCTTTCCAGGCAGTCCATACCGGCGCCCATCCGATACCGCCATTGACAGCTTTCAGAACATCCTCCGTCGAGGCCATCTCGATGTCTATCTCCGTCGCAGTCGTGGCCGCGACGTGCTCGGTGCCTGCGGTCAACTCGGTCGCCTTGAGACCGGCGAGGGCCCCGTTGCCTTGACACAGATTCAAGCCCGTTGTTAGCATGAATTCCGTACATGGCTAAACAGAGCTCTTTCCCCAATTCAGCCCGCACTCACCGTTCGATTCTCGCCTGTTCGCTGCTTGGTCTCATCTTCACGATCGCTCAGCCGTCAGTCACCCATGCCGTCGAGCCCAAGGAATACACCCTGTCCAACGACATGAAGGTGATCCTCGTGGAAGTCCCGAAGGCCCCCGTCGCGACGGTCCAGGTCTGGTACAAGGTGGGATCGCGCAATGAAGTCATGGGCCGGGCCGGACTCTCGCACATGCTCGAACACATGATGTTCAAGGGCACGGCAAAGTACCCCAAGGGCACCTTCTCCCGCCTGGTTCGCAAGAACGGCGGCATGGACAACGCGTTCACCAGCCAAGACTTCACCGCCTATTTTGAAAACCTCGCTGCCGACCGCGTGACCTTGGCCCTCGAACTGGAAGCGGACCGCATGCAGGGGCTCATTCTCGACGCCAACGAATTCAAGACTGAGCGGGAAGTGGTGAAGGAAGAGCGTCGTCTCCGGAACGAAGACGATCCTCAGGGGGCACTGGTCGAAGCCCTCTTTGCCCAAGCCTTCATGAGCCACCCCTACCATTGGCCGGTGATCGGCTGGTTTTCCGACCTCGATGCCATGAACCTGGACGATCTCCAACGCCATTACGATACGTATTACTCGCCGAACAACGCCACCCTGGTGGTCGTCGGCGACATCAAAGCCGAAACGTTGCTCCCGGTCATCGCCCGACTCTTCGAGCCGATCCCAAAAGGCCCCTCGCCGAAAACACTGACCGTCGCCGAGGGCCCGCAACGGGGGGAGCGCCGCTTCCTCCTCAAGCGCGAAGCGCAAGTCCCTTTCGTCATGATGGGATATCGGGTGCCGAATTACACCAGCGACGATTCCTACGCCTTGAATGTGCTCGAATCCATTTTGTCCCACGGCAAGAGTGCCAGGCTCTATCAAAGCCTCGTCTATGAACAGAAAACGGCCTTGGCCGTGGGTGCCGATTACGGACTCATGCAGGCCGATCCGGGACTGTTTTATTTCTACGCCGTGGTGAAACCTGGCGAAAAAGTCGAGGCCGTCGAGGATGCCGTCGTGAAAGAGATCCACCGGCTCCAAGCTGAGCCACCGAGCGACATTGAGCTGCAGCGGGCAAAAAACCAGATTGAGGCAGCCCACATTTTCGAGCAGGACTCCAACTTCCGGCAAGCTATGTTGTTGGGAGAAGCCGAAACGATCGGGGCTGGTTGGCGAAAAGTCAGCCAGTTTGTTGAACGGACCAGAGCCGTCACCGCCCAGGACGTGCAACGGGTGGCCACCCAATACCTGACGCCCGACATGCGCACGACGGGCACCCTGATCCCACTTCCTCCGCAAACCCAGTCGGCGTTACCGCCACCAACACACTAGTGAGCCATGCAGATGACGCGACGACAAGGTACCGTTCTGCCGCACAGTGAGCACTGGGGCCGAACCACCAGCCCGTTTTCCACCTGGCTGCTCTGCTTGGCGCTCTGTGTGCCCGCTGCCTGGGTGCAGGCCGCCGACATCACACCGACACGTTCCGTCACCGCCAATGGGATGACCGTGTTGTTCCTGGAGCAGCACTTTCTCCCGACCGTCGAGATCCACGCGCTGGTCAAAGTGGGATCAGCCCAGGATCCGCCGGACAAGGCCGGTTTGGCCAACCTCACCGCCAGCCTGTTGGATGAAGGCACGCTCACTCGGACCTCCCGCCAAATCGCCGAGCAGATCGATTTCGTGGGAGGCTCGCTCGAAGCTCATGCTACGGAAGACTACACCACCGCCTCGGCACGCGTCCTTAAGAAGGATGCGGACCTCGGCTTCGCCCTCCTCGCCGACATGCTGCAACACCCGGCCTTTCACAAACAGGAATTCGAGCGGGTGCGGACACAGGTTCTCGGCGAGATCGTCAGCGATGACGACGATCCCGGCAACGTGGCCATGAAGGCCTTCCACCAATTGATTTTCCACGGGCACCCCTACAGCTGGCCGGCTCATGGCACCGAGGATACGCTGAACAAGATCACCGTGGCCGACGTGCAGCAATTTCACGCCCGCGAGTATGTGCCCAACCAGACGATCCTCGTCGTCGTCGGAGACTTGACTCAGGAACAGGCCGCGACGCTGGTGCAGACGCATTTCGGCACATGGAAGAAGGGAGCCCCTTCGGTCGCTCAACTCAAGAAGCCGGCCCCCATCGACCGCAAAATGGTTCAGCTGATTGAGAAGGATCTGACTCAATCGACGATCGTCCTCGGCCATACGGGTATCAGCCGGACTAACCCGGACTACTACGCGATCACGGTCATGAATTATATTCTGGGCGCCGGAGGGTTCTCTTCGCGCCTGATGGATTCGATTCGCGACAAACAGGGCCTTGCCTACGGCATTATGAGCCAGTTCGATTCCCGAGTCATGCCCGGTGCCTTCTTCATCAGCCTCCAGACCCGGACCGACGTGACGAATCAGGCCATTAACAGTGTGCTGGCGGAGATCAAGGCAATTCGCGAGGCCCCGGTCACAGATCAGGAGCTCAGCGAAGCCAAATCCTTCATCGTCGGCAGCTTCCCGTTGCGGATCGATTCGAGCGCCAAATTGGCCAACGTCCTCGCCCAGGTCGAGTTGTATACTCTTGGCTTGGACTATTTCACGAGTTACCCCAAGGCCATCGAAAAGGTCACCAAAGACGATGTCCTCCGCGTGGCCAAACAATACCTCGACCCACAGCACTACGCGTTGGTGGTCGTCGGGTCGATTGCAAAGGCCAAGGTCAAACAGTAGCCCACGGCCTTCGACTCGTGCAGGTTCAGACTCCCCTGGATTGTTATGCTCTCCACACACGCAGTGACCGAGAAGATTGAGCGAGCCCGGCAGATTCTCCGAGAGATGGGCTCGGTGATCGTGGCGTTCTCGGGCGGGGTCGATAGCTCGCTGGTTCTTAGATTGGCCCATGACGAACTGGGCGCTCGGGCGCTCGGCGTAACCGCCGTCTCCCCCACCCTTCCTGCAGCCGAACTGGCATTGACGCGCCAGCTCGCAACGGAAATCGGTGCACAGCATCGCGTCGTCGAGACAGACCAACTGGAGATTCCCGACTTCGTCCGCAATGATGCCACCCGGTGCTACCACTGCAAGACGGACTTGTATTCCCTCCTCGGCTCCCTCAAGAACGAGGGTGAGTCGACCTGCATCGTTGATGGAACAAACGTCGACGATCTTGGAGACGACCGTCCGGGACTCAAGGCTGCGCGCGAGCGGGGAGTCCGCAGCCCGTTGCTGGAAGCCGGCTTTTCAAAGGCCGACATCCGCGAAGCCGCGCGATCACTGGGGCTGTCGAATTGGGACAAACCCGCCGCAGCCTGCCTCTCGTCACGCGTGCCACGTGGCATCACCATCACACGACGCACACTCTCGCGCGTTGAGCGCGCAGAAGCCGCCCTGATGGAGGAAGGCTTTCGCCACTGTCGTGTGCGCGATTACGATGAAGTCGCCCGGATTGAACTTGCCGTAGAAGAATTACCGAGGATGCTGGAAACCGGTCGGCGGGAACGGTTGGTGGCGGCCCTGAAGTCGGTCGGCTACCGCTTCGTCACCCTGGATCTGGAAGGATACCGCCAGGGGGGCGTGAGTCTCCCCCCCGGCGCAATCGATTAGTTCCGGCTTTGATAGGCCTTTGCGAGGGCGTCCAGGGCTTCGTCAGCGAGACGGCGATGATCCCCATCGGTCAACGCTCGTCCGACCACCTTTTCCGCTACCATCATCGCCAACTCAGTCGTCTGTGCGCGGATATCCTGCACGGCCTTCCGGCGCTCGGCCTCGATCTCTCGAGTCGCGTCACCCTTGATCCGTTCAGCATCCGCCGTCATACGCTGCTCGTTCTCGTCCATCATGCGCTGAGCACGTTCTTTGGCCTGGGCCAACAGCGCCTCGGCTTCTTTGGCAGCGGCTGCGAGCTTCGCTTCGTATTCCTTGAGCTTGCGCTCGGCCTCTGAACGATGGCGTTCGGCCTGATCGAGACTGTCCTTAATCTTTTTCTCCCGCTCTTCCAGCATGCCCAACAGGCTCGGAAACGCATATTTGTAGAGCAGAAAGAAGAGGATCCCGAAGGAGAGAATCTCCCAGAAGATCAGGGACGAAAAGAAATGTGATTCAAATTGAGGCATAGTCTGTTACCCAAATGAGTTGAGGGTTCTGAGCCGGGCATGGACCCAGCACCAGGGCTCGACCGACAACGCGCTACTTGCGCAAGCCCATGATGATGAACGCAATGACCAGCCCGTACAGTGCGATGGCTTCGACGAGCGCGAACCCGATCCACATGTACTTGCCGACGCGGCCTTCCGCTTCCGGCTGCCGGGCCACGGCCTCGATCATTTTTCCGAAGATGTACCCGATCCCCACGCCGGCTCCGGCAAATCCCGCCGCCGCCAACCCCATACCGACCAACGCTGCTGCTGCTGCATCCATTGTTTAACCTCTCCTCCGTTTATAGACAACGAACCTAGTGTGCGTGCTCGCTATGACCGTGCAAGGTCACGGCATCCCCTAAATAGACACAGCTCAGCACGGTAAAAATATAGGCCTGAATAAACGCAATACCGACTTCCAGCCCGTTCATGGCGATCGTAAACGCAAACGGCAACCAGCCGATCAGCAAGCCGCCGCTGATCGCCAATCCGAACAACACGCCCAGGATGACGTGACCGGCGGTCATGTTCGCAAACAACCGCACCGCCAACGAGATGGGACGAGCCAGCTGACTGATCAACTCAATGGGAATCATCAGCGGCAGGAGCCACCCCGGCGTTCCCGGCGGGACCAGAATACCCAAAAATTTTGCTCCGTGAAGCGAGAAGCCCAGTACCAGGCTCAGCCCGTAAATCCCGACCGCGAACACCGCCGTCACGATGATCTGGCTGGTCACGGTATAGGATCCGGGAATCAATCCCAGCAGGTTGGCAAACAGAATAAAGAGAAACAGGGTGGCGATCAGCGGAAAAAACTTCATGCCCGCCTCGCCCATGGTGTCCAAAATGATCCCGCGAATGAACTCCACGATCAGTTCGGCCATATTCTGCAACTTGCCCGGAACCAGCTTTCGTGAAGCGGCGGCGGAGATCATCAGAAACGAGACGAGGCCTACTACCACCCACATCAGAATCACGGCCTTGTTGATCGAGATGTCGATCCCGGCCGGAACCAGCGGAATCAGATCGTGCAATTCAAACGCATGTAACGGACTTTCTTCCACGATGATCCTTTTTCAGTCAGACGATTCAGGTTAACTCTGCCATCGCTGCGCAGCTCGATAGGCGTTTCGCACCCCGGCCGCAGCGCCCAACCCTAACCCGATAACCAGCCCCCATGGATTGGAATCCAGCAGGTAGGTGTCGACCACCCAGCCCAAGCCCCCTCCGACAATCAACGCAGCGAGCAGTTCCGTCCCGATCCGGACAGCCTGCCCGAGCCCCGCATATAACGGATCCTGAGAGGGGGGCATCACGCGCTCACGTGCGGCACTCTTCAGCACAGTCGGAGAGAGTGCACCCATCGGCGGGCGCGCCATTCAAGCAAATTCGCTGGGGGCTTGTCAAGAAGTTGGCCCGCTATGACCAGGCCGTACGATGCGGTATAGTCTTTTCCTCGGAGGATCCCCTCCCGACACCGAGTGCCATGACTGATTCCTCACACCAGGCATTTCTTCACGGGCCCCCGCAACCGTTGGTCGTAGTCCGTCCGCAACCGAACGCCGACCCGTTTGAACTCTATCAACGCCTCGCCCCCACCAACCGCCCCTCTTTTCTGCTCGAAAGCGGGAACGGCAGTCGCATCACCGCACGATATTCCTTCTTCGGGAGCGAGCCCTATCTCACAATGAACGGTCGCGCCCAGGTATACCGGGTAGAAGAGGCGGGGCAGTCGAAGCTCTGCACCGGCTCCGCATTCGAGGCCCTCGGCCGGATTCTCGACGCATCGATCATCCCACAACTCGAGGGCATCCCACCGTTTTTTGGCGGCGCCGTTGGGTATCTCAGTTACGACCTGGTCCGTTCGTTCGAATCACTTCCCAGTGTGGCGGCAGACGACATCGCCCTCCCTGACCTCCATCTCGCATTTTTTGACCTGATCGCGGCGGTCGACCATCTCACACACCAGTTGTACTTGATGTACTGCCCTCCCCTGTCGCGGTTTCAGGCCGAACCCCGCGAGAAACTGCATCGCGAAGGCCGTGACCGACTGGCGGAGTTGGAGGTTCGCTTGACTAGTCCACGCCCCCTCATTGCCTTCCAGGGCTGGCCCCGTGAAGCGACGTTGGTCCCAAACCAGTCGCGTGACGCCTACACCACACGCGTCCGACGCTGCCAAGACTACATCGCCGCCGGCGACATCTATCAGGCCAATTTGTCTCATCGATTCACCCTCAGTCACGGCGCTGCGGTACCGCCACCTGAGACCAATGCCTACGCAACGGCGCTGTATGGCCGCCTCCGTACGGTCAACCCATCTCCGTTTGCAGGGATCTGTCACCTCCCGGAACTCAGCCTCGTCAGCAACTCGCCCGAACGGCTTGTCCGCCTGTCCGGAGCAGAAGCCAGCACGAGACCCATTGCCGGAACCAGGCCTCGGGGAGTCAGACCGCAGGAAGACCAAGATCTGCGCGCCGAATTACTCGCCAGCCCCAAGGAACGTGCCGAACATGTCATGCTGGTCGATCTGGCGCGCAACGATCTGGGCAAGGTCTGCCGGTACGGTACGGTTCGGGTCGATGAGTTCATGACTGTCGAACAGTATTCGCACGTTCGCCATCTGGTCTCTGACGTGACCGGGACCCTGCAGCCGGGAACCTCGCCACTCGACCTTGTCCGGGCCGTGTTTCCCGGCGGTACCATCACCGGCGTGCCGAAACTCCGCTGCATGGAAATCATCGAAGAGTTGGAACCGGTGCGGCGCGGGCTGTACACAGGAGCCCTCGGGTACTTCTCTTGGAGCGGCGACCTGGATCTGAATATTCTGATTCGCACGCTGCTCCTGACGAAGACGCAGGGATATCTGCAAGTCGGTGCAGGGATCGTGGCCGACTCGGACCCCGATCGTGAGTATGAGGAAACGCTCGCCAAAGCGGGCGCATTTTTTAACATCCTGGAGGCTGGCCGCTAATGTGGGTGTTTGTGAACGATCGATTCATGCGGAAAGAAGAGGCCGTCGTCTCCGTGTTCGACCATGGATTTCTCTATGGAGACGGCGTGTATGAAACCTTGCGATCCTATGGCACCCGGATCTTTATGCGCGACCAGCACCTCTCCCGGCTGCGGCGCTCGGCCGAGTCCATCGGCCTGAGGATTCCCATTCCCGACGAGCAGTGGCCGGAGTTGCTCCACGAAGCGATGCGACGGAACGACGTGGGCACCGATCGCGTCGACGCCTACCTCCGCATCACCATCTCACGAGGCGAGGGAGAGATTGGCCTCGACCCGGCACTCTGTCCCCGTCCCACCGTGGTGATCATGACGAAGGCGCTTCACGCCCCTTCACCGGAGCTGTTGCGGGACGGAGTCTCGCTCACCGTCGCCCAGACGAGGCGGAATCTGCCCGCGGCCCTGTCCCCGCAGATCAAATCCACCAACTTTCTCAACAACATTCTAGCGAAACGCGAATCCATCGCAGCGGGGACCTTCGATAGTCTGTTTTTGAATTGGAGGGATGAACTGACCGAGTGTACGATCAGCAATCTCTTTTTCGTTGCGGACGGCACCGTCCATACCCCGGCATTGGATTGCGGCATTCTAGACGGCATCACGCGAGGCATTGTCATGACCCTCGCCAAGGAGGAAGGCCTGCCGGTTCAGGAAGGTCACTACCAGCTCAACCACCTTCACAAGGCGGAGGAATGTTTTCTGACGAATACCAGCATGGAAGTCATGCCGGTGTCACGTGTCGAGACCTTCACAATCGGGGACGGTCGCCCTGGCCCAGTCACCCGCCGGCTCCAGAAGCGCTTCGCCGCCAGTCGAACCAGGTTCTGTGAAGCAGCCCCCGAGCCACATTTCTGACGATGGCTTTTATATCAATACCTTACAACCACGCCAGGCTGTGAACGGAGAGTACGGGTTTTTGACAGGTCGGAGGGCTGCTGCTACGGTTGAAGCATCGGTAGTGGACACCAACCAGGCGCCTCAACCCCGATGGCCCAATTCAGCCGTAACATCTCCTTGCTCCTGCTGTCCGCAACACTCGTGCTGACAGCCGCTCCCATCCAAGCCGAGGTGTACCAATACGTTGATGCCAACGGCACCATCTCCCTGACCAATGTGCCGAACGACCCACGATACAAACGCGTGACGGCTGAACTCCCTCGCTCCCGTAGCATCATCTCCGATCGTGAACTCGACCCGGTGATCGCTCGACATTCGCGCGCCCATCGCCTCCATCCGGCGCTGATTCGCGCGGTGATCAAAACCGAATCCGACTTCGACCCGCAGGCGGTCTCACGGGCCGGGGCGATCGGCCTGATGCAGCTGATGCCGCAGACTGCGATGCGTCTCGACGTGCGGGATTCGTATAATCCGGATGACAATATCGGCGGGGGAACCAAATACCTGCGGCAGCTGCTGGATCGCTTTAACGGAAATCTTCCATTGGCCTTGGCGGCCTATAATGCGGGAGAACAGGCGGTCGAACGGCACCAGGGGCTTCCCCCGATCCCGGAAACACGGCAATACGTCCTCAAGGTGCTGCGCTACTACCGCACCTTCCTCACGAACGACCGGCTTTCTTCTTCACGGCCTTACCACGCACCGTCTCCTGGGTCGCAAGGACGAGGTCTTGCTCGCTCGATGGCATCCCGCTGACCCGAGCCTGAGCCAAGACCAACTGACTGTGCTGCCGCCATCCCGGCCGATTGGCCTCAGGAAAATCCGACCGGTAGTGGGCCCCGACGCTGTTTTCCCGCCAGAGGGCCGCATCGGCAATACAACGCGCCACCTGCACCATATTTTTCACCTCGAGCGCTGCCCGAGAGGAAAAGGGTTTCGTCAGCAAACGCATCCACCGGACCAGCTGTGCGGAGGCGCTAATCAACGAATCCCCCGAACGCACCAAGCCGATCTTCCCCCACATCAGGCGACGCAACGAACTTCGCAACTTCTCCGGATCATCGAAGTCCGTCGGTCGTCCCCGTTCCAGTTCCTCAAGCGGAGGCAGACTCGCCGGGCCGGAAACCTGACCGGCATGGGTCACCGCGGACTGCGCCGCACGCATGCCGAACACCAACCCTTCCAGGAGTGAGTTGCTGGCCAACCGATTCGCCCCGTGCACACCGCTGCAGGCCACCTCTCCGGCTGCAAACAACCCCGGCAGGGTCGTCGCCCCATGCACATCCGTCCAGACCCCGCCCATCATATAGTGCGCGCTGGGCGACACGGGAATCCATTCTTCCGTCATGTCGATGTCATACCGTAGGCAGGTGGCATAGATCGTGGGAAACCGCCGTTTCACGAAGGCCGCGCCTAGATGGGTCACATCCAAATAGACGTGCCGCGCGCGTGTCGCGGCCATCTCCGACCAAATCGCCCGTGAGACCACATCACGCGGGGCGAGCGCCCCGTCGGGATGGTACCGCTGCATGAACAACTCGCCCTTGATGTTCCGCAGCTGCCCGCCTTCTCCGCGAATGGCCTCCGACAGCAGGAAGGGTGGACTCGACGGCAGGTACAACGAGGTGGGATGAAATTGCACGAACTCCATGTCCATCAATAGCGCCCCGGCTCGCAGCGCCATCGCCATGCCGTCGCCGGTCGCATTGCCGGGATTCGTGGTGCGCGCATACACCTGTCCTGCGCCGCCCGTCGACAACACCACCGCGCTGGCCGGAAGGACCGTGCGCTCGCCCGAGATCTCGTTCAGCACAATCGCGCCGCAGCACCGCCCGTCGACCACCACCAAATCCACAGTGAAGCGCCGATCCAATCGCTGAATGCGTCGCTGCCTGGCCGCATACGTCATGAGTGCGCGGACCATCTCATTGCCGGTGGCATCCCCGCGCGCACGGAGAATCCGACTCCGGCTATGCGCGGCTTCGCGCGTGTACGCAAACCGTTTGCCGATCTTATCGAACTTGGCACCCCACGCAATCAGTTCCTGAATCCGGTCCGGCCCCTCCTCGACCAACACTCGCACGGCTTCACGACGGCACAGGCCATGACCGGCCTTGAGCGTATCCGCGAGGTGGCTGCCGACATCATCCTCTTCGCTCAGCGCCACCGCGACACCGCCCTGAGCATACATGGAATTGCTTTCCAGCGGATGGCCCTTGGTCAGCATCAACACGCGCCCCGCACGGCTGAGCTCGATCGCCGCGCGAAGACCTGCGACGCCGCTGCCGACTACGAGAAAATCTGTTTCAATTTTTGGGGAGGAACTGCGGGATGACATGGTTAGGGGTTGGAGGCTCTGCGCGCGGGATCTTCGCTTGGATTGGCCCGAGAGCCCATACCGAACGGCAAATCGCCCTGAGCTTCTCGAAGCAAAATAGACTGCGTCCCCACCCAGGCAAGACGTCCATGACCACGCTGGCGCGTGCCCGCCTCACCGGGATTCCGTTTCCACTGGCCTTGCCAATGGACAAACACATCGATGTTGTCGCCCTCGATCAGAATACGCTCGATCGAGAATTCCAACTGAATATCCTGAAAGGTCTCGAAGTCCCCATGGATGTCCCGCTGGACTTGATCCAGATTGCCGGAGGGTAACAGCAGGGCCTCCAGCGCAGGGCGGTCCCGTTCGACGTAGGACTTCCGGAGCAACTCCACCGCCTGATCGATCCGAAGAATACGGTCGTGGTCGTCTTTATATTGCAGGGTTTTTCCGGAGCACCCCACCGAGAGAACCAACAGAAAACCCAACAGCAGGAGACCGACGCAGCGGCAGCGAGATGTGCCAGAGTGGATCATGGCGCAGTATAGGAACCTTGGCAGAACGAGGTCAAGCAACGGATCAGTCCGCCAGAAGCCGCATGGCTCGCAGCTTGTCCCGCGACGGAGCTGCAAACAGGGGCCAGAATCTTGGCTTGCATTTTGGACTGAAACCCACTAGACTCCCGCGCCTAGCAGTTGGAGATTGAACGTATGGCGAGTGTCCTCAAGAAACGCCGGAAGAAGATGCGCAAGCACAAGTACAAGAAGTTGCGCCGGCGTCAGAAATTCTTGCGTCGCAAGAGCTGAGCTCATCACGACATAATGGACGGAGGGATCCGTGCCCGAAGGAAAAAAAGTTCGCATCCGCGTTCGAACTGTGAACTGTATCTACGTCGGGGATTTCCTCATCCCGCCCATGCGTAATCGTGTGTCCGATGCGATCAACGAAGAGCAGCGGCTGTTTATCAGCCTGACTGACGTCTTGATCAACGACAAGGATCGGTCGGACTTTGTGGCGATCAATAAGAACCTGATCGAGTCCATCGCTCAGCTCTAGTGCGCCCTCACCCCATTACGAAGGTCATGTCGTAGCCCGATCACCGCATCCACGCTCAAGGGCTCTGCGCCTGCCCCCCTGAATCCATTGTCGTAACACCGATGTTTTCGTTCAAACGATTCTTTCCCTTCCTCAAGCCCTACGTCCCCCGGATGATTGCCGCCGCCATCATGGTCATGGCGGTCGCCGCCGTGAACCTGGCTCTCCTTCGGCTGGGTGGCACCCTGTGGGACGTCATCACCGTGCAGCACGATGCCGATCGAATGGCGCAGATGATCCTGCTGCTCCTCGGGCTCGTCTTGCTGCAAGGGCTCTGTTCCATGGGACACAGCTACCTGACGGCCTGGGTGTCCCAACGAGTCATGGCGGACTTCCGAACTCATCTCTTTGCGCATCTGCAAACCCTGTCCGTCAATTTCTTCTCCAAGCGCCGGACCGGCGAGTTAATGTCGCGTCTGATGAACGACGTGACCGTGATCCAGAACGTCGTCACCGACACTCCCATTGACGCAGCCAAGCAGGTCGTCACGTTCATCGGCGGCGCCGGTTTCCTGTTTGCGATGAACTGGCAGCTCTGCCTCCTCATCCTGGTCCTGCTCCCCTTGCTGGTCGTCGTGGCCAAACTATTCGGCCGGCGCCTGCGCGCCCTCTCGACCACCATTCAGGATCAAACCGCCTCCGTCAGCACGCTGGTGGAGGAAGTCATCGCCGGTATTCGTGTCGTGAAATCCTTCGTGCAGACTAAGCGGGAGGAGCAACGCTTCATCACCCAGGTACAATCCGCGATGGAACTGGCGCTGCGCCGTGCCACCATCATGGCGTGGTTCGTGCCGACGATCACGTTCGTCACCTTCGCCGCCGCCGCCATGGTGTTGTGGTATGGAGGACGGCAGGTCATTGACGGCACGGTCTCTCCGGGAGACCTCTTTGCGTTCGTGCTCTTCGCCGGGATTTTGATCGGACCGTTCGGGTCAGCCGCCCGCGTGTTTGCGCAGATCAAAGAAGCCCAGGGCGCCATGCAGCGCGTCTTCGAAATTCTCGACACGCATGCAGAAATCGCCGATGCGCCCAATGCGATCGACCTGCCGCCCGTGCAGGGACATGTGCGCGCAGAGCATATCACCTTTGCCTATGACCCCCGGCAACCCGTGTTGGCGGATGTGTCCTTTGAAGCCAAGCCGGGCGAACTCATTGCGATCGTCGGACCGACCGGTTCAGGGAAAACGACGATCATGAATCTCCTCCATCGCTTCTACGACCCCACGTCGGGACGGCTGACGGTGGACGGCCATGACGTCAAGGATGTCCGGCTCGATAGCCTGTACCGGCAAATCGCCCTGGTCCCCCAGGATACGATTCTGTTCGGCGGCCCGATCCGGGATAACATCCGCTACGGACGCGAGGATGCCACCGAGGAGGAGATCATCGCCGCAAGCAAAGCCGCGCATGCCCACGAATTCATCGCGGGATTTCCCGACGGCTACCAGACCATCGTCGGAGAAAAGGGCATCAATCTCTCCGGCGGCCAACGTCAACGCGTCGCGATTGCCCGCGCGATTCTGAAGAACCCGCGTATTCTCCTGCTCGACGAAGCCACTTCTGCGCTGGACACCGAATCGGAACGATTGGTCCAGGAAGCCCTGGAACGTCTCATGGTCAACCGCACGACCTTTGTCGTCGCCCACCGGCTCAGCACGATTCAACGCGCCGACCGCATCCTGGTCCTGAATAAGGGCCACATTGTCGAATCGGGCACCCACACGGCTCTGCTGGAGCAGCGGGGGCTCTATCATTACTTATACACGTTGCGTCTGAGCGAACTTCCGGTCTAATCACTAGCGAGGCCCCCTGATGAACAGGCAGGTCGTAGCCACCGCGCTCGCAGTCCTCCTCTTCTCGACGAGTCTGCTTTTTGCCTCGCCACCCCTGCCCAAGCCCGACCACATCGTGATCGTGATCGAGGAGAACCATGCGTTCTCCCAGATCATCGACTCACCGGCGGCCCCGTATCTCAACGCACTGGCCCGGAAAGGCGCGTTGTTGACCAACTCCTTCGGCGTGACTCACCCCAGTCAACCGAACTACATCGCCCTCTTTGCCGGATCCATCGACGGCGTCAGCCGGAACCATTGCCCCACGTCGTTAACCACTCCGAATCTTCATAGCACCCTGGCGCTTGTCGGCCGGACCTTTGCCGGATACGCGGAGGATCTCCCCTCCACCGGTTCCGTAGACTGCGTCGCAGGCGCGTATGCCCGGAAACATAATCCCTGGGTCAACTGGCAATCGTCTCCCATCAATACCGTGCCCGCCGAGGACAATCGCCCCTTTTCCGACTTTCCTGCTGACTTCGAGAGGCTGCCCACGGTCAGCTTTGTCATTCCCAATCAACTCAACGATATGCACGACGGCAAGGAGCCCGACCGGATTCAACGCGGAGACCAGTGGCTCCAGACCCATCTCGATCGCTACGTCGAATGGGCGCAAACACACAACAGTCTCTTGATCATCACCTGGGACGAAGACAACGGAAAATCAGACAATCACATTCCGACGATTCTGGTGGGACCAATGGTGCGACCGGGCCGCTATGGAGAGCCCTTGGACCATTACGGATTATTGAGAACCATCACAGATATGTATGGCGCGAAACCAGTCGGCCTCAGCCGCCAAGCGCTGCCCCTCTCCACGATCTGGGCCACGCCGGCAGTCACACCCTAGCCCGCATTATTCATGAGCACTTCTGCTGCAACCGCCGATTCACTGCTACGACGGACCTTCGGCCGGCGGGCTCGCCACGTGACTCGGCGCTTTCGCGACGAACCGTCAGGAATAATGCGGGCTAACCGTCTCCGGTCTTCCGCTTCGCGCACGGCTCCAGGCTTTCCACAGCTCCATCACCAGAAACGGCAGCAGCCCGAACCCAACGATCACCGACCATTCGTCGGCCCGCAGGGGAACGACTTTGAAAATCTCCTGCCCCCAAGGGCTGAGGAGAATCGCCCCCTGGAGGAGCGCCGAAACAAGCACGGCTCCCACCAGCATCCGGTTGCTGGCCACCCCGACCTGGAACAGCGAATACCGGTCGTGGCGGCAGGTAAAGGCGTGAAGAAACTGCACCAAGACCAGCGTGGTGAACGTCATCGTCCGCGCGAAGGACACTTCATCCTTCACGATCGAGAGCGCGATCCCGAACACCGCCAGCGTCGCCGCAGCCATCACCAGGCCCTGCACACAGACCGTGAGAAACCGGCCACGGTCGAGCAGCGGAGCTTGCGGGTCGCGAGGCGGCCGCTTCATCACATCGGGATCTTTCGGATCGACGGCGAGGGCGAGGGCGGGAAACCCGTCGGTCACTAAATTGATCCAGAGAATGTGGATCGGAAGGAGCGGCAGCGGCCACCCCAATACCGTGCTCCCCAGCATCACCAGGACCTCACTGAGATTGCACGACAACAGATAGTGAACCGATTTACGAATGTTCGCGTAAATGCTGCGCCCTTCTTCGACTGCGGCGGCGATGGACGCGAAGTTGTCGTCGGTCACCACCATGTCCGACGCATCCTTGGTCACATCCGTCCCAGTCACGCCCATCGCAATTCCGATGTCCGCCTCCCGCACCGCCGGCGCATCATTGACTCCGTCGCCGGTCATCGCCACGACCGCCCCTTGCGCGCGCCAGGCCCTGACGATACGGAGCTTATGTTCCGCCGAGACCCGCGCGTACACCGACACGGTCCGCACCCGTGACGCCAGATCGGCATCACTGAGCCTGTTCAGTTCAAGACCGGAAAGGGCCTGCGTCGGGCCGCTCGCGAAACCCGCCTCCCGTGCGATAGCGAGCGCCGTCTCCTTATGGTCGCCGGTGATCATGACCGTCGCGATGCCCGCCGAACGGCAGAGATCGACTGCGGATTTGGCCTCAGGACGCAAGGGGTCCTTCATGGCCGCCAGCCCCAAAAAACACAACCGCCGCTCAACCAGGTCGGGATCGAACGATGTCGGCTGCGGATCAAGGACGCGAGAAGCCAACGCCACCACACGGAGAGCCTGCCGTGCGAACTGCTGATTGACGGAAAGGATTGAATGCCGGAGCGATTCAGTCAGAGGCCGTCGCTCGCCTGTCTTCGTCACATACTCGTCGCACGAGCCGAGCAACACATCGGGCGCACCCTTCACATAGGCCACGGCCCGCTCCCCCAACCGGCGCACCATCGTCATCATCTTGCGGTCGGAATCAAACGGAAGTTCTCCCACCAGCGGCTGTGCCCGTGCCAATTCCTCTTGCACCCATCCGCCCTTTCGACCCGCAACGAGCAGCGCGCCTTCGGTGGGATCGCCCACGACCGCCCACTTGCCTTCAGCCTGTTTTAGTGAGGCGCCGTTACACAAGAGCGCCGTCCAGAGCAGCTCACGCAGCGCACCCTCACGAGGATCACCGCCGACAATCGTACCTACCGGCGCATACCCTTCTCCGGTCACCTCGATCACCAGGTCATCAATGGCCAGCTTCGTGACCGTCATTTCGTTCTTGGTCAAGGTCCCGGTTTTGTCGGTGCAAATCACCGTCGCCGCGCCCAAGGTTTCCACAGCCGGCAGGCGACGAATGAGCGCGTGCCGACTCACCATGCGCATCACCCCCAACGCCAGGGTCGTGGTCACGATCGCCGGCAATCCTTCTGGAATCGCCGCCACCGCCAGGCTGACGGCCGTCAGAAACATGTCGAAGAGTGGCTCCCCCCGCCACACTCCCAGTCCAAACACCACCAGCACGATGCCCAGCGAAAGCGCCAACAGCACATGGCCGAATTGCTCCAAACGACGTTGCAACGGGGTCGGCTCAATCGGCACCGCGGTCATCAACGTCGCAATGCGGCCCAATTCAGTCACACTACCGGTCGCCACGACGACCGCCCGGCCTTTGCCGCCGGTAACGGTGGTCCCCATGAACAGCATGTTTCGTTGATCAGCCAGAGGCAGGTCGCTGTCGGGCAAGGCCGCACTAAGCTTCTCAACCGGCGTGGACTCCCCGGTCAACGCCGCTTCCTGTGTCCGAAAGGCAGCGGCCTGGAGCAGGCGGGCATCGGCCGGAACGTGGTCCCCTGCTTCCACATCGATGATGTCGCCGGGAACCAATTCTGTCGAGGACAGATTGAGCCGCGTACCGTCACGCACGACTCGCGCATAGGTCACGGCCAGGGTGCGCAGGGCAGCCAACGATTGTTCCGCTCGATACTCCTGGAGGAATCCCAGCAAGCCGTTCAACACAACAATGGCGAGAATCGCGCCGGCGTCGATCCACTCCCCCAGCAGACCGGACACCAGTGCGGCGCCGATCAAGACCCAGACGATGAGGCTCGTAAATTGGGTGGCCAGAATATGCCACGGGGAGGGCGGCGGCGCTTCCGGCAACTCATTGCGGCCATGCACCGACAATCGGCGCGCGGCTTCCGCCTCGCTGAGCCCCGCGACCGGATCGACACCGAGTTCCCGCTCGATCTCGCCCTGCGGGCGGGCATGCCACCGCGGCCGCTGCTGCTGCTGGTCGGCCATAGTCTCCGACGTCTCCTTCCGCTTTCTCTGAGGCTGATTCCCTAGGGACAGTTCTCGCTTCCGACGCAATACGGGAACGTCACGACACGTTTAATGGAAAATCGATGACTTGGGCCTGATTCGCACAGGAGCGAAAAAAATTCCCCCTCTCCATAGGCCGGGGACTCAACCCCGGCGCAAACTCGCCGATAGAGTATCCACAAAGGACGGAGGGTGGCCCGGCAAGGGCATCGTTCCTGTGGTGGGAATAGCCGTCGCTTGACGCTGTGGATCTGTGAGAATTGGTGATCTATGACACGCTCCTCCTGGTCGTCTCCGCATCCGATTCCTGAGAATCTTCGCCGCAGCCTCAAGGACCTCCGCCACGGCCTGCTCAGCCTCCATAAATCTCTGATCGTCTCGGAACAGGTTACCTATGAACGCATCTACGGGCGCATCGCCTCGGCAGGGCAACTCCTGCAGCTGGTGATGAACGATCCCTGGTTCGCCTGGCTCCACCCCTTGTCGCACCTGGTCGTCCGCATCGACGTCGTCCTCGAAGACCAGGACGAGACCACCATTGAAACCGCGCAGGACCTGCTGGTAGAGGCGCGTCACATGCTGCGTCCTTCCGAGGAAGGCGACGGCTTCGAGCGCAGCTATTACGAGGCTCTCCAGCGGACTCCAGACGTCGTCCTGGCCCACGCCAGCGTCAAGAAACTGTTGAGCACGGCGACCACCGACGCATCCGCCGCTGCGGCCTGACCGCCCTCACCGGGCCGGCCATCAGAACAGCGGGTGGTGCGGGGAAGAGGAAAAGGGCGCGGAGCGCGGCGCGTTCCCTCGATTCCCGAGAAACCGCCATCCCTGCTTGTCTCGAACGAGATAGTGCACTTCCTGAAACCAACTATCTAGTGTCACGCGGGCGCCTGACTGCACCTCCGTCCCATAGAGGCCTCCGGTACAGGTCAACTCCACGCGAAGCCCCTCCTCGCCCTGCAGCACCTTCATCTCCGAAAAGAGATGCGTCGACGACAAGGCGCGATAGTGCTCGAAGACTTCGCTCCAAATACGCTCGACATCCGCGACATGGAGGCCGTGATAGTTGTACTCCGAGGCATAAAACTGCATGAGGGCGGCGCGATCCTGTTTTTCTAATGCCTGCTCAGCACGAGTGAATGCCGTCAGGACCTCCTTCACCGTGGGATCATTCTGTACCGCCTTGGCGCCGCTGATCGTCTTGCTCTCGCGCGTCAACACCATGTCCGGAAGCACCCGCACGACCGCATGAGCGAATCCTTCCCCCTGCCACAACAGCAGCACCGCCAACAGCTTGAGCATCTGTCCAGTCAAGCAGGCGACGCTTCCACCGGACGTGACCTTCGCTCTGCATGGTTCTCGCATCGTGACTCCTCTCCGCTCAGGATCTGCCCACTGTTCTCCGCGACACACATACATCCTTACGGACGACTATGCAACGCCGATACCGACGTTCAAGGCCGCCGGCCTCGGTGCCGCAACGAGTCATCGCAGCCAAAGACCACAGGCGTAACGGCTGACTGGCGCAAGATGCCACAGGCCACGTTCGGCTCACGGCCGGTCCTGCCTCACATCTGCGCGCGCAACTCAGGCAGCTTTTGTACTTTTTCTTTGGCCGCTGCGGTGAGAACGATAGACTACGGTGGCCACAGCATCTTCGCCCTGCGGTGAACCAAGGGCCGGGAACTCGCATGCCGCTGTCAGCGACACCCTGTGTCGTCATCGCATTCATTCTGACGCTCCTGGCGATCGACCCCGCCGGTGCGGGCGACGCGCCACACCTGGTGACGCTCGCCCTTATCGATAAACCCTGGGCGGTGCGCCTGGATGTCACCGGATTCCGCGTGCACGTGGACGGAGTGAAACCGGACGGCCGTCGATATCTGTTCGCAACCGACGACGCCCGTTCCATACAACTCTCCGTGACACTCCAAGCGGTTCCCGGACCAGCCACCGAGCAGGGTTGCCTTCTCCATTTGGAGCATGTCGCCCGGGCAACCATACCGGCGACGGACCAGGGCCCTCTTCGAGATAACAGGCGGAACCTCACCCTGCTCGAATACGTCCTACCCGCGACAGGCAAGGCTCCAGCTGAACAATTCCATCTCCTGGCCTGCACCGGCAAGGACGACGTGTATGCCGATATTCATCTCTCTCAACCGCTCGGGAAGGGCAGCGATCCCGCGTCCCTGCGCACCCTGCTGGATAGCCTTACCATCGTCGCGGCGTCCGCGCCCAGCAGTCTCGATCACTTCCGCGCAGGAAGTGCCCCCTATCTGCTGGGGAAATTCGCCCTCGCCATCCCACACTATGAACAGGCGCTCGTCCTCGAACAGGCCAACCCGACGTTGGAACAGACACTCTGGCAGCTCCTGATCCACAACCTCGGCACGGCCTACGGCCGGACCGGACGCTTCGGGCGGGCGAAAGCGACGTTCGACTATGGCCTCTCGAAGGATCCGGCGAATCCGATGTGGCACTACGAACTCGCACGCACTTACGCGGGAATGAACGACCGGGACAGGATGCTGCAAGCCCTGGATAGCGCATTCTTTCACCACCGGAATCGGCAGGGCGACAAACAGATGCCGGATCCCCGCCAAGACGGCTCATTCGGCCGGTTCATGTTGGATCCGGCCTTTCGACGGTTGGCAGAATCCCTCATGCAACCGGCCATCTGAGCAAGATTGCCAGCATACCGACGCAGCAGAGCAAGGAAGGATACGCAATGGCCAAGCGTAAGAGCACCAGGGTGGAGATGAATCGACTGATCGAGCTGCAGGGCCCACGAGGAGTCAGTCAGGGCGTCGTGCGGGACTTTTCTCCCGGAGGCTGCCGAATCCAGCAAGCCGATGTCAAGGTGAATTGCGGGATGCGCTTGACGCTGCGGATCTCACTTCCGGACCGCATCGACCCCATCGAAATCAAACCCTCCGTCGTGACCTGGGTCGGCAAGGACGCCTTCGGCGTGGAATTCCTCTCGCTGTCAACGGAAACACGGGCGCGGGTGAAAGCCGTCCACGAACTGCTGCTCGAGGCCCAAACCGCACACGAATCCGAGCGAGTCATCTCTCTTCCCGGCGTGTCCTGGACCTCATCATCTGCGAAATGAGACGCCTCCACACATTCTTGCGACAAAGCCCACATCATCAAAACAACAACAAGAGGCCGAGCAGATATCCAAGGATCATCACGAGGCTGTCTGGTTCGATAAGCCAATACCGCTTCTCAACCCGATACACGATTCCCATCAGCCCGATATTCATCATCACAATGCCCCACAGGGCGGTCAGCGCATGCGTGGAGGCGATCGCGCCGAACAGCGGCCCCTCGTGGTAGGCCAGATCGGCAAACAGGAAGGCAGCCATGTTGAACGCGTTGCTGCCGAAGAGATTGCCCACGGCAAGATCGAAGGCACCGAGCCGGACAGCGGCCAGAGACGTGACCAATTCGGGCAACGTCGTGACCACGGCCACGAGCGATGTCCCCAGGAACGTCGTACTCACACCCGATTGATCCGCGATCTCCTTGGCCGATTTCGCGAGCAGGGGCGCGGCAAGAACCAGAATCATGGTGGCCGCGAGGAATCCGATGGCTGCCCGGCGCAATCCGTCTCGCCGGACCGAGACTTGCCCCTGGTCGTCCTCGGCCGCCGCTTGGGCAAGGAGTTGCTGCGCCCGTTGACGTCGCTTGACATCTTCCTGCCGAAACACGACCCGCATGCCGAAAACATAGATCAGGAAGAGCAGGGCGCTCCCCCCTTGAATGACTGAAGACCCCGTCCCATTCCGAAACAATAGAAGAAATGCGGCCATGCCGGTCAGGAGCATGGCGAGCGCAGCCACCAGCGTATGTTCGAATGTAGCCTGCTCCCAGACCCGTTTATCACGATAGACAAGGTCAATGAGGCCGAGAGTGAACATATTGGCCAGCACCGCACCGAAGAGGTCTCCGGCGGCCAGATCCGGCGCATCGATCAGACAGGCGCTGACCGTCGTGAACACCTCGGGCAGCGACGTCGCCGCCGCCATGAACACGACACCGATCCACAGACGCCCGATTCCTGTCAGCGCAGCAATCTGATCTCCGTAACGGGAGAGTCGCGTCCCCGCGAGGACAATCGCGGCTCCGCTCAGCACGAGAATGATCCATGAGACAAGCACTTGTCACTCCTGACCACGCGCTCCGGTCATGGGAGCAAGATCCGCGATTCCGGGAGTCTGCCGACTCCCGCACGCCAGCGTCAAGCCTCCTCTACGTCGATTCGGCCGGTCGGCCACGCAACCTTGACGCCCACGGACAGTGTCGTGACTGAATGCCGGGAACTGACGGGAACCGGGATACAGAGGGGGATCGAATCAATCAGGCGGTCTTGCGATGGTCAACGTTATTGCGGCCGTCCTGGCAGGAGCAGTTCAGCCACTTTGTCGATGATGGCTTGAGGCAAAAACGGTTTCTGCAGATAGGCGGCCTGGGCGTCCACTCCATGCGCCCCCAACATATCCCCGGCATAACCGGAGATGTACAACACCCGAATATCCGGAAACATGGTCCGTGCCCCCTGGGCCAACACCGCGGCCTTCATCCTGGGCAGAATGACGTCCGTAATCAGCAGGTCGCAGCCGCCCTTGCGCAACTGCAACATCTGCAACGCCTCCACCCCGTCTGCCGCCGCCAGCACCTCATACCCCCGGTCGCGAAGCACCGCCGACACGAGACGACGAATCCCCTCGTCGTCTTCCACCAGGAGAATCGTCGCGGAAGTTTCCGGCTTGGGCCGTGGGGCAGCAACCTGTTCGGCTTCGGCGGCCTGAGACGGCACCCGCGGGAGCATGACCGTGAAGCGAGAGCCCTTACCCAGTTGACTGGTCACATCGATGTAGCCGCGACTCTCTTTCACAATGCCATAGACCGTCGCCAACCCCAGGCCCGTCCCCTTATCGGAGGCCTTGGTGCTGAAGAATGGTTCAAAAATATGAGCGAGGGTTTCTCCATCGATGCCCGATCCGGTATCCTCGACCACCAATTTGACGTACGGACCGGGAATCGCCCCCGGGTGCGCACGGACATAGGCGTCATCCAGATCGGCGTTGCCCGTTTCGATCGTCAGGATCCCTCCTTCTGCCATGGCATCGCGGGCATTCAGCGCCAGATTGAGCAACACCTGTTCGATCTGCACCGGATCCCCCAACACATGCCCAGCCTGGGGATCGAGCACGATGACGGTCTGGATCTGCTCCCCGATCAAGCGGCGCAAAATATCTTCCATGTCACGGATCAGGGTGTTGAGCGGCACATCCCGCTGCTCTAGGACCTGACGGCGACTGAAGGTCAACAGTTTCTTGGTCAACGCCGCGGCACGCGTACCCGCCTGCCCGATGACTTCGATTTCATGATGACAGGGGTGAGAGCCTAACTGCTGAGCCACCCGCTGCGCGTGTCCGATCACGACCATCAGCAGGTTATTGAAGTCATGCGCAATGCCGGCGGCCAGCCGGCCCAGGGCTTCCATTTTTTGCGACTGCCGCGCGCTCTGCTCGTCCTGCTTTCGCTGAGTCAGATCCACAATCGTTTCGATGACATGCACCCGCCCGTCGACGGTCGGTGCCTTGGCCCAATG
Source organism: Nitrospira defluvii (assembly GCF_905220995.1). Classification (NCBI taxonomy): domain Bacteria; kingdom Pseudomonadati; phylum Nitrospirota; class Nitrospiria; order Nitrospirales; family Nitrospiraceae; genus Nitrospira; species Nitrospira defluvii. Next base: position 482,985 of record NZ_CAJNBJ010000016.1, read on the forward strand.
GAACAAGAGTCGTCGGCCGTCCGGCATGTCTACCTGCTCCGAGACCACGCCGTCTCTGATCAGGGCATCGGGCATGCGACAAAAGTCACAAGGTGAGGGCTTCCCCGCGATTTTTTCATGACAGCGTGCGCCCGCCATGTCGCCGAAGGTGCCCAGGCTGGTCTGATTTTGAAACTGCACGGCATGGCCGGCAGGATCGATGACCGTCACCACCACCGGCTGCGAGTTCAGCAGGACTTGCGGATCATAGGAACGACCATTGGACGATTGCGGAGAGCCGGTCATGAGCGTCCTCGTGTGAAGCGAAGGATGGAGCAAACCAGACGAGCGTATGTCTTTGGTTGTACTACATCACCGCATACAGTCAAGGAGATGATCGATTGCAGGGGACGATATGTAGGAATCCGTGAAGGCCGCCCCGCATCCCTTAGCCACCGTTCTTCGGCTTCCGGTAGAACAGGAGTTTGGCCAACTCTGCCGCGCCGACGTACGCGACGAGAATGCCGATCAGTGCTGCCCAAAACAGGGGCGGCAAGGGCTCAAACCCCAACATCGCACCGACCGGCGTAACCGGCAGCAGCATGGTCGCCAATCCCACCAACAGGGTCGAGAGCCACAACCCCCTGGACGGGCGACTGGTCACACAGGGTCGCCTCGTACGAATCACCAGCACGATGACCGAGGCAGAGAGCACCGACTCGACAAACCAGCCGGTCCTGAACTGACCAGTCGTCGACTGCAGGACCAGCAGCAAGACGGCGAAGGTGAGGTAGTCGAAGAACGAGCTCACGAATCCAAAGGTCAGCATGAAACGGCGAATGAACGGAATGTCCCAACGCCTCGGCCGATCGATCAGCTCGGGATCGACATGGTCGGTCGCAATGGTCATTTCCGGAATATCGGTCAGGACATTCGTCAGCAGAATCTGCTTCGGCAACAGGGGGAGAAACGGAAGAAACAGCGAGGCACCGGCCATGCTGAACATGTTCCCGAAATTCGCGCTCGTGGCCATGAATACATACTTCAGCGTATTCGCGAAGGTCTTGCGCCCCTCGCGTACGCCTTCCACCAACACGCTCAAATCCTGTTCCAACAGGACGAGGTCCGCGGCCTCTTTGGCGACATCCACCGCCTGATCGACGGAAATACCGACATCGGCGGCGTGCAGTGCCGGGGCGTCGTTGATGCCGTCCCCCAGATACCCGACCACATGACCCGATCCGCGTAACGCGCGAATGATCCGTTCTTTTTGATTCGGCTCGATTTCGGCGAAGATATCGACATCAGAGGCACTTGCGCGCAGCGCATCCTCGCTCATCCCGCGCAAATCATTTCCGGTCAGGAGACGCGGAGCCGCCAGGCCGACCTCACGCCCCACATGAGCCGCCGCCGGCGCCTGATCCCCCGTCACGATCTTCAGCGCCACGCCGAGTCGCCTGAGTGTGCTCACCGTCTCGGCAATGCCGGGCTTGAGCGGGTCGGCAAACACCAAGAGCCCGAGGAACGTCATGCCGGCTTCGTGCTCCTTCGAGACACGATCGAGTCCTCCCATATCCCGGCAGGCCAGGCCGATCGTGCGAAACCCCTGCCCGCTCAACAGGCGAACCTGCTCCCTCACCGATCGGCGAACCTGCTCGATCGGCACAAGCGCGCCATCGCCCTGCTCCGCCTGAAGACAGATCGTCAGCATGCTCTCGACCGCGCCTTTGGTGATCAACACGTGTGTCTGCGGAGCGGCCACCAGGATCGAGAGCCGCTTGCGCACGAAATCGTACGGCTCTTCGTCCAGTTTGTGGTGACCGGCGAGCTCGAAGACCCGGTCTCGACGCAACGCCTCATCCAGCGGATTCGGGAACCCCGTTTCGAACACCGCGTTCAGATAGCCGAGGAACAGCACGCGCTCGCTGGACTCACCCGCCACGTTGAGGGCCGCATGCAGCCGCATCGACCCCTCGGTCAACGTGCCGGTCTTGTCGGAACACAACACGGTCATACTGCCGAAATTCTCGATCGAGGCCAGGCGTTTGACGACAACGCGTTGTTCCGCCATGCGTCTCGCGCCATGGGAAAGGTTCACGCTGATGATGGCGGGCAACAATTGCGGCGTCAGTCCCACCGCCAAGGCCATGGAGAACAAAAAGGATTCCAGGACCGGACGCTCAAGGTAGACGTTCACCGCAAAAATGGCGAATACCAGAAGAAGGGTCACCTCCAACAGGAGATACCCGAACCGTCGCACGCCGCGCTCAAACTCCGTCTCCGTCGGCCGAACGGCCAGCCGGTGAGCAATGCGACCGAACTCGGTCTCCTTGCCCACCCTCACGATCACCGCACGAGCCTGCCCGCTCACGACATGGGTGCCAAGAAAGAGGCTATTCGTGCGCTTCTGCAGCGGCATGTCGCCGGACAATGTCGCCGTGGATTTCTCGACCGGATAGGTCTCCCCCGTCAACGTCGCCTCATCGACAAAGAGATCCTTGGCCTCCAACAATCGCGCATCACCGGGCAGGCTGGACCCGGCGGATAATTCCACGACATCACCTGGCACGACCGTGTCCGCCGGAACTTCGATAAGCAGACCGTCCCGCCGGACTCGAGCCGTGACTTGAACAAGAGCCAACAGCCCTGCCACGGCGCGCGCGGCGCTATATTCCTGCCAGAAACTCAAGAGGGCGCTGGCCAGGATAATCCCAAGGATGATCAGCGCATCGCTGCGCTCCGCCAGAAACAGCGACACCCCGGAAGCGAACAGGAGAATGAGGATGATCGGGCTGCGGAACTGCGCCAGTAGCATGCGGACCGGCTGACTGTCGCGGCTCGGCTTCAGCCTGGATGGGAGGGCAAGCACCTGTCGTCGTTCCGCCTCGGCGGCAGAAAGCCCCTCCCGCGTGACCGTCAATTCACGCAGCAGCGTCTCTTCGGGAAGGGCCCAGAAAGATCGTCCGTTCAGCATCGCACCAGCCACCCGCCGTCACACCCACTCCGGGGCATGCTCTTTTGCACTCTCCCGCTCAGCGAACGTCCGATACAACGCCGGCAACACCAGGAGGGTAAGGGCCGTCGACGTAAACAGGCCCCCGACGACCACTGTGGCCAACGGCCGTTGCACCTCCGCGCCGATCCCCTGCGCCAACACCAGCGGCAGGAGCCCCAGCAGAGTCGTCATCATGGTCATCACGACCGGGCGAAGCCGCAACACGCAGCCGGTCATGATCGCCGCTTCCGTCGGTTGTCCTTCGTTCCGCAGCTGATTGATGTACGACACGAGGACGATGCCGTTGCCGACGGCCAGGCCGAACAGTTCGATGAAGCCGATCGACGCGGGAACGCTCAAGTACTGCCCGCTCACCCACAACGAGACGACACCTCCGATCAACGCAAACGGCAGATTCAGGATGATCAAGGCGGCATACCGCAGCGAATGAAACGCCCAGAACAGTAGAAAAAACACCAACCCAAGCGTGATCGGCACGACCAGCATCAACCGCGCGTTGGCACGCTCCATATTCTCGAACGCGCCGCCCCAGGTCACGGTATACCCCTGCGGCAACCGAATGCCTTCCGCCAGTTTCTTCCGCCCTTCATCAACGACGCTCCCGATGTCCCGCCCCACGACGTTGAACCCGATATAGATCCGTCGCTTCGCCTGCTCCCGACTGATGCGCGCCGGCCCTTCCCGCATGTCGATCGCCGCCAGTTCGCTCAACGGGATTGGTGCGCCCGAAGCCGACCGCACCCGGATATTTCCGATCGCCCCGACGCTGTTACGGTACGATTCCGGAAAGCGAAGAATGAGCTGAAAACGGCGCTCTCCCTCGTACACATGCGTGGCCGGCTTGCCGCCCACCGCCGTGGTGATAATGGCCTGTACATCCGACACGTTGATGCCGTAACGGGCGATCTTCTGGCGGTCGATGTCGATGGTGAGGTAGGGCTGGCCGGCGACCTGCTCGACTTTGACGTCCTTCACCCCTTCGATGGTCCGCATGAGGTCCGCAATGCCTTCCGCATGCTGATACAGCAGATCCAGATCATCACCGAACAGTTTGATCGCGCATTCGGTCCTGATACCGGAAATCAATTCATCGACGCGTTCCTGAATCGGCTGGCTCATCAACACCGAGATTCCGGGAATGTCCGCCAGGCGCCGCCGGATCGCTTCGACCAGACCGGCCTGTGTCTGCGCGGTGGTCCAGGTGTCACGAGGACGCAACGTCACGATCGGATCACTTTCATTCGGTTCCTCCGGGCCTACGGCGATATCCGGTCTCCCGATCTTGCTGACCGACATACGCACTTCCGGCAATTCCAGCATGACCTTCTGTGTTTGCATCTCGATGGCGATCGACTCCTCCAGCGAGACACTCGGCAACCGCACAATCTGCGGGGTCAACGCCCCCTCCTCCAGGATCGGAATAAATTCCCGCCCCACAAACGGCAGGAGCATCAGACTTGCCAGCACCAGGGCGGTCGACCCCAACAGGACCGGTGCGCGGTGGTCCAGCGTCCAGTGCAGCACCGGCTGATACCGGTCCTTCATCCACAGGGTCAACCGCGTCTCTTCCGGGTGATCGCCACGCAAAACAAGGGAGGCCAGCACTGGCGATAACGTCAACGTCACGATCACCGAGGCCAACAGCGAAATCACCAACGTATAGGCCAGAGGGGCAAACATCTTCCCTTCCATGCCGTGCAGGGTCATCAACGGAAGAAACACGACGCTGATGATCAAGATGCCGAAGAGAATCGGCCGCCCCACCTCGTTGGTCGCCCGGAAAATGACCTCCAACCGGGCGCGCTGCTGCAGCCGATTTTCAGACAGGTGACGATAGATATTCTCGACCACCACCAGCGAGCCGTCGGCAATTTCGCCGATGCCGATCGCCAAGCCACCCAACGTCATGAGGTTGGCGGACAGCCCCGCCCGCTGCATGATGAGGAACGTGATCAACGGCGTGACGAACAACGATACCGTCACCACGACCGCGCTCCGGAGATGCCCGAGGAACAGAAAAAATACCAGAGTGACCAGAACGATGCCTTCGATCAAGGCATCGCGCACGGTATGAATCGCCGCACGGACGAGTTCGATCCGATCGTAGAAGGGGACGATCCTGAGGCCGTCCGGCAACAGCCCATCCCGGTGCACAGCCTCGACCCGCTGCTTCACCGCCTGCACCACTTCCCGCGCGTTTCCACCTCGCAACATCAGCACCGTGCCGGCCACCACCTCGCGCTCTCCGTTCAAGACGGCGGCCCCATGTCGCACGGCATGACCGATCTGGACCTCAGCCACATCGCGCACAAACACCGGCACGCCATCGGCTTCCTTGACGACGATGCGCTCGATATCCGGCAGACTCTTGATCAGTCCCAACCCGCGAACAATGGCTCGTTCAGCATGCCGTTCCAGGACATTGCCCCCGGCATTGGCATTGTTTTTTTCGACGGCCTCGAAGATGTCCCGCAGAGTCAGCCCGTACTTCCTCAACTTGTCGGGCTCGACCAGCACCTGAAATTGCTTCACAAACCCGCCCAGCCCGTTCACGTCGATCACACCCGGCACAGTCTTCAGTAACGGGCGCAATACCCAATCCTGCACCGTTCGCTGGTTGGTCAAGGTCATCACCCGCGAGGCGGAATCGGCCCCCTCCGGTTCAGCACCGTCGAGATAATATTGATAAATCTCCCCGAGCCCGGTCGTCACCGGCGCCAGCACCGGCTCGAGTCCTGCGGGAAGCCGCTCCCGGACGGCCATGATCCGTTCCAACACCAGCTGGCGAGCGAAGTACACATCCACGTCGTCCGCGAACACCACCGTCAGCTGGGACAGTGCGAACTTGGAGATCGAGCGGATTTCTTTCAAACCGGGCAACCCGCTCATCTGCAATTCGATCGGGTAGGTAATGAACCGTTCCACTTCGACCGGAGACAAGCCTGGAGCTTCCGTTAACACCTGCACCTGCACATTGGTCACGTCGGGATAGGCATCGATCGGAATCGACTGAAAGGCGAACAGACCGGCCACTGCGCACAAGCAGGCCAGGCCGAGGATCAGAATCCGTTGGCGCAGGGAGAATTCCAGCAATGACGCGATCATTGAGTGGGCTCGATCTTGTGGATGTCGAGTTCGGACTTGATCGCGAAGGCCCCCTTGACGACCACGTCCTCCCCGTCGCGCAGGCCTTCCAGGACGATCACCTTCCCATCCTGCTCCTCGCCCAGACGCACCCGCCTGAGCTCAAAGCGCTGTCCTGGCTGCCGCACGAACAACACCTTGCCCCCTCCCTCCTGTTGCACAGCGGCCAGGGGCACGGCCAACACGTCCGGTTGCGGCGAGGCATCGACCCGCACCATGGCAAACATCTCCGGTTTCAACACCCGCTCCGGGTTGGGGACGGTGACACGAATCCGCATGGTCCTGGTCGCCTGATCCAGCACGTCGCTGATGTAGGTCATGCGCCCGGAAAACAACCCGTGGGGATAGGCCGCCACCACGACATGCACCGTCTCATTCGGATGAATGAAGCGCACGTCTTTCTCCGGGACGCTGGCTACCACCCAGACGTCGGAGAGGTCGGCGATGGTAAAGCAGTGCCGCGAGGTTTCTACCACTTCACCCCGCGTGATGTTACGCAGAATCACGCGCCCCGCGAAGGGCGCCCGGATCGCAACGTCGGACCGAATCGTCCGGTCCCGTTCGAGCCGCTGAATTTCCTGGTCCGGCACGCCCAGCAGCTTCAATCGATGCAAGGCCTCGCGCGCGTCCGCCTGCGCGGTCTTCATCTCCGCCTCCCGGCGTTGCAGCTCGGCCAGACTGATCGCTCGATGCTCATGGAGATTGGCCGCCCGCTCATAGGCCAACTGCGCTTCGTGCTGGCGCGCTGCGGTCTTGAGATAAAGTCCCTCCGCCATGCCCAGGTCCGCACTGTCGAGCAGGGCCAGCCGTTCGCCCTTTTTGACATCTTTCCCCACATCGACCAACACCTCGACCACCCGCCCCCGGATCAACGTCGTGACTTCCGCCAGTTCGTTTTCGTTGGCATGGATGGTCGCCGGAAATTCACGGTGAAGGGTAAACGGTTCCTTCTTCACCGTCACGACCTCGATGCCAGCCCGGACGACTTCCGCCTCCGTCAGATGCACCACTCCATTGGCCGCCCGATCCGCCGGCTTGTCAGGCGGCGGAGGCGCCACCGGATCACGGTCGCAACCGGCCCCTGCCGTCAGGAGAGCGGCGAGCAGCAGGCACGACCCGACCAGTCGGCACAGGACACCACCTCGCCGGTGCTGCGGCAAACATGCGCGCCCTGAGTTCGTCATTCGAGAGGCCATGCGTCGATGATCTGCTTGACGTACCCCTGCTGCTCTGATAACCAGCAGGGAACATGCCGCGGGGGGAATCGAGATTTCGACAGGAACGACAAGGCCATCGCAGCGTTTTGCTACGCTACTGAAGAGAGAAACGGGGTGAAATGCCACAGCCGAGGATTCCCCCACCGAGGATACGGCGCGGGATTGTCCGCCCTTCACCCACATGATTCATGAGCGCTTCTGCTGCACGCGCCGAGCCGCTGCTGCGACGAGCCTTCGGCCAGCGGGCTCGCCCCTCGGACCCTCAACGTACTGCACGAGTACGCTTCGAGCCCTCCCGGCTCCTCGCGCCGGTCTCGCGACGCGGCCCGACGCTTTCGCGACGAATCGTCATGAATCATGCGGGTTAGCGGACCACCAGCACCGAGCAGTGGCTGTGTTGAACCACCTTGGTTGAAACACTCCCGAGCAGAAACCGAGCCACGGCGCCCATACCTTTGGCGCCGGTCACAATCAAGTCGACCTTCTTTTTTGACGCCACTTTCAAGATCTCATCCGCCGGTTTGCCGAGTTGCACCACCTCATCCACCACATACCCGGCCTTGATCAGCTTGTTCGCACATTGTTCGACCAGACGAGCCCCTGCTTCCTTGACCTCGGGATATTTCAAGAACGGCATGGCATGCATCACCACCACATCGATCGGTTCCAACCCTTCCCGAGCCTCAGGCTGTATCTTGGTCAGGAGAAACCGCAGGGCCTTCTCCGAGGCCTTCGATCCGTCCGCGGCGAACAGAATCCGGGTCAACGGGCGCGGTTCTTCCTTCACGATCAGCACCGAGCAGGGTGCATGCAACGTCACCTGCGTCGAGACGCTCCCGAGCATCAGACGGTCGAGCGCGTCCAACCCGCGACTCCCGATTGCCAACAGTCCGTCGCGTTTCGGGGCCGCTTCAAGAATGGTGGGACCTGCCGCACCGCGTTCCGAGACCAGCTTGCCCTTCAGCTTGAGGGCGGCCATTTGCGCTTTGGCCTCGGCCATGGTCGTCTTCGCTCGTGCTTCAATCCGCTTGATTTCCTCTTGAATGAACGGTTCATTCCCGATCACCACCGGTTGAAACATGAAGGGCGCGCGCAACGCCTCCACGTCAGTCACATGCAGGAGAGTCACCTCCGGTTTGTCCGCCAGGGGCATCCGTGCCACCCATTCCGTCGCCCACTTGCCGTACTTCGATCCATCGGTTGCAATCAACACTTTCATAGGTCGCCTCTTCTGATTCGGTCTGCCGTCTCTTTATTATTTGTTGAGCAAGCGATGTGCCAGCCTGACGCATCTTCGCCGCAACGGATCGTCGGGTCAATAGGTTCTTTTGACGAGAAGAAGGAGGAACGCAGAAGGGAAGAGAAGGGCAAGTCGCCCGAGAGGGGCTGATGTCGACCGAATGGGACGAGGATTCAGCGGAGGCGCCCGTACACAGCGGTCGAGCGTGGGGCAGCACAGCCGAGCGACTCAGGTTTCCAGGCAAATCGTCGGGCGCTGTTTCGACCAGCCCTTCGCCAGGCCACCTGCCAAAGCAGAGACCAGACCGATCGGAGAAATGCCCAACTGAAAGGGCTCGGAGCCTCCGTCTTTCTCCCGACCCGGCACCAGGAATTCCACATTCCGGCCCTGATCCTCCGGCCGGCCACGACATCATAGCTTCGACGTTGAGTGTTCACGCAGGACCTCCCATCGCTACACCGGAGCCACTCGGCTCATCGCCCGCCTCGCACCAGAGACAGACGCGCACGATGAACGGTACCATGTGGTTGCCGCTCCGCCAAAAGAGATTTACATTTGGTGCGCCGTACAGAGGGAGTCGGCAACGAAATCGGGCCGATTAACAAAGCCGGAGGATCATGACGGAGCAGGGCGCGCAGAGGCGAGTCGACCTTGTCGAATGGCACAGCGCTGAAGCAGACATCCGCGCAATCCGTGAAACGGTGTTCATCCACGAACAGGGCGTGCCGGTAGAACTGGAGTGGGACGGGCTCGACTCATCCTGCGCCCACGTGCTGGCGTGGAACGACCATGGAGAAGCGATCGGCACGGCGCGCATGCAACCGAGCGGCACGATCGGCCGCATGGCGGTCCTCAAGGACTGGCGCGGGCGAGGGGTCGGACGGGCGCTGCTTCAGACGCTGCTGGATCTGGCGGTGAGGCAAGGACTCCCACGTGTGGCCCTGTCTGCTCAGACCCACGCGCTTGGATTTTATGAACGAGCCGGATTCCGCGTCACCGGCGAGCCGTTTATGGACGCCGGCATTCCGCACCGGAAGATGGAGAAGGAGCTCATGGTGCCGTCGTAAGCAAGCCGACGGAAATTCTGGTCCTTCTGAGGGCGCGCGTTCCGCGAGCAGAAGAATCACCAGGCCTCCGACTCTCCTGTTGAACTCGTGACACCCCGCTGCCCTTTGTGTTTTTCATTGGCGGAGGTGGGCGACTGAGCGAGACTGATGCCCTATGGGAACAACATCTCCCGCGACATCCCGATCAGCATCTGAACTCACGGCTTCGTCAGCCGATTTGCAGCCGGCATCTCTCCGTTATTCTCTCGTGCAGCGCTGCCGCTCGCTTTATCATGGCCTGTGGTTACGCCTCTCCGAGCGGGTGCGCTGGTCGAGACGGCCCTATCATGAAACGCCGGTCGGCCACTTCTCTGATCTCGCTCCGTGGCAAACCACTCGAATCGAGGCATTGCGGGCGCGGTATGACGCGGGCTTCGAATCCCGCTATGGCCATCATACCGCGCTGGCCAACTATGCCTATCTCGATGTGCTGGACCAGGCCTGGAACGCCACAGCTCGCCCGATACCCGAAGGTGGCCGTGTGACGGATGTGGGCTGCGCAAATTTCTGGTACGCGCTCACGCTCCACAAGTTTTTTCGCCCGGCCATATTGACGGGTGTGGATGTGGAAGGATTTCGGCTCTACCCCACCGGTTACAGTCGTTATGACGCCGCAGCCGGATACATCACCGACCTTCCGCAGACCTCATTTGTCGTCGCGGACTACAGCATGCTGGAGGAACAGGCCGATGTGATTACGGCATGGTTTCCGTTTGTCACACCAGCGCCGGTCCTGGCCTGGAGACTGCCGTTGACACTCTTTTCGCCGGAACGATTCTTTCTCCGCATTGCGCGCAATCTTGCAGGGAGCGGCACTTTTTTCATGGTCAATCAAGGCCTGGAGGAGGCTGACCTTGCGGCCGATTATTGCCGTCGCGCGGGACTCCGCTCGCAAGGTCAGTGGGTTCATCCGCAGCCATTGCGACCGCGGCCCCATCCCCCGGTCGCCTCCTGGTGGAGGATCTAGCCGGTTGTGAGACGATCCTGCCCCTTCGCATATTTCTACTGCTGCTCATTTGCGACGTGACATCTGTCGGCCAGGCTCGGATCGCCGATCGACCTTCACGATGTTCACAATCTGCTCGTCCAGATCGACCTCAATGCGTACCAGTTCTCCCTTCGTCAACGATGCGCGCGTCATCCCCACCGACTCAGCGACTCGTAAGATGCGCAATTGACCATCTTGGGTCTTGAAGGTGAGCAGCTGGTTACGCACGTCCAGCTGCTCAACCGAGCTGAGCGGAAACACCACGGCAGTCTGCTGCGCACAAACCGGGCCGACTGCCACGAGACACCAGGCACACAGAAGAGCCGCCGGAATACCTCTGTTCATCGTGACCTCCTTTCGAACAGTCCTGCGCGGCCGGAGAACCAGTCACGCCGCGCTCAGCACCACTCTACGGCCGGAGCCTTCGTCAGTCTGTCGCCGTTGGTGCCATTCTCCAGCGGGCGTCTCCGCCGCAACCTGAGGCCGGCCCTGTTACGAAGAAGTCTTGGAGCAATGACAGGCGTGGAAACTCGTCGCGGAAGTCGGTCGTGACGGCTGACGGTGTCTGGCGTGCAACTAAATCGAACACGCTACCGGGAGAAGACGAGGAGACTGTTGGCAGGCAGCACGAGGGCGGCGGAATAGTCGAAACCATGCATGGGGTTCGCTGTGGCCGTGACACGCCCACTGTTCCCCTCGATACCGGCATTGACCCAGTTCTCATAGGCATCGCTGTTGAATGTTTCACGCCAGTCGCCCGCACCGGGAAAGCCGACCCGATAGCCGACACGAGTAAAATTGGCAAGGTGCAGGACCACCAGCACGTCAAGGCCTTCCCCAACGACCCAGCGGTGAAACGCGAGGACACGGTTCTGATCGTGCACATGCACCACACGAAACCCTTCCCCTCGCAAGCCTGGAGACCGTCGCCGAACCGCCAACAGTTCTCTCGTGAACCGCAGATGATCCAGCATTTGCCTGTCCCCCTGATCCAGGCCGGCCCAATGGAGCAGCAGGTTGCCGTGCGCCACGAAATCATCGGACCACTGCTTGTCCTCCAGAAATTCCTGCCCCATGAACAACATCGGGATGCCCGGCGCGGTCAGACTCAGGCCGGTGGCCACACGCGCGCGGCTGCGAGCGAACCAGGACCGCGGATGGTCCGGATCGCCGAGCCGGGCGATGCGTAACTCCCTCCCCTTGTAGACCAGATCGTGGTTCTCCGGCCCCTGCACAAACCGCCACTGCCGAGGGAACCCCTCCGGCCAGAGGCTGCGCGCCAACCCGGTCATGTCGAGCGGCCGTTCATCCGGCGCGCTGGCATTCGCAATGACATCGCGAATGGCGATCCGCAATCCATCTGTCAGCGTGGTGTCAAACCCGGCGCCGACCGGAGGCGGAGTGACGATGAAGGGGTTCACATCCCAATACTCGGCATGGTGCAACGTCTCCGGCCGCTGCGCATGCACCGTATCGGTAAGGTCCTGGCAAAATCGCCAGCCGTCCGGTGCGCCGTCATGATCGATCACGCTGACCTGATCGTACCGGAATCCGTCGACTCGATATTCACTCAAGAAAAACTTGGCATTCTGAATCAGAAAATCCCGCACCTCCGGCTTGGCAAAATCGAAGACCAGCCCACCCGCGTGGCCCCGGTCGGTGAAGTACAACGAATTCCGCTGCCCGCCGGAACCGGATTGCCGGTCGAAAAAATACAGGCTCTGGTCACCGAAATCCCCGCCTGCATGGTTGTAGACCACATCGAGCAAGACGGCCAGGCCATAACAATGCGCCAGATCGACCAGAGCCTTGAGCTGATTCATTTCCCCGCGGACATCCGCCGCCTGGTACCGACGCAGACCCTTCGCATCCAGGAGCTTGTTCACCTCCGCCACATAGGCAGGCAGGTCGGCATCGGCTACGGCGAAATCCATTTCTGGCGAAAAATAATCTGTCCCGTTGTACCCGAGGCTGAAGCTGGTCTGGAATTCCTGAATGGGCATCAATTGCAGGGCTGTGACGCCGAGTTCGGCAAGATAGGGCAACTTGCGCGCCACGTCGAGAAACGTGCCGCCCTTCCGTGGCAGGTTGGGCGTAAAAAAGGTGCCGACATGGAGTTGGTAGATCACGAATTCGTGAAACGGCGGCGGAACATACCCACAGTCGTGCCAAGGAAAGTCCGTGCGGCGAATGATGCATTCAGCAGGAAAGGGTGATTCCAGTTCGCGGGCGTACGGGTCGCGCTTGAGCCCTTCGCTTCCTTCCCCGATGACATAGAACATGTACCGCTGGCGGTCCTTCACGCCGGGAAGAAAACCCCGCCAATGCCCAAGCTGATCCCGCGTGAGCAACGCCGCGTCATTCCGCACGCGATGATTGAAGTCGCCGACGACATAGACGGCCTTCGCCTGCGGAGCCCACACGCGAAAGGTCGCGCCGCCGGCCACGAGGTTGGCACCCATCGGTGTGTCGGTATGGATGTGTGCGAGTGAGGCGGGCATAGGCACCTTCGAAGCAGCAGTCACAGTGACAGGCGCATCCTATCGAATGCCGCTGCACCGAACAAGAGAGACGCGACAGAACCTACCCCTCACCTTGGGCGAGCGGCACGAATCAGCGCCACGATCCGATCCGCGGCGACGTCAGACGAGGTGACCGTCGTATCGATAGCCAACGCCGGCGAGGCGGGTGGTTCATACGTCTCCTGCAGCCCGGGGACGGTGGACGACCCGCCTTCCAACCCTCGCCTGTACGTCCCCTTCTTGTCGCGCTGCATGCAGACTTCCAGCGGACACTCGATGGAAACTTCCAACAAGCCGGGAATCAACGTGCGTGCAAATTCCCGATAGGCCCGACGGCTCGCGGTGGCATCGAAGATCACATTGACCCCATGGGCCAGAAGTCTGGCCCCCATAAACCCCAAGGCCCGATAAAACAGATCCCGCTCCTCGCGCGAGTAGCTGGCCTCCGGCGTCAACACCCGACGGAGGGCATCGGACTCCAGCACCTCCACGGTCATGCCCAGGGCCGAAAGTTTGGGGAGCAGCCGCTCGACGATCGAGCTTTTCCCCGAGGCCGGGAGCCCTGTAAGCCAGATGGCGAAGGGGGCGCGGGTCATCACAGCACTCATTCGCAATAACGATTGATATCCGCCGGGTCGAAGCGCGATGTCGCCAACACATTCTCGATGAACCGGAAAATCTTCCGCCGCACGGTCACGGTGAGTTTCGGGTACCAGAGTGGGCTGGCCAACACCAGCCCTCGAAACGCGAAGAATGGGGCCGTCGTCTCCAGGACGCCCTGGTCGCGACTCTCCATAAGATAACGATCCCAGAAGGAACGGAAGACGACTTCCAGCGCTCCCTTCAGCGAGCCATGCCGGCAAAGCGAAAAAAACAGATAATTGATCGACATCGACGTGACGTCGTCGGCCGGTTCGCCCCATTCCCCGCGCGAACGGTCCAGCACTGAAAAGTCGGCGCCACGGCGAAACAACACATTCCAAGGATGAAAATCGCCGTGCACCTGTGACAGCCTGGCATGCTTGCCACGCAGCCGCCACCGCCAGACATTGCAGGCCACTTCTATCCGCTGCAGCAACTCCTCTGTGATAAACGCAAACCGATCCGGGTAACTGTCCGTCAGCCCCATGATGCATTCGCCGTGGCCCAGCAACTCCCGCAGTCGCCGCCGGTACAACTGCGGGTCCTTGTGTTTCTTGCGGTGAATCGTCGCCAAGTACCCGGCCAGGGCCTCCGTCCGTTTCCGGTCGAGGGCGGTGGGCCTCTTCGCTCCCGCAAGCCGTTCCAGATCCTTGTGATAGGTCTCACCATCCGACCATTGGGTCAGCAAGAAAAACTCTTTGGCCTTGGCCACGGACATCAACTCGCCGTCTTCCGTAAACGCGCCCACATCCAAGGCGGCGATGTGCCTGGGGAGGCGACCGTAGCAGTCATAGTCCCACAGCATGGCCTGCGCCCGGTCGGCCGGATGCTCATGACCGAACGGACCGGGACTCATCGTGCCCAGCACCACCCGGCGGGTCTGGTCCCCCTGGCAGAACGTCAACCGGACCGGCGCGCCATAGCCATACTGCTTATGGCGCGCCCCACTCGTTTCTTTTCCGATCGGTCCATAGGCAAGCAATTCGGCACTCGGACCGAACCGAGTTTTGAGATAGGCCTCCAGGGCAGACTTTCTTAACACCGGCATGCCCTGGCTCCACGCAAAACATGTTCCAGAAAACGCCCGCTTAGACGAGTGATTTCCCCATGCACTGGCGCATTGAGCTTCAGCCAGGCCATAGCCACTGAGGAATTTTGCGCCAGTCTCGGCCCCTGTTGAGTCCGGCCGAGTTCCAGATGCTCGGCAAATGCCTCACTTTCAGCCGATTCATCGGCATGCGCCTACCGGCAGCCTGCCATGGGGAAGGCATGTGCTTTGCTGAGACAGGGCGTGGAGAGTACCCTGATCTGAGACGAGAGGAGGAACGCATGAACCTAGAAGTCGAGGCCCGCAACATCGCCATGACCCCGCGGTGGAAAACCGAAATCGAAGAGCGAATGGCCGCCCTGCAACGTGGCCATGACGATATCATCCACGGGCGCGTCACGCTGACGAAAAACCGCCATCACAAGAAGCTGGACAATGTCGCCGAGGCGCTCGTGCTCGTCACGGTGCCGACCCGGCAGACCCTCACCTCCCGCAAGGAAGACAAGACCTTCGAAGAGGCGATCCGGGCCGCCTTCGATGCGGTAGCCATCGAGCTGCGGAAATATCGTGAAAAACGCGCTGACAAAGTTGCGCGGATCGAACCGCTGCCGCAACTCCGTGGCGTGGTGAGCAAAGTCTTCCCGAACCAGGGGTACGGCTTCATCCTGAAAGACGGAGGCGGGGAAGTCTATTTCCACAAGAATGCGCTGAAAGGCCTCTCCTTCGACGAGGTGCAAGATGGCCTGGAAGTGCTCTTCGAGAGCGAACCCGGTGAGAAGGGCCTGCATGCCACCATCGTACAAGCGCCTCACCTCCTGAAACCGTAGGAGCGGGAACCGATGTTGGACAAACACAAGCTTCCCGCGAGTCTGCTGGCCCCGAATGTCGATCCCAGTCGCTTGGGATTCGAGGATACGAGTGAGATCGAACCGCTGGAGGACACCATCGGACAGGAGCGGGCTGTCGAGGCCTTGGAGTTCGGCCTGCAGATGACTAGTTCCGGGTTCAACATTTTTGTCTCCGGACCGGTGGGAACCGGTAAGGGCACACTGGTGAGGCAGATGGTGAAACGTCTGGCCCAGACCGCGCCGCCGCCGTCCGACTGGTGTTATGTCCACAACTTTCACGATGCCTCACGCCCCACCTGCCTGTCGTTTCCCGCGGGACAGGGGGCCGCGTTCAAACGCGAGATGGGCGCGTTCATCGATGGGCTCCGCCGCGATATTCCCGCCGCCTTTGAAGGGAAGAAATACCTCGACGCGAAAGCCAAAATCATCGAGGACACGGAAGGAAAAAAAAAGGCCCTCTTTCACGAACTCACGACCCTCTGCCATCAACGTGGGTTCGGATTCGAAGAGACGCCGGTGGGCTTCGGGCTCGTCCCGCTCAAAGACGACCGCCCGATGAACGAGAAGGAAATGGAGGCACTGTCCGAACAGGCTCAACAGGAACTGACCGAGCGGCGGCAATCGCTGGAAAGCGACATGCGGGAATTTCACGTTCGCATGCACACGCTCGAACGGGAGGCCGAGCAGGCTCTGCACCATCTCGACCATCAAATCGTCGCCAACGTCATGAAAGGCGCCTACGAAACGCTGCTGCACACGTACCAACGTCTCCAGCCGGTGACGACGTATCTCCAATGCGTCCACCACGATATCATTCACCAGTACAAAGATTTCCTGCCGCATAGCGCACCGATGCTGCCGATCCCCGGATTGGAGCAAGCACGGCGTCCGGACATGACACGATTCGCCGTCAACCTGATCGTGGCCCGTGATGCCTCCGCCGGCGCGCCCGTGGTCGACGAATCGCATCCGACCTATAGTAACCTCATCGGGAAGATTGAGCGGCGCGCCCACCTAGGCGTGATGTATACCGACTTCACCGAGATCCGTGCCGGCGCGATGCTCCAGGCCAACGGCGGCTACCTGATCCTGCAAGCCCTGGATCTGCTCCGCCAACCGTTTTCCTGGGAGGCGCTCAAGCGGGTCATCAAAACCGGCGCGGTCACCATTGAGGACCCGGCGGAATTTTACGGCTTCGCCACCGCCGGCCTGCGACCTGAGCCGATCCCCGTCTCGGTCAAAGTCATCCTGGTCGGCACCGCCGGCATCTACCATCTGCTCCAGGCCTACGAGGAAGACTTCGCCAAGCTGTTCAAGGTGAAGGCCGATTTCGACGTGGAAGTTCCCCATGACGAGCGGCAAGAGCGGCAGTATGCGCGCTTCGTGGCGAAACTCTGTCGCGAGGAAGCATTGCCGCCCTTCGGCGCCGACGCCGTGGCGGAAGTGATTCGCCAGGGCTTCCGCTTCGCCGACCGGCATGATCGGTTGTCCCTGCGGTTCAGCCTGGTGAGCGACCTGATCCGCGAAGCCGGCTATTGGGCCAGAAAAGACGGTCACTCCTTCGTGACGCGGGCGGACGTGGAATCGGCCCTGGCGCACCAGCGTCGACGTGCCGATCTGCCGGAGCAATGGATTCAGGATGAGATCAAAGAAGGCACGTTGATGGTCGATCTGCAAGGCGAAGTCGTCGGCCAGGTCAATGGGTTGTCTGTCTACCAACTCGGCGACTATGCCTTCGGCCGCCCGACAAGGATCACCGCCCGCACCTACGTCGGGACGAAGGGCGTGATCGACATCCAACGCGAGGTCGAACTGGCCGGGCATATCCACAGCAAGGGCGTCATGACACTGGCCGGATTTCTGGCGGGAAAATTCGCCGGGCTGCAACCCTTCGCCCTCAGCGCCACCTTGACCTTCGAACAGACCTACTCCGAGGTCGAAGGAGACAGCGCCGCCGTCGCCGAGCTGACCGCGGTGCTCTCAAGCCTTTCGGCCCTCCCTGTCCGCCAGTCCCTGGCCGTCACCGGCTCGGTGAATCAACTTGGAGAAATTCAGCCCATCGGCGGCGTGAATGAAAAGATCGAGGGCTTCTTCGAATCCTGCAAACGGCGCGGCCTCACCGGCACGCAGGGTGTGATCATCCCCGCGCGTAACACCAAGCACCTCGCGCTGAACCGGGAAGTGGTCACAGCGGTGGAAGAGGGGAAATTCGCCGTCTATGGTGTCGACACCATCGAGCAGGCGCTTGAACTCCTCATCGGGGTGCCCGCCGGAGAACGAGGAGCAGACGGAACCTTCCCGCCCGAGAGCATCTACGGCCGCACCGCCGCACGGCTGGATGAGCTGGCGCAAATCGTCGCCAGCTGGGGAGAGGCGGAGGAGAGCAACAAGGTCAACGATTAGCAGGTGCGCCAGCGGCGTATCGGCGAGGGCATCAGCCCCCTGCCTCGATCGCCGATGAGGGAGCACGTATCACACGAGGTGCCCATGCCCATGTATGACTATACCTGTCTGGAGTGCGGGAAAGAGTCGCTCATCGTGGTGACGTTGAAGCAACACGAGAAAGGCGAGGTGCAATGTCCGGCCTGCGGCAGCACCAAGTTACAGCAGCATTTCTCGTCCTTCATCGCCCACACGACGAAAAAAAGCTGAGGATCGGAGAGTCCTATGCCTCGCTTCACGACCAGTCACATTCGCGCGCTCCTTCTTGCCGTCGCCCTCGTTGCGGCCCTCGCAGCGCTCCCCTCCCCCACGCCCGCGCAAGACTTTCCTCCGGACGTCGTCAGAGGGAAAGCTGTCTATCAGCGTCACTGCCTCAGCTGTCATGGCGCTGGCGGATGGGGTGACGGCCCCGATGCCGCCGCCTTGAGGGTC
Organism: Nitrospira defluvii; assembly: GCF_905220995.1. Classification (NCBI taxonomy): domain Bacteria; kingdom Pseudomonadati; phylum Nitrospirota; class Nitrospiria; order Nitrospirales; family Nitrospiraceae; genus Nitrospira; species Nitrospira defluvii. Next base: position 501,609 of record NZ_CAJNBJ010000016.1, read on the forward strand.
CCGCCGGCCAACTTCCACCGATTCAAATCCTTCCTCAAATCGGACGAGGAGCTGCTCCGAACTATCGAGCACGGCATTGTGTTCAGCCCGATGCATTCGTGGCAGGGACAATTGAGCGAGACCGAGAGGCAGGACGCACTCGCCTATATCCGGCTGCTGGTGCAGCAAGGACGATAAGCGTCAGGAGAACCAGCTCCGCCAGGAGTTCCATGAATTACCTTCGACCAGGCGATGCGTTGCTTGTGGTGGACGTGCAGAACGATTTTTTGCCCGGCGGAACACTCGCGGTGCCGGAGGGCCAGGAGATCATTCCGGCGCTGCAACGGTACCTCGACGTCTTTGTGGAGGCGAGCGCACCCGTGTTCGCCACACGCGACTGGCATCCGCCCAACCACTGTTCCTTCCATGCGCAAGGCGGCCCCTGGCCGGCCCATTGCGTTGCACAGACCCACGGAGCCGAATTTCCGCCATCGCTCCACCTGCCGCCCTCGTCGATCGTCATCTCAAAAGGCACCGAGCCAAGCCAGGAAGCCTATTCCGGGTTCCAGGGCACATCGCTGCATGATCATCTCCAGGCCGCCGGCATCACCCGACTCTTCGTCGGAGGCCTGGCGACGGACTATTGCATCCTCCACACCGTGCACGATGCCCGCCGACTCCACTATATGGTCTATCTGCTCGTCGACGCCGTGCGGGCCGTGAATGTCCTTCCGGAAGACGGGGCACGCGCCGAAACATCGATGGTAGCAGCCGGAGCGATCCCGCTCCGTTGGGAGCAACTCGTCGCATGAACACCGCATCCGAAACATTGCTCACCGACCTGTACGAACTCACGATGGCCCAGGCGTACCTCGCCCAGGAGATGACAGGCATCGCCGTCTTCGAATTTTTTGTTCGCAAGCTGCCGTCTCGCCGGAATTTCTTCATGGCGGCAGGGTTGGAGCAGGTGCTCACCTATCTGGAAACATTTCATTTCGCCGAGCGCGATCTCGACTGGCTCGCGCAGACGGGAAATTTCACGCCATCGACACTCGCCGCCCTCCGCGCCATGCGCTTCACCGGCGATGTCCACGCCATGCCGGAAGGCACGGTGTTTTTCCCGCACGAGCCGATCCTCCGCATTACCGCGCCGCTCCCCCAGGCGCAGCTCGTCGAAACCAGGGTGATGAATCTCCTGAATTTCCAAACCATGGTCGCCTCCAAAGCCTGCCGCTCCGTGATGGTGGCCGAGGGGAGACCGCTGATCGATTTCGGCCTGCGCCGCTCCCATGGAGCAGAAGCCGGTCTGTTGGCCGCCCGCGCCAGTTACCTGGCCGGATTCGCCGGCACATCCAACGTCCTGGCCGGAGCACGGTTCGGCATGCCGACCTACGGCACGATGGCGCATGCCTTTGTGCAGGCCCATCACGACGAAGCGGAGGCGTTCCTCCACATTGCCCAGGCACAACCGCGCAATGTCGTCCTCCTGATCGACACCTACGATACGGAAGCCGCGGCAGAAAAGGTGGTCGCGCTGGCCACGTCCCTGAAGAATCAGGGCATCTCGATCCACGGCGTGCGTCTCGACAGCGGCGATTTAGCCGACCATGCGCAGAAGGTCCGGCTGATTCTCGACCGCGGAGGTCTCACGGATACCAAGATCCTGGCCAGCGGAAATCTCGACGAGGAGCGGGTGGAGGCATTGCTGAAGAGCGGGGCACCGATCGACCGGTTCGCAGTCGGCACGGCCATGACCACCTCCGCCGATGCGCCCTATCTGGACTGTGCCTACAAACTCCAGGAATATGCCGGGAGACCCTGCCGCAAGCGCTCGGAAGGCAAAGCGACCTGGCCGGGCAGAAAGCAGGTCTATCGCCGGCTGGGACGAGACGGACGACTGGATGGAGACCTCATCACCATCGAAGGCGAGACCCGACCAGGGCTGCCTCTCCTGCACCCAGTCATGCAGAATGGACGCCGACTGGCTCCGAGCCCTTCAATTGAGAAGATTCGCGATCATGCACGATTGGCTTTGGCGGAACTTCCGGATACTCTACGCCGATTGGACCAGGCTGCGCCCTACGACGTCCGGATTGCCGAGGCGCTGGAACAATTGGCGCAACAGGTCGACCGACACACATGACCCCAGGCGAACAGCCCTGCCGCTCCATCCAGGAACGGCACCGATGCTTGTGAAGGAGGCTCCTTGATGAATCAGCATCCCCTATTTCTCACGCACGCCCTCACCCTCGTCGCGAGTGGACTGCTCGCCTCCCTGCTTTCTATCCCGGATGAGGCGGACGCCGCGGCGAAGTCCGCGCGGAAACCTGCGCAGGCTCCTGCTTGTGAAAGCCCCTTCACACACCAGCGCCCGGCCGCCAAGCAATTGGACAAGGTCCTGCAGTCGCATGCGCGCTGGCTTGAAGACCGTGACTCCGCCGACGCCAGCCGCGCCAACCTCTGCCGCACAGACTTGCACCAACTTCGATTGGTGGGAGCGAATCTCGAACGCATCAACCTGGAAGGAGCGAATCTCAAAGGCGCGAATCTACGGACCGCCAGTCTGGTGCAAGCCCACCTGAAGGGTGCCGACCTGTCCCAGGCGATGCTGGACGATGCCAACCTGGAGGGGGCGGACCTGCGCAAAGGATTGCTGGTCAAGGCCCATCTGAACCGTGTGGCCGCCGATGAAGCGGCGTTCTACGGCGCGAATCTCCAGGGAGCACTGCTCAAGGAAGCGCTCTTGGAACGCGCTCACTTTGAAGACGCGGATTTGCAGCTGGCGGATCTGAGCGGCGCCACGTTACTGGACGGGTATTTTTATGGAGCGAATCTGTCGAAGGCCAACTTGACCGACGCCGACATGGCCGGCACGGATCTGCGACGCACCAATCTCCGGCAGGCCAACGCGCGCCGCGCCAATCTGCAGGGGGCGCTACTGGACAGCGCCGTCTTTGATGGCGCCTCGCTGGTGGAAGCCGACCTCGACAGCGCCTATCTTGACGATGCATCGCTGGTCAAGGTGGATCTTCACGAGGCGAGCCTCCGCGGCGCCGATTTCCGTTATGCCCGGCTCGACGGCGCCAACCTGCAGCGGACAAATCTCGAAAATGCCAACTTCGAAGGAGCTCGCCTCCTCAATGCCCGGCTCGACTCCGCCTTACTGACCATGACCGTCCTGTATAAGGCCAACCTGAACTCCGCCAACCTCCACGGGGCACGGCTTCACCATGCTGTCCTGATTGATGCCCGTCTGACGCGCGCCGATCTCCGGAAAGCAGACCTGACGGAAATCTATGCCCCGAAAGCCCATCTGCAACAAGCCCGGCTCAGCGAAGCGAACCTGGAACTGGCGAACCTCGTCGCCGCTGACTTGAGCCAGGCCGATCTCAGTCACGCCGTCGTGGTGCAGGCCAACCTGCAGGAAGCCAATCTCCGCAACGCCAACTTGAGTGCTGCCGACCTGACAGGAGCGCAACTCAACAACGCCGACCTGCAACAGACGAACTTGCGCGGGGCCAACCTCAGTGGCGCACTAGGCCTGGTGCAGGCGCAGCTGGACCAGGCCTGCCTGGACGAGGCAACCCGAATTCCTGCCGACCTGCAACGGCCACAGGCCTGCCAGATCCAACGCCAGCGGCGAAAATCGTAACGAGAAGGCCTTCCTTTCGCGATCATGTGGCTGGGCCTGCGCGTGCCTGACACAAGCGCAGAGGCCCAGCCCCCTGTCCTCGGTTGCCCCTGCGTCCCGCTACGGTCCCTGTGACGCTCACTGTTCCACATCCCCTGATTGTGCGACGGCCCCCTTCCGCGTACCTCGACCAGTGCATGTCCTTGCCGTTCAGCTGACGTCTCGTTGCACATCACCCGTTCTCCTCTTAGCCCGTATTATTCATGACGGTTCGTCGCGACATCGCAGAGTCATGTTGCGAGACCGGCGCGCGGAGCCGGGAGGATCCGACGCGTACTCGTGCAGTACGTTGAGGATCCGAGGGGCGAGCCCGCCGGCCGAAGGCCCGTCGCAGCCATGAATCGGTGATTGCAGCAGAAACGTCATGAATAATGCGGGTTAGGGTTACGAACCTTCTGAACTAGGTACATCTCCAGGGTCTTGAGAAGAGGGAAGGAGCGCAAAGATGGGACAGGCACACCCATAGACACGAAGGGAGGACATGATGAGCAGGACATGGACAGGTTGTCTGTCGGCCTTGCTGGCCATTTGCCTGGTCTGGCCGACCGCCTCTCACGCGGAGGCTCCACTCCCCAGTGAACCGGGGGATGATTTGCTGATCAACCAAACCTACGACGCTGTCGTTGGGTTGCTGTTTCGCGACTATTCGCTACAAGGGAACGGCCACGTGGACTATCGCACGGCTCGGCACATTCTCAGCATCTCCTACGACGATCCAACCTCGGAAGAACCGGATGTGGCCGAGTTTCCGTTGTTCTACTGGTACGACGCCGACCAGAATGGACAGTGGGCGATGTGGGTCGACCGCGAAGAGACAGGACGGCAGATCGACGCTGTTCGTTACGACTGGAAACAGGGAGAGGATCTGCTCACGCTCTACCAGAATCTGAGGAATCCCTCATGACAGCCCTACATTGCATTCCCTATAATCCCCTCCGGGGCAACGGAAGCGAACCGGTCCGACCATCGCATCGATTCCTCGATTCCTATGCACATGCGTCCCGCCCATTCACTTCGCCGAATGCCCTCCGCCATCTGGATCTTGGGCTTCGTCAGCCTTCTGATGGACGTCTCCTCGGAGATGATTCACAGCCTGCTGCCGCTGTTCATGGTCACGACGCTCGGCACGGGGACGATTGCGGTGGGAATCGTGGAAGGGTTGGCCGAATCGCTGGCCCTTATAGTCAAAATCTTTTCGGGCACGTTGAGCGACTATCTCGGCAAACGCAAGGGGCTGGCCCTCGGCGGGTATGCCATCGGAGCGCTCACCAAACCGCTTTTCGCCTGGGCACCGGACATCGGCACGCTCCTGACCGCTCGTTTGCTAGATCGACTAGGAAAAGGCATACGCGGTGCGCCGCGCGATGCACTGGTGGCGGACATCGCCCCGCCGCAGCTTCGAGGAGCGGCATTCGGCCTCCGGCAATCTCTCGACACGGTCGGTGCTTTTCTGGGTCCCTTGCTCGCCACGGGACTCATGCTGCTGTGGGCCGACAATTTTCGCGCAGTCTTCTGGGTAGCCGTCATACCAGGCCTGATGGCGGTCGCACTGCTGTTTTTCGGCATACGAGAGCCATCCTCGTCACCATCATCCCGACGAGCCAATCCCATCAATCGTGAAAATTTGTCTCGCCTCAGTCCGGCCTTCTGGTGGGTGGTGGGAATCGGCTCCGTCTTTACCCTGGCGCGCTTTAGTGAAGCGTTTCTGGTATTGCGCGCTCAACAGGGCGGCATTCCCCTCGCCCTGATTCCCCTGGTGATGGTGGCCATGAACGTTGTCTACAGTGCCTCCGCTTACCCGTTCGGCAAACTCTCAGACCGGGTGGGCCATGGACCGTTGCTCGTATACGGCCTCGCGGTGCTGCTCGGCGCCGACCTCGTGCTGGCCGCCGGCGATCACTGGAGCGTAGTCCTGGGCGGCGTGGCGCTGTGGGGGATTCACATGGGGATGACGCAAGGTCTACTCGCCACCATGGTGGCAGACAGGGCACCATCGGATCTGCGCGGAACCGCGTACGGCTGTTTCAACCTGGCTTGCGGACTGGCCATGCTAACGGCCAGCACACTGGCGGGATACCTCTGGGACCGTCTTGGTGCGGCGTTTACGTTTTATGCAGGCGCCTGCTTCTGCCTGCTCGCCATCGTCGGCACCCTGTGTGCTCCGACGTTGCCGGATCGACGGCTGCGCTAAGGAATGGATCGACTCCCTTGTCCGCCATCCGAAAGACTGCCGAGAATGACGACGCGCGGGCCCTCCAAGATGGGAAGGAGCGTTCCTGAGTCTGTTCGATCTCCGATCACCCAATCATACAAACGCTTGGCATCGTCCAATACCGGATCGGCCGGCTCTCCGTAATACCGGCGCTGCATCCGCTCATCGGCCAACCCGATGCACCCGTGAGAGGCCGGATATCCAGGCAAATCGCGACCGTGAATCCAATAACTCACGCCCTGCGCGTTCACGTAGAACTGTAATGCATACTGCATGGGGTACGGTATGTTCGTCGCCTCGATGGCATAGAGGCAGGATCGATGAGTACGGTGAGCTGCGGTAATCCGGTAGTCTCCGACAGGAGTTTCATTGTCCGGCTCTCCCGACGCGATCGGCAAGGAGAATCGCAACGTGCCCCGTTCGTAGGCACCCAGGAACTGCTCACGGAGATCGACGACGATGAGCTGCGGCTCTTGCTCTCCGACAGGATAGCGGGGCGGCATGGGGGTGAACTCTGCCACGTCCTCGATCCGGGTCGGAATTTTGATCTCCCTCCCCGGCTGCGCATGCCGACGATCGATCCGGTTGAATCGCGCCACGTCGATCCACCGCCGACCGAATAACCTCTCGAGCGTCTCTCCCCGCTGAAGCCGTCGGCATTGCCAGGCAATACGCTCATCGCTCGGGTGATGGACGGCACAGGGAGAACGGGCTTCGATGACCCGCCTTGGCACAAGCTCTTCCCCCCGCAAGATGCCGGACGCGAACAGGATGAGGATGAGCACGACCCACTGCACTAAACGCGCGTAACAGGTCCCAGTATGTCCAGACATACAACTACGACCAGTATTCCGAAGCCTTCATGTACCCGTGCAAGAGGTCCCGTCTTGCCACCAGACCGACGAGTTTCTTCTCCCGCACCACCGGCAGGCGGGTCACATACCGATCCTGAAACAGGTTGGCGACCTCGTCGAGCAGCATCTCCTCCCGCGCCGTGAGCGGTGCCGTCGTCATGATTTCCGACGCGAACACCTTGCGCAAATCCCGCCCGTCGATCATAGCTTGCAGCAGATCGTACTCGGTCACGAGCCCGAGGAGCGTGCCGTCGTCGCCGACCACAGGCAATCCGCCGAAATTCTGTTTGGTCATGAGGCGGCCGATGGTCAGCGCATCGGTTCTCGGTGTGCAGGTAAACACCGCATCCTGCATCAGTTGCCCCACCGTCAGCGTTTTTGGGTCACAGGCCTGAGTCAACAAATCTATTCGGCGCATACATCATCCCCTCTCGCATCGGGCAGCCGTTCAAACAGCGGGCTTAGCGACGCCGCTTCACGGCAGAACGGAGTGCTACCCGCAGCACATCGCGACGCGTGACGACGCCCAGGAATCGGTTCGCCTCATTCACCACCGGAGCTGAGAGCAGGTCACTCTCCGTCAGCACATGCACGAGCGTCGGCAGCGTGGTCTCCGGCCTCACCGAATAGGGGTTGGCGCTCATCAGCTCATCCGCCTGCTGCGCCTTCCACGCGCGACCTGCATCGAGGGCAGACAACAGATCATGCTCGCTGACGATCCCGACGAGTCTCCTGGCCTTATCCACCACCGGAACCGCGCAGCCCTCCTTCACCAGCAACGCCGCCACCTTGTCGCCCTTCATCTCGACTCGCGCGGGCTTCGCGCGCGTATTCACGATGTCCTTCACCGTCATCTGCTCAAACCCTGTGCCGGGGCCCCTCTGGCCAGTCGCTCGTTTCGCCGGAACCTTCCCTGTCCTCGCCATGCATCCTCCTCGGCCGTCTTCTTCGTTCCTACTACGACTCCGGTCCTACGTCAGCAGGCAGCGGGGGACTGCGATCCTCCGCCCAACGCACATGCTGCGTGGTGATATGCCCGTGCCGGACCTTCACGTTCTTCACGGTTTGCGTCACGCCTCCGAGCGTCGCCGCCACCTCATACACTCCGTCAGGCAGGTCAATGAACAACCAGGGTCCCGTGATCTGCTCCCGGGGAATGGTCAACAGCGCCGCACCCTTGGCATGACGCAGGGTCACTCCTACACCGGTCACGAAGGGTTTCCCTCCCGCGGTGAAGACCAACTTCAACCCGAACGGCGGATAGGCGGCCGCGCGCTCAACCTGGCCGATGCCGGCGCTGAAGTAGCGAATCTTTCCGCTCTGAAACAGTGGAATGATCTCCTTTTGCGATCCGGTATCGGCGGAAAACTCCAGCTCGATCCCATCTCCAGTCGGCAGCACCCGTGCCACCACCGTCTCTGCATCGGCACTCGACCCGAATAGTGACAAGACCACCCCGAGGATCCCGCCCATCAACACGACGCGATCACGTCCTCTCATGTGAACACCCTCCTGCCGTCCCTCCACGCAATGGTGATGCCTAAGTACCGCCGGATGCCGCCGCTCACGGTGGCGCGGAATCCGCCTTCCCTACCTCTCACTCTCGCGGCCGATCAGAGGCCACTGAGGCCAATTACCCCAACAAGACACCCAAGACTGCTGCAAAACGCCGCAATGCCGTGGCCCCGCACCCTGGCCGCCGGCGCGAAGGGTTCGGCACTACCTGAAAATAGGAGGCCGGAACCCACGCCGCTCCAGGCACATCCGATGCAGACCCTATTCCAGGATAGACCAAGACCGATCGCAGGGGAGAACGACACATGAAGATGCTGATTGCCGTGGACGGGTCAGAATTCGCCGAATGGAGCGTACAGATGTTGGAGGCCATCGCCGGCCGACCACCAGACAGCGTCACGCTGCTGCACGTGGTGGACAGTGCTTCGCTCAAATCCTCCGCCCGCAAACATGCGACCTTGTCCAAGCAGGCCATCGCCGCCATGACGAAGGCGGGCGATCTGATTCTGCGGCGCTTCGAAGGGTTGGCAAAGCTCGCGCTGAAGCAGGCAACGACCAAGCCCCGCACCAACATCGAGACGGTCCTCGCGCACGGCCGCGTGGCGGACACCATTACGAAGGTGGCCAAACAGAAGAAAGCCGACTTGCTCGTCGTTGGCTCTCGCGGCCTCAGTGATGCGGAACACTATCTGCTCGGCAGTGTGTCACGCAAAGTCAGCGCGTTGGCTCCCTGCCCGGTACTCGTCGTCAAGCGTCCGCTGACGGCCCTTGCCCACGTCCTGTTCGCGGCCGATACGTCCAAACATTCCCAAGGGGCCTGCAGTTTTCTGTGCAAACGGTTCCTCCCGGACTCGGCTCATGTCACGGTGCTCTCCGTCGTCGAGCCCGCCGTCACGGAACTCGCGACCAAGTACCTCTCACGAGAGCAGGTCGAACAGATTTCCGCGCCGAAACGTCTGGCGGCAGAGCAGATGGTGGAGAAGCTCCGGGCCCGTTTCCTTGCCGACAACTATGCGGTGACCACCAAGGTGCAGCTCGACCATGTGACCGACGCGCTCCTCCGGCAGGCCGCCCCACGCGACATCGATCTCCTGGTGGCCGGCTCGCGCGGCCTGACCGGGTCCGAGCGGCTGCAGTTGGGAAGTGTCTCGGAGACCTTGCTGAAGTACGCGTCCTGCTCGGTGCTCATTGTGCGAGGATGGCGTGCCTGAACTGTCTGCCCTCGAGATCTGCCGCCTGGCGCCCAGCCAAGTGTATCGCGCCCTCACCACAAGCCCTCAGGGGCTGTCGGCGGACGACGTGCGACGCCGGACCATCCGGGACGGCCCGAACAGCCTGCAGGCCCTGCGCCGCACCCCGCTGATCAGCCGGTTTGCACGTCAATTCACACACTTTCTGGCGCTCCTCCTCTGGGTGGCGGCAGGCTTGGCCTTTCTCGCCGACGCGCTGCATGAAGGCCAAGGCATGGCCACGCTCGGCTGGGCGATTCTCGGGGTTATTCTCATCAATGCGGTGTTTGCCTTTCTCCAGGAGTACAAGGCCGAACGCGCCGTTCAAGCCTTGCGCAACCTGTTGCCGGCCAAAGCCTGGGTGATGCGCGACGGCCAGCAACAACAGATCGCCCGGAGCGAACTCGTGCCGGGGGATGTGCTCATCCTGGAAGAAGGCGAGCAGGTGCCTGCCGATGCCAGACTGACAGAGGCCGTGGGCATGCGCGTCGATAATTCCTCGCTCACGGGCGAATCGAAACCCCAACGGCGGATCGCCGAGCCCATCACCGACGGCCATCCGCTCGACATCCCCAATCTGGTCTTCGCCGGCACCACGGTCTTATCCGGACATGGTCAGGGGGTGGTGTTCGCCACCGGACTTAAGACCGAATTCGGAAAAATTGCGCGCCTGACCACTACCGTCCAGACGGGCTTGAGTCCGCTGCAGCAGGAAATCGTGAAAGTGACCCACGTGGTCGCCGGACTCTCCCTGGTCATGGGGTTGATCTTTTTTACCATCGGCGTCGGAATGGGATTGGGCTTCTGGACGAGTGCGATTTTCGGCATCGGCATCATCGTGGCCAACGTACCCGAGGGCTTGCTCCCGACGGTCACCCTCGCCCTCGCCATGGGCAGCCAGCGCATGGCGGCGCGCAAAGCACTCATCAAACACCTCGCCTCCGTCGAAACCCTGGGCTGCACCACCGTCATCTGCACCGACAAGACGGGCACGCTGACGGAAAACCGTATGCGGGTGGACAAACTCTACGTCGACGACCTGGTTGTGGAATCCCGGGAAAGCTGCTTGTTTACCAGGAACCGGCTTATCAGTGCCGCCGAGGCCGAACGCTGGCGGCCGCTCTTCGATGCCATGGTGCACTGCAACAACGCGAAGCGCACACGCCGACCGGACGGCCGCAGCCAGGCCACCGGTGATCCCACCGAAACCGCACTACTGGAGTTTGCCGCCGACCATGGACTCCTCCACCGTCCGCCATTGCGGCGTATGGGCGAACTGCCCTTCGATGCGGATCGCAAACGCATGACCACCCTCCACTGGGGCGAGGGGCGCCTCCTCGCCTTCACGAAAGGGGCGCCGGAATCGGTGCTCCCCCTGTGCACCAGGCAACAGAGCTCATCGGCGGTTACGGAACTCACCTTGGACGAACGGAAGAAGGTCCTGGCCCAGGGACAAGTCTTCGCGCAACAGGCCTATCGAGTGCTGGCCCTGGCCATGCGTGAGGTGGAACGGGGCGTAGAGGAGCTGGACGCCGACACTGTCGAACATGGGCTGACCTTTCTCGGACTGGTGGCCATGATGGACCCTCCACACCGCGAGGTGCCTGACGCCATCACCACATGCCGGCGGGCCGGGATTCGGGTCATCATGATTACGGGCGACCACCCCCTGACGGCCCTGGCGATCGCACGAAAGATCGGTCTGGCGCAGGAATCGGTCGTGACGGCGCCGGGCCGTTTCGTGCCGGTCATCGAAGGCTCGCAGATCGACACCTTCAGCGACGACCAACTCCGCCGCCTGCTCACCCCGACGTCACCGGGAGAACCTGATCCCATCTTCGCCCGCATGGCGCCCCGACACAAAATGCGCATCGTGTCGGTGCTCAAAGGGATGCGCGAAGTCGTGGCCGTCACCGGCGATGGCGTGAACGATGCCCCGGCGCTGAAGACGGCGGACATCGGGATCGCCATGGGCGTGGCCGGGACGGATGTGGCCAAGGAAACGGCGTCGATGATCCTGCTGGACGACAATTTCGCCACGATCGTCAGTGCGATCGAGGAAGGGCGCGCCGTCTTCACGAACATCCGTAAATTCATCACCTACGTGCTCGCGAGCAACGTGCCGGAAGTCATGCCCTACCTGGCATTCGGCCTCTCGTCGGCGCCGTTGGCACTGACCGTGCCGCAAATTCTCGCCGTGGATCTGGGTACCGACATGGTTCCGGCATTAGCCCTTGCAGCGGAGCCTCCGCACGGCAACATCATGGATGAGCCTCCCCGACCACGAACAGAGCGGCTGCTCAACCGTGAGGTGCTGGTGAGGGCCTATGGCTTCCTCGGATTGATCGAAACGGCCATTGCCATGGGAGGATTTTTTCTGTATCTGCATAGCCAGGGTTGGACGTGGGGGACCCCACTCGACTGGAACGCGCCGCTATATAAGGAGGCCACGACCGTGACCTTTGCCGGAATTGTCGCCGCACAAGCGGCCAACGTGTTTGCCTGCCGATCCGACCGGACTTCCGCGTTCCGCCTCGGCTGGTTCAGCAATCCGTTGATCGTGGTCGGCATCGTCGTGGAGAGCACCCTCCTGTTGATCTTGACGTACAGCCCGGTGGGGCACTGGGTCCTGGGCACCGCGTCCCTCCCGGCCTGGATCTTCATCCCTCTGATTGTGGGCGCCATCGGACTGCTGCTCGCCGACGAACTCCACAAGCTCGTCGGCGGACGGCTGAAAGCCAGACAGCCGGTGCCGGCGAAGTGAGGGCGAACAGGGGCATTCGAGGTGATCGTACCTATGCCTGAAAGACCACCGGTATCAGACAAACCATGCCTCAGCGAAACGTGTGCTGAAGAAAAGGAGCGCGTATGACGACCGCATCGGGCCAGCATGTCAGCGACTATATGCACCGCCAATTGGAAGTGGTCCCACAAGACACCTCCGTCGTGACCGTCGCCGCCAGAATGAAAACCCGCAGTATCGGGTCGGTCCTAGTGGAATCCTTCGACCGCCCGCATAACGATTGCCGCATCGCGGGCATTGTCACCGAGACCGACCTGGTTTCGAAGGTCCTGGCGCAGGGCAAGGTTCCCTCCAGAACCAGCATGGCGGACATTATGAGCAGCCCGCTCATTACCATCGCACCGGATCGTCCGATGGTCGATGCCAGCCATCTGATGCAAACCAAGAACGTGCGCCACCTGGTGGTGACCGAGGGAACGGACGTCCTCGGCGTGATCTCGGTCCGCGACCTCGTGCGGCACTTCGTCGATGCCGACGGCGGGCCGGTGCAAGCGCTGTCGAATGTGTACCGTCCGTTGAGCGTCCTCATGAAAACCGCCATTGAAACCATCGGCAGCGAGGAAACCGCGCTGGCCGCAGCCCAACGCATGAGCGAGAAACACATCGGTGCGCTCTTTGTGATCGAGGCCGATGAACTGGTGGGGATCATCACCGAAGGCGATCTGGTGCGAAAGCTCCTCGCCTATCAACTCGATCCGGAGGCGATGCGGGTGGGCGCCCTCATGAACTCGCCGTTGCTCGACATCGACATCAACCGCACAATCCGAGACGCCAGCGAGCGGATGGCGGCGAAGCGAATCCGGCATCTGGCCGTCACGGAGCATGAGAAAGTCGTCGGCGTTCTCTCAATCCGGGATCTGGTCAAGATGGTCGCCATTCGGGACCGCCCGGATTTTCTAAAACGCGGTTCGGCCTGAGCGGAGCCGCGTCGGCCGCCGGCATTCATCAACCATTCATCTGCGCTTCATAGGATCTTCATGTTGCGATCCTATTCTGACCGGATCGTGTGCCCTGTCGGGACACCCCTGCGTCTGTCGTCATACACATGGCCGCTGAACTCTCACGCCGCATTCTCACCCTGTGTCTCTCGATCGCCCTCCTGCAGGGCTGCGCCGGAGGGCTCCATGTCCGGGCGGCGGACGACGACGAGGACGAGATTACCGAGAGTCACTGCGTCCCCACGACGAGTCCACCCACACAAGTCGTCGGCCTTCCGCCCATCGGTACCACTTACCGAATCGACAACCCCTCGCCGACCGCCTCTCCCACCCCGATCGAGTCTCTGCGGTTCTCGCCGCGAGCCAGGGAAATTGCCGCAATCATCGGCGTGCACCATCTCTTGGCTGAATTTCAGTTGCTCGAAGGAGATCTGGCGCGCGGGTGGGACGGCGCCTCATTGCGCTCCCTGGCCATCCGTCAGGAATTGTCCGACCGTCTGCTCCTGGCCCTCGTCGAGGCCAACAGTATTGCCGCCGAGCTGGAGTGCGAGAAGGCGCGGGCAGAGGACCTGGCCTCTCAGCTGGAGGAGATCCGCAACGATGTCCAACAGGGGCGCACGGTCATGGCGATTCTGGCCGACTCCATTTCGGGCGTCTTCGCCGGCACCTTTTTGCTCCTGGGATCGGAGATTCTGTCCGGCTTGATTGATCTCTCGGGCAGCGTGGCGGCGTTGGGATTCGGGGTGGCCGCATTAGGCGGAGACCAAGCTTATGAGTTCAAGCATGGGCGCAACCTCATGGCCGATGTGTGGCACAACGATCAGTCTCGCCGGCAATTTCCTCAGCCAGTCTGGCGCTATCTGAACAGTCCCATCCGCCCCAACGGCAAACGGAGCCGCCGAGACCACATCATCGGCAACTGGCGGCCCCGCCTCGGGAAGCCAGGGTCAAAGGGAGAGCAGCGGTTGGTGGAGCTCTATTTCGGCAGGGGCGGCATCTACCGCATCAACGAACTCCGGCATCGCAGCGAGATGCTGGGCCTGCTCAAGACGCAGGTCAATCTGATGACCCAGGACCTGACTCTGCTCTTCCTCGAAACCCTGCATCATCTGCCGTCCCATCCCGAAGATCCCGTCTGACCGCACCACGCCAGTCTCGACGTTTTGATTGCGCCCACCCGCCACGAACGGTAGACTCGCTCCATACGTGATGTTCCCACGCCTGCGCGCATGACGGATCGAGTCACTCGCCCCCTCTTAGACGAATGGAGCCGCTGATGTTGGACTGGCTTGCCAATCCTGAAGTATGGATCGCCCTGGGAACCCTTACCGCATTGGAAATCGTGCTGGGCATCGACAATATCATCTTCCTGTCCGTCCTGGTCGGCCGCCTGCCGGAGTCGCAACGCGCCGTCGCGCGCCGGGTGGGCCTGGGTCTCGCCATGATGGCCAGGCTCGGGCTGCTGTTTTCGATTTCCTGGGTCATGGGCTTGACCAAACCCTGGTTCACGGTGTTCGGTCACGGAGTCTCGGGCCGTGATGTGATTTTGATCGGGGGCGGGCTGTTCCTCATGGCCAAGGCCACGCACGAAATTCACAACAGCCTGGAGGGTGTCGAGGAGGGCCACAAGCCCGCCGCCGCCGCGGGCCTCGGGATGGTGCTGCTCCAGATCGCGCTCCTGGACATCGTCTTTTCGTTGGACTCCGTGATCACAGCCGTCGGCCTCGTCGAGCATGTATCGATCATGGCGGTGGCCATCATCCTGGCCGTGGTGGTGATGCTGATGGCCGCGAAGGCGATCGGCGATTTCGTGGAAGCGCATCCGACGATCAAGATTCTGGCCCTGTCGTTCTTGATCCTGGTCGGCGTGACCTTGATGGTCGAGGGATTCGACGTGCACGTCCCGAAGGGCTACATTTATTTCTCCATGGCTTTTTCGGTCACGGTGGAGATGCTGAATATTCGCATGCGCAAGAAGCGGGCTGCGCCGGTCAAACTGCATAGCCGGTATGCGGAGGAGCCGCGGCCCTAACCCCACGGCACAGTCTTACGCGTGGGGCTTCCAACCACTCAGTGCGCAACGCCGGGCCGTCAACGGGATCATACTCTCAAGATCCGCTGCTACGCTGCTCATGACCGTATCGGCCAGCCCGGCGTCTTCGAAACATTCGTAGGCATCGTCGAGAAATCCACCACGTAACAGCGGATGCTGGAGAAACCGTTGCCCGGACCCACTGGCCACCTCAAGCGGCCGCTCGATCACGTCGATCCGCTCCATAGCGAGCTGTTCCAGCCAACCACGCGCCTCCGCCGCCGAGGGCCGCTCCGCCACATGCGCGGCCAGCCGTTCACGCTCGATGGTCAATCCATGTCGGCTCATTTCCTGGTCGATTCGCTTCCAGATGGAATCGAACGTGCCGAGCGAGGGAAAGGTCAACACCAACTGACCGCCGGGTTCCAGATGTTCGATGAGTCCCTTCATCGCCTCAAACCGATTCGGTCGGAGGAACATCACGGAGAGATTGCCGGTGATACGTTGGAATGTGGGAAGGGATGCGGGAAGGGCGCGCATGTCGACACAGTCGAATCGCAACCAGGGAAGCTCGGCCCGCTGAATGGCGCGCGCGCTCGCGACCTGGCTCCGGCTGGCATCGATGCCGATCACGGAGCCTGTCGGACCGACGCGCTCCGCCAGGTAAAACGCTGGAATGCCATGACCGGAGGCAATGTCGAGGATGCGCAGCCCCGTACGGAGATCGAGTTGTTCCAGCAGGAGCTCGGCAAATGGCGTCGACCAGTCATCCTGCGCAGGGAGGGGCCATGTCCTCGTCTGAACCTTCATGCCCCGGCATCTTACTCGAAGAGGCAGGGGCAAGCCAGAATTCTCTCCAGCCGGACCCAATCGCGGACCCCGAAGGGCGTGCACATCGCTGTTACAACCGCTCCAACAGTTGCTGTTTCTTTAGGCGATACTCCTCTTCCGTGATCAATTCCTGGTCGCGAAGACGCTTGAGCACCGCAAGCCGTTCTTCCAACGAAGACACCGCGGGAAGACTGGGCGGTCCCTCGGGAGCAGCCGGCGCTACCTCTTCACGCCGACCGGAACGGTCGATCACCAGCTCCACCGGATCGAGGCGAAACACCCCCCCGCCGCCGGACGGCTGGTTCACCAAGGTCTGGTGGTTCCCCGGCACCAGTTCATAAAACGTTCCAGCCTGTGCAAAGAGGGGGTCGATCCAAATTTGTCGCTGGATCGACGGCATCGTGACCGCCACCCGGCAATTGGCCAGTCGGAGGTGCATTCGACCCGCCTCAACGAACCAGGCACCGGAGGTCACCTGGGTCACTCCCGTCTCCGATGGGCGGGCCAGCGCGAAGACAACCTGTTCCTGCTCGGTTGCCTGTCGAAACGCCTGCCGGAGTGAGGCTCCGAAGGCATGCACCTCTTCATCGAGAAACAGCGATTCCGTGGCCCCCTGGTACGACGGCCCGAGCAAAGGGCTGTGCGTGCTGCGCACCATCACACCACGCAGGACTGTCTCCCACTCTGCCTGCGACAGATTTACCGGATGCTGAAATCGACTTCCCTGATCGTTCGACCGAAGCTTCGTCAGCGGCACAATTCGCACCAGCCGTTGATCGCCGCAGGAGAAGCAGGGGGGCTCGGCTTGAGGTGCCGCACTCGCGCAACCGACCAATACCAGGCACAGCCAAAGCCATAACGCCCTATCCCATCGCATGGACATCGCTCCCCTCCCTGACCACTGTGTCCCTGCCGGATCGTTCAGTACGCAAAATCGAACCCGACCAACATCGTCTGGCCGAGGAGATCACCGCCGTTCGTTCCCACGCCGGTCGTGCGGTAACTGTTGTACTCCGCATGGAGAGCCAAGTCGGTCCTGGTCGAGTGATGAATGAAGTATCGGACCAACACCGTATGTGAATCGACGTTATTATAATTCTTGGCAAACGTCGGGTCGCCTTGGCGATTGTTCCGAATGAGATCATAGCGGTACGCAAAAAACCAATCCGGCATCTCCAACAACGGCAACAGCGCCGGCGCATAATCGAGTTCGACAAAGGCCCCGTTCCATGAGGCGTTTTGCGCGTCGGCAATGCCCTGCGATACGAACATGTTCTTGCTGTCGTTCCCCCACATCCAGGCCCCGAACAAATTCCATTCCCCATTCAACGTCAGACTCACATCCACCCCCAGACGAGTGAACGGTTGCCCGCTCCCGGCCACGGCCTGGCAGGTCGGGCAGGTCGGGTTCACCAACGTCGGTGCGGTGCCGTAGGCGCCGAAGAGGCCGACCCGCTGTCCCGTGACGATGCCGTACCCACCGAACGATTGCGTGACATGGCCGTAGAAGTTGACGTTCCTCCCACCCGTTCCGCAGGTGGTGCCCGACGCGCAGCCGCTCAAGGGGCCGGAAAAACTATTTGTCGCCAGGGCAGAGAGGGAATATCGAAAGTACCCGTCGGTGCCTGCCGTCTTTTTGATGCCCGATAACTCCGCGCCGGGTTGATTTTCACCGATGGCAAACGTATTCGGATTGAGATAGGAACTGGTGGACGTGCCGCCGATCGTCGCCGTGTAGGGCGTCCCCGGCATGTAATGGTACATCGCAAACGTCGTGTTCAAGGTCGGGCTGCGCTTTTCACTGAACGGAAGGTCGAGCTCGAATTTGCCGACCTTGAGGTTGAGCAAGTAGTCGCCGCTCACGCTCTTCACCCCGAAAAATCGTTCGAGCCGCATGAGACGGACGAACGCCGCTTCCAAGTCGCCATCCGACCCGCCAGTCCCGAAGCCTGCGCTGCCGAGCCCTGGCGTGAAGACGACGCCGAAGGCCAGGTTGCGATCGAGCGTCCCGAAACTCAGCAGATCCAGGCCGGTGAAACCAAAACCGCCCGTCGTCACACCGCGTCCATCCGTCCGCACATTCGCCGCCTGATACCCAACGGTGGTCCGCAGCGACACCGGCCAATAACCCATCCCGATGCCTTCATACACCGGCGAATCCGCATCGGACCCGAGTTGGTAGCCGCGATCCCGGAACAGATTGCCGAAATCGTTCAACTTCGGAAATCCCGGTACGTGGCAGACGTTACACTTAAAATCATATTTGCGGGCAAATGCCGGAATCGCCTCGGCCTTCTGGACGAGTCCGCTCAATTCGTAGCTGACCAGCGCGAACAAGACGAGCAGCGCCGCGATCCCAGCCCTGACATGACTGATCGAGTACTTCATCGCTCCCTCCCACGACTCACTGTGTCGTCGAACATTCCATCGGCCCCGGCATCGACCTGGCCCGACGGGTGATTATTCAGGCGGCAGTTCCAACCCACCGGCGATGGTCCAATCGACGTCGACTGGACGGACAGGAAACTCAAACTGGGATTCGACCAAGGCCTGCGGTGCGATCGTCACCGTCTTCCGAATGACATGAGGTTCGTCGTAGACCGGACGAGAGGCGTTGAACTTGAGGATGTTATAGCCGGAATGCCAGGCTACCACGGTGTAGGATCCCGGCGGGATGCCGCTGATTTCAAAGCGCCCCTGTGAATCGGTCACGGCGAAATAGGGGTGATCGAACGCCGCCGCCCAGGCATTCATGTGCACATGCACATCACATTGCAGCCGCAACCCGACCCCGCGGGCTCTGGGCAGCGCGGTCGTGATTTCGCGATCGGGAGTCGGCAGGGCGAGGTTAAACAGGCTGGCCTGTTTCTCGCTGAAGAAATGGGGATTGTGCAGCACCGACTCGAAATTGATCAGTCCGACCTGTGACGTACGCACAAATGGAAAGACCGGATGCTGGAACTGACAGGTCTGCGCTGCGGACGACGCCGCACCCTTCCCCATGGGAAGGCGATAGACGGCCTCCGCCGCTTTCCCACGGTCCACTCGCTCAAGGTACACCAGCACATCCTGAACACCGTTCGTGGCCTGGTCGACGCGCAGGACAGGCGAGGACACCTGCATCCCGCAGGCATCAAGATCAGCGAACACCCTGAGCGGCGGCACCTTGGGAATCGCCCCCTTCCAGACGGCCTGGCCCTTGATCGTTCCTCCGTCGGGCACCTCGATGACGTTGTAGTCCGCCCATGCGGGGGCGCCCCCTCCCAGACAGCACAGACCCAGCACAAACAGAAGGCGGTAGATGCGTGAACGATGTCCGAACATAAGACACCTCTTACCTAGGCCGAGGTGCGGAATACCCCGGCCGCAGACAATAAAAAAGCCCGAACCACCCAGTTACGGGTCGTTCGGGCTCGGAGCGGTACGCTCTTTGGCCTCGTAGTATGTCGAAACGCAAAAAATTTACGCTGCTTGGTGCGACCTGTCAAGGCGCCGGAATGCAAAACTTCACGGGAGCCCGATGGCCGGGATAGAACCCGATCCTCATTTGATGGCGATCACCATGGAATCCGGCCCGGCCAGCGATTCGACCTTCGTGCGTGTGAAGCCGGCCTTCTTCATCCAACTCCGGCAGTCCGCACCGGTGAAGTCGAACCCGCCGTGCGTCTCGATCAGCATATTCAAACTCATCAGCAAGCCGAATGCGTTCTGCTTCCGCGCATCATCGATCAGCGCCTCATGCACGATCAACGCGCCCCCGGTCGGCAAGGCGGCATAGGCCTTACGCAACAGCATCATTTTTTCTTTGAGATCCCAGTCGTGCAGGATGTGGCCCATGATGAGCACATCAGCCTTCGGCAAGGGTTCCTTGAAGAAGTCTCCGGGGTGAAACGTGACCCGCTTCTGCAGCCGTTGACTCTTTGTGTAGGCCTCGAATACCGGCCGCACGACGGGGAGATCCATACCCTGCCCGGTGAGATGCTTGTGCGCCAGCGCGATCTCCACCGCCACACCGCCTTGCGCGCATCCGATGTCGACGAAGGAATGATATCGCTTCCAGGGAAACTGTGCCGCAATCGCGCGCGCCGTGCCGCGACTGAGGCCGGTCATCGCCTTGAGGAATCCTTCCAGCCGTTGGGGATCGGCGTAGAGCGTGCCGAAAAAATCTTCGCCCGTTTTGACCTCGTTTTGTGGTTTGCCGGTCTGAAGCGCCTCCGTCAACGATCCCCAAAACCGGTAGAGCCTGGCATTGGCCATTTCAAGGATGCCGCCGACATAGGTCGGCTTGGCGCGATCCAGGAACAATGCGGTTTCAGCCGTGTTCGCATACCGTGCCCCGATCCGTTTCAGCAGGCCAAGCGCCACCAGCGCATCGAAGAAGTCCCGCGCGCTTCGTGGATGCAGCTTCAGCCGCTTCGCGAGCGACTTGGCATCGCGCGATCCGTTGGCGAGTTCCGTGAACAGCCCAAGTTCCACCGCGCTGAGCAGGGTCTTCGAACCCCAAAACCCGAACCCGAGTTGCATGATCCGATCGGGGAGCAATTGCCGAGTGGCCATGATGCCATCCTTTCCATGAAAAAAAGTAATGAGAGGCTACGCGGGTGACCGGGCGCTGTCAATTTCGATGACCGATCCGCGGACCGGCATCGTATCTCTTTTTCCTACATCGTATCGAGAGAGATACAACTCTGCACCGGCAGAGTGATCGGGGCCCTCACGAAATACAGATAGGGAGCTCGTGCCATGTGCTCAACAGCAAGGCAGGCTCCTTGCTATGCACAGCGGCCGGAGCACCTGCACACCATTCGACCATGACGCACGGAGGACATTGACATGGCTACGTACATCCACGTGAAGGCCGCCCTGACCACACTCTTCCTACTCGGCACGATGGCCGCAACCGTCCACGCAGAACAATGGAACGGATCGCAAACTCCGACCGGAGCCATTTGGCGACCGGGAACCGTGGCCTTAGGATTTGAACCAGCGGCAGGCGGAGGCAAGAAGCCGCTTCTCGAGATCCAGCGTCCCCTCTCCGGTGATGAAGAAATTTTGCTCAGCCTCCGTTCGACGTTCAGAGACGCGACAGCCACGGTCCTCCAAGCCGATACCAAGCGAGTGTATCTGGGCGGCGCCGCCGGCAGAACCGATTTGGTGCCGGACGGGGTCTTCGACCTCGCTGTAGGACGCGGAATCGCCGTCGGAGTCAACAATCTTACCGAACGGCTTCCCACGGATTACAAACTCGTGGTCGGCGGGAAGATCCTGGCTGAAGAGGTGCGCATCAAGCTCATCAAAGACTGGGCGGATTTTGTGTTTCAGCCCGACTATCAACTCAAGTCCCTGCCGGAAGTCGAAGGCTTCATTCAGAGCCATCACCATTTGCCGGACATGCCCAGCGCCGTGGAAGCGGAGCAGCAGGGCATCGGCCTGGGAGACATGCAAGCCAGACTCTTGCGGAAGATCGAGGAACTGACCCTGCATGCGATCGAACAGCACCAGAACATCGCGGCCCTACAAGCGAGACTCCAACAGTTGGAGCAGGACCGATCATCCCTCCACGTACAAGACAGGTAAGCACAATCGGCGAGCGACGATTCAGAGAGGACTGACCTATGAAGCAACTCACGTCACTCATGAGCGTGATGCTCATGGCGGCAGTGGCCATGCCGGCCGCCGCCGCTGCCGAAGTCACGCTGAACCAGATCATCAAGGACGGCACCGTTCGCTACTACGACGATCCCCAGGAACTGACGCTCGCGGCAGGATTCTGGGCCCAGGCTGGATCCGATGTGACGGCCGCCATCCATCACCAGCAGGGCTACTATCTGGATAAGAGCCCTTTGGACACGAAGGACAAGCAATATACTTCCACCCCCGGACGAACCTTCATCGTCGCCGGCTGTGTGCCCAAGAATTTACCCATCAAGGGCCCGGTTGGATCGGTATGGGTGGCCTGCAACGACCTCGATTACCTCAAGGACAAGGTCATCGAGAGCCGTTTCATCTCCTGCCTCGATCTCTTCCCCAACGGCGTGGTCTCAGGCTTTTCCATCAGGGAGGTCAACAATCGCACATGGGAATCGTTCCGATTCTCCTGCCGCGATATAGCGCCGGACGGCGGCATGGTTGGAGCTGCTCAGAAATCTGATTTTCTGTTTAACTTCGAACGGGAAGGCAAACTGTATGAAGCGACTGCGGCCAGCCAGCACCTCACGTTTGGAATCTTCGAAGTTGCCAACGCCTTGACCAGTTCAAAAAGCCTGTTACAAATCGCCCTAGAACACACAGGCGCCGCGGCAATTCAGGCTGCCGGAACAAACGGCCGGCCCGTCGACGACTTTACGCTCAGCGATAAAATACCGGATGCCTTCGGATTGGGCGGGATGCTGAGGGTCGATCATTGGACCTGTCCCCCGGGCATGGTGATCACCGGTATGGCCATCGGGCACAACCCTGACAAAAAGGGGAACGACACGCGGCCGGTCTATATTCTGGCCGAGTGCCGGAAGTTGCTGTACACCCAGTGACGGCATGCCCTCACCACATCGAGTAGGCACCGATCCTGACCTCACGTCAGGCCCGGTGCCACCACGCCCACATCACCGCTGCTTCACCGGATTACTCGAACAGCCTCCGAAACGCCGTTTTTATCTGCGTTAATCCCTCTCGCAGGTCGATCTCAAACGTATCGGCCCGCGCCCGTACCATTTGGCGTTTTACTCTGAGACCATCCCGATAGGCGCGCAACCGCCCGAGCAACTCTTGTTGGGTGGCCTCAACCATGTGACGCTGTGCCCCGCGTTCATCCAGCCATCCGTGCCTCACGGCCTCGAACTCCGCTTCAAGCCTGCTTGCCCGCTCAACCAAGTCCTCCCACAACCTCCCTGACCGGAATGCCGCACCCGTCAATGTTCGATCCGCCGAAGACTCGAAGTGGCGCAGCGCCTGCAGAATTTTTTCACGCTGCTCTTCTAAGACGTCACGCGCCTCGGCCTTCCCCAATGCCAGTTGTACCTGCAGATGGTCCAGCGCGGTCTGCAGCTCAGCCTTGACCTGATCGACGACACCCGGTGAAGCCGACAGTTCATTCCGCACCGACGTCACCAGGTCGTGCAACTGCCGCTTTCCCTCCTCCACCCGTTCCAATACCTGTTCCCTGGTCTGCGTGAGTTGCGCCTCCAGGGCCTCCGCTTGATGCTCCAACGCCTCAAGTTTCTTCTCGACCGACGCACGAACTGTCTCGATTCCGGACATGATGTGCCCTCCTCACCATTCTGGACAAAGGGGGCTCTCTCCGTGGTCCTCCCTGACGACGGAGCGTCGCCCTTCATCGTCCCGCATCTCCTAAGGCACGGAGCCGATCCAGCCAGGTGGCGCGTTGCCGCTCATTCAGCCCCTCTATCCCGCCGACCAGGGTCGTCCGCGTGGGCCCGATACCGCAGAAGCCAAGTATGTTGCGCTGAACACTCTTGAGACTGTGGGCGAAGAAGAACCACCGGTACACCAACGCCGGCATACCCATCGTCACCACGATACGCGCCGACTTTCCCGTGAAGAGCTTCCTGGCCATCTGCCCGCGTGCTTGATATTCGAAGGCGACACCAGGGCGAAACACCTGTTCAAAAAACGCTTTTAAGAGGGCCGGCATCGATCCCAGCCAGAGTGGGTAGACAATGACCAGATGGTCCGCCCATCGAATGGCATCCTGCGCCTGCTTGATCGAATCGGACGGGACGCCATGCTCAAACTCCTCTTTCGTCCGCAACAGAGGAAACTCCAGCCGGGCGACCTCGATCCGCCTCACCTCATGCCCGCCATCCTCACAGCCCTTGGCATACTCATCCGCCAGAGCATGGCAAAAATGGCGAGTCTGCCCATCAGGATGCCCCTGAATCATCGCAATGCGCTTCCCCATAAGCCCTCGTGGCTCCGCAAGGTGTTGCCCTAACGCCCGAGCGATCCTGCCGAATCGGACAGGGGGCGCGATTCCGGCTCACTAGCCGGCGAGGGACCGGCCCGCTCGACTTTGGGAGTCGGCGGGGCGCACGCAGTGAACGATAGAGTCACGAGCAAGACCCAGGCGATCCCCAAGCTCCATACGGTTGTCATGCGTACCTCCGCGGGATGAGTCGACACAGAGATTCCACGATGAAGAGCGCAACAGACATGCCAGGACTCGCACCTCGCACAGAAGTGGCTCTGCAGGCTGAGGACATCCGCCAGGAACGCCTCATCCGGTAGGATGGCTGCGGAGAATGTCCACAGCACGACGGTGTGAAACTGGGGCGAATGGCCGCAGACAGGGCGACCGTCTGCGCCGCGGGCGGGACCGATCCAGATGATGCAGGCGCAGCGAACATAGGGCAATCGCTATGCGGAGTCGAGGGTCCGATTCCTCTCCAACCACACCGTGAGCGCCATGGCCAGCACCGCCCCCCCGAAGGCCGCCGCCATATCCTTCTGCGCATCCCATTCGTCGCCTTGCGTGCCGAGATACATACTGCCCAACTCCGGACTGACGATCATGGCCACGATCGCTTCAACCACTTCGAAAAATCCGCTCTGCGCCAGCACGCCGCTGACCGGCAAAAAATAGGACCATCCTCCACGCAATCCGGCCAAGCGTACGAGCAACTCGCGCAACGGATAGGCCAGCAGCAAACCATAGGCAAAATGGACGAGCCGGTCGAAGGGATTCCGGCTCAATGCCAACACATCCTTGAGCCAAAACCCGAAAGGAACCTCTGAGTACGTGTAATGGGCGCCGATCGCGTGCAGCACCATAAATGCCGCAATGAGGGCGTAGGACGTGAGGGAAAACGGGAACCGCCGATAGGTGAATACCAGAGTCGTGACCAGCCCAACGGCCAGCAGATTTTCGAGCAACCAATCTTGGCGACTGACCGGCGCCACTGCCAACAGAGACCAGAACAACCCATAGGCCAGAAACAGGCCTAACGCGATGCGACGGCGGTCCGCCTCGCTTCTACTCTGCACGCTCTCTACAACATGCATGCCCGACTGGTTATTCCGAGAACGCCGCCTCTGACTCCAGCGCGGTCTCTGCTCCACGCAACGCACGCACGACCAGCAACAGCGTCATCGACAGCAACGCGCCATAAAGCGCCGCGGCCATATCCTTCTGTGCGTCCCAGACATCGCCTTGCGAACCGAGGTAGGTCACCCCCAATTCGGGGTGCACGGCACGAGCCACCCACGACTCGATGATTTCCCAGAGTCCGCTCAATCCCAGAACCGTCATCACGGGAAGGTAATACACCACCCATCCTCGGATGCTCGCACTCAAGCGAAACAACTCTTCCATGGGATAGGCCAGCAGAAAGCCGAAACTGAAATGCACCACCCGATCAAAATGGTTGCGCCCGAGGTGCAGGACTTGATCCAACCAGAGACCAATCGGCACCTCCGCATAGGTGTAATGTACCCCGATCGTGTGCAACGTGAGAAACGCCGTAATCAGCGCATACGAAGTATGCGACAGCGGCAGGAACCGATGCGTCGCGATCAGGAGGACGACGAAGGCGGCCGGCAAAATACTCGCAATCAACCAGAACTGGGGATCGACCGGGGCTTGGGCCATCCACACCGACACCGCCAGATACCACAAGAGCAGTCCGATCGAAACCAGTTTATTCCGACTCACCGAAGATTCTCCTTGTGACAGGGTTCAGGAAGGGCGCCCCTCCGCCTGCAGTGGGGAGAAGCTGACGTTACTCTACTGGATGGTTCTCCTTCCTGCAACCGCCCCCAGGAGCCTGGCGCAGGTCTGGCGACAGGCGATGCCATTGACACTCGGCGATCGGAAGGCGACTGAATCTCCGCGACTGGCCCGGCCGCCGTCCTCACGTTATCGCAAGGGTGTCAGGAAGCACGGGTCCTCAAAATCGTAACAGATCCAACACGACTCATCCTCCGGCGGCTCATCGATATGGACCCAATGACACTTGCCATAAAAGCCCCACCCTCTCGCCTTGCTCAGCCGCTTCTTCGTCGCGGCGCGGAACAGCACCTTCACGCCGTTCACTGTTCTGCCATCCTGTTCCAGGACACGCTGCAGAAACTTCGCCGGGTTGGACGCAAACTCCTGCAGCTGTTTCCCAAACAGCCCCAACGTGATCGTTCCCGTCGAGATCTTAATAGCATTCCCCTTGCGACCGGAAAAATATTGAGTCAACTTGTCCGCCTTGGGATACGTCTCGACAACGTCATACCACGATTGATTCGTCCCTGTTTCCATCATCTGCCTCCTGTTGAAGTGAACGGACTCTGTGCCGCTGAGATTGCTGATGAACGAGGCAAGGGTGATGCCATGAGGGTCCACGTGGAGGCGCTTCAGACTACCCACCCCATGCAGGGCCCCAACGAAGAGGCAGCAAGACCGAGTGGTCTCCCTGTGCGGAGGAACGCCCCAGCGCATCCTCCCGTCCTGCCGCAAAAAGCCACGGCTACGATCTTCAATGACGGCCAAGGACGGAGACTTCGCCTGCATCGTTACGGGCACATACGATGCATGAGCATCTACGTAGTGACTGTCACCTTATGCCGACTCCATTGCTAGACATTCGCGGCCTCACCTGTGAGGTCGCTCACCACCGGATTCTCGATCGACTCGATCTCACCGTGCAGGCCGGTGAAATCCATGCCCTGCTTGGAGCCAACGGTTCCGGCAAGACCACCCTGGCTTATCTCCTCATGGGATGCGACGGCTACCAGGCGAGCGCCGGGCAGGTTCTCTTTCAGGGCGCGGATCTTCTTGCGCTCCCCATGCACGAACGGGCCAGGCTGGGCCTCACGCTCGCCTGGCAGGAACCGGCACGATTCGAAGGCATCACGGTTCGTGAATACGTGAGTCTGGGCAACCGGCGGCAGGATCCGGAACCGGCCTTGGAACGGGTTGGCCTGGACCCGGAGCGCTATCTGACCCGCCGAGTCGACAAGGGACTCAGCGGCGGTGAACGTCACCGGATCGAACTCGCCTCTGTCCTTTCGATGAAACCAACCTTGGCTATCCTCGATGAACCGGCAGCAGGCATCGATATGCTCTCGATCACGCACATCGTCGACGTCATCCGCACGCTCAAGGAGACAGGGGGATCGGTCTTACTGATCACACACCAGGAAGAGGTCGCACTGACCGCCGATCGCGCCTCCCAACTCTGCGCCGGGCGCATCGTCTTTTCCGGCAGCCCTCGGGACACCGTCGATCATTTTCGTGGGCGAAGCTGTGTTCGGTGCGACGGGGAGGTCTGTGGCTATGTCCGACCTTGAGACCCTCAGGCACGCATTGCCGATGGTGGGCGCCGAGCCGTCGATCCTGGACGATACGGGCATCGCCCACGTCGTCGCGCAAGGACATCACATCCTCAGCCGTCGGACGGTCCCGGGCCTGCGCGTTGAACTGGAGGAAACCCCGGACGCCCTTATCGGGCAACTCATCGTTGAAGCGGGCATCACCATCGCTCAGCCGATTCACATGTGCTTCGGCCTGACTCACCCCACGGGGGTGCAGCAAATCACCATCGACGTGCAGCTGCAGGAAGGGGCGCAGGCGCGAGTCCTGTCCCATTGCCTCTTCCCCGTCGCCCAAGCAGCCCAACATCGCATGCAGGCCGTGATGACGATCGGTCCCGGCGCGTCGCTGACCTATACCGAAGGCCACTACCATGGCCTGCACGGGGGCATGCAGGTCCTGCCCCATGCCACGATCACGGTCGGCAAGGGCGCTCGCTATTTCTCCGATTTCTCCCTGCTCTCGGGCTCAGTGGGCCACCTCGACATCGACTATCGCGTCGACGTGGAGGAGGACGGTCTCGCCGAGCTCAACGCGAAGATCCTTGCGCACAAGACCGATCGCATTACGCTGAAAGAAGCGGTCGTTCTCCGAGGCGAACGGGCGCGCAGCCTGATTCGGAGCAGAGTCGTCCTGGAAGACGAGGCGCGCGCGGAAATCACCGGCATCACCGAAGCCCATGCGGCAGGCGCACGCGGCCACGTGGACTGTATGGAAGTCGTGCAAGGGCGGGCTCAGGCGAGCGCAATCCCGATCGTGAAGGTGTGTCACCCGAGCGCCAAGGTCACGCACGAAGCGGCCATTGGCAGCGTGGACAAACAGGCGTTGGAAACGCTCATGGCCAGAGGATTGAGCCCCGAGCAGGCGGTTGAACTGATCGTGAGCGGGATACTTCGGTAGCTCGAACGTCCCACTGGCAGTCGGACAGTCCTGATTAGGCGGAAGGCTCGGCGTGACACTCCGGGTCTTCGATCACTGCTCCGCATTCGAGGCATCGATAACGAGGAGGGTCCTCGTCGTGCTCGGAGCGGATACGATCGATAAGTCGCATGTGCACACAGGTGAGTGTCCGTGTCGTGGTCGGATCGAGTTGAGGACTCTGCATAAGAACCTCCCCGAATCGCAGCGGACCGTCTAGGAGGGGCAATCCCCGGCTGAATTGGGCCAACCCTAACAGATTTCTCTACACTTGCCACTACGAATTTTGCGCAGATTCACGCCAGACATATGACGACACAACCATTCGTGGCATAGAATAGATTCACCGCTACATCTAGATCTTTCAACAACCTCCACACCGACCGACACTTCACCATCACCTTCTCTTGCTGCGCCGCAGGACTCAGCTTCCGCGATATGACGCCGGCAACGCGCTACGAAGAACCAGCGCGGCATGATCTCATCATGACAGGCGAATTCGTCCGCAACTTCCAAGCACTGGAACTTGCGGGTATGGATCGCGCGGCTTCGCTGAGAGAAGAAAACACAATGCCTTCATTGCGGACACAACCCAGCAGACTCTCCAACTTTAGCAGGAAGACTTGCTCATCAACCCTGTTGCGCACGAACGGCCCACAGCCTCCCATGAGTGCAGAGGAATGAAACACAAGATTCAGGACTTCATACCCTTGCCGCCTCATCTGCCGCACGAGTCGAATCATCCTGGCCGGAGTTTCCATTTCCGGCGAGAGCCACACTTTTCGAACCACACGCAATTTTGAGAGCAGCCCGCATACCTTGAACCTGTGAAGCGGGCTCTCCTTGAGCCATCTCACTAAGTTCGCGCAGGCTGGAAACTCGCCGTGGAGGTACCCGATGCTCACCGGGATTTCCGTAAGTACATCGCTCAAGCCCGACACATTGGAAGACTCTTGCGCAAACGTATAGGGATGAGGAAAGATATGCGAGAAATCGGGACCGGACTCCTGATCCCAGGATGTAAAGGGCGTGACGGATGTGTCAATGCGATAGCCAAGCCGGAGAAGGTTCGTGGCGACTGCCGGATCGAACCCCCAACGTCCGCTCCGAAATGCGACGGGCGTCGCGTCGAATGTATGTTGAATGGCTTCGTGCAAACAGTGCAGCTTTTCAAACTGCAGATCCGGCGGCAAGTTATTGAGCATACTATTGAACTTCGTCACCCCCTCCCCATGCGGTGGCGTATTCCATGGATGGCAATGCGCCCCGATCTCACATTCGCCGGCGTCCGACATGCCTCTCAGGATGGCTGCCGCGCGCCCATCCCTGACGACAGGATAGGTCAGGAGGTAGGTCGGCACGATCCCGAATTCGCCGAACACTCTTTGCAGAATGGGAAGGCGGTACACGTTGTTGACCGTCGCATAGCGAATCGGCGTGATGCCCCATTGATCCTCCTCCACATCGACCGTCACCACCAACTTCATAGGCGCACGTCCCTGCATATCTCACGATCCGCTATCTGACCAGTATCTTGATCGCCTGCTTGACGCCCTCACCTAACTTGAGCGCGACAGCACGTGCATGCCGATTGTAGTACCGCACGGTCACCAGGCTTTGACGACCGGTGGACCATTCCAACTTGTACGGTTGTGCCCCCTGTAACAGATCGACGGTCGTCATGCCCTCGCGGATAGCCTGCTCAATGCGGTGATGCAGCAGGAGCAGACCGGGGCTCGCCTTGGGGACGGCTGTCGGATCGAATCCAGG
Source organism: Nitrospira defluvii (assembly GCF_905220995.1). Lineage (NCBI taxonomy): Bacteria > Pseudomonadati > Nitrospirota > Nitrospiria > Nitrospirales > Nitrospiraceae > Nitrospira > Nitrospira defluvii. The sequence goes on from NZ_CAJNBJ010000016.1 coordinate 531,695, forward strand.
CAGATAAAAGTAGTAGGTCTCCCCATAGACAAACCCGTAAATGGCCGCGATCGGTCGTCCGTCCAGTGTCAGCAGATCGAGGCTGACACGACCCCGTTCGCTCAGGACCTGTACAACCTCTCGGTGAAATCGTCGGGACACGTCATCGGCAAACACCCCTCCATTCGCACGCGTGCCCCATCGCCGCTGGTGGAGGGACACCAAGGATTCAAAGGCAGCATCGATCTCACGAGGACTCGTGATGCGCGCATACTCCATGCGTCCCGCACGTTGAAGGCACTTCGTCTTTCGTTGCAACGTGTACCGTCTGTTTCGGCCCAGGCCGGCGTGATAGGTATCGACGTCGCCCGGCAGCCGAATCACCGGACAGCAGCTCGTGCCCACCACCTCTCCGACCTTGCCTGCTTCGTCGAATAATTCGTTCCACAGATCAAGAGTAGAAGACTCGGCCGCCAGCTCAGACAGCGTGAGCACATCCCACGTTTTACGGGCCTCGCCGAAGAGATACTCATAGAGTCCCCTGAGCACGGCCGGCTTGTGCTGCTCGTTCACAATGAAATCGAGGTAGGACGAACAGACCGTTTCACTACCCAAGAGTCGCAGTTCACGGACCGAGATCAGACCGTAGACGCTCGTCATACGCAGATAAAACGGCGCGATTCCGATCAGCCGCTTGCGGTCGTCGAACACGAATAGAATCTTGAGCTGATTGCCTCTCAGATAATGTTTCGCCCAGTAGTACAGCCATTCCCAGGTGACAAAGAAGCTATGTCCCGGCACGGTACGGAGCAATCGCTCCCATTCACAAGCCAACCCCTTAAATTCCTCCAGAGATGTCACGACCCGAACTGTCAATGCGGCACTCGTCGTCATGGGAAAGACTCTCGCATCAGAGGGAAGGCGGCCGCGGCAAACTCTTCCTGCGCCTTCCAGGGTTCTTCGCTCCCCCCGCTTCGAGGCTCAGCGGACACCAGTACCAGCGCGCCATCAGTCCGCCCACGGAGAAAAGCTTGTTCGATCGTCGCAAGTTTCGCCTGAGTACGACCCGCGTAACTCCTGCCATTGATGTGATACCAAAACACGGCCGGGATGGACCGGCGGCTCTTTTCCAGAACGGTGCGATTCGCCGGGACCACTCCCTCCCCGACCCGCAACGCTATGGCGTTGGCCTTCTCATGAAGCGGAGCAGTTTCCATCCCCACCAGTTCTTTCCCCTGACGTTGCGTGTTCGTATAGGCAACGTACAGATTCACTCTTCGGCCGTCCGGCGCTCGATAGGTCCGCGCAAGGGATTCGTCAGCATCCGGTATGCCCACGAGTGATTCATCGTTCGGCTGGTGGTCGATGACCCACTCGCCGATGACAGTCGGGAATGTTGTCAGCTCTTTCTTCAGTCCTGTTGTCCCGCGATCAAGGGAGTACAGAGCAAGCGTCGCAGTTGCAATGGTGACGCAGGCCAGCCACCAGGCGCGATTCAAGGCCCGACCATGAGAGGCCGGTCCAGACACACTTCCCTTCTCGTCCCTTTGCGACGACGGCGGCGGCGCGGCATATTCCACCTTGCCCAGCAGCCAGGCCCCGACAAACAGAAACCCAAACGCGACCCAATCAACAAACAATCCCTGCAGTATGTGATACGGCCCGTGAAGATCTTTCCCCCCAGCCTGAGCGTAGATCCCCATGACTGCCACGCGCACCCAATTCGCCACGATCGCAATCACGACTGACGACAGCACCAGGGTGATCCGGCTCCACCAAGCCTCCAACGTGAGGGAGGCAAGCGGCAATCCGATGGCCAAGACGGCGATGAGCAATCCAGCCCCGCTACATTCCCGCACCACTTCCAACGTGACAGTGGGAAGGATGATGGAGGTACTGTTCTCCAGCAACACAGGAATGCCGAGCGCCTGCAAGATGGCCACCGACATGTTCGCGGTCAGGAGTTGAAAGGGCCAGACAAGTGGCTCGGTCAAGCCGTCGAGAACAGGCGTCATGAAGACCAAATAGGCCAGCGGAAATGCCAGCACTTTCAGATAGGCATAGCCGCAGAGAAGCAGCACAAGCCCTGCGAGAACCAGAATCAGGGCCAGGCTCCCGGTCGTCATGACACCGGCAACTTCGCTCGCCAAGAGCAAAACTGTCGCGACCACCAGCCAGAGCCATCCTGGCACGAATGCCGGTTCAATGGGGATCTGCCTCAGCGTGGGCCATTGCAGCGAGGCGAGATAGAGGCTGACAAGCGGCACCAGGAATCCATGCGAAAAGCCGTACCGGTTCCACCACAAGTTCCAGAGGTCGCCGAAGATGGGAGCGCAGAGCAGGACGAGGAGAACGCTGAGTCCAATGGTTCGCAACAGGAATGGATAATCGCCGAACCATCTCGCCTTCGCGCGCGCGAAAGGACGCAATGACTCCGAGGCGCTCACGGACTCAGGCGTATTGACGAGCGAGTTTTCCATGACGCGGGCTCTCTATCCTCGGTACCGGACGACTCAGATTCTAGTCTTCGACCTTATTCGCCGCCACCATCCGGGCCGCCCGGTCCGATTCCGGGAAATGGCCGGGAAGCAGCAGGGCCTTCTTCAACTCGGACAGAGCCTCCTCCTGCTTTCCGATCTTCGAGAGCGACATCGCGTGGTGGTACCGCACAGTCGGATGCTGCGGAAGCGCCGCCGAGGCTTCGGCGAGCAGTCGATGGGCATCCTCAAACCGGTTTTTCTTGTAATAGACCCACCCGAGCGTGTCCTGAATACCTGGATTCGATGGAGCCCGATCATGGGCGGCCAGGGCCAACCCCAGCGCATCGTCAAATTCCTGCTGTTCGGTCAGGCTGGCCGCAAGATTGTTGGCAGCCACTGCGTTGTGTCGATCAAGTTGAACGGCTCGTCGATAGTGTGTATTCGCCGGATCGACCCGCCCCTGGGCTGTCAGCACCAGACCCAACGCTGTATGGACCTCAGAATTGGTCTCGTCCCTCTTGAGGGCAGCCTGAAACGCCGACTCCGCCGCAGGCAGCTTACGCTCCGAGAGATACAATTGGCCCAGCTCGTAGTGGACCAGTGCAACATCCGGCGCGAGTTCGACCGCCTTCCGGAAGGCCTTCTCCGCCTGCTCCGTCTTGCGCTGAAAGGCGTACAGCCGCCCCGCGAGTCTCCAGAGGTTCGGATCACGCGAGGCTTTTGAGAGGTACGCCTTAAGAACCGCATCTGCTCGTGGCTCCTGCTTCGACTCCACAAGTGCCACGAGGTAGTCCTGCAGAATGACCAGATCATTTGGCACGTGCGAAAGGGCTTGGGAGAAGAGCTGCGCGGCCTCGGCCGACTGCCCCTGCACTTTTCGGAGAGTTGCCATCTTCACATAGCCAATCGGTTGACCAGGAAGCTGCCTGACGATCGCGCCATACACCTCTTCGGCCTTGGCATAGTTTTTCCCCAAGACGAACGCATCGCCATATAACACGGCAGCTTCCAGGTTGGCAGGGTTCAATCGCAACGCCTGCCACGCCTCTTTTTCCGCCTCAGCCTGCTTTTGTTGCGCAAGATTCAGTTTGGCGAGAGCGAGGTGTGCGGCCTCGTTATCGGGCTGAAGCCGGATTGCCTCGCGGAGTGCTTCTTGTGCAGAATCCACCCGGCCCTGCGCCAAACGGGCCAGCCCCAAATAGAGATAAGGGCCGGAAAGAGCCGCATTCCGGCCAATGGCCTCTTCGAACAGGCCGACTGCTAGGGGCACATCATTCTCCGCTAGCGCGATGCGCCCCTTGAGATAGATGCCGACCGGGTCATGTTCGTCTGCTTCGAGAATGGCGCTCACGAGGGGTTTCGTCTCTGCCACCTGACCAGCGGTGAGCTTCAACTCAGCGAGGGCCTTGCGGGCCTTGTGGGAGTTCATGTCGGCAACGAGACCGGACAACTCGCGCTCGGCCTCGTCCCGTCGACCAAGCGCGGCATAGCGATCCGCGAGCACGAGCCGGACATGCTCCTGATCCGGACTCAGCTCGACCGCCTTGTGAAACTCCTTTCGCCCTTCCTCAGGAGTTCCTGTCGCAAACAGGAAATGCCCCCGCGCAACACGCACATCCGCAGAACTAGGAGCCACCCTAAGCGCTCGGTCGTACCACTCGGCAGCCTGCTTCAGCTCCTGCTGCGCAAAGTAGATGTTCCCGAGAGCGAGAAGTGGCCGCACCATCGTGGGATCGAGCTCGGATGCTTGCTTCAGCAGCCCGATCGCATCCGCGACCCGATCTGCCCCCAGGGCGAGACCAGCACGGAGGAGATAGCCGGCGGGGTGTTGAGGACGCGCAGCGAGGAGGCTCTCAGCGAGCTTCGCGGCTTCGTCGGTTTTACCTGCGGCCAGATAGAAATCGCCGAGGGACCATCGGGCATCGAAATCAGTCGGGTCAAGTTGCACGACCCGACTGAGGGAGGTGAAGATCGTGGAAGGATCGCCCACCTGAGAAGCCGCCTTCGCGAGCTTCCAGTGGATAGAAGGATTATCCGGAGTCGCGCGCGCGGCGTTCTTATATTCGATCACCGCCTCGCGGAACTTCTCCTGCTGAACGTACCCGTCACCGCGGCTTTCGTGTTTGGCGGCTCGTTCTGACGGAGCCTCGGAGCACGAGACCAGGAAGGCACAAAAGCCAATGACATACACACGCAACAGCCATCTAGCCATGGGGATTGATTCAGGCCCTTCCCCCTCAGTTGCACTGCGACAGCGTGACCGTTACAGAGCAGCTCGCTGAGCAGAACAACCTCTTGTCTGCTTCCGCCGCCACCCTACCAGCCCGACGAATCCAGCACCGACTAGCAAGAGAGTACCAGGTTCGGGAGCACCAGAGCCTGGGATTGGTGTCGAGACGACAGCCAGCTGCAAGGTGCCGAGCCCGTCCACAAATCTCACGGACCAATCTAACCCCGAAGCGAGTGTCGGCAACGATAGATTTCGTAGGCCTCCACTAATGGTGCAGCCGGTGCAGGTAAGGATGCCAAAGGTGTTTCCCAAAGACGGCGAAAACCCGTTGAGCAGCCCCACCTTGAGACTGCCGCCCAACGTGACTGCAGCTCCTGTCCCTTGCACCGCGAGCAGACCGTAGGTCACGCCCTGACTCAAGCCTGCCAGGTTGACGCCAAAGGTCCCGCCAAAGCCTTGCGCGTACTGCCCTTTAATGGTGAGCATCCCCAGCCCATTGTTGCCTGGCAGAAGCAGTCCCCCGCTGTTCTGGACCGTTCCCTGAATCGTCCCGGTCCCGGTCAAGGCGCCTGCCTGCAGAGTGACATTGTGCGCAAACGTCCCATTGACGATCGTCTGAGCCGCTGCGGCATTTTGCACATAAGTCCCGGTGCCCGTTACCTGGCCAGCAGCCGCGACTTCGAACGTTCCTGAATTCACGACACCGCCGTGATTGATGACGGCCCCAGGACCGACAACGCCCACCTGAACCGTTCCCGAATTCGCCAGGGTCCCGTGATTGGTGAAGGTCCCCGCATTGATCACCGTGCTGCCCGCGTTGGCGAACGTCCCGCTGTTGACCGTCGTGGAGACGACCGGAACGAATTTGTTGAAGGCCTGGAAATATGTCCCCGTCGTCCCGACGCTCACGAGACCAGCGTTCTCCACCCTGGCACCGCCGACTTGAAACATGCCGTGAATGTGGGTGGTGCCACTGGCTTGCTGGATATATTGCGCAACTGGTGGTGTCCGGTTGGAGAAATTGCCAAACGACGTCCCCTCGCCGATGCGCACCGTACCCGCATTGGTAAAGGTGCCGCTGTTGCTGGTCGCTGCAGACGGGAGTCCGGTGCTATCCCCGCGGGCCTGGAGATACTGCCCCGTCGCCCCCACCGTCATCGCGCCTTCATTCATGACAGACCCGCGGGTGTCAAAGCTGCCATTGATCAGGGTCGTACCGCTCGCTTGTTGCACATACTGACCGGACGGGGATGGGTGGTCAGGCACCACAAAGCTGCTAAATGTAGTACCCTCGCCAATGTGCACCTGACCCGCATTCGTAAAGCTTCCGCCATTACCCGTACCCGTGCCAATAGGTGACGTACCGGCCACCTGACTGTACGACCCCGTGGTGCTGACGGTGATCGCTCCCCCGTTCTGCACTGCGAAGTTATTAATAAAGCTCCCGTCAATTCTCGTCGTCCCACCGGGCGGCGGATGATAGATTCCGCTGCTCGTATTGGTGAAGGTCGCGCCCTCACCGATGCGCACTGTTCCTGTGTTGGTAAAGAAACGGGCGTTTTCGAAAACCCCGGTGTTGATGTTCGTCGTGCCGGCATTGGTAAAGGTGCCGGTGTTAGTGGTGAGGCCAGTGTGGACGGTGTAGACAGACCCCAAAATACCTTGCTGGAGATACTCACCGGTGGCTCCGACCGTAATCGCACCCGCATTGCGCACCGTACCGCCAATGTTTTGAAGTCTCGCGTCGATCTGCGTCGTGCCGGTGGAGGATTGGTCATACGTCGCCGAAGCAGCAAAAACACGAAGCGGGTCGATGATGAAGTCACCGGCAGCGATGTGCACGCGCCCCCTATTCGTAAACGGCGCGTCGGGGGTGATCGTGGTCGGCGTCACGGAGGAACCCAGACTCTGTCGCTGAATATATTCGCCTGTTTCTCCGACGATAATGTGGCCAAGGCTGTGCGTCACGGCGCCTTCATTGACAAAGGTGCCATTGATGCCGATGGAACCTTGTAAGCCGCTATAGAGACCGGACGCCAGGTTATTGAATCGTGATCCTTCCTGTAGGGTGAAGACTCTGTTGTTGAGAAATACGTCGGCATTCGTGATCGTCCCGGCGCTGAAGATCCCTCCGGCGTTTTCAAACCGGCTCGCGTTGGACAGAGAGGCTACCGGCTGAATGTTGATAATGCCCGCATTGGTGAACGGGACGAGATTTTCAGCAGGCGTGGAAGGAGTGATCGTGATCGTGTTGCCGTCGGGATTGGGATTCGGCTCGATCTGAACAGCGCGAAGCTCCCCCGGCACCATTGCCAGTAACGTGAGGATCAAGATACACAGGATACGAACACGAAGAGCAGAACAGGGAGGAATCATGTTCGGCCTCCTTCCAGACTGGCCGTCGGCCTCGGCACTGATCGCAGGCGCAGGAATCGACAAAACGCAGCATGTACCCTACTCTGAATGTGGAATCGGAGAAACTAGGAAGTCTACTTGAGGCCGCGTCCCATGGCGAGACCGGGAAGCCATCACAGATTACAGCCGAACCAAACCTTCAACGATGGCATGTTTTGTGAGGGCGACGGTCGAATGGAGGTTCAGATGGTCCATAATGCGAAATTTATGGAACTCGACGGTCTTCACCGCAATGTTGAGCATACTGGCCACCTCTTTGGTCCCTCGTCCCTCAGCGATCAATTGCAGCACCTCGCGCTGGCGCGGGGTCAGGGAAGACAATGCCGGACTGCTCTTGTTGCCCTGTGACCCATTCGCATGGTTTTTCACCACGTCTTTGGCAATAAGTGGCGTGAGATACCATTGGCCCATCAACACGGCGTGAACGGCCTGAGTTAATTCTGATGGTTGCGAACGCTTGAGGAGATAGGCTGAGGCGCCCGCCTTAAAGGCCTCCGCCACGTGCCAGGAGCTGCCCTGGATACTCAAGAAGACGATCTTACTTTCAGGCACCTTTCTGGCGAGGTGGCGAGCCGCATCCAGGCCGTTGAGCGACGGGAGCAGCACTTCCATCACAATAATGTCAGGTCGCAACCTCTCCGCCTCAACAAGGAGCGCCCGGCCGTCCTCAACACAAGCCACCACTTCACAGTCCGGCTCGAGCAGTTTGCGAATTCCTGCCGCGACAACGGCCTGATCGTCTACGATGATGACCCGAGGCTTTTTCTGTTGATCAGCTTCTGACACCGAGGATCCTTCCGGGACAGCCGATCGATGATCGTGCCCCTGACGCGGAGCCACCTTACTGCAAGTGGGGCCTGGCGTAAGTCGCCACTTATTCTACGTAGCAGCAATTCCACTGCCTGAAACAACCGTCACAGCCAGACAGTGCTTTTTCCCTTTATTGATGCGGCTTGAGTGAATATTAGGCTCATGGAATGCAGGGAGGGCGATCTTTCGCCTGTAGCAAGATTCTTCAGCGAGCAATATCCGTGCTGGGGCAATTTGGGGCACGATGGGTACGTTCAAACAGGGCCAGACGCTCAAATATTCATGAAAATGGACGGCACACCATTCATCAGACAAGGGCTACATCAAGCACAGACAGTCACTAAGCCCGGGCAGAACGCCTTCTCTGGTTGTCTCGACCTCTTGCGTGGAGACATCCCCCCAGCCCCCGCCGGCCAAGACTATTTCGCAGAGTCACACAAGGTGGGCCATCCACATTCAACTTTCCTGTGAACCCGACCGGCGTTGAGACTCTTTCATCGCCGCCGTGATGGCCGTCTTTGCGCGCAGACGTTCGTTCGCCGCCACCGTTCGCGCCAACGCCTCCGACTGCGGCTTACGCTGAAGAGCGGCATCTCGCTGCGATTCTTCCATGGCTGCTGTAATCGCTTCTTTTTTCCGTCTGAGCTTTGCCGCCTCGACGGTTCGAGCCAATGCGGCAGAAACCCTCGGGGCACTCTCCGTCGCTCCTTTGCGTTGGGATGTCTCCATCGCCGCGGTTACATCCTCGTTCTTTCGTCGCTGCTTCGCCGCCGAGGCTTGACGAGCCAACAGGCTGGAGGATCTGTTGCTCTTCTGCGTCTTGCCGGCCTTGGAGATAGCTGTTCGTACTTTCATTGTGTCTAGCCCTCCTCATCGCGACTCGGTTTTGATCCTGCGGCACCAACGCCGCAGGAAAAACATCCAGCATTATATCAAGGCATGCCATAGAGGATGAATGCTGACAGCTCACAGGACGGTGAGCATGTACAAGCTGCATGTACTTCCGCGCCATTGTGTTCCCGATCGCTTCGCGGCATACTGCCGGGAGCCGTCCACCCTGAGGACAGACACCATGCACCTACGCCCGCCGGTTCACAGATTGATGCTGATGACCTTGTTGTTCTCCATCCTGTCCGGCAATGACGCTGGGGCAACCGACGGCACCGCTCTGAAAGGCGATGCCACGCGAGGACAGGCACTCTTCAACGGCAAGGGCATCTGCCACTACTGCCATGGCATCGATGGGGTGATCGACAAGAAGGCGTCCCTCAAACCGGAGACGGCGGCCGCGATCGCCAGGCAGGCGGCAGTGGCGCCGGATCTCCGCAATCGTGCGGCGCAGATCCTGAAGGACAACAAGGCCCGCTTTCGCGTGATCCGGGAGGGCCACCCGGGAAGCGGCATGTTTCCGGATTCGACATTGAATGATCAAGAGATCACGGACATCCTCGCCTATCTGGCAGCGCTCAGGCAGAGCGCGTCGACCCCAAGCAAGAGTCCGTACTGACCATCATCGCCGCTGCATCACGTCGACCGTGCTACTCTCTTCCATCACCAGCGGGCTTTGATTTACGTCTCTTCATCATTCAATCGTCACCGTGCCGACCCCTTCCCGGAACAGGATAGACGTCTCAAATGCCGCGCACTTGGCCTGCATCGTTCGCGCAAGAAAGGTGTACTCCCGTTCATTGGCCCGCCTGACTCGACAATCCTCGATCCGAATCGGATGGAGAAGGACCTGTCTGACACGGTTTCCCTCGACCTCTACGAGAAAGAGGAACGAGAGATCGTTGCGCTCATCCTGGTCGACCATGTAGTCGTCGATGAAGTCGCCGCTGGAATAGAGGATGACCTTTCCTCTGTAGAGTTCGATTCCCTGCGGAGTGTGATTGGAATGCCCCCAGTACAGATCTGCCCCCATGTCGAGAAGCTCGTGAGCCAGCGCCTGCATCGCGCGGGACGGGGCGCCCCAATTGGGACCGACATGCGCACTGACGATCACCAGCTCCGCTTGCCTCCGTGCTGACAAGAGCACCTGTGTCATGCGCGACCGATAGGGTTCCACCAACCCGCGGTCGTTGTATGCGACGTAGTTCACGCCGGGCTTCCTGTTTGTCGCCTCCCACTCCGGCTCATTGTCAGTCAAGGAAACCACGGCGACAGAGGCTTCTGGCAATGCGAAGACGGCCGGGGCAAGCGCCTCCTCCAGCATCGCGCCAGCCCCGGTCCGTTTGATGCCGGCCCGGTCAAGCAAGTTCACGCAATCTAGTAGCGCGTCAGGACCGTAATCCAGCACATGATTGTTCGCAAGCGTCACGCCATCGATCTTGGCCGCCCGCAGAACATCCACCGCGCGAGGGTGGGCACGAAAATGAAAGGCCTTTGTCGCCGGATGCCAGGCCTCTCCCTGGCTACTGATCACACATTCCAGATTGATCAATCGGCAGTCGGCCTTCAGCATCACTGGGAGGATGTCGCCCCAGATGACTTCGGGACGCAGGGACCGATTCCGGATCACGTCTTCATCCACCATTCGTCCCAGCATCACATCGCCGGTCAATGCGAGTCGCATCGGTCTCCCCGCTCATTCCTCAAACCGGCCGCCTCACCAACGCGGCCTGAATCCGTTGTGTCACGTCCTCCGGATCAAGCAGGCCGCGGAACTGGATGACTGCGTCGTCCTGCCGGGATTGAATGACGACGGTCCCGATCCCCATCAGATCAGCGAGCGGCCCCTGTTTGATTGAGACCTCGCGGATCTCCTGGTGCTCGATCGATTGAATGTCGCGTCCCGTCCAGCCATTCCGCAGCACGACTCGTCGGCTTGTCACGACATACCGCCCCCACCGGCGCAATGCGGCGGCGGTTCCCAGCAACGTGACCGCACCGACCAGCCAGCCGCCCCACCCCGACGCACCCGACCTCACCAGCAGAGCAGCCCGGACCATCATCATAGCGACGATCAGGTAGAGCCAGATGAATTGGCTCCAGGCAGCATACCCTTCCCACAGGATCGTTTCCTTCCCGAACATGGCATTCTCATGCATGATGATCTGGGACTTTTCTCTACAAGCCGCCGTCCTGGTCTTGTGGCATAGTACCCCAGCCATCCTCAAACCACTAAATCGGGGTCTACCAGGATGCGGAAACAAAATCCGCCAGCGGCGTTCTCGCGCAAGACACTGCCGCGTCACTTTCTCAGCAGCGTTCACAAACGTGACGCGCTTGATTCAATGCGTCGGGAACCTCAGAGGCTCACCGTATAGCGAGAGTACGATTCGCCTCTTCGCTCGCTGCGGCCTTGCTGGAGGGCCTATTTGCGCATCCTCCGGGTTCTGTTGAGGCGGGACAGCCGCTGTCGCTAAGCGCGACCTATTACGCAACACTCGAGGTTTTCCGCAGCCTACGAGAGAAGTCTTGTGCCTTTATTCGCAGACACTGCCTGCGCCCCTCTTCATTTCCGCTGGCGTCCCTTTTGCATTTACCTGCTCTACAAGTCATACCGAGATGTGCTGCAAGTTTCGGACATCGAATTTTGTCCAAGCGCACTTCCACTCCCGGACCACCGAACCCAGTCGAAGGGACGTCATGAATCAGGAGCAGCCATTCCCTTCCCATTGGACAATCGTCCTCGCAGGCGGGGAAGGGACCAGGATGCAGCCGCTCGTCCGTCGCTGGCTGGGGATCAACCGGCCCAAACAATATTGCGCCTTCGTCGGCTCCCGTTCGATGTTCCAGCATACGGTGGATCGCGCGGCATTGGTGACGGAACCGGGACGAATCGTCGCGGTGGTGGCGCGTGATCATCGCCAAGAAATCATGACCCAGCTGCAGGGTCGAACTGTCGGACAAGTCATTTACCAGCCACGCAACTGCGAGACGGCTGCCGGAGTCTTCCTGCCGTTGACCTACATCCATGCCCGAGCCCCTGAGGCGACGGTCGTCATTTTTCCTTCCGACCATTTCGTGCATCCAGAGGAGCGCTTTCTGAAGGCCGTACGCCGTGTCGCCGAGGTCGCGCAGTGGATGCCTGACCGTCTGGTTCTATTGGGCGTCCGAGCGGATCAGTGCGAAATGGAGTATGGATGGATCATGCCGGGTGAGCCGCTCTCTTCCACCGGAGGAGATCCGGTACGCAAGGTCGATTCGTTTATAGAAAAACCCACGCCGGGTGAGGCCGACGCCGCCCTCCGCCATGGCGCACTGTGGAATACCTTTGTGTTTGCCGCGCAAGCCGAGTTGCTCTGGCAGATCGGGACGCGTTGTTTTTCGGATCTCATGCGCCGCTTTGAACAGCTCAGACGTGTCATCGGACAGCCGCAAGAAACCAATGTCCTCGACGCCATCTATGACGACATGCCCACGTACAATTTATCGACCACCCTGCTCCAACAGGCCGCCGAGTCGGCGGCAGTCATCGAGCTCCACGATGTCCTCTGGAGCGACTGGGGCCAACCGGCCAGGGTTGCGGAGAGCCTCCGCCGCATCGGCCGCATGCCCGCATTTCCCCTGGAATGTCTCGACCGTCCCTTCGAACCGGAACCTCTCGTCGGTGCCAGCCCCGAACCGACCATGCAACCATGATGGAAGGAGTGTTCTATGTTGACCCCGTCTCCCCCAAACAGCAGAGGACAGAGGCGCCCCACCTCCACACGGACTTCGGCAAAGCCCCTGCGAGCGGCAAGCCCATCCCGAACCAGGCAGGTATCGACCTCCGATGACCTTAAAGCACTGATTGCCAAGCGAGCCTACGAGCGCCATGCGGAGCAGGGGTACCGGCATGGTTTCGCGCTGGACGATTGGCTTGTGGCCGAGCGGGAAATCCTGAGTCAGGTGCCCCCGGTCTGAGGCTTGCTGAGGTCTGAACGAGGACCCTCCGGCGATTCCCGTCCTGAAAGGATTCCGTCAATGATTACCTCGATGGCCTTCACCGTCTATCCCGTTTCCGATATGGCCAGAGCCAGAGCCTTCTATGAACATGTGCTTGGCTTGCATGTGAGCGACAACTATCGAGATGTCTGGGTGGAGTACGATGTCGGGGGCTCGACCTTTGCCATTACGACCACGGACATGGGGCATATTCCGGGTGCAAAAGGCGCCGTCGCGGCGTTTGAAGTGTCGGATCTCGATGGGTTTGTTCACAAAATGAAGGAGCGTGCCGTCTCGTTCGTCACCGAAACATTCGACACGCCTGTCTGCCGCATGGCGGTCATCGCGGACCAGGACGGCAACCACATCACGCTTCACCAGCGCCACGCGTAGGGAGCCGAACCTGCCGCCACGCCCACTCTCGCCTCGCGAACCACGACGCCCGACGATTGGTCACAGACACTACCTCCCGAACCGTCCCATCAATTGAGCTTCGGCCAGCACATGACCCTTCATTGCCTCGACAACATGCGCCTTTGTCGCCCGCGGCTTGAGACGCAACTCGTGATCCAGCGCGTAGAGCCTGAAGTAGTACCGATGCGGCTTCCCCGGCGGTGGGCATGGGCCTCCATAGCCGACCCGCTTGAAGTCGTTCATCCCCTGACACGCATCATTCGGTAAGACGTCCTGCAGGGGGAGTCCCTCGGCCAGCCCGCGCACATCAATGGGAATATTGAACAGGACCCAATGCACCCACGTCCCGCCCGGCGCATCGGGATCATCGACGATGAGCACGAAACTGCGCGTTCCCGGCGGCGGATTGTTCCAACGCAAGGGAGGCGAAAGATCCTCGCCCTCGCAGGTATGGTGTTTCGGAATCAGCTCCCCGTCCTTGAAGGTGCTACCGGTCAGTTCGAACGCCATGGCATACTCCTTCTTGTGTCTCCCGGCGGTCCCGCACGCGCCGATGCTTGCGCCCTCATCCAGATGACCTCTTGCCGCTCGACAAAGTCTCCCGTACGGTCTCTAAACAGGCGATGACCTCCTCGTCCTCGACCTGAGGGAAGGCTTCATAGAATTGACTGATGCCGAAGAACCACTCCGGCGTCTGGAGGATGACCGCTTCATCCACCTTCCTATTGAGTTCGCGCGACGCCTCCGGAGGGGCGACAGGCACTGCCGCCACGACACGCGCGACCTTCGCGGTGCGCAGCGCGGTCAACGACGCATAGAACGTGGCTCCCGTCGCAATCCCATCGTCCACCACGATCACGGTTTGCCCCTTCAGCGGCGGAAGAGGCCTTCCTCCCCGGTACGTTTCAATTCGCCGATGGATCTCCTGTTGCTGTCGTCCGACCTCCTCTTCCAACTGTTCGACAGTGACGCCATAGGTGTTGATGACATCGGTATTCAGGTGCCGGTAGCCCGTCTCCGCCAGGGCTCCCATCGCCAACTCCGGGTTCAAGGGCGTTCCCAACTTTCGCACCACGAGCACATCCAGCGGCAGCCGGAGCAAGAGGCTGACCTCGAAGCCGATCACGACTCCACCGCGCGGCAGCGCCAGCACAATGGTATCCTTCGCTCCCTTGTACCCGATCAGCGCTCGGGCAAGCTGCCGGCCGGCATCCCGACGATCATGAAATGTGGAGCCATCACCCTTGGCCATGGCGGTGCCCCCCTTCTCATCCTCATGGAGCCCAATAGGGCCCCCAGTAGGGACCCCAGTAAGGGCCCCAATAGCCGCCGACATACGGAAACGGACGGTACCAGTATGCCGGCGCTTGGACCGGCCAGATCGTGATCGCGTGGACGTCCAGCGTCGGATAGACATAGTCGATCTCGTCAAGCGCCAGCGTGACCGCTCCCGTCACTTCTCCGACCACCGTCACGCGAGTCCCTGGTGCAAGAGCGGCGGGGTCTAGAAACGCTTTTTGGAAAGCCAGGAAACGCCCTCGTGAATCGATCGGGCGCCCGGTCGGCTCCAGTGAACTATCCAACGGCAACTGGAGCAGTTCAATGCGAGTGGCATCCTTCAATCGTCTGGCGGACAACACGCTTCCCCCGAGGACGACGAAACGACCTTGGTACGACGCAGGCGCCTCTTTCAACTGATCGAACGACAGGCTGCGATCGACGCGCTCCTCCAGATTGGGCGGGATCACCGCAGCTCCGGTACAACCGGCCACAGCGGCTCCCACAACCCACAACGCCAGCAGCGTGATCGCCCGGACACTGTTCATGGTGCTCTCACTTCGAGGCGATTGACGACCTTGTCCACGCCGAACACATACCAGGCATCACACTCCGCCATGTCCTTCTGGGGAGACGAAGGCAGATCACCCTCCAGCGTGACCACCGCCTTTTCGACGGTCACACGGATGCGCTCGACATTGACGAAGGGATCCTTTTTCAACGCCAGGCGCACGGATTCCGCAAGGTCCTCATCGGAGTCTTCCTGCGGCGGGACCACCTCCATGCCGTTGATGACATCCCGACTCCCTGGCACCCACCAGGCCAGCAAGCCTGCCTGCCGCTTCTGAGTGAGGCTGGTGACATGATCATCCAGGAGCACGACCCCGTCTCTGACGGAGACCTGAATCACCCCGTGCGGATTCGCGGTGACCTCTCTGACGGTTTCCCAGGTTCCCTTATGCTTCACTTGGATCGTGCAGGTCTGCAGACAGGGCTCTTGCAGCAACACATCGCGCACCGCATCCAAAATCGCCCCGTCGCCCATGCGCATGGAAGGCGTCACGTGCAATCGATCCACGATGCCTGTGACGCCTCGAACCGCAATCGCCAGTTCCATGGCCAGTTTCTTCGCTGCCACATGCTCGACTTCTCCCTCCAGGGTGAGCACGCCCTCAGCGAAGGCCATGTGAATGGGATACTTGCGCAGGTTGATGCGTGGCTCATGTTCGAATGCGGCACGGACTTCTTTCAGAATAGGTTGCTCTTGCACCCTCGGCACCTCCCTGGGATCATGTGGCTATGAGCCGAACCTACAGCCACGACCGTTCCGCGTTGTGAGCCTGCTCTCCCCACAAGGCGCTGATCGGCAGGTCGAAGAGGGAATGTGCGCCTGGCTTCAGCCCCGGCAACGCGCGGGCGGCAGCCAGCATCATGCGCGCCGTCAACAGGGATTCATCGAAGCGGGCTTCGAACAGAAACCGTTGATGCCCCGAGCTCCCCGGCGCACTCCGCCGCTCCAGCACGATGCCACGCCCCTCCTGCTCAAGCGCGGCAATACTCTCGACCGGAAACACCAAGGTCTCTTCTCCGAAAAACAGCGGATCGGCCCGAATTGCGGCAGCCACCCGATCAGGATCAACCCCCTTCGCCAATTCCACATAGACATACCGCTGTCGTGTTCCGTCTGCCGCAAGCTGTTCCGTGCAAAGCGCTTCCTTGACGCCAACCACCTGCCGGGCCATCGCCGTATGACGAAGACTCGCCGCCACACGATGCCTGATCTCGATGTTTCCCTCCGGAACCAGAAGCGCGAAGAGGGACCGCAGGAAGGACAGCGCCCCCGGATCCCACCCCGCCCCCACAATGGCCGGCACCTCGTAGCGCATCGCGAGCCGGTGCATCGCGTCCCGATGGGCTTGAAAGGCCTCCCCGTGCAGCACAGAGGATTCAATGATGGGGATGCCATGCTGCAGACACTCGTGCGCCGTATCAAGGACCTGCGCCATCGGCACGCAGAGGAGCGCCCCCTCCACCTGTTGAACCTGCGCCGTGTGAGAGACGATCGGAATCTTGCTGAAGGCGTCAGGCAATACTTGGGCAAGACTATCCAGGCGTCGAACGATCGCCGCCAAGACGAGGTCCTTGCTCTCGATCAAGGATTCTGCACAGGCCTTCCCTACTTTCCCGAACCCGACCACAGCTAAACGGATTGTGTTGTTCCCCTTCTGACCTGTGGCGTTCACAGAGCGAGGCTCCTTTTTACCCGATGTCATCGCCACAGCAGAACCTCCGGTTCTTTCCTGGCCACTGCAGCTGTCTCGCCCTTGGGATAACCGACGATGACAGGGAACACCACCTTATAGGTTGCCGGAATGGCGAGCTCGCGCTTGCTCTTCGCCCGGTTCAACCATGGCCGTGCAAATCCGATCGGACAGGTCCCCAACCCCATCGCATGGGCCGCCAACATCAGGTTTTGCGCGGCCAATGAACAATCTTCTTCTCCGTTGTGTGCACCGGGCCTTGCACAAATGATGATGAGGGTGCCGGCCCGATGAAACACGTGATAGTCGGGGCTGGCGAGCATGTCACGATACTTGGTCAGTGGAGAATCGGGCTGGAGGCGCTGGAACACGTAGCCTTTGATCCGCTCCGACCAAAGCGTGAGCTGCCTCGGGTCTTGCACGATCACAAACGCCCAGGGTTGTTCATTCATCGAGCTGGGAGCCTGGGTCGCGGCTTTGAGGAGTGCTTCGACTGTCGCTCTGTCGACCGGCTGGTCGCTGTACGCTCGCACGGAGCGGCGGCTGTATATGGCGTCCCTCACCTCCATCGCACCCCTCCACCAGACACAAGCATACGCCCCTAAATCAGGTCAGGCGACAGATGGCCGCCAGCTACCACAGCCCAAAACTCACATCCTTGAACGGAATCGTTTCCCATTGCTCGCTTTCCAGGCCCAGGACTTCGATGTCGAGGTTTGACGGAATGACTCGCATCCCTTTGGGCCGGACCCAGTTATTCGACTTCAACGACTTCACGTACAGATGGGGTCTGGCTTGGGCATAATCTCGTTGGTGAAACAGCTCAAGTAGCCGCAATGCATCCGGCATGGTCAAGGTCATGGCACCCTCCTCTGACGTGTCACTCAGGCTCATGCTGCTGAGTCAGCAATCGTAGTGCCTGCCGATCTCCATCCCCCTCCCGGTTGAGGGCAAGGGTCTGTTTGCTGAGCAAACTCGCCGACATGGCTAACCAGCCGGACATCGAACCCGATTCAAGGAGGCTCGCTGCAGTTTCATGTTCAAGACATCTCTGTGCCCTTTCGCAGCAGCACCACCAACGCGCTTGTGGCGGATTTCCGCAGCCCGCCTGCGAAGGAACAGGACCGGCCATTGCATACAGGATGCTGGGAGGTTGCCGAGTGACCGCCTCGTCGAAGGGAGGGTGCGTGGCGCAATCAATTGTTCGCGTACTACTGGTCACGGGACTCTGGCTCTGCACCGGTTGCGTCGGCCCCCTGCAGCAATGGGGAGAAGCAACAGCCTTTCATCGCACGACCACATCGTTTGACCCGGCCACACTGAAACAGGAGCGGGCGGCGGTGTTGAACGCCGTCGTGGGATTCGGATTAGAAGGGTATGCCCATCAAGTCTCGCGTTCGCTGTCGAGCGCCTTGGAGCAGCGCCCCACCCAGATCACCGCACTCCCGGCGCACGAATCCCTGAATCGCATCAATCGGGGAGGGTTGACCCCGACGTACGCAGACATGGTTGCTGCCTATGCCAAAACCGGCATCCTCAACCGGGCAGGGTTACAGGAACTCGGCATGGCGCTCCAGGCCGGCTATGTCTTTCAGCCCAGCCTTGCTGCGTTCAGTCAATCCATGTCCGGACGCTTTTCGTTCTTCGGCTTGCGGGTCCTCCAAACTCGGGTCACCATGCTGCGCCTCAGCCTGCAGCTATGGGATACGAGGACGGGAGATATCGTCTGGGAAGGGTCCGGTGAAGCGACGCTGGCCGGCGAAGACGTGCGTGAATTCCGCATTCCCTTCGATGAGATCGCCCGCCGTTTGTGGACGCACATGCTCGACGATCTGTTCAAAGACCTACCCGCTGAATGACAGGGCTTTCCCCTGTCCCTATTTGCGACAGCAGCAGCCACGCGACTGAGGCATCTGCCCCCAAACCTCCCCATCGTAAACAGTGGTGGCGCGACCCTATCGAGCGGCAGGCCCGCATCACGACATCACCGCTCCCCGGGGCTCGGGTATGCGATTTGCTGCATCTCTGTGAGTACTCACAGAGATGCAGCAAATCGGAACATCAGAGATCTCTCGAAGGATCCCACCATGTCGTACGTCGGCATCAACATCGGAGCCCTGACGGTCAAGGTGGCCACCATACGCGGTGACGCCAGAACCGCCACCGTCATAGCCCATCAAGGCCGACCGCTCGAAATTCTCCATGAGGTGCTGGCCCGCCCGGAGTTTGCCGATGCGGAATACTTCGGGGTGTCCGGTCAACTCGGGCAGGTGCCGGAGGTGGCCGCGATTCAGCGGGCGCTCAAGGAGGTAGACGACACGTTCGACGCGGTGGCCTCGCTCGGCGGCGAATCGTTCTTAGTGTACCTGCTGGTCGAGGGCAAGCTGACCAACGTCCTGTCGCACAACAAATGCGCCGCGGGAAGCGGCGAATTCTTCGTGCAACAGATCGGCCGGATGGGGCTCGGCATGGAGGAGGCGGTCCGCCGGTCGTTCGACGGCAAGGTGGTCCCGTTGGCCTCGCGCTGTTCGGTCCACTGCAAATCCGACATCACCCACAAGCTCAACCGCAACGAAGCTACCCCCGAGGACATTCTCCATACGCTCCACGACAGCATGGCCAACAAAGTGATCGCCCTGCTGGAGAAAGGCGTGCGTGCGCCCAAGCGGGTGCTGCTGATCGGCGGGGTAACCCGTAATGACGCGATGCTGGCGGCGCTGCGGAACAAATTGCCCGACACGGAATTTGTCGTCCTGCCGGAAAGTCCCTGGTTTGAAGCCTGGGGCACCGCGCTCCTCACGCGCGACGATCCGCACCATCGGTCCCCCGCCTTTGCCGCGCCGCCCGAACTGGGGCACCTCCCGCCGCTCCATGCCTACGGTGAACGGGTGCAGGTCATCGATAGCCCGCCCCTGCAAGCACCGCCGGACGGGCCTCTGGTCCTCGGCGTCGATGCCGGCTCGACGACGACCAAAGCTGTCCTGCTCGATCCGTCAACGCGTAAGGTAGTGGCCTCCCATTACGGGCGCACCAAGGGGAATCCCGTCGCGGCCACACGGGAATGCCTGCGCGCCCTCATTGACGCGGTGGGGAACCGCCCGATTGGGTTGATCGGCACCACCGGCTCCGCTCGTGAACTGGCCGGCGCCTATCTCGGCACCGAACATGTCTATAACGAAATTTCCGCCCATGCGGCGGGCGCGACGCATTTTGACCCGACCGTGGACACGATCTTTGAGATCGGCGGGCAGGATTCCAAATACATCTATCTGCGCAATGGCGTGCCCATCGACTATGCGATGAACAACGCCTGCTCAGCCGGCACAGGCTCCTTCCTCGAAGAGAGCGCCCAGAGTGATCTCGGCATCACCGTGTCCGGCATCGCCGACCTCGCCATCGCGGCACCCGCTCCCGTGCAGTTCAAGGCGACCTGCGCGGCCTTCATCAACTCCGATATCCGTCTGGCCCAGCAGAAAGGACATCCCCGCGACAACATCGTGGCCGGACTGGTCTATGCCATTGCCGCCAACTATCTCAACCGCGTGAAGGGACCTCGCTACGTCGGCAAAAAGGTCTTCCTGCAAGGCGGTGTCGCCTTGAACCACGCCGTCGGACATGCGTTCGCCCACAGCGTAGGCCGGCCCGTGGTGATTCCCCCCAGTCCCGAACTCCTTGGCGCGCTGGGAGTCGCGTTGCTCGCGTTAACGCGATCCGGATCCGTCTTGGGCTCCCCCGTCGATCTGCACACACTTGGCTCGCCGGAGATGCAGCTGGTCGGCCACTTCACCTGCGGGGCCTGCAAGATGTATTGCACGATCGACCGGTTCATGGTCGCCGGCCGCCGCTTTCCGTTCGGCGGCCGCTGCAGCCTGTACGAAAATGTCTGGAAACGAAAGGCGCGCACGGCCGGCGTCAAGGACCTCGTCGAACGACGGGCCGAGGTCCTCTTTCACGTGCCGCCAAGCCGGCCCGCAGCCACGCCGAAACATGAACGGGTTGCGCGCAAGCACTGGGGGGTCGGCCCCGCCTACGAAAGCGCCAAAGCCTTCGTGCGTGAATCGTTGGGACACCCAACCGTAACCGCTCCGGCCGGCGAGATCCGCATCGGTATTCCCAGAGCCTTGACGACCCACTCGCTGTTTCCACTCTACTCGACCTTCTTTACTCACCTGGGGATGGAGGTCGTGCTCTCGGATGTGGACCCGCGAGGCGATCTCTCGTCGAATTCCGGATTTTGCTTTCCCGCACAAATCGCGCATGGCGCCGTGCTGGATCTCACGCGCCGAGGCGTGGAGTTGATCTTCATTCCTCATGTGATGCGCATGCCCCATCCGAACCACTGCCGAGAATCGTACCTCTGCCCGATCACCCAAGCCGAACCCTACTTTCTGGCCAAGGCATTTCCCGACAGTCGCCTGCTCTCACCGGTCCTAGATTTCACCAATGGGTATGAGGGCTGCACAGCCTTGGTCGACACGGCGGTCCAGCAACTCGGCGCCACGCATGAGACGGCTGAAGCCGCCTGGACGGAAGCCGTGCGTGCCCAGACCGAAGCCGAACGAACACTCCGTGAGCTGGGCACACAGGCGCTCGCAGCAGCCATTGCGGCAGGCAAGCCGGCCATCCTCCTCGCGGGTCACAGCTACAACGCCTTCACGCCGGAAGCCTCGCAATCGGTGGGCAAGAAACTGTCGAGCATGGGCGTCGCGACCATTCCCGCCGACTGCCTGCTGCCTGTCGGAGAAGGCCCCACGTCCTGGCATTTTGCCAACCAGGTGCTGAATGCCGTGGCCATCGCAAAGCAGTATCCTCAGTTGTTCCTGCTGAGCGTCAGCAACTTCAGTTGCACCATCGACGCGTTTACCCACTCCATGCTCGCGTCTGAGCTGGGATCAAAGCCCTATCTGATCCTGGAAATCGATGCCCACACGGCCGATGCCGGAGTCCAGACGAGGTTGGAGGCCTTTCTGGACATTATCGGCAATTACCAGGACAGCCGGCGCAGCAGCGCTGACACCTTTACCCCCTGCCGACTCATTTCCGGAGGGCACATCGTGCGCTCCAGCGGAGAGCAGGTGCACCTGACGGATCCACGGGTCACCATCTATTTTCCCAACTTTTCTCCCTATCACACCCGGGCCGTCGCCATGGCCGCCCGCTGGCTCGGGCTGCACCCCGGCAACATCCTTCCGTTGAACCGTGCACAGCTGGACCGTGGACTGCAGTACACCTCCGGTCGCGAATGCCTGCCCCTGCCGATCTGTATCGGCCAACTGCTGCACCTCCACGAGCAACGCCGCCCCGGCGAGGTGGCAGGCTTTTACATGCTGCGGGGCGGGGCCCCCTGCGTGAGCGATTCCTATATGGGCTATTTGGAACGGTTTATCATCGAGCAGCGGATGGCAGACCTGTTCTTGTTCGATCCCCGTGAGGAGAATGGCTACCTGGGATTCGACAAGGAACGCCTGACGAAATCGTTCTCCCCCGCCATTGTGCTCGGGGACGTGCTCGTGGAAATCGATCAGGTGCTTCGGGTCGTGGGGGCCCCCGGGAGCATCGAGCAGTTGCACGCTGAGTGGGAACAATTCACGGAACAGACGCGAACGCTGAACGACTTTCACGCCAACTTGCCCGCATTCGTGGACGCACTCGCCAGGCTCCCACGCACGAAAGATCCGATGACCTGCCCCCGCGTTGTCGTGGCCGGCGATTTCTTTACCCGCTTCAGTTCGTTCTTCATGGACGGTGTCCGCGACCGTTATGCCGAACGAGGCATCATCCTCAAGCCGGTCGATCTGAGCGATCTCTTTCTCTATTTCGCCTACGACGAGATGGCCTGGACTGCCAGAAATTGGGGGATGCAACCGGGAGGCCTGGCCATGGCCAAGGCCTGCACCAGGATTTTCGAGCCGGAAGGAAAGCAATATCTTCAGCAGTGGGTCGGCCATCAGATGCTGCAGGGAATCGAGGAACATTACCGCGGACTGTTTCAAAAAACCGGCTTGCTGGTGGCAGGTCCGAACGTCGCATCCACCGTATTTCATAAAGGCGCGGAGCACGTATCCCACACGATCTGGGGAGAACTCCTGCCCACCATCGGCAAGGGGCTGGACGCGGCACGCGAGGGATATGACGGCGTGATTCTCATCGGGCCGTTCAACTGTCTCCCGTTCCGGATTTCAGAGGCCATCCTTAAACCGCTGAGCATTCAACAGGGGATGCCGATTCTCACCTACGAAAGCGACGGCTATGCCGTCTCGCCGTCGGTGTTGAGGCAAATCGACGTCCACATTCAGCAGGTGCTCGACCATGCAAGCCGGCCGCATGCGGCACCGGCGTGAGCAAAGGAGACCCCATTGCGAGGGACCCGGCTTCGGCTCCTCATCGGCACGCTTCCTGTCGCCCTCCTGACCGGGCTGCTCTTCCTGCTCCCCATCCCGGCACCGGCGGACAGCGGACACGAGACTCCCACGGCTGTCGTGCGCGCCACGCTTGATGCCGTGTTTCATATTCTCGACGATCCACACCTGAAACCGGCGACACAAGCGAAACAACGGCGTCACCAGCTTGAACAGGTGATCGCGGAGCGGTTCGACTATGAGGAGATGTCCAAGCGGACATTGGCCGCGCAGTGGAAGGCCCTCAACGACGGGGACCGCCAGGAATTCGTCCAGCTCTTCAAGGCGTTTCTCTCCGATCAATATGCGGCGAGGATCGAAGGGTATGCCGGCGAACGAGTGGTCTATCTGTCTGAACGTACGGCGAACGGCTATGCCGAAGTCCGCACCAGATTGGTGTCCGACAAGCTGGACCTGCCGATGGACTATCGTCTCACCGGCAAGCATGGCACCTGGTACGCCTACGACGTCATTGTCGATGGGGTCAGTCTCGTCATGAATTATCGCAGTCAGTTCACGAAGATCATGGCAGAGTCGTCCTTTCAAGAACTCCTGCGCCGCCTGCGGGAACGGCCCACGAAAGACGGAGGCCCACCGAAGACCTGACCCATCATCCCGCCCGGTAATTCTCGGCCCGCTCCCTTTCTCCCCGCCGATCGGAGTAGCATGGGTCGGACAAGACCTGATTCCACTCACCATCGTGTCCGATCGCATGACCATCCGCGCACGGCGTCATCATCCAACGAGCGTGTTATTTTGCCTGTTCCTCCTCCTGATCTGCGGCACCGAGGTGGCCCGAGGGGAGCCGACCGCCGACGGGCCTCAGATCACACCCTGGTTCACCGGGACGCTCCTGTCCACGAGAGGGACCAGTCTCGGCAAAGGGCAAGCCGTGGTGGAGCCCTATCTGTACTACACGCGGTACGGCGGCCTCTACAACGACAACTGGCGACTCCAATCGGCCACCACCTCCCAGAGCCTCACTCAGCAAACCTATTTTATCTACGGCCTCACCGACTCCCTCGACATCGAAATCGCGCCCCAATGGATCGGCAACCACGCGCGCGGCGACTCCTCCGGCGGCTTCGGCGACCTGCCGCTGAATCTGGGAGTTCAAGCCTGGCGCAGTCCCGCGCAATCCTGGGTGCCCGATATCCGGCTCTGGGTGCAAGAGATCTTTCCCACCGGCCGCTACTCCCAGCTCAGCCCTGCGACGGCCGACCTGGAACGGACCGGAGGCGGCGCCTACGCGACCACGTTCGGCATCGCTCTCCAAAAGGCGATTCCCCTCGGCGGAGAGCATGTGTTGCGGTACCGGCTCAACGCCACGTACGGCATCTATTCGTCGGTCGCTGTCCGTGGATTTAACGCCTACGGCGGAGGCTTCGGCACAACAGGGCGGGTCACGCCCGGAGCGGTCTCGACCGTTACAGTCGCCGGTGAGTATAGCCTGACTCGCCGTCTCGTGCTGGCCTTTGATATCGGATTCCAAACCGTGACTGCCACGCACTTTTCGGGCGACCTCGGTCTCGATGCCCAAGGCCGACCGGCACTCGTGGGGCGAGGCGCCAGCAATCTGGTCACCATCGCACCGGCGCTGGAATACAGTTGGAACCAGCATGTGGGGGTGCTGGCCGGTCCCTGGATGAGCGTGAGCGGGCGAAACACGCCCGAGTTTTTCGGAATTGTGGCGGCGTTGTATTGTTTCTTGTGAGGCTGTGACCGTGCCGCCTTAAATGGCCGCCGCGAGCCGGTCGATCCACTGCTGTTGGAGCGGCAGGAGGTCGCCCGCATCACCGGCTCGCAGGGCATCGAGGTAGGTACGACGCCCATCGGGGTCCGTGGGTGCCGTTTCGACCGGCGGCAGGGCGAGCTTGTACAAGAGTGCGGCCAGCGTCAAGCGACCGATGCGGCCGTTGAAATCCTTGAAGGGATGAATCCACTGGAAACGCCAGTCCACCCAGGCCAGCAATGAGGCAATGTGGGTGAGGTCGTCCTCCGGGAGATGGCGCAGTCGCTCGGCCAGATCGTCGCAGAACGACCGCACCAGCATCGGCACTTGATAGTACGGAGGCGGCTCCAGAGTCCCCACCTTCACATCGGTCGTCCGGAATCGTCCCGCCCAGTCAGGAAAGAGGTCTCCAGCCAAATCGCGGTGCCTCTCGCACAACCAGTCCGGAGTAATCACGATGTCCTGAGCGGAGGTTCGCAAGATCCGGTCGAGAATCCGCGCCAGCGCAACGGCAAGCCGTTCCGAGAGCTCCGGATAGGTCAAGGCCCCTTGTGTTGTTTCGAACGAGCGGGTGGAACCTAGGTGTCCGGGGTCTTCGACCATGGGCCAGATTGCTCCAGGAGGGTTTTGAGGCGAGAAACCGCCACGGGCTCGCCTTCGAAGGTCATGGATTGGGAGACGCGCTCCAATAGGACCTCGCGATGGGCGTCGAGGACCGTACTTGGAGTTTTATGGGCGGCCCGCCAGAGGCGAAACTTGGCTTCCAGTGCTTCGCGTTGTCCAGCATCTCCGCTATCCGCCGACATGGTGCCCATTCTTGCATGGAGCCACAGCCCACACAACCCCCTTCGAACCGTGTCCTACGAATCGGAGAATGACCTGTGCCTCCTCGCCTGAAGCAGTCTCATGCGGATGGCGCACCAACCTGATGCCCGCTGAGCCGGTGGAGATGCCGGGAGACATCGTGGTAGCGCGCGGGCGTCACGACATAACAATAATCGAACAGCCGGTCCGCCGCCTCCTGGGAAATGCCTGCCTCCCGCGCTTGGAGCATCTCCATGAACCGATTCATCGCCCGGTATACCGCCTCACTCTCGCCGTTGAGCAGGTGGGCGCGTACCCTCGCCAGTTGCGCGACATAGGGCGAGAACAGACTTGTCTCAGATCCATCCTTCGTCTGCTCCACAAGAACCGCCTGCATCATCGCATCGAGCCAGTCCTGCTCCCCGGCGAGAGTTGCGCCCGGTCCACCGGGGGCAACGACAATGACGCTCGTCAGCAACAGAAACAATGCGGCCGCCCATCTGATATCTCTGATGATCCGCATGATCTCCTCCTCGCGCAAGCCCGGAATTCCGCCGCTCGCCTCCATCTTACGGCAATCATCCTGACATCCAGCTCCGACCAACTCTATTCCTCCCAGAAGAATTTCTCCCAGTTCACGGTTTTATCCCACCACTGCTTGTGCCGCTTGACGTCGTGCAGGGCGGGCGGGGTGACTTCATAACAGAAATCCCACATCGCATCGGCGGCCTTGGCGCTGATATCTCCGTCACGGCTTTCCAACATGTCCATAAAACGGTTCATCGCCATATATGAACCTTTCCAGTCACCCCGGTCATAGAGGCTTCGCACCAGGGTGACTTGGCCGACATAGGGATCGAACGATCCGGGCTCGCCCTTGGCGGAGGCGATCCCTTCCTGCACGACGACGAACCCGGTCAATTGCTCCACCCAGCCTTCCGACCCCGGATACATCGCGATCGCCCCCAGCGGGGCGAGCACCACAAGCAA
This sequence comes from Nitrospira defluvii, assembly GCF_905220995.1. NCBI lineage: Bacteria > Pseudomonadati > Nitrospirota > Nitrospiria > Nitrospirales > Nitrospiraceae > Nitrospira > Nitrospira defluvii. Next base: position 558,355 of record NZ_CAJNBJ010000016.1, read on the forward strand.
CACGCAGCGGACGACACCCCTCATCTTCCGTGAGATAGTCATTGGTGTCATGACCCCCCTCCTTACTTCTGACGTATCAGCGGTTTCTCAGATGGCCCTTGTTCCCTGACCATCACCCTCCCCATTGGATTCCACCCAGAAAAATGCGCGCACGATCCTCTACTGGACCGTCCGGATGGTCCCGCCGTGATGGACCATGCGGATCGTCCCGCCCATATCAATGTCCCCTCTGTGCAAAGGACAGAAAAAACGAAACTCCTCGACGCCTCCTCGTTCACGGCTCCTTTCCCATGGCGCAGGACTCACCAGGGTTCTGACACTGTCCTCAGGGGCCACCGTCACCCGCAACGGCTTGTTGATAACGTCACCCTGCTCACCGGCTACTTGCTCGTAGAGCCCCTCGACCATGAAAACGTGTGTACGGGCGGTGGGGTTCACGAGAAGGAAGATCAATCCGTCCCTGAGGTCCGTTTCCGTATGAATAACGACCTCACTGGGAAGCCAGGCTGCCGAGTGGTCCGGTAAATCCTCTACGACAAAACGGAACTCGCTGCCGTGAGCCATCCGGTTGGCCGACAACATCCACGTCAGCCCCACGATAAGAACACTCACCAGCGACACACCCCGCCGCCATCGACACTTGGTAACGGCCACGAACCGACTCGCCTGACTTCTCTGCTTCCTCATCGTGATTGCCCACAGAGACCCCTGCGAACCCTGTCCTCTATCCTGATCGCGGTTACGGCAAGACATGAATCGTTCCTCCCAGATGCGCGTCGCCTTTATGTAAGGGACAAAAGAACGGATAGGCCTCCTCCTCTGAACCGGCTTCCGCCTGTCCCCGCTCAAATTGGGCCGTGCTGATCTGCACCCGGACCCTGTCTTCCGACGTCACGTTGATCCGTAACGGCTTTGTGCTGACTTCCCCACCCGCCCCCATCACCTCTTCGAACAGTCCATAGGCGGCAAAGGCATGAGTGCGATCTGTCGGATTCTCCAGCACAAACACCAACCCATCCTGCATGTCCGTGCTGCGATGAATCAGCACTTCCTGCGGCACCCATACCGCCCGCTTCTCCCCGAGATCTTGCACCACAAAGTGAAACTCCGCCGCCCCAGCGGCGCTCCAGAAACCCAGAGCGCCGGCCAGGACAACGGTAGCCAGACCACTCACACAATGGGATGGCTTCATGTGGCTCATATTGCGAGTCCTTCCGGCTACAGGAGCCGGGTGCGATCAGCCACCACCGACCTCACCCCTGGTTTCGATGACATACACCTCCCCTTTGACTTCCGGATGGATGTCGCACCAGAGGGCATGACGCATGCTCTCGGCGATGCCCGTGGCCGAATCGAACTTCGACGGCGCTGTCGCGAAATGAAGCGTCATCGTCTTCCCCGAATCCACGTGATACGATTTGAAGTTCTTCCCGACCACCTCAACCCCGCCTTCCACACGAACCGGAATCCCCTTGAACAGATTCGACGCGAACCCATGCGTGACGCTGTCCTTATTATGGATCACGATCGTCGTGTCGTGCGACGGCATCGTCAGCCCCACGGTCTCGTATCCGTGCTGCCGATCTTTAATCGTGATCTCCACCTTCGACGGCGGTGCCCCCATGCCAGGGGCTTGCGCAAACGCCACCGTCATGCCCATGCCGAGCAACGTCATGGCCGCCACGGCAAGGGGAACCGCCGGCACTGTGGTTGTAAGTCCTCTGATCTTCATGATGGACCTCCTTGATTGAAACGTGAACGACTCACGGCTTCCTCCTGGAGAACCTCGCGTCACTGCGAGTCACTGCGCCACGATAATTCCACCCTGTTATCTTCTTTCTCCTGACTCAGTCTTCCGCTCACCCGCCTCGGCGTTCGATGATGAACAGTTCCCCCTTCACGTCCGGATGCATGTCGCACCAGATGACATGCCTCATAAGCGGGCTCATCATCGTGAGCGGGGCTTCCGCCGACCCTTTAGTAAAATGAAGCGTCATGGTCTTTCCTGGATCGACGCGGAAAGATGGGGCATCTTTCCCCGCAACCTGGTACCCGTCGCCTTCCAACCGAACCGGCGTGTCCTTAAACAGCGGGGAGTAGAATCCATGCGTCACGCCGTCTTCATTGCGGACCACGATGGCCGTCGGATTTCCCTCCCGGCCATAGCCGGTGACATGAAACTCCATTTTCTTGATGGTCACCTGGATCGTCAGCTCAGGAACTTCTTTACCTGCCGTGGCGGCGTTGGCGGCCTCCGTTCCTGTCCCCGACAGCATGCCCAGCCCCAACGCTGTCGAGAATAACACCGCTCTCAACGGATCATCTCTGATGGTCCTCATGGCACACCTCCCCTCTTTTGAACATGATTCAGATCAGCTAATCGGCTGCCCATACTGATGCTCGATAAACCGATCAATATGCCGGGAGACATCGTGATACTCCGCCGGCGTCACCAGGTAGCAGTAATCGAACAACCGATTCGCCACCTCCGGCTGGATCCCGTTCTCGCGTTGTTCGAGCATGTCCATCAGTCGGTTCATGGCCGCATACACGGAAGCTGTATCCTCGTTCAGCAGATATCCGCGCACGATTTCAAGCTGCGCGATATAGGGAGCAAACGTGCCCCAGAACGGTCCTTCGTTCGCCTGCTCGATCAGCACCGCCTGCATCATGGCGGCAAGCCAATCGTCCTCTCCCGCCGGCGCCCATACCGTCCCTCCCAAGGCCACCACCATGAGACCGGTCAACACGAAGAGGACCGTCGCCGTCCATCTGATATCTTGGATGACCCACATGGGGTACCTCCACCCACTTGCTGCGCCACGATCCTGATCCCGCCCCTCCCAGCTCACATCCCATCGCCCATCTCCCGACAGAATGTTCTGATTCCACGTATATTAGATTACGCAGCCAAGGCTCGATGGACAATGAGCCGGCTGCGTCATTTTGAAGCATGATGCAGATGCACTAGCCCACATGCCTCAAGAACGCTTCTCCTGCAATGGCGGCGAGGCGTCAATAGTCAAGCATCGACCGGACAAAGCAGCCCTACGATTGACGAATGATGGGTGACGAAAGATATGCCCCCGGACGCGATGTCGCGCCATAGCGCCATGAATGATGCGGGTTACGCGAAGGGTGTGCCGCGATGGAAGGCAATCGCGAGGGCTTCAAGGCGACTATGCGCCCCGAGTTTGTCGCAAATATGTTGGACATGATTGCGCACAGTGGCGGAACTGATGCAGAGCACATCCGCGATCCGCGCGGTGCGCTCGCCCAAAGCCAGGTGCTGCAGCACCTCTCGCTCGCGTCGACTCAGTGGGAAAGTGGCCGGCACATCAGGAAGGTTGTCTGACGACGACGCCGAAGCAATGGAAAGGGTCGCACCAGGAGCGGGCCGCTCATCGGGAACGGACAGCACAGACTGCAGTTCCTGCACAAGCTGTCGGATCTTCGCCTGCTTGCTGATATCCCGGAACAAATGGACGAACAGGAACCGGTCCTTCTTCCTGGAGGGCACGGGCAGGGAACTGACATTCAACCAGAGGGTTTTCCCGGTTTTGGTGCGCGTCCGGATATCGAAGTTACGGACTCCACCGCCGCAGCCGAGCCGCTGTCCGACGGCGCACGAGGACGAGCAGAGTGGATGACCGGAGAGCGTCATACCGCGTATCACGTCGTGGCAAGGACGCCCGAGCACCTCACCGGCCCGGAACCCCATCAGGTGTTCAGCCGCCTTGTTCCACAAGACGACAGTGCCCTCCTCATTTGCCAACAACGCACCGTCGGCACTGCGCTGCACCATGTCCGCAATCTGTTTCATGATCGCAATCTCCGCTGCGCTGTGCCCCAGATGCAAACCAGCCATCTAAAAATTATGGCATATCGGCGAACGGAGACCCTTTCAAAATCATCCCGCTGACCAATCCCCATCACCACATTAAATTGTCCCTTCATCCATCATTCGTTCAACCTGCTGCCGACAGCGAGAGTCGCCAACGTCCCGGCTGCTGCCTCTTCGGCCAATTCCTCGATAGATCGGTTCGTCAGTACCGACTGTTGCTGCTCGACGGTGATGTCGGAGCCTGGCCTGGCTGCGTCATCCTCTTGTTTGATCAGCAACCACTGTCCCTGCCGCCCTTTCATACGCACAAGCGAAAATCGCCCGTTCAACCGCCTGCCATGAAAGCGGACATCGAGCACACCTTCGTGAAGCATTTCTGCGGCCGATCCCGTCTCCCCATGCCTCGGCGAAGGTTCGAACCATCCGCGATCCCACACCAGGACCGGCCCTGCCCCGTATCCCCCCTCTTCAATGACGCCCTCGAAATCGGCATAGGCCAGGTCATGGTCTTCAACCTGAATCGCCAACCGCTTGATCCCAGGATCGAGCGACGGGCCCTTCGGCACCGCCCAGGATGCCAGCACGCCGCCGATCTCCAATCGCAGGTCGTAATGGAGGTGCGTGGCCCGGTGTTTGTGCACGATGAAGAGAGGCTTTTTCATAGTCTGCGCTGGGTCAGAGTTCCACACTCGTAACCGGCCTGGTCATAATTTGTACCCAATCCGACGGAGCAGCGACTGTTTTTCCGCAATGTCGGCCTCTTGTTCGATCCCTGCGGGAACGGCCCCGTCCACCACGCCCAGAATACCCCGCCCTCCTGCAATCTCCGCCAGGATCACTTCCGCCTGATTGGCGGTCGCACAATAGATGGCACAGACCTCCGACACCTGACGGAGCACCGGCAGGACGTTGACGGGGAAACAGTCTCGCAGCGAGATGATGACACTATGCCCGCTCCGATCGCCAATGCGTTCGTCCTGGCCAGGACGACCAATTCTTCATCCGTCCCGCTCCAGCGGGCCAGGCAAACGCCGGACGCTTCACAAAACGCCAACCCGAACTTGATCCCCGGCACCGCCGTCACCAGCGCTTCGTGAAGACCTTCGACCGTCTTGATGAAATGGCCTGGCCAAGAATGAGATTCACGTCCTCAGGTTTTTCGATCGGAAACGCCTTCAGGGCGACCGCCACCGTGTCTCCTTCCCTGTTCCCAACCAACGCCCGCGCAAGTCCTGCTCTGCTACGGCTTCACGATCAAGACCGGACAGGGTGCCAACTGCGCCACCGCTTGGGACACGCTCCCGAGCGCAGCGGCCTTCACCCCGGTCAGGCCGCGAGATCCGACCACCAGCAGGTCCGCGGCATCGCGCCGGGCTGCTCGAACGATGGCCTCGGCCGGATGGCCGGCAATCACCCTGGCGCGCACCGTGATCGATGCATCCCGCAACAGGCCTTCACATCCGGCGATGGCCTTGCGCGCCTCGGCACGCCGTTGACGCAGGAACGCCGCTTCCATCCTTCGACTCTCTTCGGGCTGAAACCGTTCAAGGACCGCTTTCTCCGCGCCCAGCGGACGCACGACACTCACGATCGTCACCTCGCGTATCCCGGGAAGACCCGCCACCACACCTGCCGCACGCTGCGCATCCTCCGATCCATCCGTGGCCAGCATGATTCGCAACCCGCCGCCGGCCTGCACCCTGCCGGGCACCAACATCAGACTGCAGGGAGCATAGGACAGGAGCCGCTGAGCAACTCCACCGATCGTGAAACCCGGGGACCGGTAGAGCCCCTGCATGCCTGAGACGACCAAGTCCGGTCGGCGCTCCTGAATGACCTGCAGAATCTCGCTGCTCGGGACGCCGTCCCGCACAATCACTTCTACGTCGGCAAAGGACTCCTCCAGGAGGCGGCGCACACGATCAAGCAAGGCCTCAACCATCGCGCTCTGCTGCTGCAGCAGCAGCTGTTGCCCGCTGACGCCGATGCTCTCAGGCACCTCCAACGGAGCCAGCACATGCACCACGGTCACCACAGTCTGCTTCGCATGTGGAAAGGCTCGCATCCATCCGATAATCCGCTCGGAACACTCCGATTCATCGAGTGCAACCAACCATCGCATCACGAGGCGCCCTCTCTTGGGCATACAAACGGAACAATGCACGCTCTGTCCTTCCTAATACAGACAGCATAGGCTGTGCCAGAGTCAGCCTCGCCATCCCGAACAGAGCGTCACATGAAGGTAAGAATAACAAGAAGTGAAACAAGGTGTTGACGGCGGGAACCGGAACGCCGTCCTAACTGGCCATTGGATACTGCCCTATAATGCTACAGGGACAGAACAGGCCTCTGTGGCGTGGCCCCCCAGCGGGAGTAAAACTTGACCAATGCCAAAACAGCGTTAACTGATAAGTGAGCGGAGGCTTCGGTGAGAGGAACAGAGACGGACACCGAGGTCGAGTGCAGAGGTGGTGAGCAGGCCCGCAGGTGCGAAGCGGGAAGCCTGAAACTTCTCCGAGATCTCCACTGTTGCTGTAGAGCTCTCTGAACCCGCCTCCGCCCTGCTTTTTTATTTCCTCAGCTTTTCAATCCGACGCGCAAACCATGCACGCTGCCCTTCTTGAGGACTATTCGTGCGTTTCTGTGACGTGAATCCGCAGACCTACGAGGAGAGAGGCCAACAAGTACGATTGAGGGCTTTCGAGGCGAGAAAAAAAAACGGCCCGCCCTTATGTGGAACGCCGGGGCTGCCGACTGGCCGAGAAGAGTTCGACAATCCTTCAGTCGCTCTCTTAGCTGATCATCCCGCGCACCGATCTTTACAAGGACCGCATCGACGGCCGTGCCTACTGGCACCGAGAAACGATGCGCGTACCGTGAACCCTCTCCCGCAACCGAGGCAGAAGCGACGCCCTACGCACGCTGGCTGCACAAGGGCGAGTCACACTCGCACGAGGCTGCCGACCTCAAGAAGCATTGCACCTCCTCCTGGTTCTAAGATAACCACGGCAGAGCGGGAATCAACGCGAGAAGATGCTCCGGGTACTCGCGCTCCTCTCGCCAATCATCAAGAGAGGACCCCCACTGCCCTGATGCGCAAGGCTAGTCTGCAACGATTGAGGCTCTGCTAGGAAGGACTCTTGCCCTCCCTTTGTCCCTGCTCCATCGGTCGTACATCTCGACCTACAATGATGAACGACCGCAATCCTCCCTCGCTGTCGAACTGCGCCTCACCGACCAGCCTCCCGCCTCTCACGAAAAACTCGATCGGATTCGCGACGATTTCCCAGGCCCCCAGGGTCACCACGTCGCCCACAACATGCAGCACAACCCTTGCTCCCTTCCAGGTGGAATCGGAGCCTTCATAGAACTCGAACCGTTCCGTCGTGCCTCCGTCCGGATTTCTTGTGACAGCCCTTGGCTTACCGAGCCTCTCAACCACCTTCTCTCGCGACAGTCGCCCCGACTTCAATTCGGCAACATCGACGTGCGACGGTTGGGTGCCTGCCTTATATGGACCGCAGGCGGCGCAACCTAACACCATCCCAATCAGGACTATGGCCCGAACCAACGGCGTCATCTCTTCACCCGGTTGCTCACTTTCCCCTCAGCGACTGCCCAGTGGCTGAGACGGCATTCCGTCCACGCTGATAAAAGAGTGCAACGTCCGGGCCGTCGGACCATGGCTGCCAGGTTTCAAGGAATGGACGGAACTACCACCGAATGATCGTCGACGTTCTGTGTGACTGTTGCAAGATGCCTCCCGCAACGTCTGTCCACTGTTGCCCGACGCTACAGATGTGAAAGGGGGGCGGTCTCATTGGATCGGCAGAATTCGACAGACAATCCATCAGCACCTTCGCAGGCGTTCCCTGGCCTGTCCCGTGCATGGTTTTGAAACCAGCCAGACGCTCATCCGGGCTCTTCATAAGCACAACGATGGAGCTTCGATGGTACGCTCGAATCAGTATTGTTCTCCCCGTCCTGCGCTGTTCCTCCTGGAGTTGGTGTGCGCGTTCATGCTGCTGTCGTGCATGGCGCCGCATCCCGTCTTTGCTCAGACGGAGGAAGAACAATCCCGCGCTTGTTGGGGCTTTCTCTATTGCAAGGAAACCAAAGGGGACACCACTTGGACGGAGGGCTTCCTCTGGCTATATTCAACTGAAGAGCGTGGAACCTTTTCTCGTCTTACGCTGGTTCCCTTCTATTCGCGCGAAGCGGACTCGGCGACGGATTATTCACGACGCAGTGTACTCTGGCCCCTCGGCATTTCCGAGCGTCGAGGAGACACGTCATACTTCCAAATCTTGCCCTTCTATTGGCAAGCTCACGACCCTCAACAACAGTACAGGATCGTCGCCCCTCTCTTTTTCGACTATGCCACAGGCGACTCTCGCTATACCCACTATCTCCCCCTCTTCGGACATCACCAGCACGGGAGCCTGTATCATCGCTATTACCTGCTCGGCCCACTGGCCATCGCCACCTACGACAAGGAAACCGATCTCAAGGAATGGGACATTCTCTTTCCGCTGTTCCACTATGGTGCGGACCGGAAGGGTTATGAGGCGAGATTTTTTCCGCTCTACTGGTCGGGCAGTACATACGACGATGGGAACTGGTATCGCCATCTCTTCCCCCTCTACTGGTCAGGCGGGAAAGAGGCGGATGGCAGTTGGTACCGTCATATCCTGCCGCTCCATGGCCGATCCGTGACGCCCCAGTCCGATTTGAGCTATGTGTTTCCGCTCTATGGATCGGTCACTGACGCCGAGAGCCACGAAACGCGCACGTCGCTCGTCGGGCTTCCACCCTTTCCACGCACGAGTCTCCCAGCGCTCGCCTTATATGAACATGCGTCGTCACCCGCGTCCGTCTCAGACCGCTTCTTCCCCCTCTATCGCTACACCTATGCGGAGCCGGAGCAGCGGAGGGAACTGAACGTGCTGGCCCTCTACCAGATGCAGAACAGCCCCGCTCTTACGTTCCACCGCCTGTTCCCCCTGTACTCCTACGAGGACGATCGTGAGAAGAACCGTGGCGGCTGGTCATTCCTGGGTTATGACCGATTCTCCCTGACAGGTCATGGCCATGACTCGGCCCAACAGTGGCATCAAGTTCTCCCCCTCTACCGGACTTTACAAGACGTCACCGCTCACACCAGGACGACGGACGTCTTAGGCCTCGGTCCGCTCTCGTTCTTTCGGCACTCGCAAAATCCTGATGGTTCGTTCCATCGCTTCTTTCCGCTCTATTCCTATGAGCACCCCTCGGAGGACGAGTGGCACTGGTCTGCCTTGATCGCCACCCCGCTTGCCCTCTACCGCCACGATGAAAAAGGGACCGCCATCCATGACCGTTTCTTTCCTCTGTACGACTGGGACCGCAATGGAGACTGGCGGGAATTCTCCGTGCTGGGGATCTCGTGGTTCTCGATATTCTACCGGGAGAGCGGTCCCACGCTATTCACCCATCGCCTCTTTCCCGTGTATCGGTACCGGCATGATCTGGCAAGCGACGAAGTGGATATGGACACGCTCCTCCTGCACCGGCACCATTCCACCGCGACACAAGGAACCGATCGGTTCTTCTTGCTCTGGGACAGCACATGGCAACGGGAGCAACCCATATGGGAGCTGGACTTCTTAGGAATCAAGCCGGTGACCCTGTTCCACCATGCCACATCTCCAACAGACACCACCGACCGGCTATTCCCGCTCTATGGTTATGAGCGTACCGCTGCAGACGAGCAGCGCCTGTCCTTGTTGGGATTTCCGCCACGAGAAAAGGAATTCAGCTGGTCGCTCTATGATCAGAGTACTTCATCGGCCCACTTCCGAACCCGATTCTTTCCTCTGTACCGCTACGAGCGCAACGATGAGACAAAGGAAGTGAATTGGTCCGCTTTATTGCTGTACCGACATGCGGAATCGGAGTCCCATCTTCGGGATACGTTCCTGCCGCTGCATGAGTATGAGCGTGACGGCGCCAAGGGCACGGCGGAATTCAGTCTGATCGGACTCAAGCCGGTGACCCTCTTCAAGCAGGGCAGCGCTCCTGACGCAGCCAATTCTATGCTGTTCCCGCTTTATGACTATGATCGGGAGGGAGACACCAATCGACTCTCGCTGCTCGGCTGGCCCAAAGTCGGAACGTTCCCGACCCTGTCCCTGTTCGAAAGGGTAGCCACGCCCTCCGAAACCACACATCGCTTCTTTCCACTCTATCGGTACAACCGGAACGACGAGGCCAAGACCGTGAATTGGGATGCGCTCCTGTGGTGGCATCGGGAAACAGAATACTGGAAACAGGATGTTTTGTATCCGTTCATGGATATCGAGCATGACCGGCAGAAAGACCTCCACGAGGTAGGGCTCCTCGGCATGCGCCCGCTCACGTTCTTTCAATATCGGTCCTCGTCGACCGAGTACTGGCATTACGCCGCCCTGCTCTACAAGTACAGCCTGGAAGGCGATCATCAACGCTTCTCCGCCCTCGGGCTGCCACACTTTGGTCAATTTCCGGCCCTGTCACTCTTTGCCATGGAACGCACATCCACCACTTACACACAGCGCTTCTTCCCGCTTTATGCCTACGCCAAAGACGACCAGACCGGAACGGTCGAGCAACGTTTCTCGGCCCTGGGCCTCCCACATCTCGGCAAGTTTCCGGCCCTCTCGCTCATTGCCATGGAGCAGACAGAGACGACCCGGTCGCACCGTTTCTTGCCGCTCTACTGGTACGCCCGGGACGAGCAGACCGGGACGCTCGACTGGCAAGCGCTGCTCCTCTGGTGGCATCAGACCGATCCGACACAGACCAGGGATACATTCTTCCCATTGGGAAGCCTGCGGCGAACTATGAACGAGCAGACGTGGAACTTCTCGGCCCTGGGAGTGGAGCCGGTGAGCCTAATACAAATCGGCAAGAGCGATACCGGCACTCGCAACCGCTTCTCGCCCCTCTGGGACTATGGCGAAGAGGGACAGGATTGGAGGCTCTCATTCGTGGGGATTCGACAGGCATCCCTGTTTTCCCATGACCGGACCGCCACCAGCACGACCAGCCATCTGTTTCCCCTCTGGTGGCGCAACGACTCACCGACTGAAGCGATGAATCTCTTCGTCCCGCTGTGGAGTGACATCACCGATCATCAGACCCACCAGCAAGCCAGAGGCATACTGGGCCTCGGACCGCTGTCTCTCTACTATCAAGAGCGCACTCCAAGCGGCGTGACCGCTCGCCTCTTCCCTCTCTGGGGCTATCAGCATGACGAGGCGACGCAAGAACACCGCACCAGCGCGTTGGGGGTCTATCCCATTTCGCTCTATTACGGCTACAGAAGTCCGACCGCGACCGAGAACCGGCTCTTCCCCTTCTTCCGTTACACCAGCGATCTGGTAAAGAATGAATCGGCGTTCTGGTTCCTCTGGCCGTTGTACGATCAGAAGACGGCTGAGGGCAGGACGACGGAAGCCAGCTTCCTCTGGTGGCTGTTCGAATATCGAAGCCCAAAGGCTGATGAATGGGAGTATTGGGTGCTCGGCCATCCCCCCATGGCCATGTTCATACGAACGGTGTCTCCGACGACGACTCATGTGGAAATCAATCCGATCATCCCCCTGTGGCGGCGGGACAGCGTGGAAGGGGTGGGCACCTCGTGGGCAGTATTGGGCGGATTGATCGGCATGGATGCCATGCCTGACGGCACGCACAAGCTGCGCTTGCTCTGGATGAGCAATAAGGATTAAGCCGGATTATTCATGACGGTTCGTCGCGAAAGCGCCGAGTCACGTCGTGAGGTCCGCGGCTCGACGACTAAGTCGAGCCACGCTTGCGGACGCCGGCGAGGCGGTGAGCTGACCGTGCCTTGGCGGGCAGAGCCGGGAAGCCCCGGCGCATACTCGTGCAGTACCTTGAGGGGCGCACGGCGCGATGCAGAAAGAGCGCCACGTCTGTGCGCGCCGCCGAGCCGGTGAGGCGGCCGGAACCGAGGGGCGAGCCCGCCGGCCGAAGGTCCGTCGTAGCGGTGAATCGGCGATTGCAGCAGAAGTGTTCATGAATAAGGCAGGCTATGAGTTGATCGCAGGCTTCGGTGAGAGGAACAGAGACGGACACCGAGGTCGAGTGCAGAGGTGGTGAGCAGGCCCGCAGGTGCGAAGCGCGAAGCCTGAAACCTCTCCAAGATCTCCACTGTTGCTGAAGAGCTCTCTGAACCCGCCTCCGCCCTGCGTTTTGTCTTCCCCAGAATTTCAATCCGACGTACAAACTATACGAGCTGTCCTTGTTGAGAACTATTCATGAGTTTCTGTGACCTGAACCCGCAGACCTGCGAGGAGAGTGGCCGACAAGTATGATTAAGGGCTTTCGAGGCGAGGCGGAAAAAAAACCGCCCGCTCTTGTGTGGTGCCCTAGGCATGCTCCCGCATAACGGCGAGTCACACTCACACGAGGCTGCCGACCTCAAGAAGCTTTGCACCTCCCTTCCTTCACTAATTAAGTAGCACGAAAAAGCAGGACCGTAGGCCTTCAGCCTCGACCTGGCGGCCAGTGTCAGCTATCGGCCCAAAGCAGAAGTACAGGACCAACCGCTACCAGAGGCGGGGCTTACACTGATCCGCATAGTGACCCGTGATAAATGCTCCCACCGTCGCAACTCATTGAAACGACAACGAGCCTGGCGTATTCTTCACGAACCGTAGTGGCGTCTTATCTGGACAGAAAATGGCAGATCTGGCCCTTATGGGGATCGGCCTAAACATTGTTAGCCGTCTCGGTTCGCCGACCATGGAAGAGATCGCTCAGGTGCTGAAGAAGTACGACGAGGAATACATCCGTCAGCATTTCGTGGACGTCCCATCTATCAACGCGTTCGCGCTTTCTTTCTTCAAGGACGTAGCGGACATCTACGATGCAATTACCCGTGTCCGAAACATCGAGCGGAACCCGAAAGGATTCGATGTGGATGATGCCCCCATACTTGGGCTACTGGTAAAAATATGGAAGCTTCTCAAGGAAGTGCTGAAGTACTACGAACAGAATAACGCTGAGCTAATCGGGGTCCTCGAACGGCCTCTAATTGAGGCAGCTGTTGTCGCCACTTACCTCATGCAGAGCGACAAATCCGTTGTCGAAGACTATAGAAAGTGCTCCTATAAGGATCGCCTCCGCATTTTGCGAGATCTGGAGAGCGGCTCCCGTTTCTTCGAGTCGAAGGCCGGAAAACGGCTTCTTGCGTCTGTCAGAGAGAAGATGTCTAACGAGAAACTGACCGTGCAGGACTTTGACGAGCAGAAAAAGAACCGTTGGAAGCTCAGCGGCAAGAGCTTCTACGAGATCTTCGCCCAAGTGGAGCACGTCGATCTGTACGCCTGCACGTATGGAATGATGTCGGAATCTATTCACGGATCTTGGAATGAATCTATCGACTTCTGTCTCTCGCGCAACGCCGACGGTACCTACTCGACTTTTCCTTTCTTCCAGCCTGCAGATGTTCGTTTTGTATCCCCAACCCTACGCTTTACCAATAAGCCCTTCCGACTGTGGCTGAGGCGCATCGAGGCCGATGATCCAAACTTGGTTCAGGCCTTAGATTGGATCGAGCGCGTCAACACCGCCATTTTCCTGAGGTTCGATGAAGCGTACGACAACTAATCCTTTGTTGCTGCGGACGGGGTTCCAGCATCGTGCCGATGCAAACTTCGCGGTGGCCCGCCGCAGAACAACACGTCTGGCAGCCAGGGGGTAGTTGAGGTACGCGTACACTGTTCAAGCAGACCGCCGATGCGCTAGACAAGCCGCGCCCCTAGCGAGAGGAGGAGATCATTGATCACGAAGATCAAGATACACGGCTACCGAATCTACAAGGACCTCACACTCGAACCGAACCCGAAGCTGAACCTCATCGTCGGAGCAAACGAAAGCGGGAAGTCGACTCTGATGGAGGCCATAGGTCTCGCTCTGACGGGTCGCATAAACGGCCGCTCGGCTTCCGAGGAACTCAATCCCTATTGGTTCAACAGCGAGCTGATCGAGGAGTTCGTTCGCCAGCGCAAGTTGGGGAATCCGGTTGCTTGGCCGGAGATTCGCATCGAACTCTTCTTGGAGAATCGAGACGAGCTGCAGAAGCTGTGCGGCGCTATCAATACGGATAAGCCCACCAATGCGTGCCCGGGCATATCAATAAGAGTTCTTCACGATCCCGCGTACTCCAAAGATCTCGATGAATGGGCTAAAAACGTCTCGCCGCTCTTGCCAGTTGAGTACTACTCCATCGACTGGCGGTCATTCGCTGATGAGCCGATTACGAATCGGCCGCCACAGCTCACGACTGCGATCATCGACTCTCGTACCGTGCGCTCGTCCACGGGCGTTGACTACCACATGCGCCACATTCTCAACGACGCCTTGCAGCCAGCAGAGCGGGCTGCGATCTCGGTCGCTTACAGGGAGATCAAGGCGTCGATGTCTGAGACCGCACTAAAGAATGTCAACGAAAGGATGGCCGAGACACACGCGTCCCTTCATGACAATCCGATCGTACTTGCGATGGACCAAAGCGCGAGAACATCTTGGGAAGGGGCTGTAACGCCGCATATCAACAACATTCCTTTCTCCATGTCGGGGCAGGGTCAGCAGGCTTCGGTCAAGATCGCTCTGGCCATGAGCCGCCACTCCGAACGAACGAACTTCGTAATGGTAGAAGAACCGGAAAACCATCTTACGCACACGAGTCTCACAAAACTCATTTCGAGGATGGAATTGCTCGCAGGCGAGCACCAGCAGCTCTTTGTTGCGACCCATAGCTCCTTCGTCATCAATCGGTTAGGACTGGACGGTCTACACCTTCTCGGCGGCGCCAAGCCTCTCAGACTGACAGAACTGAAGCCCGAGACGGTGGCCTATTTCCGAAAGCTCCCGGGTTATGACACGCTTCGTATGGTCCTTGCTGATAAAATCGTTCTTGTTGAGGGTCCTTCAGATGAGATCATCTTTGAGCGAATCTTCAAAGATAAGTATCAGAAGCGACCGATAGAGCTGGGTATCGATGTGATCAGCATGCGAGGACTGGCGATTGGTCGATGCCTGGAACTGTGCGCCGCGCTCGACAAGACCGTTGCAGCAGTTCGTGACAACGACGGTGTTGCCCCGGACGAACTGAGAACTCCCATTCAGGAATGGCTAGCGGACGATCGACGTGCCGTATTCATTGGATCGGTCGATCACGGACACACGCTCGAGCCTCAACTCATCCACTACAATACCGAGTCGCAGCTACGGAAGATATTGAAGATCACCGACCGTGCAGATATAGAAACATGGATGAGCCGCGAGAAGACCGAGACGGCAATTCGAATAGCAGTTGCCGAAGAATCGATAATTCCCCCGACTTATTTGCTTGAAGCAGCCTCCTTCATTCATGGCTAACTTCCTCACGCTTGCCGTCGCAGGATCACGTAAAACACAGGGAATCGTCGAACACTGCGCTTCGCTACCACACGACCGGCGCGCACTGGTCCTCACCTACACTCAGACAAACCAAGCCGAGTTGCGTAGTCGTCTAGCTAGCCTTGCAGGCGATCATCCCGGAATCTTGGTGATGGGTTGGTTCACATTCCTCCTGCGAGATTTCGCACGGCCGTTTCTTCCATTTCAGTTCGCTGGATGCAGGGTCTTTGGCTTCAACTTCGAAGGACGGCCCCACAGAATGGCGAAGGGGCCCAGGCGCTTTCTAGATTCCAATGGCTATGTCTATTCATGCGAACTTGGGCGTTTGGCGCATGAACTGGTCCATGCCAGTGGCGGTGCACTCCTGCGCAGGCTAGAGTGCATCTACGATGAAATCCTCATCGACGAAGTGCAGGACCTTAGTGGCCACGACTGGGAGATCATCGACGTTCTGCTACGCTCTGCCCTCATCGTTCATATGGTCGGTGACATCCGGCAGGCTGTACTTTCAACTAACCCGCGAAGTCCAAAGAACAAGAGGTACGCATACGCGTCAGCGGTGAGGTGGTTTCGTGAACGCGAGAATCGCGGTGAATTGCAGATCATCGAGAACAATACAACTTGGCGTTGTCACCCTGAAATTGCAACGTTCTCCGACTCAATATTCGACTCGAGCTGGTCGTTTCCGCAGACGCAGTCGCTAAACAAGACCGTGACCAAGCACGATGGCGTCTTTCTCATTCACTCCAAGCACGTCGCCGAGTATGTGGCTAGATTTCGTCCGCGGTGTCTGCGTGACAGCGCTCACTCGGGCAAGGCGTTCGATCTCAACTATGTGAACTTTCGGCTTGCGAAGGGCATGACATGCCAACGCGTTCTGATTGTTCCGACCGCTGGAATCAAGTCTTTCATCCAATCTGGCACGCACTTGGATCCAGTTCCGGCGTCGAAGTTTTACGTAGCAGTCACGCGGGCCGAGCAGAGCGTGACGATTGTGATCGACGAGCCCGGATATTCGCAGCTTCCGTACTGGGATCCTTCGATGGCCGCCCAACAAGGCGTTGAAGCGGACGTGGAATAGCGTGGTCCAAATGCCCGCTGTGCCGTTCTGGCATCAACCCCTCCAGCCTCGCCGGGATCCGGCGAGGCTATTGCACTGTCTTTAAGCCCAATCCATCAATGCGACAGGGCTGAAGGCCGCTTTATGCCGCCGCGATCTCGCTGCCGAACTTCCGCACTTGGCCGGGGGCGGCCTTTCGAGGCCCGAGCTCATCGGACGTTTTCCGTTCTATTGAATACCGATTATTACCACTCAACCCTGCGCCTGGTCCCACAGGGCCGGACCAGTTTCGGCCACCAGCGCTTTCGTCACCCCCTCGCTGCCGGCGGCGCGACGATGAGCCCCTCGCGCAGCAACACACGCATGGCTTCATGCGCGGAACGGATCTTCGATTCAGCCAGAATGTGCACCTGGTCGCGAGTCCTGGCTACCGTCGCCAGTCCCTGCTCCTGGGCCTTGGTCGCAGTGGCCACGGCAAGCCGCATCGGCACCTGCCATTCCTCCATCGTCGGGAGAATGCTCTCCTCGTGGATCCCGCGCTCCCGGGCACACAGAGCCAGTTCATGGGCCGCCGCGATCGCCATCTCATCGGTAATGGCCCGCGCCCGCACGTCGAGCACACCGCGAAAAATGCCGGGGAACACGAGGGAGTTATTCACCTGATTGGGGAAGTCGCTGCGGCCTGTGGCGACGATTCGCGCGCCAGCCTCCTTCACCTCCCAGGGCCAGATCTCGGGGATGGGATTGGCGCAGGCGAACACAATGGCATCCCGCGCCATATCTTTTACCCATTCCGGCTTGATGATACCGCCGGCCGAAAAGGCCACACATACGTCGGCTCCCCGCAAGGCCTCGGCGATGCCGCCACGCAAACCGGCTGGATTGGTCCGAACACAGACGTTCCATTGCTCGCTGAACGCCGAATCTAGCTCATACTCGCGCCGGTATGTGCCGAGGATGCCTCCCGCATCACAGGCGACAATTCTGGCGGGATCGGCGCCGCAAGCAGTGAGAAATCGATAGGTCGGCACGTTGGCCGCTCCCATGCCGATCATGGCAATGCGTACCTGCCCCATGTCTTTTCCCACCACGGTCAGCGCGTTCATCAACGCCGCCAGCAGCACAGTCCCGGTCCCCTGCTGGTCATCATGCCAGACAGGAATCGGGCTGATCGCCCGTAGCTCGCGCAGAATCCGGAAACACTTCGGCATCGCAATATCCTCCAGGTTGATGGCCCCGAAGGATGGGCTGAGTAAGCGGACGGTCCTGATGAGTTCATCGGGATCTTTCGTGTCGAGACAGATCGGGACGGCATCCACACCGCCCAGATATTTGAACAACATCGCCTTGCCTTCCATGACCGGCAATCCGGCTCCAGGGCCGATGTCGCCCAGCCCCAACACGCGCGTCCCGTCCGAGACAACGGCGATCATGTTCCCCTTGTTCGTATAGTCGTAGATCCGGTCTGGATCAGCTTGAATCGCCTTGCAGGGTGCGGCCACTCCGGGCGTGTACCAGACGGAAAAGTCCTCCAGGCTGCGGATCGCGCACTTGGGCATCGTCTGCATTTTCCCCTTATAGTAGGCATGCAGGCGCAACGCCTCTTCCGCCGGCTTCGACGCCTTCGCCAACAGGTCGGCTCGTTCCGTCATCATCTTTCCTCCTCCGATCTCGTCACCGTCACGCGACTGGCCCCCACATTAGCCGTCCGGCACCGTCAGGTCTCCATGGTGCGCCTCAACAATCGTGTCACTTCCGCGTAGGATCTCGTGTTGAGGACATCCGACTTCTGGAGCCAGCCTCGCCGGGCCTGTCCGATACCGTACCTCCTGTCATCAAGGTCACCCGTGCTATGCGCGTCGCTGTTGACGGCCAGCAGCACTCCCTCCTCCCGCGCTATCTGGCAATGGAGGTCCGTCAGGTCCAACCGTTCCGGATGGGCGTTTACCTCCAGGAAGCAGCCGCGCTCCCGGGCTTTCCGGATGATGCGCAACATATCCACATCATAGGGCTCACGGCGACCGATGAGGCGGCCGCTGGGATGGGCCAGAATAGAAAAATGCGGATGGTCCATGGCTTTCAGGATGCGGTCGGTTTGTTTCTGCTTGGAGAGATTGAAGCGGCTATGAACCGCGCCGACCACCAGGTCTAAGCGACCGAGCACGTCATCCGGCAAATCGAGCGAGCCGTCTTCGAGAATATCGACCTCAATCCCTTTCAACAGGCGAATGTCCGTGAGGTCCCTGTTCAACCGGTCGATCTCATCCATTTGCGCGGAGAGCCTGGCGGGATTGAGGCCCCTGGCCATCGTCAAGCGGCGGGAATGGTCCGTAATCGCGAGATACCGGAGTCCTCGACGCCGAGCCGCGTCCGCCATCTCTTTCAGACCATGCCGACCGTCCGTGGCAGTCGTATGGGCGTGTAGATCCCCCACCAGATCTTGCAGTTCCACGAGCGTCGGAAGCCGGCCTGCTTTCGCCGCGTCGAACTCACCACGGTTTTCTCGGAGTTCCGGGGGAATCCACGGCAGGCCGACTGCGGCATAGACCGACTCTTCCGTGTCACCGGCGACGCGGACCGCTCCACGAAATACCCCATACTCATTGAGCTTGAACCCTCGTTCCTGGGCCAACTGCCGCAGCACAACGTTGTGATGCTTGCTGCCGGTGAAATAGAGCAGCGCGGCCCCATAACTCTCGTCAGGAACCACCCGCACATCCACTTGCAGGTGGTTCTGAAGGCGGACACTGGCCTTCGTCTCGCCGTGAGCCAACACCTCCCGCACTTCGGGGTACCGGATAAATCGGTCCGTGATGGCCCGCCCCGTATTGGCCGTCACGAGAATATCGAGATCACCGATGGTCTCCCTTGCGCGCCGATAACTTCCGGCCACCACAACGCGGCCGACCCCTGGGCACTGGTTGAGATAGGCCACCAATGCCTCGGCAGAGGGCATGGCAACGGCCAGTTGCATGCGAGACTCTTTCCCGGTCCGTGCGGCCAACGCTTCGAGGATATGCTGTTCGGTTTTTTCCCCGAATCCGGGAAGGGTGCGTATACGCCCCTCCAGCGCCGCCTGCTGCAAATCGGACAGGCCCCGTAGGTTCAGCGCGCAGACAAGGGCCTGGACGCGCTTGGGGCCAAGCCCGGGAATACGCAGCAGCTCCGTCAGTGTCGCGGGGGTCTTGCTGCGCTGGGCCTCCAAGGCGGCGACGGTGCCGGTCCGGATGATTTCCAGGATTTTCCCGGCTAAATCGTCGCCGATACCAGGCAGGCTAGTGAGATCTTCTCCCCGCGCGACCATCTCGGCCACCTCGCCGGGAAGATCACGGATCGTCCTCGCGGCAAAACGGTAGGCCCTGACCCGGAACGGGTTTGCGCCTTCGATTTCGAGCAGGTCGGCCATCTCCTCAAAGATCGCCGCAATCTCGCCGTTATGCACCGCCATGCTTGCTCCGCCACGATTGAAACCAATGCCAGACGCCATCCTGCCCATAGAATCTTCGCCGCCGGGCAACCATCTCCATGGCCTGATCCTGCGCCTTCTTCAGCGTGAACTTCCGGTAGCGTCTCAGCTCAAGCTTGGGTAAATTCTTGAACGCTGTCTTCCGCATCTCTTCCACCCGGCGATCTGATTCCTTCCCCGCCCAGAAGCATATCCGGGGCCTGTCAATACATGGGACAGCCGGCACCTTACGGGGGGACATCGGGAAAGCAGGAAATTCTTTATGAGGATGAGAGAAAGCAATGCATAGGCCAACAGGCCAGGAACGCGATCGAGTGGCTAGGGCATAGCCATGCGTCTGGGTAGTAGGACTTCGCGAGGGCAACAGTTGCCTTCTTCCCCAGTCGGCGGCATGCGGCTGTCGCAGAACGCCTCCATGAGCCGACGCCTCCCAGGTTCCCCTGAGAGCGAAGATTCAGCTGCCCCTAGACCGGGACCGACAGAGAAGCGCTCCATGCCAGGCACTGCCTTTGCTGGTCGAAGCGGTGCCTATCGACCGAAATAGATCATGGAGGCGGGACAGGATGGCTGGCTGGATCGACCGTTGGCGGGCAGCGACAGTCGCACTGGGTTGTGTACAGGAGGCAGAGATCCGCTCACGTGGGGGACGGGTGTCGCGAAAATCGTTCTTCGCCGTGGTCGGTACCGGCGTGCTATTTTCCCTTCACTCGAGGCGCAGTCCTGTCACGTGGCTGGTCACCGCTAAACACGTCTTCGCCGATCCCCATGAGGAGTGGAGACCGTCCACGCTGGGTATGGTCTTCCCGGACAGGCATCCGCGGGGCGCAGCGCCGGTCGTCGAAATCCCGCTTCAACTCATCAAGGCGGGCCGACGTTGCTGGTTTCCGCATCCGGATCGATCAGTGGATCTCGCCTGCCTCCCGCTGCCATTGCACCTGCGGACACCACCATCGGGCAGCTCCTCCGCCATCGCCTGGATGGATATTGCCACAACCGCAGCTTTGTATGAAGGCGCGCCGGTGATGGTGCTGGGCTATCCCGCTGCATTCGATATACCCGACTCCCCGCGAGCGATTGTGAGGCAGGGCATCGTCTCCTGGGTCTCGCCGACCCGCCCCGGCTCCGAAGTGTTTCTGATCGACAGTCACGTCTTTCCCGGAAACAGCGGGGGCCCGGTGTTTCGGCTTCCGGACAACATGGATCGGGAGGGCCATCGAGCCGAAGAGGGCAACGTCGCCCTCCTCGGCATCGTCACCCAAGCCAGGATTCAAAGCTTGCCACTGCTGGCCGGCGGCAAACAGGTGGATCTCTACGTACAAGGCAAGAAGACGTCAGAACCGCTCCTGACACCGAGTTTTCTCGGGCTCGGACTGGTGGAGCCCGCCTATCGCATCAAGCAACTGCTCGTCTCGGCGACGAACCGCCACCGGCGGCGAAAGGCCTCTGCGCCATGATCGTGCGGACCGCCTAGTTCAGTTTGGCCTTCTCACGTTTCGCAATCAGTTGCCTCGCGCCTTCGGGAGTGGCCATCTGCCGTCGATGTTCAAGAATGAGGGGATCGATGTGCTCGCCGCACATCACGCAACGCCATCCCAGCTGATTGACCTCGCGAATCTCCTCCGGCACCATGAACCCGCCGCACCGAAGGCACCGATCCTGCGCGATATATGTGGAATGAGTCACCATAGAGGGTCTCGCCTTTCTGTTGGTCGTGATGAAGTGTTTCACTGCTCATTTGAGCATGAACGGACAAAAAGGATTCAGGCCCCCTTCGCCTTCCTGATCACCCCTTGCAACACGTCGGCCAGCGTCGGCCGCCCATGATCCTCTACGTCATACCGCACCCGCACCGTCGGCTGCGCGATCCGGATCAGCCGCCGCAAATCCACCGGCGTGGCAATCACCACGAGGTCGCAGTCCACTGATCGAATGGTCTCCTCCAGGTCCCGAATCTGCTGCGGCCCGTAGCCCATCGCCGGGAGGACGGGTCCGATATGCGGATATTGCTGAAACGTCCCGTTGAGGCTCCCGACGGCAGAGGGTCTGGGATCGACGATGGCACGGGCCCGATGCCGTTCAGCCATCAGGTAGCCGGCACCGAATGCCATGCCGCCATGGGTCAGCGTGGGCCCGTCCTCGATCACCAGCACACGCTTCCCCGCAATCAGGCCGGACTCATCCCCGCTCAAGGGCATGACCGTCTCCACCAGGGTTGCCCGCGGATTCAAGCGCTCGATCAATCGACGGGCTGCGGCCACCTGCGTCGACGTGGCGGTATCCAGCTTGGTGAGCACGACCACATCCGCGCGAAGCAGATTGACCTCGCCCGGGAAAAAGTCCTGTTCATCGGCTCGATGCGGATCGAGCAACACGATCTCCAGATCGGGCACGAAGAACGACCAATCATTGTTGCCCCCGTCCCAGACAATGATGTCCGCCCAGCCTTCTGCCTCGTGCAAAATTCTCCCATAGTCGACCCCGGCATAGACCGGACAACCCTGCGCCACATGCGGCTCATACTCCTCACGCTCCTCGATGGTGCAGCCTGCCGCGTCCAGATCGGCCAATGAGTCGAATCGTTGCACCGCCTGCTTCACCAGATCGCCATAGGGCATCGGGTGCCGCACCGTGGCAACCCGCAATCCCGCCCGTTGGAGAATCGCGACAACCCGGCGCGCCACGGGACTCTTGCCGGCACCGGTCCTGGTCGCGCAGACCGACACCACCGGCTTTTTTCCGGACAACATGGTCGAACGTGGCCCCAACAGCGAAAAATCGGCGCCGGCCGCCAGCACAACGGAAGCCTGCCGCATCAGAGACTCATGAGCAATGTCGCTGTAGGCAAAAACCACCAGCTCGATATGATGCAGGCGAATCAACCGGTCGAGTTCCTGCTCGGGATAAATCGGAATGCCGCTGGGATACAGGCTCCCGGCCAACGATGCCGGATACAACCGATCGGCGATATTCGGGATCTGCGCCGCGGTAAAGGCCATCACTCGATAGTCGGGATTGTCACGGAACCGCACATTGAAATTATGGAAATCTCGCCCGGCAGCCCCCATGATGAGCACCCGGGGCCCTTCATGCTTGGCGCGATTGTCCACGGCCATTCTCCACCTCTGATGAATAATGCTACAGCTACCGCAGCCACCATCGGGGCTCGCTCAGCATAATCGGCGCGAATTCCCACGTTTGGTTGTGCCGCACGGACGCTCATTGATGGTCTACGCCTTGCAGAACCCGTGCTCGGAGCATCCAGAACAGCATGCCTTGGAACCCTATCATCAAATCGAGACGCGACTGGGACGTCATCCCGAACCTCCACGACTATGACACTGTGCGCAGAGGCTTTTCATGGGACCGGGCACGCGCCGAGCTAGATGGGCTCCCGGCCGGACAGGGCCTGAATATCGCGCATGAAGCCGTCACGCGTCATGCGGCCGGACCGCTGGCGCAACGGACAGCCATCAGATGGTTGGGTAAAAGCGGCACCGTCGACGACTACTCCTATCGCCGGCTGGATGAGCTGACGAACCGCTTTGCGAACGTGCTACAGGCGCTCGGCGTCGCCAAGGGCGACCGGGTCTATGCACTCACCGGGCGCATCCCGGAGCTGTACATCACGGCACTGGGCACGCTCAAACACCGCGCGATCTTCTGTCCGTTGTTCTCCGCCTTCGGGCCGGAACCGATCCGCGCCAGGCTGGCCATCGGCCAGGCGAAGGTACTCGTGACCACGGCCTCCCTCTATCAACGAAAGGTGGCCGCCATTCGAGAGGCCCTGCCCCACCTGGAACAGGTGCTGCTGATCGGCGACGAGCAGCCGACGCCGCCACGAACGGGCACAGCCAACTTCCATCAGCTCCTTGAGCAGGCCTCAGGCCACTATCGGATCGGCGCGACCGATTCCGAAGATCCGGCGCTCCTGCATTTCACCAGCGGGACGACCGGCACACCGAAGGGTGCGCTCCATGTGCATGGAGCCGTGGTGGCCCATCACATCACCGGCAAACTGGCGCTCGACTTTCATCCCGACGACATCTTCTGGTGTACCGCTGATCCCGGCTGGGTGACCGGCACCTCCTACGGCATCATCGCCCCGCTCACCAACGGCTTGACCAGCATCGTGGACGAAGCTGAGTTCGATGCCGAACGATGGTATGGCATCCTGCAAAACCAGGGTGTCACGGTCTGGTACACCGCACCGACCGCCATCCGGATGATGATGAAAGTCGGCCTGCCCCTCGTCAGACAGTATCGCTTGGGGAAACTGCGCTTTCTGGCCAGTGTGGGAGAACCGCTGAATCCCGAAGCGGTCGTGTGGGGTGAACAGGCCTTTGGCCGCCCGTTTCACGACAACTGGTGGCAGACCGAAACCGGCGGCATCATGATCGCCAATTATGCGGCCATGGATGTTCGCCCCGGTTCCATGGGACGTCCCCTGCCCGGCATCGAAGCCGCCATCGTGAGAAGAAGCGATTCAGGAGAGGTGGAGCCGATCACCGAGCCTGGTCAACAGGGGGAACTGGCACTACGGCCCGGTTGGCCGTCGATGTTCCGTGGCTATTGGCATGAACCGGAACGGTACAAGAAATGTTTTGCAGGCGGCTGGTATCTCACCGGCGACGTGGCCAAGCAGGACAAGGACGGGTATTTCTGGTTCGTGGGCCGGGCGGATGACGTCATCAAGACCTCGGGACATCTCATTGGTCCGTTTGAAGTCGAAAGTGTCCTGATCGAGCACAAGGCCGTGGCCGAAGCCGCAGTGATTGGTAAACCGGACCCCGTCGCCATGGAACTCGTGAAGGCCTTTGTCTCACTGAAAGACGGATACGAACCGAACGATGCCCTCAAGCGCGAACTGCTCGGCTTTGCGCGGGCCCGCCTCGGTGCCGTGGTGGCCCCGAAGGAGATCGCGTTCTTGCCGACCCTGCCGAAGACGAGAAGCGGCAAGATCATGCGGCGTCTGTTGAAGGCGCGTGAACTCGGCTTGCCCGAGGGCGATACCTCGACGTTGGAGAGTGGCGCATGACGGCGTCGATGACACGCGAGCGGGGCGTGGAGCTGCTGCGGCAGATGTTGCGGATCCGCCGGTTCGAGGAGCGGGCGGCGGAGCTCTACCAACTCGGAAAGATCCACGGGTTTCTCCACTTGTATATCGGAGAAGAAGCCGTGGCCGCCGGCTCCATTCCTACCTTGACGAATGACGATGCCATCGTCGCCACCTATCGCGAACACGGCCACGCGCTCGTCCGTGGTACCTCCATGCGATCATTGATGGCCGAGTTGTTCGGCAAGGCCACCGGCTGCGCGCGCGGACGCGGAGGCTCCATGCACTTCTTTGACGCGTCACGCCGCTTCTACGGCGGGCTGGCGATCGTCGGCGGCGGCTTGCCGGTGGCGGTGGGGTTGGCGCTCGCCGACAAGCTGCAAGGCCGTGCGCGCGTCACCGCCTGCTATTTCGGCGATGGCGCCGTGGCCGAAGGCGAATTTCACGAATCCTTGAACCTTGCGGCCCTGTGGAAGCTGCCGGTGCTGTTTCTCTGCGAGAATAACCTCTATGCCATGGGCACCGCGTTGGCCCGACACCAATCGCAACCGGACATTGCGGGAAAAGCGAGAGCCTACGCGATGACCGCCCACACGGTCGACGGCATGGATGTCCTGGCAGTCGAGGACACCACGGGGCGCGCGGTCGAGTTCGTGCGACAGGGCAACGGGCCCTGTTTTCTGGAGTACCGAACCTACCGCTTCCGTGCCCACTCCATGTATGACGCCGAACTCTATCGCACCAAAGATGAAGTGAACGAATGGAAACAGCGAGACCCGATTGCTGTGTTTCAACAGACGCTGCGCGCCGCCGGCCTCTTGCACGATGAGGATGGGGAGCAACTGGAGACATCGATTGCGGCCGAGGTCGCCGACGCAGTGGCCTTTGCGGAGGCTGGGACTTGGGAGCCGGTCGAAGATCTCACCAAGGATGTGTACAGCTGAACGGTCGGCGATCAGCAGTCAGCATCAACGAGAAGCTGAACGCCAATCGCTGAATGCTATGTGGGTATAATTGGATTCATGAACATCACCTACAGAGAAGCGGTGCGAAGCGGCATGCGGGAGGCCTTGCAGCGCGATCCTCGCGTATTCCTCATGGGAGAGGACGTCGGCAAGTACGGCGGCACCTATGCGTGCAGCAAAGGGTTTCTCGACGAGTTCGGCCCTGAACGGATTCGGGATACGCCGCTGTCCGAAAGCACGTTCGTGGGCGCGGGCATCGGCGCGGCGCTCGGGGGCATGCGCCCGATCGTGGAAGTCATGACCGTCAACTTCAGCCTGCTGGCACTGGATCAAATCATGAACAATGCCGCGACGCTCCGGCACATGTCTGGCGGACAATTCAGTGTGCCGCTCGTCGTCCGTATGGCCACTGGTGCCGGTCGGCAGGTAGCCGCGCAACATTCCCACAGTCTGGAGGGCTGGTACGCACATATTCCCGGGATCACGGTCCTGACGCCCGCGACCGTCATGGATGCGCGTGGCATGCTGCTCACCGCCCTCGAACAACCGGACCCGGTCTTTATCTTCGAACATGCCTATCTCTATTCCATGGAAGGTCCTCTGGAAGAGGGCCCGGTTGCGGTCGAGATCTCTCATGCGGCCGTCCGTCGACTCGGCAGGGATGTCAGCCTACTCACCTTCGGTGGCAGCCTCTGGAAGACGTTGGCCGCCGCCACACAACTGGCGCAGGAAGGCATCGAGGCTGAAGTCGTGGATCTGCGGGTCCTGCGCCCGCTTGATCGCGACACCCTTCTGACATCTGTGAGAAAGACTCATCGGGCGGTCGTGATCGACGAAGCCTGGCGCACCGGCAGTTTCGCCGCGGAAGTCTCCGCCGTGATCATGGAACAGGCGTTTTACGATTTGGACGCCCCGGTCGCGCGCGTATGCAGCGAGGAGGTCCCGATTCCCTATCCGAAACATCTGGAAGAGGCAGCGTTGCCGTCAGCAGACAAAATCGTGCAGACGGTTCGTAGATTGCTGGGATAGGCAATGGCTCGGCTGTTTCTCCGTCACTCATCGCCGGGGCCATTGTACGCTTCACCTTTCGCGCTTCACGCTTCACGGAGTCTCTCTCATGGCTGAATTTGTCATGCCCACCCTCGGCGCAGACATGACCGAGGGAACCTTGGTGCAATGGAAAAAGCGGATCGGCGACCGGATTGCCAAGGGCGAGATCATCGCGGAGGTCGATACGGAAAAAGCGGCCATCGAGGTCGAATGCCATGCCAGCGGGATCATCGAACAGTTGCTGAGCAAACCCGGAGACAAGGTACCCGTCGGCACCGTGATGGCGATCATTCGCGAAGAAGGGCAACCGGCGACCACTTCGGCCCAGCCACAGAACATCGCTCCGCAGCCGGTCACTCCTCCCAGAACCCTGCCCGTTGCCAAGACTGCCCCCGCACCGTCGCCAGGCAGCCGCCTCCGCATTTCTCCCGCAGCCAGAAAGCTGGCCGCCGAGCGAGGGATTGACCCGACAGGCCTTCAGGGAACAGGGCCGGAAGGGGCCATCACGCTGGACGATGTCACCCGCGCTGCCACAATCGCCGCGGGCGTCGGCACCGCAGCCACCGCGGCTGAGCGTCAGGCGCGCATGCGGCAAACCATCGCCGCAGCCATGGCTCGTTCCAAACGCGAGATCCCGCACTATTATCTGAGCACCACCATCGACATGAGCCGCGCGTTGGCATGGCTCACAACGGAGAATGGGCGCCGCCCGGTGACGGAACGGCTGTTAGTGAGTGTCCTGTTCATCAAGGCGGTCGCCCTCGCACTGAGACACGTACCCGAACTCAATGCCCTGTGGAAAGAGGGTGAGGCGGTCAGAAGCGAACGGATTCACATCGGCACGGCCATTTCCCTGCGCCAGGGAGGCCTCGTGGCGCCGGCGCTGCATGATGCCGACCGGGCCGGCCTCGGCGACTTGATGCAACGCTTCCAGGACCTGGTCAAACGGGCCCGCGCCGGTTCGCTGCGCAGTTCGGAACTGTCGGACCCCACCATGACCGTCACCAGCCTTGGCGAACAAGGGGTGGAAACCGTCTTCGGAGTCATTTATCCTCCGCAAGTGGCGTTGGTGGGATTCGGCAAGGTGGTCGAACGGCCCTGGGTGGCCGAGGGGCAGGTCGTCCCACGACCGGTCGTGACCGTGTCGTTGTCGGCGGATCACCGTGTCAGCGACGGCCATCGCGGCGGATTGTTTCTGGCTGAAATTGATCGTCTGTTACAAACGCCTCAATCGCTATGACGACCACACCATCCGACGCCGACGCCCGCGCGCAAATCCTCCGTCTCCTCGGCGAGATTGCCCCCGAGGCAGACCTGGCCTGCCTCAACCCCGATGTCAGTTTTCGAGACCAGCTCGACCTCGACTCGATGGACTTCCTCAACTTCGTCGTGGCGCTCCACAAGGCATTCCACATCGAGATCCCTGAAACCGACTATCCCAAATACATGACCTTAAACGGTTGCATCGCCCAGGTTGCCGCATCGCGAACATGACCAATCCTCACTCGCCACCGACCGACACCTGCATCTTGAAAGTCGTCGTCGGGTCGCATGCGCACGGCCTGGCCGGACCGGACAGCGACAAGGATTTTCGCAGCGTCTTCGTGCTGCCCACCGCCGAATTGTTTCGTGTGGGTTTCAAATACCAAGGCACGAGGATGATGAAGGAGGAGGACGACGAGACCGCCTGGGAGATCGGGCACTTTCTCCAGCTCGCACTGCAGGGTCACCCCTTGGTGCTGGAAACGCTGGTCGCCCCGGTCGTCACGATGGACGACTGGGGCACGGAGCTACGGCAACTCTTCCCTCGTCTCTGGTCCGCACAAACCGCTTATGACTCCTTTCTCAACTACTGCGAGAACCAGCGCAAGAAAATGTTGGAGAAAAAAGACGGCCGGCCGGCGAAATACGCCGCGGCCTACGTGCGCGTGCTGTTTAATCTCTGCGAATTACTGGAACGCGGTAGCTTCAGCATCAGGATTTCAGAAACTCCGGTCGGCGAAGTCGTCCGTCGGATCAAGTCGGGACAGTACCGGCCCGGTGAAGTCATTGATCTGGGGGAATATTGGAGCGAAGAAGCCGCCCGCCGTCTGCGCACCTGCACTCAACAGGCGCGCCCTGATCTCGCCGATGCATTTCTGCTCAAACTACGGAAGGCGTTTCTGCGTTAGCGACCACACGACCGGCGGCATGACAATACAAAACCCGCTTCCGTGTGGAGATCAGGCCTGCCGACCGAGCGAGATCCATCCGAACACCCCGGCACAACGCTCACGCCGGATGTCCCGCGCCTCCCGTTCATCGGGCTCCCACTGGAGCCGTGCCTCATACTGGCACCGAGATGGAAGCGCGTCCCTTCAGAACTGACCCCGAAACCGGCACAGGCGCAACCCCCGAACCAACTCTTCGCTGCACGGAAGCGGGGATGTCGACCTTATCCTGGCTCCACCTCCCTTCACTTATCCATGTAAGCACGGTCGGACTGGAATCAATGAGGTAATTGGCACCATTGCCGCTCCCCGCTGCTGTCCCGTATCGCCCCACCCTCAGGCGCCGACGACCAAGAGCCCGCCTCGCCGTTTGCCCTAAGCGAGTGAACTTTCGCCACTCCCTGATGCGACCATCGCAGGATTTCTCCCTGGCATCGGGCCTGCAATAGCCTGGAAGCAGTTGCGCGTGACGAGCGAATCTATGATCGTCAGGCGCAGATGCACAACCCACAGGCTTGCACAAAGGAGACGGCATCATGAGTGGACTCACACGCTGGGAACCGTTTCGCGCACAGTGGAACCCTTGGAAGGAACTGGAGGATGTGGAGAAGCGTCTGTCGGCGCTCTGGGGCCGCCCCCAGGGCAAGGTCGAAGGACAAAAGGAAGCCATCTCGGTGGCAGAATGGGCTCCGCTGGTCGACATCACGGAGGACGACAAGGAATATCTGATCAAAGCCGAGCTGCCGGAGATCAAAAAGGAAGACGTGAAGCTGACCGTGCAGGACAATGTGCTCGCCATTTCCGGTGAACGAAAATACGAGAAGGAAGAAAAGGACAAGAAGTACCACCGGGTGGAACGCGCCTACGGCAGTTTTCTGCGAAGCTTCACGCTGCCGGAAGATGCCGATGGCAGCAAGGTCGCGGCGGAGTACAAAGACGGCGTGCTGAAGGTTCATCTGCCGAAATCGGAAAAAGCCAAACCCAAATCCATCGAGGTCAAGGTCTCCTGAACGGAAGGAGCAGGCCATGTTCAAACATCCTCGGTATCTGGATATTCCCTGGGAAATGCATTGGCATCCGGAGGGGACATCTCATCATCACCGATGGTTGGTGCTCCTCGTGATCCTTGCGGCTCTCTTTTTGATCGGCGTGGGAGTGACCAGTG
Source organism: Nitrospira defluvii (assembly GCF_905220995.1). Lineage (NCBI taxonomy): Bacteria > Pseudomonadati > Nitrospirota > Nitrospiria > Nitrospirales > Nitrospiraceae > Nitrospira > Nitrospira defluvii. The sequence goes on from NZ_CAJNBJ010000016.1 coordinate 588,616, forward strand.
GACTCTGGTAGACAGCCCATGGCTGACGCGGACGTGCAACACAGGCGAAGAATGGGCACGCGACATGTTCAAGAACCGTGAAGAAGCCGGCGAACTGCTCGCACAGGAACTGGCCGCATACCGGAATGATCCGGCGGCGATCCTGCTCGCGCTTCCGCGCGGAGGGGTGGCAGTAGCCTATCAATTGAGCCTGGCCCTGCATCTGCCTCTGGATGTGCTGATCACGCGCAAAATCGGCGCGCCCGGTAATCCGGAATATGCGCTGGGGGCGGTCAGCGAGACGGGAGCGGTCTACTGGAATCGGGAGGCGCTCTCCGGCCTATCATTGACAGATCGAGACCTTGCCGCCGCCGTGCAGGCGCAACAAAAGGAAGTCGCCCGGCGTGTGGCCCTCTACCGGCAGGGGCGGCCATTCCCCTCACTCAAGGACCGGACAGTGATTCTCGTGGATGACGGACTGGCAACCGGCGCTACCTTCTTTGCGTCGGTCGCGACGGTGCGCCAGGCGCATCCTCGCCGCGTCATCGGGGCCGTTCCGGTCGGCCCGCACAGCACCGTGGAACAGGCGCGGGCGATCGTGGATCAGTTGGTGATTCTCCGAACACCGGACCCGTTTTATGCCGTGGGGAATTTTTACCGGGATTTCGAACAGATCGAAGACCGCGAAGTCTTGCAGTATCTCAACCTCGCGGAAGAAGCATTTGTGAGCAAGTCATAAGAGCCGGAACTGCGCCATCAATCGGCGCGCCGGCCAGGAAAGGGACCTATTGCGATGAACAAACAGACAGAAGGCGGCCACAGCGCGCGCCGCGATCGATATGTTGAGGAATACAAACACGATTCGTACAAGATGCCGGGCAAGTTGAAGGAGCCGACGGTCTGCACGACGTGCGGCGCCCTCTACCAGAAGGGGCGCTGGACTTGGGAGGCCAAACCGGCAGGCGCCGAGCAGATCACCTGTCCCGCATGCCTGCGCATCCAGGACAAAAATCCGAAGGGATTCGTGACCCTGAAAGGCCCATATAAGACCCAGCATCGCGATCAGGTGTTGGGGCTGATTCACAATACCGAAGCGCAGGAAAAGAAAGCCTACCCCATGGCTCGCATCATGACGATCGAGGACCGGGCCGAGGGGCTGGTCGTCCTCACCACGGATGCCCATTTGCCGCGGCGCATCGGCGAAGCGCTCAAACATGCACACCATGGCGAATTGGACATTCAGTACGACCAGGACGAAGATTTTGTCCGGATCACGTGGACCGGTTAGGCCCTCGGCGTAAAGAGGACGCATCGGGTGCACACAGCGATTGGACCGGTCGAGGCGAGGTGGTCATGGGGGAACGGCGACGGAGAGGAATGCAATGGAGCGCGTTACTGACTGGGGGAATCCTGGTTCTACTCGCCATACTGCCGGCAGCAAGGGCCGAGGTACGGATACTGCCGGAAGCCGCGGCTGAACTGGATCAGGCGACGACAGAGGCGGTCATGCGCACCTTTCGAGCAGCAGATGAGGCGATCCGCGCACGTGACCTCAATGGCGTGATGGCCCTCTATTCCGAGCAGTACGACTATCACGGACTCAAGAAGCCCGACATGCGGAAGGTGTGGGCCAATCTGTTCGATGAATTCCAGGACCTCACCGATACCCATCACTTTTCCCGGCTGACCAAGGTCGGCAGCGGCTCCAAGACCATCATCGAAGTCACCTGCACGGGCAGCTTGTCCGGACTCTCCAAGACCGGCGGCTTACGCGTCCCGATCGACAGTTGGTATGAGGAAGTTCACTACATGACGTTCGAAGAGGGACAGTGGCGCATTCGAGGCAACGTCGGCGATTCCCCGCGGTTGATGCCCTTCGGCACGTCACCGCATCCGTTGTTTTGAAAGGAGGCCTATGCGCGTTCTGATCGCACTGGACTGGTCGGAGCAGGCGTTTGCGGCCGTTCGAGAAGCCTCGTATCTCTACGATCTGCATGAGGTCATTCTGGTGCATGGGATCGACCTCGGGATGTTTCAATATCCCATCGTCGCGGAAGTGAGCAGCATGCAGGGCTACGACGAATTCCGCGATGCCATGAAGAAGGCGGGCGAGCAGCTGCTGGATCACACCACCACCCTGTTGCCCACGGAAGGGGTCTCGATCACGCGCGTCTGTGAATTCGCCAAACCGGCATCGCTGATATTGGACAAGGCGCGGGATCTTCGGCCCGAGCTGATCGTGCTCGGCGCGCGCGGACGCGGGCGCGTCGGCGAATTCGTCCTGGGCAGTGTCTCCCATCGCGTCGCGCTGCACGCGGATTGTACGACGTTGATCGTGAAGGAACGGGAGGGACCGGTCAAGCGAGTCACGGTGGCGGTCGAAGGACATGAGGACGCTGAGCGCATCAAATCCTGGCTGCTCGCACACCCGTTTAGAAACCCGGTGGATCTCACCATTATCAGCGTGGTGCGGCCCATTCCCGCCACCGACCCCTTCAGCCTGTTTCCGCTTCAAGACTGGACCGGCATCGCCGTACGTTCGGCGGAGGATTTGGTCAAACATCTCGCCGCCTCGGTGATGAACAACCGATATACGGTCGGGACGCAGGTGAGCGTGGGCGATCCCACGGATATTCTGACGGAACGCGCCAAGTCGGCAGACCTGTTGATCATCGGCTCACACGGACGGAAAGGACTGGAGCGGTTTCTTCTGGGAAGTATTTCTCACGCGCTGCTTCACCAGGTCCCCTGTCCCGTGTTGATGGTACGATGAGGTGACTGGCAGTCTTTCGGAGGACATCGAATCATAGTCGAATCATAAAGGAGCCCCCGCATGAAAACCTTCAGCATTCTCTGTGCCCTCTGCCTCGTGATCTTGGGAAGCACCTGGGCCGCCGGACAAACCAATCGCGGCAATCCTCGCGACGGCCAGGCCATCTATGAAAAAAACTGCCTGCGATGCCATGGTGACAAACTGGACGGGAACGGACCGGATGGGCAGTATCTGATCGTGCGGCCGGCGAATTTTCAGTCGGTCAACTCACGGGCGAAAACTGATTGGGAATTGCTGATCACGATTGCGAACGGGGCCCTGTTCAGCCCCATGCACGGCTATCGAGGCAAATTGACGGATCAACAAATGCTGGACGTGTTGTCCTATATCCGTTCCGTCGCGGCACCCGAATTTGTGAGTTAGCCGACGGGCCGGAGGCCGCATGGTTCGGTATGGACGCTCGGGCACCGGCCTGCTCGTGCTACTCTTCTGTCTGTTCATCAGTCAGGGACTCGGCCTGACATCCGAACCGGCGCCAGACCTGGAAGTGTTCGTACGCACCGGCTGCCCGCATTGCGAGGCGGCCAAAGAGTTTCTCGAACAGCTTCGACGGGCTCATCCCGACCTCCGCATCCTGTTTCACGACATCGCGCTCGACCGCGACGCTCTGGCACGACTGGACAGGCTCGCGCAGGACCAGGCCCTCCCAGTGGTCGGCGTGCCGGCGTTCTACCTGAACGGGGAACTGATTGTCGGGTACCAGGATGATCAGACCACCGGCGCCCGCCTGCTCGCCATGCTCAATCGTCCCCCCGGCATGCCCGCCGTCGAACCGTTTGCCGCCTGCCGCCCCGCCCAGCCGGAGTGCCAGGCCAAAGCCCAGAGCACGGCTGAGGCGGAGAGCATCGTGTTACCGTGGGTGGGCCGCGTCAGCGTCGCTGAGTTGGGCCTTCCACTTTTCACGCTCGCCATCGGCCTGCTCGACGGCTTCAATCCCTGTGCGATGTGGGTCCTCCTGTTCCTCCTGTCGCTGCTGGCAACCCTGCGCGACCGCGTCGCCATGGTGCTCATCTCCGGCACCTTCGTGCTGGTGAGCGGACTCATCTATTTTGCCTTTATGGCGGCCTGGCTGAACCTGTTTCTACTGATCGGCCTGTCCCATGCCGTCCAGTTGATATTGGGAGCCCTGGCGATAGGGATCGGTCTGGTGAACGTGAAAGACTTTTTCGCGTTCCGGCGGGGACTCTCCTTCAGCATTCCGGACTCCGCCAAGCCGGGGCTTTATGCGAGAATCCGCCGCATCGTCCAGGCTGAACATCGACTGGGTGCCATGGCGGGCGTGATCGTGCTGGCGGGCTTGGTCAACCTCGTCGAGTTACTCTGCACGGCCGGATTCCCCGCCCTCTACACCCAGGTGTTGAGTACCTATCATCTGCCTGCCTGGCATTACTACGCCTACCTCGGACTCTACAATCTCGCCTACATCGCCGACGATGCGCTGATGGTCACGCTGGCGGTCGTCACCTTGGGACGCCGCAAGTTGGAGGAACGCGAAGGCCGGTGGTTGAAACTCCTCAGCGGCGCGGTCATGATCGCACTGGGATTGCTACTGATTGTGAAACCGAGCCTGCTGACGAGGTGATTCGATGCAACGTCTTCGCCCACGCCACATACCCCCCCTACGGGACGATGGACCCGACTCGGGGCACACGATCCTGAGCGATGGAACCACGGCCTTGCTGCGGATCGCGCAACCCGGCGACGCCGACGAGTTGCAACGCTTCGTCGAACGCCTCTCCCCCGCAGCCACACGCCACCGTTTCTTCTCGGAAAGCGCCCCGCCCGCCGAGGTGATCCGCACACTCTGCGATTCTTCACAGCCACAGCGGAGCCTCACACTGCTCGCTCTCCGGCGCCAGGACGATACGCTGAGCATTATCGCTTCAGGGTCGTACCATGCGCGAAACCCGCATGAGGCAGAAGTCGCCATGGCCGTCGACGACCGGCTCCATGGGCACGGGCTCGGCACAATTCTGCTCGAACGTCTGGCCCTGCTCGCCGTCCGGCACGGATTTACCAAACTCTGGGCCATCACCCATGCCGACAACCTGGCGATGCGGGAGGTGTTCGCCACGTCCGGCTTCACCATGGAGGAACATCTTGAAGGCGGCGACATGGAGGTCGAACTGTCGCTCACCCCGACCGATCACAGCGTCCGGCAATCGGAATGGCGCGAACGGGTCGCGACGACCGCTTCGCTGCGCCCCCTGTTCCACCCTCGCGCCGTCGCCGTGATCGGCGCGTCACGCTCCCCGCAGAGTATCGGCTATCGCCTCCTCGACGCGTTACAGAGCAATGGATTCCGCGGACGCTGCTACGCCGTCAACCCGCATGCGTCCACAATCGCGGGCGTCGACGCCTTTCCTTCGCTCCACGCCCTGCCGGAACCGGCCGATCTCGCCGTCATCGCTGTGCCCAAAGACGCGGTCCTTTCCGTGGTGGACGACTGCGCGGCGACCGGAGTCCGCGCCCTGGTGGTCATCACCGCGGGGTTCGCCGAAGTCGGCGAAGAGGGGCGTCGGCTGCAAGCGCAATTGTTGGACAAGGTCCGGCAGCATGGCATGCGCATGGTCGGGCCCAACTGCTTCGGCATCCTGAATACAGACCCGTCGGTGCGGCTCAACGCCACCTTCACCTCCACCTTTCCGCTCGCCGGCTCGATTGCGATGTCATCCCAAAGCGGCGCCTTGGGGCTGGCTCTGCTCGCGGCGTCACGACGATTGCAACTCGGCCTGTCGACCTTCGTCAGCGTCGGCAACAAGGCCGATGTTTCCGTGAACGACCTGTTGCAGTACTGGGAGAGTGATCACGCCACAACCGTCATTCTGTTGTATGTGGAATCGTTCGGGAACCCCAGACGGTTCGCGCACATCGCGCGGCGAGTCAGCCGCAACAAACCGATCGTCGCACTCAAAGCGGGCCGGACATCATCCGGCAAACGTGCCGCCAGCTCACACACAGCCGCGCTGGCCGCCAACGATGTCGCGGTCGACGCGTTGTTTCAACAAACCGGCATCCTGCGCGCGAACACGCTGGAAGATATGTTCGCGCTCGCGGCGGCGCTGTCGGAGCAGCCCTTGCCGAAAGGCAAACGGGTCGGCATCCTGACCAACGCAGGCGGGCCCGCCATTCTCTGCGCAGATGCCTGTGAAGCAGCCGGCCTGGAGGTGCCGGAGTTGTCTCAGGCTACGATCACGCGGCTTTCGCCTTTCCTGCCTGCCTCTGCGTCGTTACGCAACCCGGTCGATTTGATCGCCTCGGCCAGCCCGGAGCAGTACGGTCAAGCCATCGACACGCTCCTGACCTCCGACGACATCGATGCCTTGATCATTCTCTACATCGCGGTGACCAGCGCCGACGTCGATCCCATCGCGGAGGGCATCACACGAGGGATTGCTGCGGCGCGGGCGGCACAGCCGATCAAGAAGCCGGTCTACGTCGGCTGGATGGTGGAGTCCGATCGCGAGCGCCGATTATCCCTGCCTGGGGAAACCATCCCGACGTTCGGCCTCCCTGAACTGCCCGCGCGCGTCTTAGGCACCATCGTCGGGTACGTCCAGTGGCGCGATCGCCCGCTTGGCATGGTGCCTGATTTCGACGATCTGGACCTCCCGGCCGTTCACACCATCTGCCGAGACGTGTTGGCCACCAGGGGAGGCGGCTGGTTGACGGTAGCGGAGACACGCGCGGTCTTATCAGCCATGGCGATCACGCTGCCTCCGGGCGGAGTGGCGACCAGCGCCGAGGAGGCCGCCGCACTCGCTGCGCAGATCGGTTTTCCGGTCGCCGTGAAGCTAGCCTCGCACACCCTGGTCCATAAAACCGAGATCGGCGGCGTGCATCTCAACCTCACCGGCAAGGCCGAGGTCCGCCGCGCGTACGACGACATCGCCGCGCGACTGTCTCAAGAGCAGCATACGAACGCGATGGAAGGAGTGCTCGTCCAGCCGATGGTGAAAGGCGGCGTCGAAGTCATGGCCGGCATGGTTCAGGATCCTTCCTTCGGTCCCTTGATCGGCTTCGGCCTCGGCGGGATCCACGTCGAAATTCTTGGAGATGTGCGTTTCCGGATCACACCGCTGACGGAACTGGATGCCGCCGACCTGATTCGCAGCATCAAGGGCTATCGCCTACTGCAAGGCTATCGCGGGCACCCGCCGGCCGACGTCGACGCGATTCAGGACCTGCTGCTTCGCCTCTCACGGCTGGTCGAAGAGGTGCCGGAGATCGTGGAACTCGACCTGAATCCAATTTTCGCCCTTGCGCCAGGGGAAGGCTACAGCATTGTGGATGCGAGGATCAGGGTGGCAGGGAAATAAATTTGCGGCCTCGCTCGAATAGCAAAAGAGCGTCACGAAAGAAATCGCGCACGCCTTTTATCAGTCCGGCAGGTCGATGGATCGATTGTTTGATAGGTCATAGCTTTCTCTAAAAAAAATGGCGTGCAATGAGTGAATTTCACTTCCACTTCACACATCCCCCTCATGACGTTCCTGCGAAGTGGCAGGTCACGCATGGAAACCATTGAGCTTAGTCAGAACTTCTTGGGCCGATCTAAAAATACGATCTTTGTAGACAATATTCGCACTCGACAAGGCTTGCGATACATAGCTAAACATTCTTCTATCTAACGTCATGGCATCCACATACGGCAGATTGGTCAAATGCTGGTAATCCTCCATATCTGAATCCTCCAAGGAATCAGTTCTATTTTTGACTATCTTGCGCCACACTTCATAGCCAATACGAATGGCCGGGCAACGAGCAGGGCTCGCGTATATCCATTGTGCAAAACCCGACAGATCCACGCCCACCCATGAAAGATTGTGAAGCCTTAGTTTATTCTCGATCACCTTCTTGAAGTGAGCTTTCGCGGCAGGAGTTTTTGGCATGCTGCGATCGGCAGCAATGATTTGCCTCATGCGGTTGGCATAGCTCTCCAGCCCCCTAAGAGAATCGTGGCATTTTAAGTCCCAAACTGTTTCTGCCAGTGAATAATTCATGAAAATGCCCGTTGCAGGCTGGGCATGCAAATCTACAATTTGATCAAAACGATTAGCGAATGCGTCTATTCCTTTGTATTCGCGGTGGCCTCTGTATGCGTCTAGTGCTTCATTCAACTCGAGCGCTTCAATATCTGAACGGATATAGGTGAGTGGCATTCTTTCTAGCTGATTTAACAGTGTCGTGACACTCGCGTTCGAAAAAGCACTAGTAAGCGGCGCAGATATCTCCATGACCGAATAAAAAGAGAGGGTCAGGGAATGGCCACCCTTGCGAAGAATCTCGTTAAGCTCACTTGATAAGGACGGAATTCCATTTTGCAGAATATTTATCAAATCCTTGGAGTCAAGGTACAAGTTCATCGACTCGCCCAAGCCATAAAGATCAGTTAGCAGGCCAGGAGGACGATATTTAGCCTTGCTATCGTCAATTTCCTGACAAAGGGAATATGGGGTTTAGTGAGTCGGACTGAGGTTGGAGGACCAGCCGCTGTGCCATCCAGCGGATCAGCGCTCCCGCAACTTGCGTTCAATATCCGCTCGAACCTCCGTCCAGGACCGACCAGCTACGGGATGCTCCCGGTATGCCTTCAGGCGCTCTCGAATAATCCGCCGGTGCCATTCAGGCACGGGCACTTGCTCGGGTGTCGTCGCAATTCGGTCCCAGAGCGATTGCACGAAGTCGATTCGTTCTTCAACTGTGAGGTCGTCGAATCCAGGAGGAGGGGTCGGAAATATCTTGGGCATACAGGACACTCCTATGCCTGGAGTATAGCGCAAGGCACGAAACAAGAATAGGAGTTATGAGGGCGGACAACGACTCACATCGAAGGGATGGGCTCGATCAACTTTGAATTCACAGAAGGGCGGTTCTTGGGGAGCATAACCACCGCGTCATATCGAGCAGCCTTGCTTGGTTCTATGGTCCGATAGATGAGCGCTACAGCGCGCTGCGCTTGCGAGCCCCAGGCGGGCGAGCGGTCCGCGGCGATCGTGAGGAAGCGTCCTGCGGCTGCCTCTCGACATACGCATCGAGCAAGCGGCGAATCAGAGGCTGGTTTTGCGTGTGATGCCGGGAGGCTTCAGCCTTGGAGAAGTCCACACTCCTTTTGCTCAAGACTAGGGTCACCTTGATACCTTCATCACGAAAAGCCAATTCGGCAGGCGAGGGCAGAAAATCCGGGACGACCCGAATTTCTCCCAGAGACTCATCTCTATATTTTATTCTCGTGCTTATAGACAGCCTTCCCCTTTCGCCAATGACCGGCACCGATGATACGAATCGCGGACGCTCGATAGGCAAACCGGACGGTCTGGACGCTATTCAAAGCGTGGCTTCGTCATGGTCTTCCGCACAAAATCCCACAAGGCAATCCTACATGCCATAGGGAAATATGGCTATTGCAGAGACCGGTTCACCTCGATCCGGCTTCGGCAGACCTAGCTTCCCTCTGCACCCTGACGGCCTTCACAACCAGCGCTGGAGGACGACGCCGGTTTACTCACGTCGTCGTCCCAGACTCGCCGTCTCGCGCCGACATGCGTCAACAAACATTCGGCCGTCGCTAAGAGCTCCTGCACCTGACGAGCGGACCTATCGGCGTAATGCGCCAGGTCAAAAATGGGAATCTGGAGACAGACTTCCGCGCGATTCTTTCGTTCCGGTGAAAACACGATGCGGTGAGCGGGCGGTTGCGGATGCTCGCAGGGCTTGAGCAGGTCGAGCGTCTGGAAGAACACCCGGCAGAGCCGCTGTAAATCGCCGAGGATCGCCCGATGCTCCTCATCATCCCCCAGCGGCAATTGGGCGGGATTGTCGAACGCCCCGTACAGGTTGAGCTGAAAACCGATCTGGACGACCTGCCCCCCACCCGTCTTCACGTAGAACGGATCATGGTCGAAACAGACCTTGCGCTGCGCGATCATGTCACGAAGCGCCTGTTCACTCGGGAACGCCTGGTCAAGATTCAGCTGCATGGGCATCTCGCTAACTTCAGGTTTATGAACTACCCCCGCCATGACAGGAGAGGCAGTCCCCGATCCGGCCCGGTCGATGGGCCCCGCGCCCCTTTTCATACAATTGCCGGACGATCGGCTCGTCTCGCAGTGTCGGATGGGTGGCTATCCTGCTTCCAAATTCGTGACAGGCCGAGCAGGAGTTGGTCCCGGTCGCGCGAAAGATAAATTCTCCATGGGGATTGGTACGCGTCTGCTCGGTAATCTGAGCCAGCGTTCCGCGATGCTCCGAATGGCAACCGGTGCAGGCCTGCCGTTCAACGACCAGCGCGCGATGCCACCCGGCCACGGCAGGCGTCGCTCGGGCCTCAAAATACCCTTCAGTATGGCAAGCGATGCAACGGGCGGGACTGGGCCCTCGAAACGGCTCGTGACAATTGGTGCACCCACCCCGATCCACATGGTAGCGGCTGAGGTCGCCAGGAGCCCAGAACGCGGCGGGGCTCCGCACCGTCCCCCACCCTATCCATATCACCAACACCAGGGTCGCCAACGCCACCGCCGGGATCGCCGTGCTCGGAAGCGGAAGGTAGCGCATGAGTCACGACATTCCGGCAAAGAACAACGCCCCCACCACATGCAGGACGGTGAAGACCAAGAACATCAGCGTCATCGGTGCATGAATGGCCTGCCAGAGACGAAAGGCTTCCTCCTGGGACGCCATCCCGTGCAACTGCGCGTCCACATCACTCTCAGAGAGGCCTTGATGCTGAAGGTGGTGACGTTCCTCGTTGAGCGCCCTCAGACTCACGGCGTGCACCAGTTGCCCCACGATTCCACTCAAGACGACGATCACCATGGACCCCATGGCCAGGATCGGAACGATCGCATGATAGTGGGCGCCGGAGTGAATAAAAATGAGCAGCGGCCCCAGGACGCCCGCCACCATGTGGACTCGAAACCACCCACGGGGCCATCGACGCGAAGGATTGAACCGTTTTCGAATCGGATAGACAAATACCAGAAACGTGACGGCCAAGCCCGCCCAGCCGACGCCGTGCCCGTACTGCGTATGGCCGAAGGGCGTGACCTTGTCGAGACTGAGTAGCGCCTCAAAGGCGAGGGCACTGACGACCGCACCGGCCGTCGCCGCGACCACCGCGAACAGGCGCGACCGCACACCTGTCATGGCTGATACCCGCGTTTCATCACGCACCGATTACTTTCGATACTTCTCGACTCCCTTGTTGCCGCCGGCGTGACAGCGCAAACAGTCCGCAAAACGACCAGGTCCGTGAACACCCTTCGCCTTGGCCTTGAGTTCCTGTACCAACCGATTGTCTTGCACCTGCGACATCATCAGGCCGTCTTTTCCGGCACGATGACAATCCATGCACGTGGTTGCGCCGGTCGCCCGAAAAATCAAATCGCTGTGAGGATTCGCCGTCATTCCGCTCGAATCGGCCGCCGTCCACACCACCGACGGTTCCTTCGACGGGGAATTCTCTCCTGCTCGATCGGGGGAGAACGCATTCCCTCCGGGCGCGACGGCCATGCAGAGCAGTGCCAGAAGACAACCCAGCGCCACACCACCGCGGCCGCTCATGACCGCCCGCTCCCGCAACAGGTTCGATACCGCTCTTCGGGAATCGCCTTCATCGCCTGATAGAGTTCCGCGCGCTCCGCCTCACTGATCACCTGATCGATCGAGGGATAAAGAATCCGCTCCTCCTTCATGTTGTGCGATTTCAGGATCTCCAACAACCGCTGCTCCTCTCGATCGCTGTCGGGATTCTGTGCCTGCACCTTCTCATGAATGGCCTCCAAACATTGACCGATCATCTGATGCTCGGTGCGCATGACTTGCGTGGGACCGCCTTCCGCCATGCCGGAGTTTTCCTCCCACTTGGGAAAGAGCACGTCTTCCTCCCACACAATATGCCGCTGCAGGCCGAACTTGAACTCGACGAAGGCCTCCTTGGCCTTGGCGAAATCCGTGCGCTTCTGTTGCTGGAAGGTAGTGAAGAGCGCGTCCAGCCGGTCATGGTCCTGCTCAAACGTGACACTGATCTTCGCATCCGACATGCCGTTCTCCTTCGTTATGAATGACGGAGTCTGTATTCCAAGTGACAGGCGACACAGGCTTTGAGCACGTTGTTGAACTCGGGCAGGATTCGCTTCAGATCTTTCGTCGGCATCACATCGGCCAACTTCTCGGCGGCTTCATGATGCGCCATCGCGAGATCATGATAGGCGGGAGGAAAATTCTCCGGCTGCTGTCGAGCCATCGCATGCCGATGCATAAAAAATCCCAAATGCGTTTCGGTCAATCCTTGGGCCAGCCGGTAGTCCTCGTCCGCCAACGCCGCCACGATCGCCTGAATCGTTTCCAGATGCTGGAGCATCACGGCGCGATGTTCCTGTCGAGCGTCTGCCTCCAACGGAATGGGCGTTCGCACATCCGGCAGATGCACCGGCGTCACTCCACTCATGCCGGGTGCGGGCTGATGTTCTGCACAGCCGCTCGCAAGGAGGAATAGCAGCACCAGGCACGATAACGACGCCTTTGAAGTCATTCGCCCTCGACTCATGCCTGCTCCTCTGTCGCCTGCCGCCAGTAGGCATCCACCTGCTCTTGAATGTGCCGAATGGCCTCTGTTTGTACCGTCGGCTCGAACAAATGCCGAAACCGTCCCTGCAGTTGCAGATAGGCCTCGACCGGCTTGCGCTTCGGAATATAGGTGTGGGTGACCACCCCGTTGATGGCCTCCTTCAGCGGCCAGAGACCGGTCTCCACAGCCAACTTGGCGACTTCCGGCGTTTCTCCGGGGTCGTACAACCAGCCGGTCGGGCAGGCGGCGAGGGCAAGAAACATCTTCGGTCCAGTGAAGGCGGCGGCACGCGCAAACTTCTCCTCTAAATCCAGCGGATACCGTGGGGCGACCGTCGCGATGTAGGGCGGCCGATGCGCCCGCCAGATCTCAAAGATGTCTTTCTTCTCCTGGATTGTCGCGGTGGGATGCTGCAGACCGCAGGGTGATGTCGCCGTTCGCGCGGCAAAGGGGGTGGCGGGGGACAGCTGCATGCCGGTGTTGCCGTACGCTTCGTTGTCGTAACAGATGTAATAAAAATCAAGCTGGCGATTCATGGCGCCGGAGGTCGACGACAGCGCCATATCGTACGTGGAGCCATCACCTCCCAACACGATGACCTTCACATCTTCGTCCTTGGGCACTCTCCCCTTGGCGATCAGCACATCCAAGGCATCGCGAATCCCCTGCGCGCCGGCCGGCGCCGAACCCATGGTCGTATACAACCATGATCCCTTGAACGATGTGTAGGGGTAGGCCGCCAACATGGTAAAGCAGCCGGCGGCATTCACGTAGACGACATGATCGCCCAGCACCTTCGCCGCGAGTCGCAGCGCTTCGAGGCCACCACATCCGGCGCACAGGACCGTGCCGGGAAGGACGTGCTCTTCGCGGGGAATCTGTTTGATCTTCTTGAACGTCTCGCGCTGCCACATACGGTCTCTCGTGAAGCCTCTCTCGCTGTTCACTTCTCGTCTCACCAGAAACGTCAGCAGGGTTCCTTCTTCAGGTTTCAGGTTTCAGGTTTCAGGTTTCAGGTTTCAGGTTTCAGGTTTCAGGTTTCAGGTTTCAGGTTTCAGGTTTCAGGTTTCAGGCCGCCTGCCGCCACCATCTGCAATTGCGTCATCTCCTGATGTTCCTCAGTACTGTAGAGCAACACCGGTCCGCAGCCCCTTCCGGTGACTCCGGCCTGCGCCGTCTGCTCAAACACGGTTTGAAACTCGCCGGCCGAAAGATTCTGGCCTCCCAACCCGCCGATGAATGAACACAGGGCCCGTGGCCTGGCGGTCTCGTGGTACAAACAGGCGGCGATTTCTTGATAGAGAATCCCGCCCTGCCCCGGCGCCAGGTTCTGATCCAGCACAGCCACGGCCCGTCGCCCACGCAAGGCCTGTCGAATGGCATCAGCCGGCCAGGGGCGAATCACCCGTAGTCGAAGGAGACCTACCCGCTTCCCCTGCGCTCTGGCAACATCGACCGCCGCCTTCCCTTTGCTTGCCCCCGCATTGGTCATCACGAGCACGTCTTCCGCATCATCCAACCGGTACCCTTCGACCAGGTCATACCGACGACCGAACAAGACCTGGAACGAATCCGCCGCCTCCCGATGCACTTCGAGCGCATTCTGGGCAGCGAGATGCACCTGATGCCGGAAATACGCATACGTGGTACCGCCGATCACGGCCACACCCAACGCATGCGGCGACGAGGCCGTGAACCCGAGATGAGACGGGCGGAAGGGCGGCAAAAACCGTCGTACGGTAGCCGGATCGGGCACCGTGACCGGCTCACGGGTGAACGACAGGGTAAACCCGTCCAGGTTCACGATCACCGGCAACATCACCCGTTCATCTTCCGCAATCCGATAGGCCATCAGAATCGAATCCAACACCTCTTGGCAGGTCTCGGCATGAATCTGCAGAAACCCGGCGTCGCGCGCGGCCAACACGTCATTGTGGTCGGACTCCAGGGTAATCGGCGCGGCCAGGGCCCGCGAGACATTGACCAGCACGAGCGGGGCACGCCACCCCGAAATGGAATAGAGCACCTCGAACGCATGCAGCAACCCTTGACTAGAGGTGGCGGTAAAAACTCGCGCGCCCGTGACTTCCGCCGCACCGGCCGCCGTCATCATGGAATGTTCGGAATCCATGCTCACGAATCGCGCGGCCAACTCCCCCTGCTCACACCACTTAGCCAAGGCTTCGACGATTTCCGTCTGCGGCGTGATGGGAAACGCCGGAATATAATCCACGTCGGCCAACCGGGCGCCCCAGGCAGCTGCCAGGTTCCCGGTCATCATTTGGCTGTCCATGCGACCCCGCCTTCCTGTTCCCGCTCCGCAATCAATGCGTGCGTCGGACATTCGTGCACGCAAATCTGACAGCCTTTGCAATGGTCATAGTCCACGACCGGCCGATCCTCCCGATTCATCGTGATCACCCCGTCCGGACAATAGACGAAACAGAGCCAGCATCCGTTGCACTTGTCTGGGATCAACACCGGTCGAAATGTTCGCCAGCCGCCGGTTTCGCGTAACACCGAATTTCCTGCCGCGGCGATCCTGGCTGTGCCCTTCGTCGGTGTTTCATAGGTCGGATGGTGCAAAGACGCGGCGTTGACGGCCTGCCCTCTGCCTTGAGGCAATCTGGCCGACTCAACCGAGTCGTAGCACTGCCGCGCCACCGTCAGATTCCGTTCGATCACCGGCTCGGCCAGGCCGAGATCGCGAAGCTCGCCTTCGATCGCCGAGCGCACAGGCTCCCACTCCAACCCCACCAATCGCGCGGCGACTGCGCCGAGCAGGGCACTGATCGCCTCACGCGCTCCCAGCTGTTGCAGGGCCACCCCCGTCACATCCCGCGTCGTCACGTACTCAGGCAAGGACACATGGGCGCGTAGCGCCTCCGCACTCAGCGACGAATTCACGAACAGGACCGTCTGCCCGGTCGCTCCGTCCAACACGCGCGCCACCGCATCGTCCAGCAACGAGGCATCGGCCACCACGATGACGTCAGGATGCGCAATCGCCCCCCGCTCGCGGATCGGTTCCCGGCCGAAGCGCGTGAATGCCGCGACCGGCGCCCCTCTTCGCTCCGCGCCGTAGATCGGGGAGTCTTGCGCCACATACCCGCTCACGAACGCTGCCGTGCCGAGAATGCGGCTGGCCGTCTTGGCGCCTTGCCCCCCACGTCCGTGAAATCGTACAGCCACCATCTCAAGCTCGATCCGCCCGCTCCTTCTTGAAGGCTTCTTTTCCGGCCGCCACAGCCGCAGCAATCGTGGCTTCCGTCTCCCGGAGATAGCGTTTGGCCTCATCCACAGTCTGAGAAATGTCTTGGCGAATCTCCCGTGCCTTCTCCAACATCTCTTCCTCCGTGCGGCGCGCATACCCACGTAATGCCGCCCGCGTCTCTACTCCGGATTTTGGCGCATAGAGAATGGCGGCCATTGCACCCAGCACGGCGCCGCTGAGAAACGCGATCGACATCCCGGCTCCTGAACAATTGTGACTCTGATCGGCCATGGTGCTGTCTCCTTCCCGGCTAAAATATGAATCGGGCATCGGCATGCGCGGTTACCACCCGCTCTTGGAGAAAGCAGAGGACGTGCCAGGCACCAAGGCCTGCATCCGAGACAAGTGTCGACTTTGGCGAGGATTTTCCCTGCGCAGCGCGGCGACATGCCTATTGTGCGGTTCGACTGGGGAATTCCAGAACCGCAGGGATGCTGCACTGTTGCAAAACGCATCAGTGGCAATGGATGGCGCCGGCATCCCCGGCCAGTACGCTGGGCTCGTTGCGGGAGTTTTCTTCGAAGTCGTGATCAGCGTGCAGAAGGGAGCAGGGGGGAGGCACAGCGGGGCAACCGGCGCACAGGGGCCCATTCACTCTTTTTCCGGCGACGACGGCGTCTGTGTCGGCGCGGATTCTTCCTCAGATCCATCCATACGATCGCCCTCACGGGAGTCGCGCATGCCCCCGTGCCCCATTGGGCCGCGTCCGCGCATCCCGCGCATGCCATGATGACGTCGGAAGGTCCGCTCGTATTGAAGAATGGCCCAGATCTCTTCGTCGGTGAGTTGCTCGCCGAAACCGATCATGCTGGTCCCCGGCGACCCATGTTTGATCACCCAGAAGATTTCCCCTTCCGTCCGATGGCGCCAGAATCCATGATGCTGGAAGTTGCGAGGCGCAGGATTGAGCTGAGCCGCCAGCGGCCCATTCCCGTCGCCTTCCGCTCCATGACAATTGATACAGGTGCCTTTCCCCGCATAGAGCGCTTTGCCCTTTTCAATGGTCTGAGGTGCGTCCGGCACTGGGCTTCTCAGAGCCCGAGCTTCCGCCATCTTGTCCGCCGGGACGCGAGGCCGCATGACATCATGCCCGGCCGCCCACGCCAGGGACGAACCACAGAGCAACGCGACAAACAGCATCGCCGTCACCGCCAGACTTCCTCTGCGCTCCACCATGCCTCTTCCCCTCCGGGGGCACATCTTAGATCGCCCACGCACCTGACCGGAGTCAGAAATCCAGTTCCGCCATTTTCCGATGAAAACGGGTGATCACGTTGGGATCCGGCGTGAGGCGAATCTGCGCTTCATCCTTCCCCCTGTACGGAAGGAGATTCAAGACATACCGCAGACCTTCCAGGCGGGCCGCCTGCTTATCGTTCGCCTTCACGATGATCCAGGGGCTGAACGTCGTATGGGTTTTGCTGAACATCTCTTCCTTGAACCGCGTATAGGAATCCCACATCTCCTGAGCCTTTTCATCGACCGGGCTCAGCTTCCACTGCTTGAGCGGATTCTGCCGACGGGCCTCAAACCGTTTTGCCTGTTCCTCCTTGGAAATCGAAAACCAGAACTTGATGATCGTGACGCCATCTTCGTACAGCATGTGCTCGAATTCCGTCACCTGCTGCAGGAACCGCTGGTGTTCCTTTTTGCTGCAGAATCCCATGACCGGCTCCACTACGGCCCGGTTGTACCAACTCCGATCGAAGAAGACGATTTCGCCCTTGTTGGGCAATTGCCGGATGTACCGCTGAAAATACCATTGCCCCCGTTCGTCGTCCGTCGGCTTCGGGAGAGCCACGACCCGCATGGCACGCGGGTTGAGATGTTCGGTGAAACGGCGGATGGTCCCACCTTTGCCGGCCGCATCACGCCCCTCGACAAGAATGGCAATGCGCTGACCGTCGGCCTGCACCCACCGTTGGAGCCGGACCAATTCGACCTGCAGCTGCCGCAATTCCTGTTCGTATAAGAGCGTCTTGCGAACCTCGTCCAGATTGATGTTCTTGCTCTTGATCAGTTGGATCAGGCCCCTCGGCGTGTTGATCCGCCGGAGATCTTCTTCACTCAAGATCCGGCCCGCTTCACCGATGAATCCCGCCGCCATGGCGCCGCCGGGGTCACGCGCCGCCTCATATCCGTCGCCCACCCGGGGGACGGCGGTGGGGATCACCTCCAGGTCGTCCTCCTCCAGGTCCTGTGGCCCGAGCATCGTGTCCGGCTCCGTCAGTTCACGGTCTTTTCTGCCCTTGGCTTTTCCGTTTCCTTGTCCGTTTCCTGCCATGCGCGCCCCCTGTCCTTTCATGCTGGATCAGAATGCCACGTTCCGGTCACGCTCAGCCACAGCCTTGATGTAATCAGCCATGCCCTTGATCGTGGCGCCGGCGACGAGATCCGTCCCGCTAATTTGACGAGCAACCGCGCAGGCCCCGCAGACCCAGATGGGAATCTGCGCCGCTTGCACCGCAGCCAGCAGATCCTTCAATGCGGTCAGGTTCACACCGGTCACATGATCGGCCGTGCCCTTGCGCCCCAGCGTTACGGCCTCGTTCCACAGCCAGAGCACCACATCATGCCCCTGCTCTTTGGCCGTCTTGGCCGCCATGAAGGGTAACGTCGCCATCGTGGGATCGTCAGTACCACGACTGCCGGAAATGATAAACGTCGCCATCAAGTATTCCTCCTCTCAACGCACATGGCGCACCGCCGATGACGATGCGCCACACGCTGCCTGCTCCGGCCGTGTTATTTGGCCAGACTTCTCACGTAGGCGATGAGCTGCCACACCTGCTCATCCGGCAATCCGGCAAAGGACATCATGCCGGTGCCGGGTGATCCGTTCTTGATGATCCAGAACAGTTGCCCGTCCGGAAGGTCTTTCATCATCGAGCCGCAGGTAAAGTTTCTGGGCGGAGGGATTAATGCCGCGCCCATGAAACCCTGTCCGTTCCCCTTCTCCCCGTGACACATCGCACAAGCCACCGGCTGGGCGGTCTGCAGGAAGAGCGTTTTCCCCGCCTGGACGGTCGCGTCCGAGTGCGGCAACGGACTCGTCTTGGAGAGGAAGTCCGCCGGTGCCTTCGCTGTTTTCCTGGGTTGCGGGCAGACGCCGCTCGGCCCTTCACCGCCGACGGTCGCTTGCGCCACATCGGCTCCACCTTTGAAGGTGGCTTTCAAGTAGGCCATCACATCCGCCACACCCTGCTGCCCGATCGTCAGGCCCCAATAGGGCATGTTCGGCGATTTCCCCATGGCCGCGCCGCCATGGTTGATCACATTGTAGAGATAGTCGGTCGGCACCTTGTCGAAGGGAATGTTGGCATGGATCGCCGGTTTTGGCTCAAGCCCCGAGGCGGCCGGACCGTCCCCTTTTCCGGTGAACCCATGACACTGGGCGCAATATTCTTTGTACAGCACCTTCCCGCGATCGGCACTCGCCATCCCGAACTCAGGCGCCGTCCACGGTTCGTAATACTTGAAGTCCTTGACCCCTTGCACCGCCAGAAAACCGATGACCGCCCGCAGTTGCGGCTCTGTGGCATCGGCCAGGAACTCCCCGGTGTGGGTGATAAAATCCTGGGGGTTTTGGCCGAAGCGGAAGAGCCAATCCATGTTGTACCGTTGCCCGGATGCTGCCAACGAGATACTTTGCGGCCCACCGATCAGTTTGCCGTTCTCTTCGATCAGGTGACATCCGAGACAGGCGTGGGCTTTGTAAGCCATCCCGCCGAACGTGGCGTCGAACTTACTGATTTTCGAGACATCAAAGGCGCCGACTTTCACCCGCGAATCCTTGTTGTGTTGCTCGAAATACTCCGCAATACCCTGAGCTTCATCCTCAGTGACGACCGGGTGCCGAGTCGGCCCCTCGGACAAATCCCATCGGTACCCTTTAGGATAGAGCGGGGCCTCTTTCCCGGTCAGGTATCGAAGCAGCCACGAACGTTGGTATTTGCTCCCGGCCCAAATCAGATCGGGCGCCTTCAAATTGAACCGCGACTCCGCTTTCCCTTCCAGGCGGTGACATCCGGCACAGTTGTTCTGGATCATCTCCTTGACGCGAGTTTGATCACTGCCTAAGAGCAAGCGGGGAAATGAAAACAGCCCCATCAGCATGACCAAGGCGCACCCGATCATCACCGTCCGTCTTCCACCCATGAAACACCCCTTTCGTTCACCCCACTGCGCGGCCGGTCAGCGTGATGCCAACCAGGCATGGATATCTGCGATTTCCTGATGACTCAAGACAGCGCTCCAAGCCGGCATCGGGCCTCGGCCATGGAGCACCGTCTCCCAAAACGCTCCCTCGTTCTTCAAGATTTTATTGCGGACCAATTTGGGCCCTGCCCCTCCCATCGCGCCCTCGCCATGGCAGGCCTGACAATTCCGTGCAAAGATTTCCGCGCCTCGTGCCGATACCCCGACCAGCGGACCGTCACTCGCGGTGCTTGGCCCTCCCGCCGGGGCCGTCATCGCCAACTCTTCTTCGATAGACGGCAAATGGTCCGGCGCACCTGGATGGTAGCGGGTCGTCACGAACTGAAGCAGGGCGGCGGCTTCGTCCTTGGACAAGTCCGCGCCCCAATGCATCATCTTCTCGACCGTGACCTGCCATCGATCCGGCGGCAACCGCTGTTGCACGATGAGATCGGTCGTGTGACACACGGCGCAACGGGCATGAATCAACGTCACAGCCCGGCGAGCCTGCGCCGGTTCAATCGTATGCTTGTCATCCTCTTGAGCCGCCGTCCCGGCGGCGATGCCGAGGAGCAGTACGAGGCCCCCAACCACCGGAGACCATCGCCCTCGCTCCCTTCGCGCCTCCTCCATCACGCCCCTCATGCGGCCACCATCACAGACAGGCGGTCCCACCCATTCCACAGAAACCCCCCGGGATTCCACGGACTCTTTTCCGGTTGCTGAATCCCCTGCGCATCCGTCGCCCGACAGAGAATCGCCGTCGGTCCAACCTGGCGCGCGTTCCACAGGTATTGCCATTGCCGCCAGGCATAGGGCTGCTCTTCACCCACCAAACGAGCTGGCTCCCAGGTCTTTCCGTCGTCGCACGAGACTTCCACCTTGGTGATCGGCGATTCACCCGCCCAGGCCACCCCTTGAATGGTCACCGGACCGGTTTTCAGCGTGTCCCCTTCACCGGGCGCGGCGATCAGCGATTTCACCGGCATCTGCTCGACCGGCACCATCACGCTCCCCGGCAACCCGGACCCCTGCTGGATCGACGTCTCCGGTATGCGATAGGCCTGCTGCATGTAATATCCGAGCGTTTCGTCTGCACGCAGGGTGATCTCCGTTAACCATTTCATGCAGGATTCTGCCATCCAGCCCGGGGTGATCACCCGCAACGGTGCCCCATGCAGGAGCGGTAATGGACGACCATTCATCTCATAGGCAAGAAGCGTATCCGGATGGAGCGCTTTGGCGATGGGAATACTTCGCGTGAATAGGGGCACGGTGGGCAGAGCCGGACGATCCGCGCCCTGCATTTGCACATGCAGTCCCTGCGGCTTCACGCCGGCACGCTGCAAGACGTCGCGCAGCCGAACGCCGGTCCATTGCGCGTTTCCAGCCGCACCCCGTTCCCATTGGACACCGGGAACCTTGGGACGATGGTGCGCGCGACCGTTTCCGCTACATTGCAACACGGCGGTAATGGTGATCGGGTCAAACTTTTTGAGCTCGGGCAGGGTCAGGGTCAACTCATCCTTCACGAGTCCCTTCACCGTGAGACGCCACGACTCCGGCTGAATGGCCTCCGCACTGGGTGGCCCGAAATGGCTGCGCACGAAAAACCGTTCGTTGGAGGTCAGCCAGGAGGTGAATTCTCGCACTGGCGTTTCCGCGTCAAACGGCCGGGAAACACGAACGGTGAGCGGGCCGCTCGCCTGCCCCGTCGCCTCAACCTGACTGTCGGCGAGCGCTCGGTCGACACCACCCGCCACCACACCCACTCCGATCCCCTGCAGCACCCGTTCGAGCAACGCTCGCCTCGTCACCGCCATGCTTGTCCTTTCATCCTACCCCCATCACCCTCTACGTATGAGGATTCAATTCGATCGCCACCCGAACCGGCACCACGACAGATTGATGCACGGTGCATCCGTGAGCGACTTTCAACAATCGTTCTTTCAATTCCGGCGTGATCCGGTGAGGCAGCCTGATCGACAGATGAATCTGCCCCACACGGTGAGGCTGCTCCGCCATGGTCCACTCCGCCTCCACTTTCAGGCCGTCACGGGAAATGTCGTGTCGCGCGCAAAAGTTACCCACGAAATAGCCTACGCAGCTGGCCACAGAGCCCACAAACAATTCCACGGGACTCATGCCCGCGTCGGCGCCACCATCTTCGACCGGTTGATCCGTGACGACGCGATGCCGGTCGCTGAGGATGTCGTAACGTGCGCCGCCCTGATAGGCCACGCTGAGCTTCATCCTATCGTTCCTCCATCTATCGGCGTTGTCTCATCGGTGGTCGCTGACGGCACATCTCGGCCAATACTTGGCCGCGGTCTGCATCGCGAGCCCCGCTGCGTCTACTTAGTAGGGCACATCCGCCGGCTTCCCCCCCTTCGGCCAATCATGGCCCTTGTCGGGAAAGTCCGGGCGTGGTTGCGCGTTGATGTAAGCCGCGACGTCATACGCATCCTGATCCGAGAGAGCCCATCCCCTGGTTCTTGGCATGTTCGACTTGATGAACGCAGCCGCCACCGGAACGAGGGCCAGCTCCGCGCCGAGCGTGTAGGACTGAGGTCCCCACAGGGGTGGCCCCGCCATCGTGCCCTGCCCATCGGCTCCGTGACAAAACGCACAACGGGCGGTGAAGACCTTGACTCCATTCACTGCGTCCGGCGGCTTGGGTGATTGAATGGTGGGGATCCCGCGCCAGGCCATCCGGCTGTCGGCCGGGACATCCTTCGACAACCATTCGATATAGGCGACGATTGCCTGCAGTTTGTGACTGTCTTGCGGAATCGGCTTGCCGTTCAAGTTGCGTTCGAAACATTCATTGATGCGGTCGGCCAGCGTCACGACACGCCCGGCCCGCGCACGATATTCGGGATAGGCCCGCGAGAGGCCGACATAGGAGGCCGAATTGGGATCAAGTCCTGCATCCAAATGACAGTTGGCGCAAGTGAGCCCGTTCCCTACGTAGGAGGCGGCAAATTCCTGGGTATGGACGACCAGCTGATACCCTAACCGGATCTGCTCTCCGCGCTGGCCCCCGGGGATGGAGTCGGGGGAGGGGTGACTGAAGACCGCATCAATTCCGCCTGACTCTGCCTGCCCGAGGCCTGAACGCCCAACGCCGCCGCTCCCCTGAGAGCCGACACACCCGCCGACTACCGCTATCGCCAAAAGGCTACCGAGCATGAAATGTCGCATACGTACCAATCTCGCAAGCTGTGTACCAGCCGGTCCACGCGACCAACCGGCTAAACGCTGCTGAGTTCGTAGGATGGAGTAGGTTCAGCCGGCCCAGCTGGCGACAAAAGCCCCAGCGTCAGTAGTACTCCTGCGGCATCACGCCCCAGCGCCGTCTGTCCAATAGCCCTTCCTCAAACTGTCCTATTAGGGTCAGAATGGAGGGAAAGGATTCAGAATGTTGAACGAATTTTCCTGAGGCGCTCACCGCCTGTCGCCCAGCGGTGCTGGTCAGGTCCAGGCTATCGAGAGAGGGAATCCATCCGTCGCATCACGACGTCGCCCGCACTGTGCCTTGTATGCTGCCTCACCTTTGTCAGGGTTCCCATGAAATTCCTGGACGCCGATCCAGCCGCTCATGGCCACCACCCCCCTGCCAGGATGAGACATCGACGCATCGTCCCCTCCGCATCCATCGAACCATTGGTCTGTCGCCCCGATTTCAACTGGCTTGCATTGACGGCCCATGATCGTCACGAGCCAATCAGGACTGCGTTGAATTCATGACCGGACAAATCTGGCTGTAACCCGGCCTCGTACATTTCAGACCTTATCATCAATCGCGGCGCGGAACGGATATTGTCACACCGGTCCTCGCACACACAGTAGGTAGACAGCGCCCACATTTGGGGCAGCCGCTGGGCACGGATTCTCGCCCTCCGTCACTTGTGGTCGGACATGTATCCCGTCACGCGAAGCGCATACGTCAGCGCCTCCATGGTCGCCAATTCGGTCTCGCACGTGCCGGGCGCGGCTCACAACGACACAGCCGTCATTCTGGCTTTGACCTGCGACATTCCGGCCATGCGTCCTAACTCAATTGATGATTTCCCGTGATCCACGGCGACCCGGAGATACTCCAGAGTGTTTTCAACCGGCAGGGATTGGTGAGCGTGGCTCCCCCACCAACACTCAAGGCATGATGCCCAAAAGGCACCCCCTGCGACATAGACAGGCTCGACCGGAGTCCGATCGACGTTCACTTCGTTCGCCGAATCTTTCCGTGCAGCCTCTCCCATCCCGTCCTGATACGCGCCGTGATGCGGCGCTCACTCGGGCATCGGAATCGAGATCAGGACCGCGCCGAGTACATCCCGCAGCTTGTAGTCACGCTTCGGGCTGCGCGGATCGGCGTTATGGCAACTCACACAAACGGGCGAGACAGCTAGATCCGCATACAGAGCCTGAAAATATCGCACTCCTCCCTCGGTCACCTGGCCCTTGTACGGCTGCTCGGGATGTGCCATGACCGCTTCGAGCGCCTTCCGCTCGAAGTCGCTATGAGGGCCGCTTTGTTTGTTGATCGGATTCAGACTGATCAAGCGATACCGAACGGCACTGCCGGTCAGCGTGGCCAGGCTCGATGCCTCTTGAAAAAACTGGGCCGGAAGCGGGAGGGCGCTGAGTTCGCGCCATTTCTCAGAGGACTCGATCACGCCCCTCCGCTGCATCCGCTCCACGACATGGACGGTATAAAATGTCCGATTGGCCTCCAGCACGGAATGGAGATAGTCCATCACCGCTTCAACCGGGACACTGCCGGCCGATGGTGCGCCGGCGAAGCTGGGGCCCCAGCCTCCGAGCAGGGCGAGCGCGGCAACCAGTCCTCCCGCAAGCCTCTGTGTGATCGACATGACAGCCTCCCTTCGAGATGGCCCTCCGGCCCAGGGACGACCACCAAGTACAGTGGTGTGCTCTCCTCTTCTTTGAACCAGCAGAAACGCCTGCCTGAAGCCGGGCCGCCCCGGACGCCACGTTGAAGCCGTCAGTGGAGGTCGATGCTCGCTGCCGCGTCTTCCTTGAACATCATGATTTCAGCGAGCGGATATAGGCCAGGACATCGTCGACTTGCGCCTCGCTCAACGAGGCGGCGTACCCGGTCATGGCCGTCCCCGTCCGCCCTTCCATGATGATCTTACGTAGCTGCGCATCTGTCTTGACCTTGGTTGCCTTGGCCGTCAGATCGGCAGGAGGCGGGGCCAAATAGGCAGCCATCTCGCTGTCGCCCTTCCCCTCCGGGCCATGGCAGTTCTGGCAATTTGCCATATAGAGCTTTTTACCCGCGTCGGGGTTTGCTTGTCCGGAGACGGCCATAGTGAACGGAACCAGCCCCAGCGATATCAGCGTCGCAATTCCCCATCCAGATCTTGAGCGCATCATGGTCCTCCTCACCGTCAATTCACCATTTCCACACGAAACTCCTTCCCCGAGCGCACGCTCATGACGAGGTCGCGCGTGTCAAACTTAGCATGTAGCTGGTCAAATCATTCAACTGCGCATCCGTGAGCGGGAATTTCGGCATGAATGACCCCGGCATCACGGATTGTGGATCGGGGAAATGTTTGAGATGCCAGGCGCGATCGGGTCTGGTATACCCGACGGTCGTCAGGTCCGGCGCCACGGCTCCCCCCTCACCATGAATGCGGTGACAGCCGGCGCAGCCGAACTGGGCATACACCGCCTTGCCCCTCGCCACGGCAGGATCAGTTCTCGGGACCGCATATAAATTCTTGATGGAAATGCCCAGCAGGCCGAATACGACGAGGAGGAATAGGAGTCCGCTTGCCAAGGCCACCGGCCGCCGGATCGGGTTCCGCACAGGGTTGCGGTCAATGAATGGCCAGAAGAACATAATCAGGATGACGCAGAGCGGCAGAATCCAGGTAGCCAGCGGCTCCAACGGCCCATGCACGTACTTGAGCAGCTCATAATAGAAGAGAAAATACCATTCAGGGACGGGCACAAAACTCGTATCGGACGGGTTGGCCTTATCCGTCAGGGGCAGGGGCACGCTGACCGCGAGGATCGCGACAGCCAGAAACACGCCGGCGATCACGACCGCATCCATATACACCTGTCGCGGCGCAAACGTTTCACTACTCAGCGAGGCGCGGTCGTCGGTCCAGGGACCGGCAGGGCCGACACGTCGCAGGATGAAGAGGTGCAGCGCGATCCCCCCGATCAGCACAGCCGGGAGAAACAAGACATGGGTGGCGAAAAACCTGGACAGCGTCAGGGCCCCGAGCGTCTCCCCTCCGCGCAAGACCCGAGACAGGAGATCCCCTACCAACGGCACCGTCCCGACCATGTTGATGCCGACCTGCGTCGCCCAATAGGCCGTTTGATCCCACGGCAGCAGATAGCCGGTGAAGGCAAAGGTCATCACGATGAGGAACAACACAACGCCCATCATCCACATCACTTCGCGGGGCGATTTGTACGCGCCGTAGAGAAACGTCTGCAACATGTGGAGGCCGATTGCAATGACCATGGCGGACGCACCCCAATGATGAAGGCCGCGCACGAACCAGCCGAAGAGGACGTCGCGTTCGATGAATTGGATACTGTCGTAGGCATGATCCGGGGTCGGCGCGTAGTAGAGCGCGAGGAACATGCCTGTGGCGGCCTGCATGAGAAACAGGAAGAGCGTGACGGAGCCGAATACGTAGATCCAACTGGCCCCGCCCGGGATGGGCTCGTCAAGTAATGTGCGCTGAACCGGTCTCAGGTTCAACCGACGGTCGAACCAATCGTATAGGCGAGAAGACATTCAACTCCCAGATCTCGGCGATGAAAGCATCTCAACTCACCACTCAACACATATCACTCACCACTCACGACTCAACACTCACAACTCGACACTCTCCGCCAGCCCTGACTTGAAGTCTTTATACATGACGAGAAGGCGTCCCCCTTCCACCTTGGAGGGCAGGACATCCAGCGGCCGCGGTGCCGGGCCGCCGGTCACCCGTCCGTTGACATCGAAGGAACTACCATGACAGGGACAGAGGAACTTCTTGTCCGCGTCATCCCAGCGATACCCGCAACCGAGATGCGTGCAGATCGGCGAGAACACCCGCACCCCTCCCTCCGGCTGCTTCACCGCCCAGACGGCCTTTTGAGAGGTCGTCTCCATCCACCCGTCCCGGATGGTGGTGATATGGTCCAACTGCGTAGGGCGACCGACGGGCACCCCCTCCACGTCACCCACATCGACCCATTCGCGGCGGCGGCGGCGGAAGGCCGGTGAGACCAGCGCCCCTACCAGCGGGAACGCCAACCCCAGCCCAACGACTCCCGCCGCCGCGAGCGTAACCCAATGAAAGAAGGTCCGCCGACTTCCCACCGGTGTGGAAAACCCGCCGCCGGGCGGCTCGTCATCTTTCATGCTGGATATCCTTTTTTATCATCCACCCCGTTCACCGTCCGAGAGAGCGGCACATCCGTCACCGCACACCTCCGGTTCGATACGGACAGCTCCCCGTCGCACCCCACCTCAGGCGTTCTTGCGAGACGACTGCGTGGGACAGGTGTTGATGCCCAAGAGGGTCCAGGCGGGACAAAAGCCGATGACCCCAGTCACGAGCGCGATCGCGCCGACCGCGAGCACCGCACCCATTGCCGCCCCGGTCAATCCGCCGAAGACACCGATCCCGATAAGGAGAATCCCCAGAACAATCCGAATCGGTCGTTCAATTCCGCCAACGTTGCATGCCATCACGACACCTCCCTCGTTGCAATCACACTCTCAGCCCCCAGCGTTCAGCCATCAGCATCCAGAATCAAGGACTGTCGGCTACTCGCTCTCTCGATGGGTATGAGTCATCACAGCGGGAATGGATTCAATTTTCACTCAACTGGCTTTCTCGATTCTCCACGTACATACCTGATGCTGGCAGCTGAACACTGACCGCTGAAGGCTACTTCGTTGTTCCAAAACGATACATGTCATGGCAGGTGGTGCATCGTGCCGTCATACTCGACAGGCGATTGAGAATCTGTTGGGACGTTTCTCCCTTCGCGATACCGTCGGCCAGATGGTCCATATCCTTGTGGATGGACATACCGAGTTGCTTGAACGCCAGGGGCAGTTTCAGCATGATCGCAGGGTTGACATCCGCCGCCATCGCCATGCCCGCCCCGCGAGCCGCGCCTTCCGCCTCCTTGAGATTTGGACTAGGGCTCCCCAACACCGTGACGACTCCATGCACCGCCTTCAACAAATCCCGCATCTCCGCCAACACGAGGTCCCGCTCCGCCGGCGCAAGCAGAATTTCCGTCCGTCCGTCGGTCGCCGGCCTTGTGTGGCCCTGGACGAACAACGCCGCAACCACGCCCGCCGTGATGATCCATAACACCGCAGTTCCGACACCTAGGACACGCCAGTTCATTGAGTACCCCATCCATGTGTTACGGGAGTGTGCGGTTGGCGCCGGTCCCCAGCACGCGTATGTAGGCCGTCACGTCACGGATCTCCTCATCAGTGAGGACGAACTTCCAGGCTCCCATCGCCGTATTTTTCCGACCATCGTGAATCGTCTTCAACAACGTCGCGTCCAATTTGCTTTGGGCGGCCGGGGCGGTGAGGTCGGCAACCGGCGGCGTGAACGTCATCACACCGTTCCCTTTTCCTTCCACCCCGTGGCACCGGATGCAGAGATTCGCATACAGCGTTTTCCCCTTCCCGGCATTTCCGGTATTCCCATCCCCCGCACACACGCCGCCCACCATCGCCGAGAAGAGGATCCCCGACAGAACAGCAATCGCTCCCGCTCGGACTTTCATTGCGAGCTCCTTTCGACGGTACCCCTCGCACAGATCGCAAAACTATGCAGGATGCAAGGGATGCGATCCCCATGCCAATCACATGTGTAGGAAGGGAAAGGACAAACCTCGCGAGAGCCGTCGGTTTTCGCACAGATGACTGTAGACTGCGCCGGGGTGTGGAGAGAATCACCCCAGCGCATAGGCCTGGCTGGCGCAAGATGCCACAGGGCAGGAGATCACAGGATGGTCGGTTCGAGAGTCACGCGCGTTTTCATGGAATTGGAGATCAGGCAGTTGGCCTCGGCCTTTTCGATTAACTCTTTCGCCTTGACCGCATCTCCTCCGGCATGCAGGGTGATGCGCGGACGCAGCGTGATGACCGTCACTTGGAACTTCCCGTCCACGAGCTCCAACCGACCCTCCGCCTCGGATTGGTACGAAGCAAATGCCAGTCCGGCCCGTTCCGCCACGGCGAGAAAGGTCGTCATCAGGCAGATGTTCGCCGCCGCGACATAGAGATCTTCAGGCGACCAGATGCCCTCATGCCCTTTGAATTCAGGAGGTGTCGCCACCTGGATCTCCGGCTTGCCGTCGCAGGCGATCACCCCCTTTTTCTGCTCCGACCAGGTCACGGTCGTGCGATACGTATACACCTTACTGCGAACCTCCATCATGCCCTCCTGATAAATGATTGCCCGCCCGGTTGCGGATCCTGGCGAGACACGCTTCACACTTCACGGATCTCGAGGATGCCGCTGGCTGATTTTTTCCGCTTCCCGCTAGAGATGATAATCCCCTGCGGCTTCCGGTTGATACAAGACTTCTTTGATGCGCACGGTCCGCGCCCCAGCCGGCACCACCCACTCCACCGTCTCCCCGGCGCGTGCCCCCAACAGCGCGGTCCCGATCGGCGCGAGGATCGACAGCTTCTTTTCCTCGATGCCGGCATCAGACGGAAATACCAACGTATAGATAGTTTCCAGGCCTGTATCGACGTCTTCGATCCTCAGTTGGGAATTCATCGTGACCACATCATGGGGAACGGCGGATGGGTCAACGACATGGGCCCGGTCAAGCTCATGCTCCACACTCTCAAGATGGTCCCGGTCCCGTCCCCCGGCGCTGATACGAGCCTTCAGGACATCTCTCAGGCGCGCCAAATCGAATTCGGTGATATAGATGTCACGCTGGTTCATGCTGTGCTCCCTTCAAGTCCGTCTCGCTCATGGTTCGCGGCACGACCCGGCGATGGCCCGGCGCAAATTTCGGCGTCTTCACGGTGAGGACCGGGCATGTCGCCCGCCGCAAGACGGCATCCGCCACACTGCCGAATCGTTCCACCGAGAGGCCGCGTCGGCCATGGGTCCCCATCACGATCAGATCGGACCGATGGCGCAACGCAGAGGCGAGAATCGCATCGGACGCGATACCCCCTGCAATCTCGACATCAGCCGCCAATCCGAACGAGGTCACGAAGGTCTGGAGTTCCGCCAGTTGCTTGTTCCAATGGCCTCGCTTCTGCGCCTCCTGTTCGACGACGCCCAGCCCGCAGTCCAAGTCGTAGGAAATCGGTTCTAACACATGCATCAAGGTGACTGCGGCGCCGAGGCCGTTCGCGAGCTGAATCGCATATTCGACGGCATCCAGCGAAGGACTCGAAAAATCCAGTGGTGCCAGAATATGCCGGATCTCCACCCGACTATTTGCCGCAGACGGCTCGCCCGCTGCTTCACGCAACCCTGGCACCGCAAGAACCGGACAAGGCCCTTCTCTCACAACCCGTTCCGCCGTGCTGCCGATGAGCCCGCACAGCACATTGGTTCGCCCCCGAACCCCCAACACAATCAACTCTGCACCCTCGTCCTTCGCAGCCAAACCTATGTGCTCGGCCGGACTCCCCAGCACCAACCGTACCCTGGCGGACATGCCTCGCCGCGCGAGATCCTCTCGCACCTCCGCCAACTGCTGCGCCGCCTCAGCCCGTACCTGCATCACCGCAGCAAGGGATTCCGCCTCGGGACTGAACCGTTGGGACGCTTCGATCACATGCAGCACTTCCAACGTGGCTCCCCAGTGAGAAGCGAGATAGAGGGCATAGTTCTGCGCACAGGCCGCACCATCCGAAAAATCGGTCGCCAGGAGAATCCGTGTGATCAGTGGCTTCGTCATGATAGCTCCTCTGAAGCGGGTTGAGCGACTGTTCCCATGGAGACGACCGGTCTCCGGCAGGCAGCGGCGACGGGTCGATCACGGAGCGGTGCGCGTGGATGGTGGTTGATCTGAAAACCGACGATCAGAGACTAATGCGGTTCACTCCAGCAAGACGAATGCCAACGGCCCTCCCGCTCTTGCGCGTGGTGTTTCGCTTATTTTCTAAGCGGGTAGAAAACAGAGGTTGACGTGCCCCACACCGGACTGTTGCCATTTGCTGCAGAGCCCACTTCACAATGAGGCAATACACCCCGTGACTGTCGCTCAAGTACGGCGTGTCACCATGGCACAACCGACTCTACACCCGGCGAATCCGTACGAATCTTCCCCCAGTCGCTCCACCACAACCCGCTCATCTCCATCATCGCCGTCTCGCCAGGCGCATGCTCGAGCAGGTCGCGCGAAAAACTCAGGCACGGCATACGCTCATACATCGTCCGCAACACTTCAGCCTCTTTCCGCGTATCGATCGCCTCGGTCAGGCGTTCGAAGAGGGCCATCACGTTCGGCAGCACTTTCCGGCCCACGTTCCAGAACGCTTCGACTTTTCCCGCCATGATGCCAGTATTCCACAGCGCACCTGACGCATAGGCCAGCTGCGCCAACGGCGGCTCCGGCCTTTCGATAAACGTCTTGACGGCGCGGATCGTGCGAGAGCCGAACCTGAGCAGCTGGTGATCGGGCAAGATCCATCCGTATTCCGCTTGCGGTCCCTCCGGCCTCGACGCGAGCAACACCAGCTTCGTAGTCAGCTGCTCCGCCGCACGCACGGCATACAGCACCTCCCTGAGGAACCGCTCCTCGGGAAGCAGGATGTGGTCGGAGGGAGAAATCAGCACAGTGCCTTCCGGATCACGCGCCCGAATGTAGGTCAGCGAGAGAAACACCTCCGACGCCGTGCCGAGATGACGGGGCTGCACTAACACCATCCCGGGATCCCGCGCGCCGATCTGCGCCCAGGCCTCATGATGCCCACGATCCACGATGACGACCGTACGCGTTGGACTCGTCACCTGCATCGTGCGATCGAGCGCATGCTGGAACTTCGAGCGAGACCCAAGAAACCGGCCGTATTCCTTGGGAACCCTCCGTTCGAGCCCCGGCCTGATCGCCGATTGCATCCCCAGGCCGTCATGGCTCGCCAGCACAATCGACCACCGTCGTCCGCTGGATTCTCCGGGCTCCCGCACCATGATCTCCTCTCCGCGAAGTGAGTACAGCCTCTCCCCGTGACCTAGCTCATTCCTTGCCGATTCGAACGGCGTCCTTGCCGCGCTTCACAGACATCCGCAATGATGCGACCTGTTCTTGGTCGAGGAAGGACAACCCCAGCATCGCCATCCACACCACGAACGTAATCCCTCCCAGCGCCAACAGCACGAGCATGCCGTCACCTCTTTGCACTCGCCCACTCGACAGAGGCGGGGACGAGGCCCTTACCAGGAGAGATTCTGCCAAGACATCCCCCGGAAGACCATGGCTCCCCCTGCACCAATGACCGACACCAGCACGGCGCGACCAGCCAACGGCGTGTGTTCTGCTCGTTCACGCTGTAGGATCTGTGCAAGACGGAACACGCGTCATCCGCCAGTGACCATGCCACTGTGGTCGAGGAACATGAATCGACGGTGAACGGTGCATGAAGAATTCTTCATGAATCGTTCTTCATTCACACTCCATCCAGGTTTCAGATTCGCCTGCTATCGAGCGCGAGGAAGGTGAGTCGTGTGGAAGGCGTCATTCTCTGGGCAGTGACAGCCCTGTTGCCGGTCACGGCCTGTGTTCCCGAACCGGCTGTGGAGAAGCTGCCGATCGACGGCTGCCACCGGGTGCGAAAAACCAGCGGCCATGGAACACCATGGGACAGGCGGGGGCTGCTTATTCGAGCGACAGCATGCTCGACCGCGCGACCTGCGTCAGCCCCCAGAGCAAAAACAGACCATAGACCGTGCCGAAGAACCAGGGGAAGCTGACGGCCCGATGCGCCCACCATTGGCGGTGCTGACGGAACGCCCACGAGGGTTCGAACGAGCGTGGTTCGTTGCTCTGATCGACAATCGTTTCACGGTGCTCGCGCAATCGATACAACGTGCTCACCGGTTTCCGGTTGAGCCACTCCGGTCTGGTTTCGATGCCGCGCAACTGCCATTCCCACAGCGCATTCTGCCCGGAAAACCGGCCCAGCACGATCGCCATCTGTACGCTCATGAGAATCCCGATCGTGCTCAGCAGGACGATGACGATGGTAAACGGCAGGGCCAGCGACTCCCGCGAAACCAGCAACCCGATGACGGCGACGAAAATCGAATTGGCCGTGAGATAGTCCGACAACATCGTGTGGTAATCACGGACACCGGCTGTCCACAAGGTCAACAGGTGATTGTAGTCGGACTGCATGGTCTCGCGATCGTAGATCATCCCGCTAGGCTCCATTCACAGCCTGATCGACCAACCGATAGGCATTGCGCAGGTATTGGCCGACCATGCGCTGCGTGTTGAAAAACGCCCCGTTGATCGCAATCGTGTGTGTCATGATCTCGATGAATCGGTCCCGGTCTTTGTAGAAGAGGGGCAACACCTGCTGTTCGAGTTTGTCGTAGAGCGCGGCCGCATGACAGGCCTGCATCTCCTCCGGTGGGGAGCCGCAGGCCTCGACCTTCTCCCCGATCGACCAGCCGGTCACGCCTTCGATATGCCCCTCGACCCACCAGCCGTCCAGCACACTCAAGCTGGGCACGCCGTTCATCGCCGCTTTCATCCCGCTGGTGCCGGAGGCCTCCATCGGCGGCAACGGCGTGTTCAGCCACACGTCCACCCCCGCGCACAGCAGCCTGGCCAAGGTCATATCGTAATTCGCCAAGTAGGCCACGGAGAGTTGCCCGCGCATGGCGTGAATGCGCCGGATCATCTCCTTGCCCTCCTGGTCCTGCGGATGCGCCTTGCCCGCAAACACGAACTGAATCGGCCCCACCTGCTTCCCTAAGCGCTGCAATCGCTCGACATCGTGAAATACCAGCATCCCCCGTTTGTACGCGGTGGCGCGGCGGGCGAAGCCGATCGTGAGCACATCCCGATCGAAGCCTGCGTTGGTCTCGCGATTCACCTCATCGACCAAGGCCAGCTTGGTCTCCCGATGGGCGGCCCAAATGTCCGTCCCGGGAATACTAATGGCGTAGCGAAGCGACAGTTGATCGTACCGCCAATCAGGAAGGTGACGGTCGTACAGACTCTGAAAGGCCGGAGCCGCCCAGGCCACGGCATGCACCCCGTTTGTAATGGAATGGATCGGATAGCCGGGATACAACGAATGGGAGACCTCGCCATGCCGCATCGCCACGCCATTGACAAACCGCGACCCGCGCAGGGCTAACAATGTCATGTTCAACGCGCCCTGATGTTGGCAGGCCTGCGCGAGTTCGCACCGCCGCGTTCCCAGCACCCGATGCGCCAGGTCGGCAGGAAATTGATCGTGGCCCGCGGGCACCGGCGTATGGGTGGTGAACACACAGTGCTCCCGCACCTTCTCGATCACCTCCGGCGGCACCTCACCGTTTCGCGGTTCCGCGCCGATCGCGGCCTCGATCATGGCCAGCACCAGCAGCGCCGCATGGCCTTCGTTGAGGTGGTAGCGATAGATATGGTCGTGCCCCAAGGCTTGCAGCAACGCGAACCCGCCGAACCCGAGGACCATTTCCTGACACAATCGATAGTGGGCATCTCCTCCGTAGAGCGAATCCGTGATGGTCCGATCCCAGGGGCTGTTCTCCTGGAGGTCCGTATCGAGCAAGTACACAGGCACGGGATGCCCCGACATGCCGGTCACCACATGTCGCCAAGCGCGTACCTGCACCCGTCGCCCCTCGATCTCGACGGTGACACGCGGCTCCAGCGGCTCGGCAAAATCGCTGATCGTCCAGGCCACCGGTTCCTCGGACTGCCGGCCCTCGCGATCGAGGCGCTGATAGAAGTAACCGCGTCTGTGCAGCAGTGTGACGCCGACCATCGGCACGCCCAGGTCGGCGGCGGAGCGAATGGTGTCCCCGGCCAACACCCCTAAGCCACCCGCGTACGTCGGCATCAACGGATTCAGGCCGATCTCCATCGAAAAATAGGCGACCAGCGCAGTGCGGCCTGGGCGTATCATGTAGTCCCCAATACCTGACGAATGAGGCGCAGTTCGTCCCGAACTAACCGAGGCATCAGAAAATGCTGGCGGACATGCTCACGCCCGGCCCGCCCGAAGTCTCCACGTTCGCCGGGGTGCTGGAGCAGATGGAGCGCCCGCTCCGCGCAGCCTTCCACATTGTCGACCAGATGCTTTTGGAACGGTTCGGGGAACTGCATCGGAATGCCGCCCGTGTTGCCGGCGACCACCGGCTTTTCCTTCCACAGCGCCTCGGACACCACCAGCCCGAACCCTTCCCGCAGTGATTTTTGAATCACGACATCCGAGCCACGTTGAAAGGCGTTCACTTCCATGCTGCCCACACCGGACAGATTCGTAAAGACAAAGAGGTCCGGATCGTTCGCGGCCTCCTCTTCGACCCGATCCAGAATTTCCCACCCTTCCGGGTCGTCTCCGGCCATCGCGCCGATCAACACCAATTGCACGCCCGGGAGTTCCTCTTTGACCAAACGGTAGGCGCGCACCACGCCGAGCGGATCCTTCCATGGATCGAAGCGAGACACCTGCAACAGCAACGGCCTGGTCGGGTCCACACCGGAGTCCACAATCACGCGGCGGCACAAGTCAGCCGATAACTCCATGTTTTTGGTCGCGAGCGGATCAATGGCGGGGGCGATGAACGCGATGCGCTTGGAGGCCAGTTGCGGCAACACGAATTGATCCATCGTGAACACGACGGCTTCATACTCTTCCAACAGAGGTCTCAGAAAATGACTGACGTCCTTGTCCGGCGCCGAGCTGTCGATGTGGCAGCGCCAGATCCACTTGGCGCCACGTGGTCCTGCGAAATGGCGAATGGCGGCCGGCTGCGGATCGTGCACGATGTAGAGATCATAGTCGTTGCCGAGTGCCTTCGCGCTTCGCTCATTGACCGTGAGATACAGATCCTGCTCGGCCTTTCCCAAACCATAGTGGCCGCCTTGCAGCGCGTTATGGAACGATTTGGTAATGGCAAAAAATTCCGGTTCTCCGTGGATCAATCGCCAATCGGCCTGCACCCCAAGCGCCTGCAGCATCGGGATATACCGCGCCAACAATTCCGCCACTCCCCCGCCCGCGGCCGTCGAATTCACATGACAAATTCTGGCTCCCTGCACACTTTTGGCAAGCGCCGTCAGCTCCTCGTACATCTCCTCGCTGAGAAGACCGCGGTAGCCGCCCAGATTCGCCAGGATCGCCCCGCACCGTCGGCCGACGCCCACTTTCGGTAACTGCGTCTGTATATCCATCCGTCCTGCCTTTCCTTCATCTGCATCCGTCAACCGAACGTCGCCCGCACCCATTCTCCGAGATAATGTGTCATCGCCACGACACTGAGCCCGATGAGCACATGCTCGCTGATCACCTTCCACGGGGGCACCCGTTGCGCCAGCGCCAGCGCATAACTCAGCACGGCCAGCAGCGACAGGCCCCAGAGCAGACTGACGACGAGAGCCAGGTCCAGCGGCAGGAACAGCACCGGCACGGCGAAAGTCCCGGCGATGACGAACTTCGCGGCAAACGTGGCAACCGTGGACGCCCAGATGTCATGGGTATTCCCATGATTCTTCGATTCTTCGGCCACGTGGATCCCCAAGGCATCGGACATGGCGTCGGCCACCGCAATCGTGAGAATCCCTCCCAGGACGGCGGGCATGGAATGGGTGCCTGCATGCAAGCCGACCATCAGCCCCAGAGTCGTGATCACTCCGGATGTGAGCCCGAAACTGAACCCGATTTTCAGTGCGGTGCGCATGCCCGATCTCGTCTCCCGACAGACCATCCGGCGGCATCACCACCATCAACGGAGGGCCGGTCAACAGACCTCTTTGCCGCCTTCCCGCAGACAACCTGCAATCCAGTCATTCACCGCGGCCAGCACCGCACTCATCGCACGGTTCGCCGCCAGGACCCCGCCGTAGGCGTCCTCGCTCGGTGCCGGTTCCAGCCTGTCAAAACTTCTGGCGCCCATCACACGCTGAGTCTTCAGGTCGGTCAGTTGCGCGCGCAACCGCACTCGACTCTGGCTCGGCTTCTGCAGGAACTCCTGTTGCACCACCAGGCCCGACACATCCAGTTGATGGTCCGCACGGAGGGCCGACGGCATGGGCACCACCACACGCCAGTAGCCCGACTGTTCGAGCGCCCGGATGAGTAACGGCGCCAACATCCTGGACGGAGCGTCAACCCAGAAATGGGTGGCGTAGTAATTTACTTCCGACGGACGCTCCAGATAGGCCATCCGTGGTTGCTCAAATCCGGCCGCTGCCTGCGGCACGCCGACGAGCAAGACGCCTTGAGTGTTCGCTCGGGAAAGCGGAGCGACAAGGCCCCGTTCCGGCTCCTCCGTCGTCAACACGAAGGTATGGACCGGGCTGTCCGTCGGCCGGGGCAACACGCAGGCCGTCAACGTGCATGCCGCCAAGACCACCATCAACCTGCTTCGCGCGTAAAGATCGGCCACGATACGCCCCTCACTCCCCCGGTCCCTTGGATTGAGACGAACGGCCAAGCACCAGCAGATTCGGTTGTCGTTCAATCTGTTGGGCCACGCGATTCAGGGTGGCGGTCAATTGCCGCAACTCCGTGACCAGCAACCCGGCATCGGCCAGGGTCTGCCGGGTAAACTGTTCGACACCCGGCTTACTGCTCCCCACCATGTCGCCGACCGAGCGACTGGTTCGGGACAACTCTTCCGTCAGCTGTTGGAGTCCGACCGCGCTCTTGCCGATGCGGTCCAGCACGGCCGGCAACTGCGTCCCAAGCCGTTCCGTGACTTTCGCCGCCTGCTCGGCCGCCAGCGTGGCGCCCTGGATGCCGCGATCCAGGTGGCTGCTGTGGGCCGCCAAGACCTTGGTCACCTCAGACAGATCCTTGAGCACGTGCTTGACCAGCGTACGATTCTCCTCGTCTACGATCAAGGAGGCATTCTGGGCCAGACCGTTGAGATGGACGACCAGATTCGCCAGCCCCTGATCGGACAACAATTTCGCCAGCGTGCCGTCCAATCGTCCGAAGAGTGACGGCACACTCTTGATGACCGGATAAGCCTGCCCGGCGTCCGGCGACAGCGGAGGCGCCTCCCGCGTGCCTCCTGTCAAATTCAGCGTCACCAACCCCGTGAGGCCTTGCGTCACCAAGACCGCCTGGGTGTCGGTCTTGACCGGTGTGCCGGCGACGATGTCCAACGTGACCCGTACCTCTTCCGGATTCTCCGGATTCAGCACCACGGCTTTCACCCGTCCGACATCCACACCGCGATATTTCACGGTCGAATCCACGCTAAGCCCGGCGACCGATTCCCTCGTATAGACGTAATACCGATCGTAGATGCCGCGATAATCCGTCTTCCCCAGCCAGAAAATCGCCCCGAGCACCGTGAGCCCCAGCAGCAGCACGAATGCCCCGACCACGATGTAGTTGACCTTCGGTTCCATCCGGTACCTCTCAGTCCCGATTCGCCGCGGTCCCGGTATGATTCTGCTGCGCGGCCCGTCCGCGCGGACCGTGGAAATAGCCGCGGACCGCCGGATCCTCCGACGCCGCGAGCGCCTCCATCGTGCCCATTCCCAACACCCGACCTTCGCCCAGGACCGCCACCCGATCGGCAATACGCCACAACGAATCGAGATCGTGCGTCACCATCACCACCGTGAGACCCAGCAACCGCTTGAGTTCGAGCACCAGATCATCGAACCCCGCAGCGATCATCGGATCGAGTCCGGCGGTCGGTTCGTCGAGAAACAACAGTTCCGGGTCCATGACGATGGCACGAGCCAGCGCGGCGCGGCGCCGCATCCCGCCGCTGAGTTCGCTCGGAAATTTCACCGCGCTGTCGGGGGGAAGGCCGACCAGGGCGATTTTTAACGCCACAATCTCGCGGATCAGCCTTGCACTCAGTGTCGTGTGCTCCTTCAAGGGAACCGCGACATTGTCGGCCAGCGTCATGGAACTGAACAGGGCCCCGTGCTGAAACATCACCCCAAACCGCCGATGGAGGGGAGATCCGTCCGACTGCTCCAACTCGCGACTGTTCACGCCCAGAAGCCTGATGCTCCCGGTCGTCGGCGCCAGCAGGCCGATGATCTCGCGCAAGAGCGTCGATTTGCCGCACCCGTTTCCGCCGGCGATGGCGAACACCTCGCCTTGCATAACCGTGAGGTTCACATCCTCGTGCACGATCGCCGGCCCGAATCGGGTGGAGACATGGCTCACTTCGATCACCGGCATGTCCCTGTGCGCGACTCCAGACATGACGCCTGTCACTTCCCAACGTGATCGTGGGCCGAAACACAGAACTCGAACATCCCGGCTACAAGCTCCACCAGTTCAACAGAATGCTGCACAAGGCGTCGAAAATGATCACCAGAAAAATGCTCTGCACCACGCTGATCGTCGTGTGCCGCCCCACGTCATCCACTCCGCCGCGAATTTGAAACCCCTGATAACATCCGACCAGCGCGATGATGACGGCAAAAAACGGCGCCTTCCCGATCCCAATGAGAAAATGGCGCAAGGCAACGGCCTCCTCAAACCGCGTGAGAAAGGCGGTGAAACTCACGTTCAGCTGGTTCGACGCGATCAACATACCGCCGAACACCCCCAACACATCGGCATACACCGTCAACAACGGCAGCGCGACGAGCAAGGCCAGCATCCGCGGCAAGACCAGCAACTCGGTAGGCGACAGTCCGAACGTGCGCAACGCATCCAGTTCTTCCGTCACCTTCATCGTCCCGATCTGCGCCGCATAGGCCGAGCCCGAACGCCCGGCAATGAGGATCGCCACCACCAAGGGGCCGATCTCCCGCAACAAGGCGGTGCCGACGAGATCGACGATGAAAATGTTGGCTCCGATGGTGCGCAATTGCTCCGCCCCTTGATACGCGATGACGATGTCCATGAGGAACGTCAGCAACCCCGTGATCGGCAGGACTTTGAACCCGTTGATCTCCAGGTTGCCGAATACGGCGCGCCAGCGACCGGGCCAAGACGACCGAGCCCTCGCCGATCGATCCCGGCATACCTCTGTGAAATGTGCTCTGCTTCACATCAATCCACCCTGTGACAGGGGCCAGCCGCTCCGGCTGCCGGCGCCGATCCGCTCATGTGAAGGATCCGGTGTCTGCTTCGAGGAAAACAGGGTACGTGGCCGCGAGCGGGATAGCAAAGAGCACTGCCACGACCACGTTCAGCACGGCGTTGTGCCAGAAGCCGGACCATAAGGAGAACACGGTGTCAGGAATGAACCATGCAGCAACCGAAACAGCGAGCGTGTACCAACCGTCACGCGAGCCGCGGCGGAATGGACTGAGCACGATGAAGAGGAGCGCAATCCCCCAGCCAATCATGACTGCGCCCAACACCCCGTGAAC
Organism: Nitrospira defluvii; assembly: GCF_905220995.1. NCBI lineage: Bacteria > Pseudomonadati > Nitrospirota > Nitrospiria > Nitrospirales > Nitrospiraceae > Nitrospira > Nitrospira defluvii. The sequence continues at coordinate 629,011 of NZ_CAJNBJ010000016.1, forward strand.
AAGAGCGATGTACGTCACTGCAGGCTCTCCAAGGGCACCGATGGTTCCAGCCGACGAGAACACGAGCAGGCTGAAAAACTGCCGTGTGAGACCGGGCGCGACCACCATGCTGAGGCCGAAAACAAGAACGCCCGCTGTCACGACGATGAGCCACCGCCACCAGAAGAGGGCGCTGCCTTTCAACATGTGGTCTCCAAGTATCTCTCGTACTACTGTTCCAATGACTTCGCTCTAGCGACAGCATCTTTCAGTGGCAAACGTTTCCCCGTGGTCAAATAGTGGTTGAGCATGGCCTCGCCCATTCTCATCTCGAAGACAAAGGTGTCGGTAATGCCATCGAGAATCCGGTTTCCATCGGGGGTGAGGGCCGTCAGGACCTGCTCATTGTTTGCCGTGGTCGTGCCGTCTCCATTGTCGATCAGCGCGATGGAGAGGGATATGACTCTGAGCGGATTCACGCGGACAAACTCAACCAATGAATACGGATCGTGCCGGCTGATGACCCAGACATCGTCTGAGGAATCGCCTGGAACATGAGTTCTAAAGACGCAATTCTTCTCTGCAACACCGGAAGCCGAATAGAGCATCTCGCATTGCCAAGATTCGACCCACTCATATTCGCGCACCGGACAGAGAAGAGGAAACAACCTATCGGGTGACGCCATAAATTGCTGCACGTAGCGTTGCGTCATCCGCCTGGCCGCGAAATCGTTCATAGTTATTCCTTCTTCACGCCCCACATTCGACATGGAACCAGGCACCGGTTTGCCGGTGCCTGTCCGCTCAACGATCGCCGTTCCCCCGTTTCAGGGTGTCACCTCCACACCATTCAGGATGTGCTCTCACGTATCTGCGGCGATTTCTGTTCAAGCACATATCCGATCGCCACAAGAGGAGCGCCCATGGCCACGTTGCGTGCGCAGATGTCAATGAAGCAGCGTGAGACTGACCGCCTCGTGATTCTCTGTAAGTACAGAGCCGACAAGAGGCCTCCCTCAAGTGTTCCCTCCACAATCATGATCGTCTTGAAAAAGAAGAGGTCCGTCTGCATGAGCGGTACCAAGGGAATCGCCGTCACATAAGGAACGACGCACAAGATAAACCCATACCCGACCTTCTTGAGTATCGTCATGCCTCCGTCCTTAGAGAGCTGCAGCGCCCCGCAGTTGTTTCACAGCATAAAATTCCTGGAGCAGTGACACCATCGGAACAAGTCGAGCCATGTTTGCGGACGCCGATGAGTCGGTGAGCCGGCCGTGTCTTGCGCCGAGGCGTATTCATAGATCCCACCAGTTCAACAGAATGCTGCACAAGGCGTCGAAAATGATCACCAGAAAAATGCTCTGCACCACGCTGATCGTCGTGTGCCGCCCCACGTCATCAACTCCGCCGCGAATTTGAAACCCCTGATAACATCCGACCAGCGCGATGATGACGGCAAAAAACGGCGCCTTCCCGATCCCAATGAGAAAATGGCGCAAGGCAACGGCCTCCTCAAACCGCGTGAGAAAGGCGGTGAAACTCACGTTCAGCTGGTTCGACGCGATCAACATACCGCCGAACACCCCCAACACATCGGCATACACCGTCAACAACGGCAGCGCGACGACCAAGGCCAGCACACGAGGCAACACCAGCAGTTCGATGGGCGAGAGCCCGAAGGTCTGCAGGGCATCCAGTTCTTCCGTCACCTTCATCGTACCGATCTGCGCGGCATAGGCCGACCCCGACCGCCCGGCAATCAAGATGGCCGCGATCAGCGGCGCAATCTCCCGCAACAGGGAGATGCCCACCAAATCCACGATGAAAATGTTGGTGCCGAATTTTCGCAGTTGCTCGGCGCCCTGATACGCAATCACCACGCCGATCAGAAACGTCAGCAGGCCGGTAATCGGTAAGGCGTTTACCCCGTCGAGCCGAAGACTGTTCAGGGTACTGCGCCAACGAATGCGAGCCGGCGACGACATCACACGAACCAGCGCCGTCGACGTCCGGCCGACAAATTCCAACCCCTGCAGGGCCTGTGTCATGGATTTGCGGAGGAGCGCCTGGAGCAGCTGAGTCCCGTCCGGCCGCACCGCGACATGGGCCATCATGACGCTCCAGTTGGCCGACACCAGACTCATCAGTTGCAGATATTCAGACCGCAGCCCCTCAACGGTCACCTCACACCCGCGAAGGCGCGCGTCCATCACCGCGCGGGACAAGACCACTGCCCCACCGGTGTCGAAGGCCGCGATGCCGCTCCCCTCAAATCGGAACGCTCCACCCGTGGGCCAGTCCATCGCCGCGAGGACACGTTCGGCCCTCGCGACTTCTGGCATCGTCCAGGCGCCCTGACAACGCAATGTACGCCCTTCCACCAGGGTGACAGTCGCCGGCTGTTCTCCACTTTCAGTTGTCGATCGACGAGCCATGCTTGCTTCGCTGCACGTCACACCTGTTGCTGCTCTCGCAACCCGACAATCAAGTCCTTCTTGGTGATCAACAATGCCCCCAGGCCGAAGAGCACGGCGCCAAGCGTCACCAGGCCGCCGACCACCGGCACCAGCGACAGGAGTGAATAGACCACGAGCCCCACCATAAACGGCTTGGCCAAGGATGACGACTCGTCTCGATGACGAAGCAGACGCTGCCCGATGTACATCATGGTGTAGATCCGAGCCAGATAGACCGTCACCCCATACATCGCCAGCAACACCACCCCCACCGGTAGGGCCAGCAGCGTGACCACCAGACTCGCGGCAGCAATCGGTGTGACGAGCAACACTGCCGTGCCTACTCCCAGCGACGCTCCCGGCCGATCCCGTATCGTCGTCGTCACTCGGTGTGAGAAGACGGGATAGACTCGCAAGAGGATCAGCCCCAGAATCAGCGTGGACAGAAAACCGACGACAGCCGCCAGCACCCGCGCTCCGATGATTCCCTGACGAGCCCGCTCCACGCTCCAGCCCTCCGGCAACGGGCGGCGGGTGATCGGTCCGCGAACAGTGGCTTCTTCGTCGATCGAGGGAGCCGCATCTCCCCAATATCGCAACCGGCCGCCCACCGACGCTTTCGAGGTCAGGCGAACGGACTCGGCGGCCACGATCAGGTCGCGCTCAATCTCATTGGACAGCGTCGCCCGCCAGGCCCCCACCCGCGCATCGCGACCGATCGGTCCCTCCAGCTGCACATGCCCGCCTCCGGCGATGAGGTTTTCCCGAACCTTCGCCGTCTCGGTCAGGTGAAGATCCACTCCGGCCAAAGTGGCATTTCTCCCGATCGTGCCGCTCACGGTGACTTGGGCACCTATCACCCGAGCATCCTGAGCCACTGTGCCCGACAGGATGACCTTGGCCCCGGCGACGATCACATCCCCGTTGACGACGCCATCGATCATCACGTCGCCGCCGGCCGCATAGAGATCGCCGTTGACGATCCCGGAAATTTGGACATGCGGCCCGAACGCGAAGTAATCGCCCTGCACCACCTGCCCCGCTCGCAACACGGCTCGATCGCCCCACGGCGATCGCGAGACCGCATCATCGGCAAAGGCCGCCGGCGACGGCGCGCATATGAGCAGGACCAGGACGGTTGAACCGATGGCATCCCTGACGTTCATCGTGGCATGACTCCAGCTCCGTAGCGATAGACCAACTCGCCGCCGAAATAGCTGGCGACCAACAGCAGCAACGATCCAGCAACCCCAAGCCCCAGCACCAGCGCAGGGCGCTCCCGCATCAACCCCCAAGACGACATCACTCGCAGGCTTAGCAGGCCGAGAAACACCCAGAACACCGAGCCCCCAAGCTCCTCATGAATTTCAATCGCTTGCTTCGAGATTCCGCTTCGTTCAACCGCTTCTTCGGCCAAATGCCCTGTGAGCACCGCCACCGCTGCCGCCAGGACGCCGAGCACCAGCAGAGACAAGCTGGTATCCCGAAACTGTTGGCTCCGCCATCGGAACGCCAACGCATCAAACAGGGTGCTCGTCAACAGCAAGGCAATAGGAAAGTGGACGACCATCGGATGAATAGGATGCATGCAGGCTCCTTGGTGCTTCCTCCCGTTTCGAGAAGTGTCGCACCGATGACTCACTCCCTTGGCAAGCAGACCGTGAACCTCACCAGAGAGGTTGTGCGCCTGATGAGTGCAAGGATGGAGCCCCCTCACCACGACAACAGGGATGGCGGAAACCGTGCAGAGTCGCGGCTGGTCGGAAATCGCCTGTTCATGAGACAACGTGATAAGCGGGGAGGTCTGCTACAGGGGAGGCCTGCCTGCCTGTGGCAGAATGCAACAGGAGCAGGCCCCCTAGCCCGCATGATTCATGAACACTTCTGTTGCAACCGCCGATTCACTGCTACGACGAGCCTTCGGCCGGCGGGCTCGCCCCTCGGACCCTCACCGTACTGCACGAGTACGCGTCGGGTCCTCCCGGCTCCGCGCGCCGGTCTCGCCACGTGCGTCGGCGGTTTCGCGACGAACCGTCATGAATCATGCGGGCTATCACACTGGTTTATTCCTGTGCGCTCACGGACAGGAGGAACAGATGTTTTCGGCTCGGCTGCGGAAATTCATGCAGTCGCTCGACGCGTAGTCCGGCAGACTGCTGCAAGGACTGCATGTGCTGTTCCTCCGTGATGATTCTGACTGGCCCCTGTCGGCGCACGGCCTCACGGACCGCATCAGGAGTCGGCAACTCCGGCACCACGTTGTCCCGCTTCAGGTAATAGAGGGCATCCTCATTCTTCGGCCAGCCGGGGATATACATGAACAGAGCCGGACCGGCTTCTCGCGCCATGGCCTTGATCTCTTCTGTCGCCTTGCGCGGCGAGGCGGCCTGGTCGATCGCCGGAAACACGTAGTTCACCACCAGCACGACATAGGCCGCCGCAAGCACCCCCACCAGCTGAAGCGCGAGCTGCAGGCGCGCCTTCGCCACCGCATAGATCAGCGTGCCGGACAGCGCCACGATCGTCATGATGAATACGGGTGAAACCACCGGCGAGGAGACCAGCCAGCGCTTCCGCAACGGAGCCGCGCCGAAAAACATGCCGGCCCCGAACACGAGCGCCAAGACGACGAGCAGCACTTTCAACAACGGGGTCATTGCACGAGACGCGTCGGTCGTCTCGAACATGCGATGGTAGAAATAGCCGATCATCAGACCGATTCCCGGCACGATCGTCATCAGATAGGGCTCACGTTTGAGCGTGGCCAGACTGAATGCCGTGAAGAGGCTGAGCACCCAGACCAGCAACAGCAATTCGGTCGGATGGGCGCGGAACGGGCGTTGCGCCCAAAGTAACAGCAGGGCCGACGGGAGCAGGGCACACCAGGGGAAGAAGTCGGCCCACATCATCCCGAGATACCAATAGAGCGGGTGGCCGTCTCGCGCCATACCGATGGAGCCGGCCAAACCGCTATTCCACACGGACCCGATCGCGCTCAGGATCTTAAAATGATGCTGATACCCGGATCCCAGCATAGAGGCATACCCCGCCATCATGGCAAAGGCCAGACCCAACCCGCCCCAAAACCACCGGTCTTTCAACATCCGCGTATCGCGTTGGATCAGGGCATAGGTGGCCATCACGAGCAACGGAAGGAAAAACCCGTGCATCTCCTTCAGCATCGCCCCGAGCGCCATACTGAGAAACGCCAGCAGATACCAGCGTGAACTGCGGCCCACAAACTGAACCTGAACCCAGGCAAACAAGGCCAGCGTCACGAGGAACGTCAAGGAGGAATCAAACAGCACGCGACGTCCGTACCACAGAAAGACGTGACTGGTGACGACGACCAATGCCGCCCAGAAGCCCGCGGTCGAGGAGAACAACCTCGTCCCCAAGACATAGACGAGCGCCACCGTACCGACCGCCGCAAGAGAGCCGGGCAGACGCAACGCGATTTCGTGATCGCCCCACAGCCACGTCGACAGGTGGAGCATCCAAAAAAACAACGGGGGTTTGTTGAAATAGGGTTCGCCTTGATACGTCAGGTCGAAGAACTCCTGCCGCCGCCCCATTTCACCTGCGATGCCCGCATAGAGCCCTTCGCTGCCTTCCAGCAGCGAAAACTGCAGATTCGTAAAAAATGCCCAGACGCTGACCAGCGCCAGCACCAACAACTCGAGGTACTGCCGACTGGCAAAACTCCACGGCTGCCCTCTCCCCGAACCTTCCTGACTCATCACTCTTCCCGCCGACATATCCCCGCAACCTCCCTCGCAATTGAATGTGCCCAGGCGCTTGACCGGTCCTACCTCACGAATCACAAGGTCTAGAGCGGACGCCTATCGAGGAGGGCTGTCCTCACGAACATGGAGCGGACTGATGTTCCACGCTTCTTTACAAAGCCACGCATGGCTCGCTATGGGCGAGCAGTATAATTTCTCGATAGCCTATTGAGAAGGCCTCGCCTGACCGGTCTCTCACAGCAACTTCGTGGCTTCGGTCGGGCGCGGAACCTTGACGACCAACACGCGAAACGGTTTGTCGCTCCGGTTGGACCACCTGTGCGGAATTCGAGCGGGGCTTGGGATGAGCATGTCCGGCCCGACTTCTTTTGTGTCGTCACCAATCTCGATGATCCCTCTCCCTTCCAGGACATAAAAAAACACATCGACAGGCGTAACATGCTTCTTGAGCGATTCCCCCGGTTCCAACGTGATATGAACAACCTGGGCATGCTCCGTGTCGTACAACCGACTCGCCTTGACCTGATGGGGATTCTCAGTGAGATCGGCCTCTCGTGCATTGACCACTTCCATGGTTCGCCTCCTTTGGCTCTACATTGCGCGACGTTCGTGAGGCGGCACTTGAGTACCGCGCGGCCTACGCGGCCTTCCATTAAAACCGGAATCTGACCCCTCCGCCCAATCCGTAATTCGGCGCGCCGTTCGACAGTCCCACCAGCAACGACCCGGTGAGATGCACGGTGTCGTCCACAACATAATTCGCCACAGCCAATAAGTCACGAGCGTTATTCACCGTATTGACCAATGCGCGGTACTCTTCATAAAAGACACTCATGTGGAGGCTTTCCGTCACGTCATACCCGACACCGACGTCATACCACCACTGATTATTGAAGTTGGTGCCTGGCGCATCGCCGATCAGGGTGTAGCCTCCGTCAAGATAGGCCAGCCAGCGCTCCGCGAGGGTCTTGGTCAGTTCCACTCCAACCCCTTCATCGAACTCCCCCGTGCCGAGCCCTCGGTCTGCATCCGCGGTCGGCAATTTCACCCGGCCAGTGACCGCTACGAGCGGCATGACGGAACTTTCCTCGATCAGATAATAGCGGCCACGGAGAATCATGTCGCCGAGCCCGCTGTCGGTTGTGGCGGCGGCCAAGGGACTCGCACCGGGCCCTTTGCCGCCTCTGGACACCGCGGCGAGGGTTCCCACCGGCCCGGCAATGGCACTGCTTGTTCGCGTGGGAACGCCACCTACCAGTCGAACGGCACCGGTGCCGGAGATGCTGAGAAAGGGAATCGTTAAGCTTACATCGCCATCCCGAAAGACCCTCCTGACAGTCATGGGCGCATAGAGAATATTCGTCCTGGAATCCGTCCCGTAGGAACCGCTCGAATAATTCACTGTGGCGATGACACGCCATTGAGGGGCCGGTTGAGGCGGCCCGTCCGCTTCAGCCGCCGTCCACCCAATCGCTGTTTGCCCGATGAAATACAACGCCATCACGAGAAAAACCCGTGCCAGACCCACAGCGATCGACCGTCTCACCACTTTGACAATCTCCCATCGCATCGGGAGATTCCTGCGCTCGCTGAACTCATTCCCACACCCGCCCTCACGCGCGACGCCCCTCTAGGAGCAGGCGTCGCGCCAAGTCACCTCAGAGACCTCTCCGCACTCAACGACCGCCGCGTTCGGGCCGCTCAGCCTTCTCATGTTGCGGTCTCTCCGGGCGCTCCGTACGAGTCTGCTCCCGAGTCCGCTCACGAGTTCGTTCCTGCTCATTGAGTTGGTCTTTTTCTTTGAGTTGGTCTTTCGTCTGCAACCTGTCCTTATCTTGAACTTGCTGCTGTGTTTTGAGCTGGTCGCGGTCGCGATCTTGCGCCGATGCGAGGGTCGCCATCCCTGCCGGAAACGACATGGCTGAAGCCACTGCGATGGAAAGAATCATTCTGGACCTCATCTGGCACCTCCTTGTACACATGGCCGTGAGCGATATTACCCGCGGCAGAAACCGGCGATCAGTCCGCTTCGCGGCGCTCGCCATCCGTCCAAGACGATCGCATACTCTATGAGAGGCCTCGCGCATGCAATGGATTCAACCGTGTTCGGATGTCCGCTCTATAATTTCTCCAATCGAACGATCTTCCCTACCGGCTGACCGCTACTTACCCGCTCCAAATTGATACAAATCATGGCACGTCGTACAGCGGGCGGTCATGCTCGATAGCCGTTGTAGAATCTGTTGCGGCGTCTCCTTTTTCACGATCGCATCTGCCAGCGCGTCCATGTCCTTGTGGATGGACAGGCCCATCTGTTTGAACGACAGCGGCAGCTTCGCCATGATGGCTGGACTCGTGTCCACGGCCATCTGCATCCCCGCTGCTCTGGCCGCCGCTTCGGCTTGCTGAAGGTTCGGCTGCTCCTCCCCCAGGCTACGGACGACACCATCTACCGCCTTCAGGAGCTGTCGCATCTCCGCGAGGATCTGGTCGCGTTCCACCGGTGCCAATAGGATTTCGGTGCGGCCATCCGCCCCCTTCGTCGTCCAACCCGTCACGAAGAACCATCCGGCAACAGCCAGAGTCATGACCCAGAGCCCCATCGTTGCCAGACACAACGTGCGTGACCTACTACCCATTATCACCCTCCTCAGACGTGAACTATCCTCTTCTCCTCACAGGATATTCGACCATCATGGGATCATCCTTCTTTTACTGAGAGCGCCATACGCACGGAAGGATTCACCGATCGCTGTTCTTTTCAGCGTTCCAACATAGATCGGCATGGCGGAAGCCTGCGAGACGGCCATGGACAATTCTGGCTCAGAACGGTCGGCCCTGGCCTAAAAAGCCAAATAGAACCCAAAGCCGACGCTCTCGACCTTCTCGTTGAAGAATTGCCCATAGGGATAGAAGCCGCGATAGTAGTTCACGAGGAACCGAAACCGACGCGTTGCGCCAGGCCTGGACCACTCGAACCCGCCCACGACATGGCTGTTGATGATCCAGTGCAACTCTTCAAAGGTTTTGAAGTCGGCCCCCAAGACGGGCGTGAGTCGGAGCCCCGGTATCCCCCGCTCAAGGAACGGAGCGTCGATCGTCGGCCCGCGCAACTCCATTCCCCACTGCACATGATTCCTGTCCAACACCGCCGGCTCGCGATGCAGCAAGTAGCCTCCGCCTGCATAGACCCGTACCCACCGGTGGTCGTAGGAGAGGATCGCCTCAACCTCTTCGAAACTGAGGTTCACTCGATTGAATGCGGGATTCTCCAAAAGAAATTCGTCTCCGACATGGCTGCTCTGATGGTAGAGGCGCACCCGTGTCGACCAGTCACCACGCCGCCAAGTGACGGGAATGCCCACGATGTAATCGGTATTGATCAAGTCCGAAGACGGCGCATCCAGATTGAACTGTGAAAACACCCCGGCCAACAGGCCCACCTGCCAACCATTACACCCTTGCCGCTTGGTGTAGAAGCCGAAATTTTCTCCGAACCCCACCGAGCCGACGTTCACAGACTTCCCGATCCCTTTGACGGTACTTGTGGGCTCTCTGCGCTGAACGGACTGATAGGTGGCGAAGAACTGCGGCTGCTTCGGATCCGCCATCAAGGGACGGAACACGTCATCGCTTGGGAATGCGGAACCGCTCGTTTCACCGTCACTCTGCTCATACCGGCAGTCGAGTCCAGCGCCGTTCTTCGTGGTCTGAGCGTCCTCCGCTCGGACTCCGCCTATCGTCAGGAGAGTGAGGCCGACCACCCCGACTATCGTCTTCCAGAACATAGCCATTTCCGTCTAGCTAGCGGTCTTGTGAAACCGCCGAGCCGCTACCAACAACGTCACCGTTCCCAAGATCAAGAGCGCCAACATCTGCGGCCAGAGGATCCCGGGCCCCACCCCTTTCAGAAAGATCCCGCGGATGATGACGAGAAAGTAGCGCAGCGGGTTGAGGTACGTCAGCCATTGCACGGTCTCGGGCATGTTCGCGATCGGAAACACAAACCCGGACAGCAGCATGGCGGGGAAGTAGTAGAAAAAGGCGCTCATCATCGCTTGCTGCTGTGTCCGACTGATGGTCGAGATCAGCAAGCCGATGCCCAGCGTGCTCATCAGGTAGAGGCTCGTCGCACCGAAGAGCAGCAGCAGACTGCCCCTGATCGGAACGTCGAACCAATAGACGGCGATCGCAGTCACCAGCACGACATCGGCAAACCCGATCAGCGCAAACGGCAACATCTTGCCCAGAATGAACTCCGATTGTCTGATGGGAGTGACCATGATCTGCTCGATCGTGCCGATTTCCTTCTCGCGGACCACGGCCATGCTGGACAGCATGAGGGTGACCAACGTGACGATCAGCACGATGACGCCGGGGACGTAAAAATTCCGAGACTCAAGATTTTCGTTGAACCAGGCGCGCGTCTCTAGCGCCACGCGAGCCGGGGCGGCCGGCTGACCGGTCGCCCGGACAAAGCGGGTCTGCAGCACCGTCTCGCTGAACCGGCCGGCGATCTGTCCGGCATAGTTGAGCACGATGCCGGCCGTATTGGAATCCGTCCCGTCCACGATGATCTGGAGCGGCGCGGTCCGTCCGGCGCGCAACTCGTCCCCGAACCCCTTGTTTATCCGTAGCACCGCTTTGACCAATCCGCGATCGACGAGATGTTGGGCCTCTTCTTCCCGATCGACGTAGGTCACCATGTCGAAGTAGCCGGACCCGGTGAACCGCGCCACGAGTTCGCGGCTGGCCCGGCTGTTGTCCAGATCGAAGATTGCAGTCGGGATATGCGTGACGTCCGTGGTGACGGCATAGCCGAAGACCAGTGTCTGCACCAGCGGCATCACGAAAATCACGGTCCTCATCCGCGGATCGCGGAGGATCTGGATGAATTCCTTGATCAGCATCTGTTTGATCCGTTCGAACATCGTGTTCTCACGCCATCTTTTTTTTGAAGACCAGATTGGCGGCCAGGAGCACGAGCAGGCCGAAGACGGCCAGGAGCACCGCCTCCATCATCAGCAGCTCCAGTCCGACCCCTTTGAGATAGATGCCCTTCAACAGCGAGACGAAATACCGGGCCGGCACCACATGAGTGAGGACCTGGATCACGTTCGGCATGTTGCTGATGTCGTACATGAACCCGGAGAGCAGGAAGGCTGGCAGGAACGTGACCACCATGGCGAGCTGGCTGGCCAGCAACTGGGCTTTGGTCACGATGCTGATCAACATGCCGAGTGAGAGCGCGCCGGCCAAAAAGACGGCGGCCATGCCGAACAGGAGCGCAACGTTGCCGCGCAGCGGGACCTCAAAGAGGAACTCGCCCATCAGTACGGCCACTAGCACATCGAGCATCCCGATGCTGAAATACGGTAGCAACTTGCCGAGGATCAGCTCGGGCCCTTTCAACGGCGTGGAGATCACCTGCTCCATCGTGCCCGTTTCCCACTCACGCGCCACGGTCAGCGAGGTCAGCATCGCGGCGATGACCATCATGATCACCGCGATCAGTCCCGGAATGATGTAGTTCTTCGATTCCATGTCGGCGTTGAACCAGACGCGCTGGCGCAGATCGAGCGGGACCGTAACGGTTCGGCCGCTGGTGCGGGCGGCCTGCTCGATCGCCAGATCCTGGTTGTAGGTGCGCGCGACGGTCTCCACATAGCCCAGCACGATGGTGGCCGTGTTGGAATCGCTGCCGTCCACGATCGCTTGAGCCCGCCCGACCCGGCCCGACTCCACATCCATTGCGAAGTCGACCGGGATGACCAAGGCCACGAGAGCCTCCCCCGCATCGATCGCCCGCTCGACCTCCGCATAGGTCTGCACGACGCGGCGGAGGGCGAAATAGGGCGATCCCTCGAAACGGCTGATGAAGTCGCGGCTGGCCTGCGTGCCGCCCTGATCCCAAACGACGAGCGGCACCTCATCCACGTCCAAGGTCAGCGCATAACCGAACAGGGTCAATAAGAGAATAGGGATGGCGATCCCCATGACCAGGCTGCGCCAGTCGCGGATAATATGGATGCCCTCTTTGCGGGCGACCGCCCAGATGCGCCGCGCGTTCATCCCGCCACCTCCGCCTGAGGCCGTTCCTGTCGATCCCGTGCCTCGATCAGCGAGACGAACACGTCCTCCAGCGACGGCACGATTCGCTCGGCCCGCGACACCGGGAACTTCCGCTCAGCCAGTCTGTTCTTGATCGCAGTCATCACGCCCTCCGCCCGGCGCTCGACGACGACGTGCAGTCCCTTGCCGAACAGGGCCGTTTCCTTGACCCCTTCAATCTCCCCGAGCGCCAGCATCGCCTCCTGTGGCTGCTCGCACAGGACCTCAATGATGTCGTCTTCCATGAAGCGCGTCTTCAGCTCGTCCGGCGTCCCATCGGCGATCAATTCCCCGCGATAGATCAATCCCAGTCGGTCGCAGTATTCCGCCTCTTCCATGTAGTGCGTCGTCACGAAGACGGTCACACCTCGCCCGGCCAGCGTGTAAATGAGATCCCAGAAGCTGCGGCGGCTGATCGGGTCCACGCCGGACGTCGGTTCGTCGAGAAAGATGATCGGTGGCTCGTGCAGGATGGCGCAGCCCAGCGCGAGTCGTTGTTTCCAACCCCCTGAGAGCACTGCGGTCCGAGAGGTCCGATGCTGCGCAAGGCCCGCCATGCCGATCACCCATTCTTTTCGCTCAGCCTTCTTCCCTTTCGGAATTCGGTAAATGCCGCTGTAAAAGTCGATGTTCTCCTCGACCGTCAGATCCTCATAGAGCGAGAACTTCTGGCTCATATAGCCGATGCGGGCCTTGATCCGCTCGGCCTGGCGCATGATGTCGAAGCCGGCGACGGTCCCGGTGCCGGCGGTCGGGGCCAGCAGCCCGCACAGCATTCGGATGGTCGTGGATTTGCCGGCGCCGTTCGGGCCGAGAAATCCGAAGATCTCGCCGGCGCTGACCTGCAGACTGATCCGGTTGACCGCAACGAAGGAGCCGAACCGCTTTTCTAGATCGCGGACGACGACCGCGTAGGGTTCACGATCAGCGTGCATTGATCGGTTCCCGCTGAGAGACGGCCCCTTCGCTCGTCAGCACCGACACAAAGACATCTTCCAGAGAGGGCTCGATCGGCCTGAGCCCCTGCAGCGTAAATCCTCCGGTTTGCAGCACGGCCGGCACCTCGTGCGCGGTCTGTACCCGATCCATGGTCACCACATGGATACGATCGCCGAACAGTCCGATCGACTCGGCTTTCACACGCTGCTTGAGCAGGACTGCAGCCTCGCGCGCCCGATTGACGCGGACTTCCAGAATGGTCCCCCGCATGAGGGTTTTGACCCGGTCCGGTGTGTCGCAGGCCAGGAGACGGCCCTGGTGCAGCAACGCCACGCGGTGACAGCGTTCGGCCTCATCCAGATAGGCGGTGGAGACAAAGATAGTCACACCTTCCTTGAGGAGGGAATAGAGAATCCGCCAGAAGTCGCGCCGCGACACGGGATCCACCCCGTTCGTCGGCTCGTCCAGGAACAACACCTTCGGCGTATGGATCAGCGCACAGGCGAGGCCCAGCTTCTGCTTCATGCCGCCGGACAATCGGCCGGCCTGCCGTTTTTTGAACGGCGTGAGGTTGCTGAACGAGAGCAGGTCGTGGATCTTGTGCTCGCGGCCTCTCGCGGGAACCCCGTAGAGATCCGCGTAGAAATGGATATTCTCGTCCACCGTGAGATCCGGATACAAACCGAACCGCTGGCTCATGTACCCGATGTCATCCTTGACGGCTTCCGCTTCCCGGACGACGTGCTTCCCCATGACCCAGGCCTCGCCGCCGCTCGGCTCCATGACGCCGGTCAAGAGCCGCATCGTCGTCGTCTTGCCGGCGCCGTCCGGACCGACGAGGCCAAAGATTTCTCCCGACGCCACCGTGAAATTTAGATCCTCGACCGCGCGGACCGCGCCGAACGATCGCGTCAAATGGACGAGCTTAAGGGCCTCCACCTGGTGCCTCCGATCGATCCAAAAGCCTGATCCGGGCATCGGCCGGCATGCCGGCCTTGAGCTCCATCTCAGGATTGGCGATGGTGATCTTGATGCGATAGACCAGCTTCACGCGTTCCTTCTCTGTCTGGACGCTCTTGGGCGTAAACTCTGCCTGGGAGGCAATGAAGGAGACGCGCCCCACATAATGCTTGTCCGGGAAGGTATCGGTCCTCACCTTCGCCGTTTGGCCGATCTTTACTCGTCCCAAATCCGTCTCATCCACGTAGGCCCGCAGCCAGACATGTTCCAAATCGCCGACGGTCACGATGGGCGTCCCGGCGGCGACGAACTCGCCCGGCTCGATGTGGTGGGAGAGGACCACACCGGTTAATGGAGAGGCCAAGATAGAGTAGTTGAACCGCGTCTCGGCCAGCTTCAGTGCCTCTTTGGCCTGCTGAAGCTGTGCCCGTGACCGGTCGATTTTTTCCATGCGCGGGCCTTTTTTGACGAGACGCAATTGCTCCTGTGCCTCACGGAGTTTGGCCTCAGTCACGTCCACGGCCGTCTTGGCCGCATCGTAGTCCTGCCCCGAGACATTGTCCTGCTCATAGAGCGTCTTGAGGCGCCTGAAATCGGCCTTGGCACGCTCCACCTCCGCCTGCGCCCGCCGAACCACGGCTTCCGATTGTGCAATCTCCTCCGGTCGAGAGCCGGTCTCCAGCTCAGCCAACGCCGCCTCCGCCGCACGAACCTCCGCCTTGCGTAACGCGACCTCCTGCGACAACTCACTGGTATCCAAACGAGCGACAATCTGTCCCGCCTTGACCGTCTCCCCTTCCGACACCAGACGCTCCACCACGCGACCCGGGATCTTGAAACTGACCTCGGCGTCGGTCATCTCGATGTTGCCCGACACCCGGAGGACTCCAGGCTCCGGCGCCGGCCGTGACCAGAGAGTGAGCGCGGCGATGACGGCAAGGAGCAGCGCACCAACGATCAGGATCGCCCACATCCGAATGCGTGCCCTCGCGCTTCCTGGGGCGGGCGCCGCGGTATCCGGCGGCGAGGCTCCATGCTCGCCTGGCTCAGTCCCACCCGATCTGCGAGGAGCCGCCATCGTCTCCATACTCAATGGTCCTTTTTTCTCATCATCATAGGCTTCAAAAACAAAGATTGCGTGCGCGGCTCAGGGATTCAGAATAGCTGTTCAATCTCACCCTTGGCCCGCGCCAGATTGATGCGTGACGCATTGAATCGGAACAACGCCTCAATGAGGTTGTCGCGTGCCCGCGCGACCGAGGTTTGGGCGTTCGTCACCTCGATATTCGTGGCGAGGCCGGCGGCAAAGCGATCACGCGCAAAGGTCAGTTCCTTCATTGCCAGCTCGATCCCTTTTTCGGCGACCGCCACCTGCTGCGTGGAGGAGTCGAGCGTGAGGAGGGCACTGCGGACTTCGAGGGTGACTTGGTCGGATACATCCTTCATCCGGATCGATTCCTGACGCACACGGCTACGCGTCTCGGAAATACGGCCCTCGCGCTGCCCCCCGTCGAAAATGGGAACCGAGAGCATGAGCCCTACCGATCGTGTCGCCAGGGCTTCATCCGGTTTCAGGCCGATCCATCCGTAGTCGCCGTTCAAGGACAACGAGGGAATTCGTTCACTCGTCACAGAGCTGAGACTAAGGGAGGCGAGCTTTTGGCGCGTGATCTGCGCCTTGAGTTCCGCGCGATTCTCGCGCGCCACAGTGAGAGCCGTCTCAGGGGTTTGCGACTCGACGTTCGCCAATGTGAGTTCGTCGGTCAGCGTCACGGACACGTCAAAATCGATACCCAACGTGCGAATGAGGTTCAACTTCGCGCTTTCGTGATCGTTTTGAGCGACGAGCAGCCGCTGGCGGGTGTTCTCGACCTGGACTTCTTCACGGGTGACATCGAGGCCCGTGGCCACACCTGCCTTCTTTCTATCCTGTGCCAACTTCAACAGTTGCTGGCTGAGTTCGAGATCCGCCAGCCGGGCTTTCACCGCAGCCTCCGCTCGAGACGCTTCCATGTATAGAAGCCCCGCCGTGGCCATGACGTCTCGCTTCGTCACTTCGGCCTCAAGCCCCGCCACATCGACTCCGGTTTTGGCCGCCCGCCAACGCTGAATCAGGCTCAGGCTGAAAATATTCTGCACGAGGTTGGCCCTCGCGTTGTAGACATCGAACGGTTCGGTCACAGGTCTCTGCAAGCCTAAGCCGGAGAGTCTGTCGGGCGGCAGTCCGAAGGCGGCGAGATTGACGGTTTGATGGCTTCCGCTCATGAACCCGGACACGTTCGGCAGTAACGCCCCCAAGCTGGCGCTAGCCGCCGATTGAGCGGCCACGATCCGTTCTTTCAGCAAGCGCACATTGGCGTTATTGTCGATGGCCGCCTGAATGGCATCATGCAGACTCAAACGTAACTCGGGGCGGACCTGAGGCGGCTCAGCAGCCGCCGACAGGCATATCATCCAGAATGCTGCCAGGGTTGCGATACCCACTGTTCGCCTGTTCATCGATCACTCCAATTTTGCGCTACGCACGGTGATTGTTATCGCGGAGAGAATCGCTTCTCTCCTGACGATCTGTCGAATGCGATGCCGCGCCGATAGATGGCAAACGCGTCGGGCGCTTGGCGGCGGATGTGTAACACATTTCCCGTGAGCAACGACTGCATAACCAGCCCCTGAATGGTCCCAACAAACAGGGTTGAAGCAGCGGCGGTGTCCAGGTCTGGATCGAGCTGGCCCTGCCTCTTGCCTAGTTCCATCAGCCGAATCAGGCGCTCGGTGTAGCAACGGAGCAAGGTCCGCACCATCCGCTTGGTGACGGTGTCTTCGGATCGTTGTAATTCGCCGATCAGCATCCGTGGTACGCCAGGATGCTCGACCACAAAATCGATATGCGCGAGGAAGACAGCTTCCAACGCTGCGATAGGAGAGGAGGCGGATTGCGCCGCCCTGTCGATTCGCGCCAACAGACGATCCGCCACCCATTCCATGACTGCCTTCAAGATGGCGTCTTTGCTTGGGAAATGCCTAAACAGCGCGCCCTGGGTCAGGCCTATACGCTTGGCAACAGCGGCCGTTGTAATGTCGGTGGGATTCTGTTCCGCCGCCAAGGCGATCAGAGCCTGAACCGTCTCAATTCGACGTTGCTTCGCTGGAAGGTGCTTGGGATGAGCCATATCACTCCAACTCACTTCAACTACAATTGAAAGTAATTAATTACTATCTTTCAGGCAAGCAGGTTGTCAATAGAGGGGGCGCTGCCAGGAGACCTACATCGGAGGCGGCGACAACGGTGATGTTGAGAGCGTGCGAGATCAGGGGTGTCTTGCTACAGCCAGACCGTGAGTCTGTGGCGGAAGGCGACAACTGACGAGGCGCCCGAGCCCTGAAACATACAGCATTTGACTTTGGCCCACGAGCCCTCTATTTCTCAACTAGTCCATGAGCCTGACCATGCTGAGCGTTTCCCTCGCCGCGCGGCCCTCTATAGAATAGGACCCCTGTGCAACCGGACCCTTTATTCTTCCGAGATCTCGCCACCGTCTTTCTGGCCGCTGTCGCAGGCGGCGCCCTCGCGTGGATTGCGCGACAACCCCTCGTACTCGGCTACGTGCTCGGCGGCATCGCCATCAGCCCCTTTACGCCGGGCCCTTCCGTGTCCGATCTCCATACGTTCGATTTTTTCGCCGAGATCGGCGTCATCCTGCTGATGTTTTCGATCGGGTTGGAGTTCTCGGTCAAGGACCTGATGCGGGTCAAATGGGTCGCCCTGGTCGGCGGCCCCCTCGGCATTCTCCTCTCCATCCTGCTGGCTATCGGCGTCGGTAGCCTGATCGGCTGGCCCGTGACGCAGAGTATCGTCATCGGAGCGGCGATCTCCATGGCGAGCACCATGGTGTTGGCTCGCCTACTGCTGGACCGCGGAGAACTGCACTCCCGCCATGGACGCGTCATGATCGGCATCACGCTGGTCGAAGATTTGGCCGTCGTGGCAATGACCGTACTCGTGCCCGCGCTCGGCACATTCGAATCGGGACGGCTCATCTTGATCGGCCAAGCCCTGCTGAAGGCCTTGCTGATTTTGGCTCCCTTCGGTTATCTGGCGGCCAGGGTGATCCCCCCTCTCTTGACGCGTGTGGCCAGAACCCAGAATCGGGAGCTCTTCCTGCTCGTGGCCCTGGCCATCGGTCTGGGGACCGCGGCGGTGACGCAAATGGTCGGGCTGTCGCTCGCACTGGGGGCGTTCCTGGCCGGCTTGATCATCAGCGGGTCCGCATATGGACATGAAACGTTGGCCCGCTTGATTTCCTTGCGTGACGCTTTCGTCGCGCTCTTCTTCGTGACCATCGGCATCTTGATCGATCCGCACGTCATCCTCGACAACCTGTCGTTGCTCGGCACGATGATCGGCTTAATCATGGTGGGAAAGCTGGTGATTTGGACCACGGTGGTGCGGTTCTTCGGCTATGCGTTTTCGACGGCGATCCTCGTGGGCATCGGCCTCACGCAGATCGGGGAATTTTCATTCGTTCTGGTGCAGGTGGCGAAGGCGGCGGGACATGTCGGTGCCGAGGTGTACAACGCCACGCTGGCCGCCTCACTGCTGACGATTCTGCTGAACGCCGCCCTGGTGCGCTACGTCCCCGAGTGGTTGGGCAAACGCCGCTTGGCGCGAGACCCTCGACTCTCGGTATCGTGGGCGGCTGAGCAGGAGATTCCTCCGCAGCATGTGGTGCTCTGTGGCTTCGGGGAGGTCGGCAACGCGCTGGGGAAGGCCCTGGAGGAATTCGGAGTTCCGTACCTCGTCATCGAGCGAGATCCGGATATCGTTCGGCGGCTCCAGATTCGTGGCACCCCTTGCCTATACGGGGACGCCTCTCATCACGAACTGCTGACGCAGGCCCGAGCGGCGGATGCGTCGCTCATCGTCGTGGCCCTGCCCGAAATCGAAACGGCTGCGCTGACGATACGCCGCATCCGCAGCCTGAATCCCCTCGTCCGCATCTTGGCCCGCGCACACGGCCAGGCAGAAGCCGAAAAATTGGCGGCCGTGGGGGCGACCGAGCTCATTCAGCCGGAAGTCGAAGCGTCGGTGACGCTGATCCGCCACACCTTGGATTGGTTTGCGGTGCCCAAAGATCGAATCTGTGAGTACGCCGAACGGTATCGCGCCTCGGTGGATCCCACAGGTCCATCGGATGGGTCCGCGCAACCATCTGCTGAGCCGACTGGTGATCGAAAGGACGACATTGGAGCCACCACCAACTGACGAGCAGGAGCACTGGCATGGCCGCGCAGTCGCGGAGGTGGTGGCATGCCTGCACACTGATCCTCGCCGCGGGCTAACGGTCGAGGAGGCCGCACGGCGGTTGGCCCAGCATGGGCCGAACCGTCTGCCTTCTCCAGCGAGACGGTCTGCCTGGGTCCGGTTCCTTCTACAGTTTCACAATGTCCTGATCTACATGATGCTGGCGTCCGCAGTCGTTGCGGGCCTGTTGAGCCACTGGATCGATGCCGCGGTCTTGTTCGCCGCCGTCGCGGTCAACGCCGTCATCGGCTTCCTCCAAGAGGGGAAGGCCGAAGAAGCGCTCGATGCCATTCGCAATCTGCTGTCCCTCCGCACGACCGCGATCCGCCAAGGGGAACGCATTCAGATCGCGGCCAAGGACCTGGTGCAAGGCGACCTCGTCACCCTGGCATCCGGCGACAAAATTCCGGCGGACCTTCGCGTGGTCAGCGCCAAAAGCCTGTTCGTCAACGAAGCGATCCTGACGGGCGAATCGGCGGTCGTCGAAAAGTCGCCCGCCGCAGTGCCGATCGAAGCGCCGCTCGGTGATCGCCGCTGCCTCCTCTATTCCGGCACGTTGGTGTCTTCCGGACAAGGCACGGGCATCGTCGTGGCAACGGCGAGTCGGACGGAGTTGGGCCGGATCAGCGTCATGTTGGAAGACGTGCAGGAGATGACGACTCCGCTGGTCCGGCAAATGGCGGCCTTCAGCCGATGGTTGGCCGCAGCGATCGGCCTCATCGCCGTGAGCACCTTCTTCACCGGGGTGCTCTGGCGCGGCCACTCCGCCGACGACATGTTTATGATGGTGGTCGCGCTGGCCGCTTCGTCCATTCCCGAAGGGCTTCCCGCCATCATGACGATCACCCTGGCGCTCGGCGTCCGACGAATGGCCACCCGCAACGCCATTGTCCGACGCCTCCCCGCGGTGGAAACCCTGGGATCGGTCACGGTGATCTGTTCGGATAAGACGGGCACCCTGACCAAGAACGAGATGACGGTGCAGTCGATCCTCACCGGCAAACTGACCTTCGACGTGAGCGGTGCCGGCTACGTTCCCGAGGGCGGCCTGCACCTGGACGGAGCGGTGGTTTCCCCCGGCGCCCACCCAGAGATCGCGGAACTGGCCAGAGCCGGTGTGCTCTGCAACGATGCGTCGTTGCGCCACGTAAACGGGACCTGGCAGGTGGAGGGAGATCCGACCGAAGGCGCCCTCTGCACCCTGGCCGTGAAGGTCGGCCTGGATCTGCTCGGTGAGCGAGAGAACCGGCCCAGGGTGGATGCGATCCCCTTCGAGTCGGAGCATCGATTCATGGCCACCCTGAACCACGACCATGAAGGGAACCGGTTTATCTACCTGAAAGGGGCGCCGGAACGGTTGTTCGGCATGTGCACCACCTATCGTGCCGGGAGCCTTGAAATCCCGATGGATCGAGCCCTCTGGGACGAACGAGTGCAAGCCACAGCCGGACGGGGAATGCGCACCCTGGCGATTGCCCTGAAACGAGTGTCCGCCACACAGCTGGACCTGCGGTTTGAAGACGTCGACGGCGGTTGCACACTGCTCGGGCTTCTGGGAATCATTGATCCGCCGAGGGAGGAAGCAACGGCCGCCGTCGCGGACTGCGCCTCCGCCGGCATCCGGGTGAAGATGATCACCGGCGACCATGCGGAAACCGCTCGTGCCATCGGCGCCCGCCTCGGCATCGGGCAGGACAAACCGGCCATGACCGGCAGTCAAATTGAGCAACTGGACGACGAGCAGCTCCGTTTGGCCGTGTCGGATCTGGACGTGTTCGCCCGCACAAGCCCGGCGCACAAGCTGCGGCTGGTCGGCGCGCTCCAGGCCTCCGGGCAGATCGTGGCCATGACCGGCGACGGAGTCAATGACGCCCCGGCCTTGAAACGCGCCGATGTCGGCGTGGCGATGGGCCTGAAGGGGACCGACGCCGCCAAAGAGGTGGCCGATGTGGTGCTTGCCGATGACAACTTCGCCACGATCAGCGGCGCCGTGCGGGAAGGGCGAGGCATCTATGACAGCATCCGCAAGTTCATTTTGTTCATGCTGCCGACCAACGGGGGAGAAGCGCTGGTCGTCACGGCGGCAATTCTGTTTGAATGGACATTGCCGCTCACGGCGGCACAGGTCCTGTGGATCAACATGGTCACGTCCAGCACGCTGGGGCTTGCCTTGGCGTTCGAACCTCCGGAATCGGATGTGATGGAACGACCGCCGCGCGATCCCCAAGCGCCGCTGCTGTCCTGGTTCTTCGTTTGGAGGTTGGCCATGGTTTCCGCCCTCATGATGACCGGCGCCCTCGGCCTCTTTCTGTGGGAGCTGGACCGAGGTGCCGGCATCGAACGAGCACGCACCATCGCGGTCAGCGCCGTCGTAATGGCGGAAATGTGGTACCTCCTGAATAGCCGCTATATCCTGCGCCCTGTGTTCTCACGAGAGGGGTTGTTCGGCAACTCCTATGTCTGGATGGTCATCGGCGCCTGTGCCTTGCTTCAGCTGGCCTATGTCCACACGGCTCCGCTGCAGGCCGTGTTTCATTCGACCGACCTGAGCCTGGCGGAGTGGGTGCGGGTACTGGTGGTGGGCCTGTTCGTCTTTACGATCGCGGAAACTGAGAAGGCGATCATACGCAGAGTGAGTCGGCAACAGGCACCGCCTCAAGCCGCACGCTCGGGCACAGCGTCATTCCCTTCCCAACGGGAGCATCACCGATGAAGACTCTGACTTCGATCCTCGCGGCCACAGACTTTTCTGAGCACGCCCGGACTGCCATCGAACGCGCCGCCCTCCTCGCGAGGGAGCAGGAGTCCGCCCTCAGGCTGCTACACGTCATCAGCAGCTCCTCCCTGGACGATCTGCGGAACATGATGCGGGGGTCGGCTGCCGTCGAGCACTCGGTGCTCGAAGAGGCGCGCGTCTCGCTTCACGACACAGCAACTATCCTGACCCGAACAACCGGGGTGACCGCAGCAGAAGAGGTGGCGACCGGTCAGGTCATCGCGACCATCCGCACTGCCGCCGAAGAGGCCGACCTGCTGGTCCTCGGAGCCCGAGGCACCAACCCATTACGCGACCTCCTGCTCGGGACGACGGCCGAGCGCCTCCTCCGGACGTGCCGACGTCCAGTCCTGGTCGTGAAACGTGCGCCGAAGGGGACCTATGGGCGAGTCATCGTGCCCGTCGACTTTTCATCCTATTCCGCGCCTGCGCTCGCGGTGGCCGGCCTGGTGGCTCCCCATGCGCACATCAGTGTCCTGCATGCGTTTCGTGTGCCCTTCGAAGCCAGGCTCCACATCGCCGGCGCAACCGACGACACCATCCGACGATACTGCGACGAGCAGCGACAGGAGGCCGCCCGGCACATCGACCGGCTGATGACCCAATGCCTACCTCATGTGCCGCGGCAGACCTGCCTCGTTGAACGAGGCGATCCCTCTCCCGTCATCCTTGCCCAGGCGCAGGCCCAGTCTGCGGATCTCATCGTCCTCGGCAAACAGGGCCAGTCGCGGGCCGAGGAACTATTGCTTGGCAGCGTCACCCGCCATGTTCTGGCCGGATCAACCTGCGATGTCCTGGTGGTGTCGCCATGAAAGCACCCGCGCGCGCAACACGCACCCTGCTCCTCGCCGTCGACTTCTCGAGGCCTGCCTCCCGTGCAGTGCCGTATGCCATCAAGCTCGCGTCGATCCTGAACCTGAGCCTCACCGTCGTCCATGTGCTCCAGGCGCCACCCGGCTTTACGTCCTGGAGGCCTGCCACCCGCCGCTCACTCGATCCGCTCAGGACCAAAGCCCTGCTCGAATTAGGCCGTGTGGTTCGCTTTGCGAACGACCATCAGGTCGCGGCTGAATACACACTGCTCGCCGGGGTCCCGGAAGAGATCATCCTGCAGACTGCCGATGAAGTCCGGGCCGCCCTCATCGTGATGGGAACGCACGGTCGATCAGGACTGGATCGACTCAAGTTGGGAAGCGTCGCAGACGCCGTGCTCCGTAGGGCCCACTGCCCGGTATTCACCATCCACGCCGCAGCCGGCGGCCACCCCGCGGTCCATCCACTACGCCTCAACCTGGGCAGAATTCTGGTGGCCACGGATTTTTCTCCCTCATCCGAAGCGGCGCTTCGACACGCTGTCGAGCTGGCGAAGCTGTTGCCTGCAGATGTCCTGCTACTTCATGTCGCCGACGCGGATTCAACGGAGACAGGAATCGAAGAGAAATTCAGCCAAGCCCTCTCCGCCTCCCAAGCCGGCGATAGGGTCGGAGAACAGCTCCTGCTGCACGGGGATCCCGCCGCGGCTATCCTGGCTCATGCCACACGCACGAAGGCGCGGCTCATCGTGATGGGGACGCAAGGTCGTCGAGGCATGAAACGGCTGCTCCTGGGTAGTGTGGCAGAAGCGGTGATTCGCGGCGCACGCTGTCCGGTACTGGTAGTCAGGAACGGCGGACGGTACCGACGCTTGGCTCGTCCCGCACCGCCTGGACCTCGACACTAGCCCGGACAAGAGGGCCCACTGCGATCGCTTCTCCTGCCGAGCCGGTGCCGATCCAGAGGTAGTAGAGAACCGGGATCACCAGCAGCGTCAGAACCGTCGACGCCCCGACTCCGAACAACAACGACACCGCCAACCCCTGGAAGATCGGATCGAGGATGATGACGAAGGCGCCGACCATCAAGGCCGCCGCCGTGAGCAGAATCGGCCTGGTCCGGATGGCGCCTGCACGGATGACCGCCTCCAGCAGCGGCACACCTTCCGCCTCCTGGTGTTGGATGAAATCGACCAGGAGAATGGAGTTCCGCACGATGATGCCGGCCAAGGCGATGAACCCGATCATGGATGTGGCGGTGAAATAGGAGCCGGTCAACCAATGCCCCGGCAGGATACCGATGAGGGTGAGCGGAATCGGCGCCATGATCACAACCGGCGTCAGGAACGACTGAAACTGCGCCACGATCAGGAGATAAATCAACACCAAAGCCGCCCCGAATGCCAGGCCCATGTCTCGAAACGTTTCGTAGGTGATGTGCCATTCGCCGTCCCACTTCATGGCGAATCGCTGCTCCGACCAGGGCTGCACCGCATAGTGCTGCGCCAGACTGTACTCCTCAGGCAAGGTGAACTGCTCCAGTTTCTTGCCGATACCCAACACGCCGTACACCGGGCTCTCGCCCTTCTCCTGACCGGTCATGCCGACATCGGCCACTACATAGACGACCGGTTTGAGATTCTTATGATAGATCGTCTTCTCCAACACTGTCTGCTCGACGCGGATCACTTCCGAGAGCGGCACCATCGAGCCGGTGGCGCTCCGCAAGGAGAGTTCTCCCAGATGTTC
This sequence comes from Nitrospira defluvii, assembly GCF_905220995.1. Classification (NCBI taxonomy): domain Bacteria; kingdom Pseudomonadati; phylum Nitrospirota; class Nitrospiria; order Nitrospirales; family Nitrospiraceae; genus Nitrospira; species Nitrospira defluvii. The sequence continues at coordinate 653,844 of NZ_CAJNBJ010000016.1, forward strand.
GAGGCCGGTGCGTTCGCTGATCGGCAGTCGTAACATCACCTGCACCGGTCGTTTCTCTTTCGGCAAATGCACGAGGCCGACATGGGCGCCCTCCAGCGCCAGTCGCAGCGTCTTGACGATTTCCTCAGACGGAATTCCGGCCAGCGCCGCCTTGGCACGGTCGACGGTGAACACATACTTCACCTGATCCGCTTCCAGGTAATCGTCCACGTCCACGACACCGGCCGTCTGTTCGAAGAGGCGGCGCACGTCGCGGGCGATCGCCAGTTGGCGTTCGTACTCCGGCCCATAAATCTCCGCCACCAAGACCGACTGCACCGGCGGCCCGGGCGGCACTTCGACCACCTTCACGTTGGCGCCGTACTGCCGGCCGATCTGTTGCACGGCGGGACGGATGCGTTGTGCGATCTCGTGACTTTGGGCTTGCCGCGCTTCCTTAGCCACAAGGTTGATCTGAATGTCGGCTTCATGCGGCTGATCACGCAGGTAATAGTGTCTGACCAGCCCGTTGAAATTGAACGGCGACGCCGTACCGACATAGGCCTGGTAATCGCGCAACTCGGGGATCGTCCGCACGTACTCCGTCACCCGTTTCGTCACCCTGGCCGTCTCCTCCAACGTGGTCCCTTCCGGCAGGTCGATCACGAGCTGCAGTTCGCTCTTGTTGTCGAACGGCAACATCTTGACCACCACGTCGCGCGTGTAGAACAGGAACACCGACCCCACGAGGAACAGGGCGATCACGCCCAGCACCAGATAGGCCAACAGCGGATGGGACAACACGGGGGCCAGCAACCGTTGGTACAGGCGGTAGGTCCAGCCTTGTTCCGATGCCTCTTCGCCGGCACCGTGCATGGTGACGCCGGGGCGGTAGCAGGTCTGGCAGAACCAGGGAATGACGACAAACGCGACGAGCAGAGACACGAACATCGCGATAGACGCATTCACGGGGATGGGCCGCATGTACGGCCCCATCAGTCCGGAGACGAACGCCATCGGCAACAGCGCTGCAATCACGGTCAGGGTCGCCAGGATGGTCGGATTGCCGACCTCGTCGACGGCGACCAGTGAGGCCTCGCGATGCGGATGCCGCCTGAGCGTCAGGTGCCGATAGGTGTTCTCCACCACGACAATGGCATCGTCCACCAGGATGCCGATGGAAAAGATCAGGGCGAACAGCGTGACCCGGTTGATGCTGTAGCCGATGAGCATGGAGACGAACAACGTCAACGCAAGAGTCAGCGGGATCGCAATCGACACGACGAAGGCCGGGCGCAGCCCCAGTGTCAATCCGAGAAACACCACCACCGCAACGACGGCGATCAGCAGATGCCAGAGCAGTTCGTTGGCCTTCTCGTCGGCGGTCTCTCCGTAATTGCGCGTGATCGTGACCTGCACGTCGGCGGGAATCACCGTCCCCTTCAGCTCTTCGACTTTTTGAATCACGCCGCGGGCGACGGTCACGGCATTGGTACCGGCCTGTTTCGCGATGGCCACGGTGACCGCGGGGGATTCTTGCGTGAGGCGTTCCTCGTGAGGCGTCTCTCGCAATCCCTCCTGCGATTCACGTGTCACAAGTGGTGAGCGACTCTCCCCTGGTCGCTCACCATGCCACACATAACTCGTCGTCTCGGTCGGCCCATCGGTGACGTCGGCCACCTGCCGCAGATAGACGGGGCGTTGCTCGTTCACCCCGACGACCAGGGTCTCGAGATCATCCTTGGACCGAATGAATCGCCCGGTTTCAACCAGGAAACTTTCGTTCCGGCTTTCGAACCGTCCCGTGGGCAGCGCAAGATTCTCGCCCTGAATGACGCCTGCTACACGCAAGGGCGTGAGGCCATAGGCCTTGAGGCGCGTGGGATCGATCTGAACCCGCAGCTCGCGACTGCGCCCGCCGACGATGAACCCTGCCGCCGTGCCCGGAACCTTCTTCGCATCTTCCAATACCTGATCGGCCAGTTGCCGGAGTTGGACATCGTCGTACCTGGCGCTCGACAAGGTCAGCGTCACGATCGGCACATCGTTGACGTCGCGCGGCTTCACTTGAAACGGGAGGGCACCCGGCGGCAACAGGTCCTGGTTCGACATCAACTTGTCGTAGAGATCCACCAGGCTCTGCTCCATCGGCTCGCCCACGTAGAACCGCACGATGATCAAGGCGCCGCCTGGGCGGGACATGGAATAGACGTATTCGACGGTTTTGATCTCGGAGAGTTTGCGCTCGATCGGCTTGGTGACTTGCTCCTCGACCACCTTCGCGGAGGCGCCGGGAAACGGCAACCAGACATCCGCCATGGGAACGACGATCTGCGGCTCCTCCTCGCGCGGCGTCAGCAGAATGGCGAGGAGCCCCAGCAGGAGCACGCCGATGATGATGAGGGGGGTCAGTTTACTGCCGACGAAGAGCGCGGCGAGGCGGCCGCTTGGTCCGAGGCGGGGAATCGTCATCGGTCCCTCATTCCGCTCGCAGTGTCGGCAGGGCCGCCGCTGTCACGTCCTGCACCAAAGCCCCGTCCTCACCCTTTGTCGCGTCGGCGATGATCCGTTCGCCGGCAGTCACGCCCGACAATACTTCAATCCCATGCTCCAACGGACGTCCCAGTTTGACCCACCGCAAGCGCGCGACCTGATCCTGCTCGACGACGAACAGACCGGCCAGCTCGCCTCGTTCGATGAGCGCCGCTTTGGGAACCATCAAGGTGCGGCTCACGCCCCGCTCCAGCCGCAGCCGGCCGAACATCCCGGACTTCACCTTCGGCTGCTTCGGCAACTCCACCTTCATCGTAAAGGTATGGGTCTGGGGGTCTCCGGCCGGCAGGATCTGCGACACCATTCCCTGGAGCGGTTCTGGTCCCAGCGCATCAATGACGACTGGGATAGACGCGCCGACCGTGACCAGGCCCACATCACCCTCGGCGACCATGGCTTCCAGCCGAAGCCGCGTGGGGTCTTCCATCCTGAGTAACGGCTGCCCGGGGGATGCCAATTCACCCACTTCGACTTTCTTCTCCGTGATCACGCCGTCGAAGGGCGCTTTCACGACGGTGTAACTCAATTGGGCCAGCACGGCTTTCCGCCCTGCCTCCGCCACTCGAAACGCGCGCGTGGCATTTTCCAGCTCCTGCTTGGAGACGGCATCTTTCTGATACAAGTCTTCCATGCGCTTGCGTTGCGCATCGGCATTGTCGAGCTCTGCCACCATGCGCGCCAGCTCGGCCTGCAGATCCCGATTGTCCAACACCAGCAACGTCTGCCCCTTGCGCACGGGACTGCCTTCCCGAACCAACAACTCATTGATGGTGCCCTGAATGCGGCTCGCCAGGGTGGCTTGATACAAGGCCGTCACCTGTCCCGTCACCTCGACGCTGACGGGCACCTCCCCGACCTTCACCTCGACCACCGGCGCATGGATGGTGGGACGGACCGCCATCGTCGGCGACCCTGCCCCGGGCTTGGACGATTCCTCCCCCTGTCCGCACCCCCCAAAGGCCAGGACGATCAGCGCCATCCACCAGACTGTCCTGCTGCTCTCGTTACTCCTGGACACCAAGCCTCCGTAACAGCGCCATCATGGGACACCAGCCGGTAAACGACGACTGGATCAGATTCGCGGCAACAAACGCCGCAAAATAATTGTATGCGGGATGGACCGTCGCCCCCAGCACCACCGAGGCCAACACGAACACCCCAGCGATCAACCGCAACCAATCATTGAGTTTCATCTGTGCACCTCCTTCCTCACCCCGTAGGAGTCCCCCCGGGGGGAAAGGATTCGCCGGAACCAGGGATTGTCTGGCGGATCAAAGACTTATCACCTTCTCCCGTGAGCGTCAAAACCGATATTGCCCACCGATGGAGACAATGGTGTCCTGAAAATCCCTGAGGACATTCGTGGACGTCCGCTTCCCGTACTGAAAGGACAGCATGGCCGTTGCCGCCGTAGACAGGTGATACCGCAATTCGGCGATGCCCTGGTGCGTAGCATCGAAGCGATCCACATGGGTGTCGCCGGTGATGCCGCTGGTGAAGGTTTTTCGTCGATGCACGTAGGTCAATCCGAGATCCCATGCTCGATTGAAGCGAAACTCCGCCCCAGCCGACACCATATGCAAATAATAGGACACATCATCCGCAAACTGCGTTTGCTCATGACCGTCGGCCAAGCCACGTTCATAGAGATAGGTCAGCATTAAGCTCAACCAGTCCGTCGCCTGATAATCGAAGCGCGGGCCGATCGTCCAAAACTTCGTATTCCGCTCCGCGAACGATTCGTTGTACCGCCGGAGGCCGAAGCGACCGATGAACGTACCGGTCAGGCTCTCGGTGAGGTGCCGTTCGAGTTCAGCTCGCCAATGGTGCGAACTGACACGTTCTTCCTGGATGGATCGGGTGCCGGTGCGCCGCTCGAAATTGGGGCCGAGAAAGAGGTTGGGCACATAGCGATAGCGCATCAGGACCGACGTGGCGCGATCGAGCGAGAAGCGGTCCTGAATGCGGTAATCGGCATGATTGAAAATGGGATTGTTCGTGTAAACGGCTCCCTGCGCCTTCACCGACAGTTCATTTTTCCCCTGCGCTGTCGGCGTGGAGTGAATCACCTCCAATGCCGGTTCCCAAATCACATCCTCCGGCTTCTCAGCCGACACCACGGTCGGCTGCGAGGGATCTTCCGTCAAACGAAGTCGCCGGGCGGAGGAAAACTGAAAGGCGTCAGTTGTATAACTGGTCTTCTGTTCGGCCACTGCCGACCATTCGGCCTGCGCCGGCCCATCCCAGGCTGCAAGTAGAGACCCGCCCCCCAACGAGCACAGGGTGCGCAACAGGAGGTGTAGGAGAGAGTGACGCCCTGGTCTCATCGAACGATCTGGAATCCGGCCAGCTTGGCCACATTGACCACGATGAGGATCATCGCGATCGTGACCGTCACGATGGCGGTGATTCTGCTCATTGTCGTCGGCGAGAGCCATGCTCCCACCCGCACCCCCACAAGCATGCCCGAAAGACTGCCCAGCAGCACCAAACCGGTCAACGGCCAATCGATCCGGCCGAATTGCAGGTGGCCGATCACGCCGCTGAGGGAAATGAGTGAGATGATGGTGAGTGAGGTCCCGATGGCGACCCGGGCTGGGAATCCCAGCACGACGCTCAACGCAGGCACAACCAGGAAGCCCCCGCCGACTCCAAACACACCATTCAACGTCCCCACCACCAACCCGATGGCCCCGACTTTGAGCCAGCAGGTCCGGGGGAAATGCGTCGCACAACCGTCCTGCTGTTCGGTCTGGTTCATGAGCGCGCGCTGACGAGAGATGAGGGTGCGAGTGAGGAGCAACAGGAGGCCGAAACAGATCAGCAAGATCTCATCAGGCACGAGATGGTGGCCGAACGCGCCGGCCCAGGCTCCTGCCATGCCCGTCCAGCTGAACGCAGCGGCCGCTTTGGGCTTGACCAATCCGTGACGCCCGTATTCCCAGGCGCCCAGCAGCGAGGAGGTCGCCACGATCATTAAGGACATGGCCGCCGCCTGCCGCACGGGGATGCCTGCAATATAGACCATCATGGGCACGCCCAGGATGGCACCGCCTGTCCCGGTCGCCCCCAGTTGCAGGCCCATGGGCACACCAGCCAACACGGCACGGACCGCCTGGTCGATCATGCGAGAGCCTGCCCCATCGTCGTCACGCGATACCTTATTTTCACGCCGTTTAGGCCGGCCCCTCCAGCTTGGCGATCCCCATGGCTTTTAAAATTACCTTCTCGTAGTAGGGTTCGCTGACGCCCTTCTTCATCTTGCGCAAGAAATACTTCTCCAGCGCAATTTTGGCAAGATGCACCCATTTGCCCTTCTTCGCCCAGGTCACATTGCGCGGGGCCATTTGCGGCAGGGCCACGAACGCCACCCCGGTGTCGCCCATGTCGGCCAGGCAGATCGCGTTCCAGGTTGCCGTCTCTCGTTTCGGATCGTCGTCGATATCGGCCTTGATGTTGTGCACGGCCGCCGACACCATCGACTCGATCATGTACCCGGTCTTGGGCGCGCCGGTCGGGATCGGCGTCTGTTCCACCGGCGGGATGGCGACGCACACCCCGACCGAATAGATATTTTTATACTTGGGATTGGCTTGATAGGCATCGATATTCACAAAACCCTTCGGATTGCAGAGCCCCGGCGTTCCCGCCACCGCATCGACGCCTGCAAAAGGCGGGATGATCATCGAATACCGGAACGGTACTTCTTGGCCCCCGTCCAACAGGAACTTCCCCGGCTGTACTTCCTTGATCGCCGTGTTGCAGATCGGCTTGATGGAATGTTCGGCGAACTCGTCCTCCATCAAACGGCGCGAGGCGCCCACACCGGCGAGACCCATATGCCCGATGAACGGTTCCGGCGTGACGAAATAGATCGGCACCTTCTTCCGCAGTTTTTTCTTCCGCAAATCGGCATCCAAGATGAACGCCATTTCGTAGGCAGGACCGAAACAGGACGCGCCCTGCGCCGCCCCCACCACGATCGGGCCCGGGTCCTTGAGAAACGCCTGATAGGTACCCCAGGCCTGCTCGGCATGGTCCACATTACAGACCGATTGGGTGTACCCGCTGGGACCAAGCCCTGGAACCGCGCCGAAATTAAGTTTCGGTCCGGTGGCGATGATGAGATAGTCGTAGGGAACCTCGCCCTTCGAAGTGATGACACGATTCTGCTCCGGCTCGATCCGGTCCGCCGTCGCATGGATGTATTCCACGCCTTTCTTCTCCAACACCGGGCCCAAGGCGAAACTGATGTCTTTCCTCGTTCGCCATCCGACGGCCACCCAGGGGTTGGAGGGCACGAAGTGAAACGATTCCACGTTGGAAATCACGGTGACCTTATGTTTCTTGGCCAGCAGCTCCCGAGCTTCATAGGCCGCCGGCAACCCTCCGATGGACGCCCCGATGATGACTACCCTTGCCATGGTTCACCTCCCATCAACACAGTCGAAGACATCTCCTTGCGCGTGCTCCCTCATGACCTGGGTGCATGACAGCCGCACCCGAATCAGACATGCAGGGCCCATGCCCTCTGCTCACTTGTTGAGAGGCATGAAGGGTCGGTTTGGATTCACGCCGTCGTTGTAACAACCGAATTCGGCAGCTCCGTCAGGTTGTGATGCACAGTGAGCTGACCTGGGGTCTGGCCGTCAGATTGTATCTCGATAAGACATCTGGACAGATCGCCCGGAGTCTGCGGGGGATTTGTCGGGTTGACTTGGAGCCCCAGGGGTCGGTAGTCCTATAACGGTATGCTCGTATCGAGGAGGGAATCCATGGCACTCAATCGTATATATACCGGCAAAGGCCTCGTCATCACGTTGGTTGTAGGATTTGTAGCGGTCGAGGCTATCATCGCCGCCGGCTTTCTCAGCTTTGTCCATTTCAAGACCTCGGCCAACTGGGCCACTAAGAGCGAGCAGGTCCTTATCGAGTTGGAACGGATGAGCGGCACCGTGGCAGGAGCCGAAACCCAACAGCGGGGATACCTGATTACCGGGTCCGACGAGTATCTGCCCCCCTATCGGGAGGCGATCGACACCCTGGAAACGCAGCTCCGACGGATCGGAAGCCTGACGAGGAGCAACAGTCTCCAGCAGGATCGAGTGGCCTTTCTTGCCACACAGGTCGAGCAGCGGGGGGACGAAATGGACCAGGCCATCGCGACCCGACGCACCAAAGGACTGCCTTTTGCCAAGTCAGTGGTCTCGGTTAATCACCAGAACCGGACCATGGCGACCATACAGGAAATCACCGACCAGATCCGGGATGAGGAAAATCGAGCCCTCGCCCGACACCGCGCAGACTCCGAAGCCTGGGCCTTTACGACCGGCTCGTTCGCCGTCGCGTTTTTCCTGCTGAACGCGGTCGTGTTCACCTTGTGTGGCCTGGTGATGAAACTGGCGTTAAGCAGCCAGTCGCAGGCCGAACGCCTACTCCAAAGCCTGCGTCCATCGACGGTCTCTGCCGCGCGATAATCGCGTGGCGACAACGGACACACCGTGGTGCATGCCGACGACACCTGTCGCCAGACCGCTCGCCCGGATGAATCATGCATGCGGTCACGAACTGTTGAAGATCGACGTAGAGGCCAGCAGCTCGTTTACCGCAGCAGCACATGGCATGATTCGGATACTCGTAGCCCGCAGGATGCGCAAGAAGGCCGTCCAGCAAGGCCGCAGCAAGCGAAGAGGCGAATCGTACTCGCGCTGTAAGGTGAGCCTCTGAGGTTCACGTCGCGCGGAATAACGCGCGGCACGTTTGTGAACGCCGCCGAGCCGGTGAGGCGGCCGTGTCTTGCGAGAATGCCGCTGGCGGACTTTTTTCGCATCCTGTCAGGTGCGGGCGAGCACCACGGCGAGGAGCAAGACCAGCAGTGCCACGAGCAGCGACAGGCGAGGCACCAGCGCTGAGTACCGCACCAACACCCGATCCCTCGCACTGCGTTCCGCTTCAGCCGTCCCCAGAATTCTGCGGACTTGCGGTCCCACCACGAGATCGTGCGCTAATGTCAGGGTGAAGAGGAAGGCAACGACAGAAATTTTGGCGAGAAAAATCGTCGGCCACTGCCATGGCTCCAGCAATGGAATCGATCGGCCCACGGCCATCACCGATCCGGTGACGATGAGAATTCCCATCGCTCCCCAGACCAAGGCCCTGAACCGATAGGCAATGGTCCGAAACAGCACGACATGCTTGGCAAAGCCTCCATCCTGTTTCAGGACCGGCACAAGCACGACCGACAAGAACACCATTCCTCCGACCCACACCACGGCGGCCAGCAGGTGAATCCACACCAATGCAAACACGAGCGTATCCTTTCGGCTGTATGGAAACGGTTACCATGACAGAGCGCCACGGAGGGCGCAAGGAGCGGTGACGTTACGACTGGGTGGGACGAACCAAATTCGGGCACCACTCGACCTCTCCGAATACGAGCAACATCTGCGTTTCCGGATGAACGAGGGATGCGGGGGAATCCCCCTTCGCCGTGCACTGGGGACAGACAAATTGACAGGGACTCTCGCAGGACGGCACGGAACATCCCAGCAACGCCTGCAGACTCCTTGCCTTCCCCCTGCAGTAGGCCTGTCGATCGGGATGGGAGAGACTTTGCCGATAACAGTCCAGCCGATTCCAGAGGGCGACCAGACTCGACATACGCTGCCCCCCGACTGTGGCCCAGGCTCCTGGAATCCGGACCAACTCGCCGATCACGCGAAGCATGAGATCGAGAGAGTCAGGCACATCAGCGAAGGTGAGCACATGATGGGGGCCGCAGCCGGTCTCGTCAATGCGGTGGGTGCAGGCCTCCCCATGGGCAGCCTCATGGACTTTGCGCGGTAAGACCGTATCACTCGGAACATACAGCGCGACGTTCACCACGGTCCGCCCTCCGCGTCTGCTGCGCGAGACCGCGGCCACGCCGATCAGGCCCCATGGCTCAAACCGGCGTGGCCGCGTAGGACTACTTGTATCACACACGAACGCCGGCGTATATCCCAGGCCGGTGCCCCATCGCCTCCATCGCCCTAGAACGAAATGCCGACGTAGGGTCCCACCTGAAAATAGTCGTTGTTCGTGTTGGTCAGACGCGCCGTGAGGTGATAGCGGGCATCCACACCCACTTTGAACGCCTTCCAGACGGCATACTCGAACCCGCCGCCGAACTGCACACCCAGATCGAGGTACTGCGTGCGATTGGACGGCGGACTGATCACATGGATATCCAGACCGATCGGAATGATCCAGGGCCGGAATGCATTTCCATCCATAAATTTGATTTTCGGCGCGACATCGATCGTGACCATCGTGAGCTGGACCTTCTGGGGATCTGTGGCCAGCGTGTCGGTCAAGGTTCTGGTCGCGATGCTCCCGGCGGCATTGTTCACGCGGTTTGAATTGATGCTGTTGAACTGCAACCCGATTTCACCGACCACCCAAGTCTTGTCCATTCCTCCCCAGACATCCTTTGACATGACCAGATCCAAGCCCGCGCCGGCATACCATCCGGTATTTCCACCATTCTGGCCGCCAATCCCTGCCGTATCCGTAAAAATCTGCCCGCTCCGGTCCTGGTTGAGATTCATGAACCCGCCCTTGAAGAACACCATATTTCCGGTGCCTTCTTCAGCCGATGCCGGCTGCGCATAAGAAACACCGAGCACCGCGGCGATCGCAACCCCTACACCCCACATTCCAATGTTCCGCACGATTCTCCGAACCCGCATCATAGTCCCCTCCTTGATGTGTCACCGAAACGCCTGACTGGCGTCCGGGTTGCCCTCCCGCCTTGTCCTCACCGGCTTGACGTAACAACAGCGCGAGCCTGTGGTGGACGCTTCTGATCATCGTGGATACTCCTCGTCTTAGGCCTGCTTCGATCATGGAATGCATCGGCGCTGCCCGTGTCGGCCCCACAACATCGGGTGCGCGCCTCATCGATCCCGCGCCCGTTGCCACTCATGCGTACATTCACACTTGCAGCATGCGCCGGCTGATTCGCCGTCGTTGTTCGGCCGTCAACCGCATCTCGGCTAAGGCGAACAGCAGCCGCTCCTCGCAGGCGATCAATTCCTGATAGCGACGAATCAGCGCGTACAGTTCTTCGGTCAGCGACCGCAATCCGCCACCTCCCGTTGACGCCGCTGCATCGTGACCGTCCTTTCCAGCCAATTGTTTCAGCACCGCAGTCGCATCAGCTTTCAACGCCCGGTGTTCGTCCAAGAAGCTCTGGAACTGCTCCTGCTCTTCTTGCTTCCGGCCGAGGACTCGCCGCAGACCGCCCACCAGCATGGCTTCCCGTGTGAAATGCACGCCCACGGGGCCGGTAAAGAATTGGAGCAATTCTCGTAGCGTATCCCGGTTCGTTCGCTTCACCGCACCACTCCCGACAGTGCAGGAGCTCATCGCCGTTTCGACCATAGCCAGCCGTTCCAAAATCACCTGGTGCTCCCGTTTGAGCAGCGCCACCGGATCGACGGCGATCCTCGTTGGCCTGCTACCTTGAGACACCATCATTCCAGGATCCCATGTCCAGAAGCTCCAACGGACGAACAACGCGACAGCGTGATGGCGTGCGCACTGTACCGAACAGGACAGTGGCCCGCACTAGGATCGGCCGGTCTGGCGTATGATGTATCTCAAGGTTTTTGATAGGCCCTTAGACCTATGCTTGCAGAGATGCGGCATGCGTCGGGATGGGCGGAACGCACATGAGAGACAAAATGGAGAAGGCTTGTGGGGCGCGGAATGTCGAACCTGGATTCGTGAACGCCATGTTGCGCCTGTCGCGCGTCACGCACGACGCATCACTGTTCACATGTGAGGAATTCGCTCAGCGCTGGGCGATTCTGGAGAGGCGGTCTGAATTCAGCAAGGTAATGGTTCGTCCGTCGAGGGTGAGGACCCCCTCATCGCGAAAAACGCCGAGCAGGCGGATGGCGGTTTCAACCGTAATTCCGGCCATCTCGGCCACTTCTTCCCGTTTGAGGGTGAGTCCAACCCGGACATGATCGTCATGTTTTTTTCCGAATCGATCGCCGAGTTCGAGCAGCAGGCCGGCTAATCGCTCGCGGGCGGTTTTGAACGTGAATTGATCGAGATGATCCATATTGACCCCCACTTCGTTACTGAGGAGCTGGATCAGCTTGATCGCCAGTTGAGGATTTCCGCGGATGACAGCGAGGTAGCGTTCCTTGTCGATGACGCAGACCTGAGAAGGTTCCAAGGTTTCGCACGTGACTTCATGAAGGGCTCTCTCGCCGAAAACATGTTTCTCGATCAACTCACCAGGACCCAAGATGCGGACGATCTGCCGCTGGCCGCGTGTCGAAGAGCGCGTGAGCTTGACCTTGCCCGAGCATAACACGTAGAGGCCCAAGCACAGATGACCTTCGTAGAACACGGTTTGGTGCGGTGCGTACTCGAGTGTGCGTTTGATTTTCTCAAATTCGGCGAGATCGCTTCCTGCAATATCGCACAACACGACCTTCGCGCGAAGCCCGCAGGTGCTGCAATTCTCAACAAGGCAGGGCTTACGTTTCACCACTGGCCGATTCCTGACGCTAATCCAACACCGAGCGATCGACGACGAATCGCAATGCGATCCTCTGCTGCACTGACCGCCGTGGGTGATGGGGGAAAATTTTCATGTGCTCCGTCGTCACCCGGTGAGCGTGCTCACGGGGTGATGCCGTGAAGGAGGGCGGGTTACGTGCTTGGTGCGCTCCAACGCCTTCCGTCAACGCACGGCTGAAGCAATTGACCGACGCGACATCAAACGCGCAAACGGGATACGGGGAGCCGGTCGCCTCCCGATCCATCCGAAGACGGGCCGGCTCCCTCTCCCCGATTACTCCTTCACCAGTGACACCTTCGTTTCCACGTTCTCCTTGACATCACGCGCACAACGGAAGCCCATCCAATTGATCTTGGTCGTGGGATCGGTCCCGTTGCGCATCGCCACTCGCATGGTGGTGGTGCTGTCCATCCAGCCGCCGCCACGAAACGCCTTTTGCGTGCCGGTTTCCGGGCCTTGAGGATTCCGGTTCGGCGCCGTCTTGTAATAGTCCTGGTCGTACCAATCATTGACCCATTCGGACACGTTCCCCAGCGTTTGATACAGCCCATAGGGGCTTACGGCATTGTCGTACTTATCGACCGAAATGAGCGGCGGATACATCAGCAGCCGTTCAGGTCGATCGCGGACCGGACCGGAGAGACCGGTGCGGCCGAAATTGGCACGGCTCAAACCTGCTGATTGATTTCCCCAAGGATTCAACCGCCCGTCGTCTCCGCGAGCCGCCTTTTCCCATTCCGCTTCAGTCGGCAATCGTTTGCCGGCCCAGCGGCAATAATTGTCGGCGTCGTACCAGGAGACATGCATGATCGGATGGTTCGCCATCGATTCCTGGAAATTCCCGCCGTCGTAGCGCCAATCCAGTTGCGGCAATTTTCCGGTCGCCAGGATGTACTTCAAGTAGTGCAGATTCGTGACCTCGTACTTGTCGATCTCATAGGCATCCAGATACACGCGGCGCTGCGGCAGCTCAGACCGATAGGCTACGCGATCGACCTTTTTGTCGCTGCCCATAATGAACTCGCCTGCCGGGACCAACACCATCTCTTCCTTGAACTTCATCGTCGCGACACGCTGCTCGGCAAGCGCTTTTCCTTCCGGCGTCCACTCGACGATGATGTCCTGTGTGTCCAACGCGCGTGCGACAGGAATCACCGCACACAATGCCGCTCCGATCACCAGCGCCTGCCCGGCACGCTTGAGTGCCCGTGTCACGCCTTTTCTCTGCTTCCTCATGTTCGGCCTCCCTCTGATATTCCCGCCACTCCCTCAGCGATCGGCCTTCCGTAGAAGTTCCGGATCAATCGCCGACAGTTGCTGGCTTGTGTCACCCGATTGTGCGCAACGAAATCCCGTCAAGTAACTCCAGTGATCCAGGCCACCGGAATTCCGCCCCGCGGAACGGGCGACTTCGGGATCCTCATTCCATGACCCTCCGCGAAACACTTTATCCTGCCCAGACTCAGGGCCCAGTGGGTTTCGGTTCTGCTCTTGTCGATAGTATTCCGGATCGAACCAATCCGAGACCCACTCGCTGACATTGCCGGCGAGTTGATACACCCCATAGGGGCTCACGCCGTTCTCGTACCGATCCACGTTCGCCAGCGGTGGATACTTCGCCCCACGTTTGGACCCGGAATGCGCGATGTTACTCTTGATCCACCCAGCCGGTTCATTGCCCCAGGGAAACATACGCCCGTCTTCGCCCCGTGCGGCCTTCTCCCATTCCGCTTCCGTCGGGAGACGGGTGCCACGCCAGCGGCAATAGGCATCGGCTTCCCGCCAGGTCACGCCGATCACCGGATGTTTGGCCATCTTTTCGGGAAAGGGCTGCCCCCGCCAGTAATGCGGCCAGGCCGCCCCGGTGGCCAACACATACCGCAGATAATTCACATTGCTGACTTCATACCGGTCTATGCTGAATGCATCGACATAGACCCGGCGCTGCGGCTGCTCTTGTGGACCGGCCGCCCGATCGAACTTTGGGTCGCTCCCCATAAGAAACGGACCGGCCGGCACGTGCGCCATGCCGTTCGGCACCTCGATCAATGCGAGCCGCTCTGCCTCATCGAGGGGCGACCACAAAGGCGGAGGCTTCGGCAATTCATGGTCGGCCGAGGCCCAGTCGGCAGGCGCCCACCAGCCCGTCACACTCATGACCGTTGCCAACACAATCCTGCCAATCGTGCGATCTACACGCATCGTGCGCCACTCGTCATTCGCCCGCAGAAGGAGACCGCTTCGCCGACATGACGATAGTCCCTTCTGCGTGACATGCTTCAGCTCAGTGCTCCTGCTTTTGAAGCAGGGGATCGATTTCCTTCTTCGTTTCCTCAGTCACGTTGTACCGGGTGTACGCATGGTCCAGGACTTCATTGGCATACAGCCGCCCGATCGGCGCCGGCACTCCGATGGTTGTCTCAAGGGCGCCCTTGGGACCGATGGTGACAGTTTGTTCGGTAGTCGTCCTGATATAGGGATGCCAGACAACCAACTTATAGGTCCCAGGGGGCACATCGGTCATAGTGAATCGGCCTTGTTCGTCCGTCTTCGCAAAGTAGGGATTCGTGATCGCCACGCCCCAGCTCTCCATATAGGCATGGAACCCGCATTGCATGACGAAGATTCGGCGCCCCTTGCTCAGCTTGACCAGTTCCTTCATCGGAGGACCGGCCATGTGTTTGTGATACATGCCGGCTTCGGTGCGATCCTTGAAATTCCGCGGATGCTGTGGATTCATCGGCAGCGGCACATTGAAGAGGACGCGTGCCCCTAAATTCGACGTTTCGTACGCTTGAATGTCGTGCATCACAGGGTCCATGTTGACGACCGTCACCGACTGATCGTCCCGTACGACCGTCGTAAACGGCAGGAACAGGCAGTCCTTTGCTTCAATCTGCGGCACCTCTTTTTCAGCGAAGGGCTTGCCCTTCTCGATCCCTTCGAGATACACCACCACTTCACGAAACTCGCCCTTCGGTCCGACGTTGAACGGTTGCAGGATACGCCACCCTTCCCCATCGGAAATGCGCCCGCAATAGAACGGATCGGGCAGCGTGGTGAGGTTGTAGCCCTTTGGTTTTGGAACGGCCCCCTCTAATTTGACGACTCCCGTCAGTGTCCCTCCGTCCGACACGGTGACTTCTTCGTAGGCTGACGCCGACCCGCTCGCGAGAAACGCTCCGAGAGCCGCCGTCGCCAGACCAAAGACCCACCGGGATGCATGCACCTGCTTCTGCTGTTCTTCACACGTCATTGTCATTCCCCGTGTCACGTCCGGCCTCCTCTGTGATGGGTTCATGTAGTGATCGATGTCCGCTCTCGATCATACAGGGAACCGATCACTGAATTCCTCCCCTGAAACTCAAAACACAGATGGGGGAGCTGCGTGGTACAGGCAGCTCCCCCATCCGGTGTTACACCATGACGTCCCTACTTACTTCATGGCCGTCGGAATCGCCTGCGCCTCAGGCTGCACCTCGGCTTGACGTGCACCTGAACCGCTTGCGCTGAGAGGCTGAATCCGCGAGTCGCCAACCGGCAACACGCGCATATAGCCCCATTGTCCGGACTGCGTGTAAGGCAGCCGAGCATTGGACCAGACGAAGTCTCCAACCTGACGATACGGTCCGCCCGCACCGCCACGGATGAAGACGTCGAGGACTTCAGACCCGGCATATTCCACCACGCTGATCATATCCGCACCAGGCATGTACGGTTCGATCGGCCACTCGTGGCCCTCGACACCGAACATTCCGTTCTGCTCGCTGTTCGCCCCGATCACGTGGATCCGGACGGCATCTCCCGCATGCGCCTCGATCAAAGGCGTGACGGGATCTTCGGGCTTATCGACCGCGCAAGGCTGGAAGATCTTGCCCAACGAGCACCCTTGCTCTTCGCGGAACTTGTACGGTTCAGCGCGGTAATTCACCGACGTCAAACCGGCCACGTTCTGCACGTACGGCATGAACGCGGTTCCGATGATGTTGTCCTCATCTTGGAAGAAGAGGGCGACGTCACGATAGTTCCGCTTGCCGGCGTTTTCGGTGAGCGTGGTGTCGACAATGACATCCGCCCGCCACGTGTTCTTCTGAGACACATCGGCGCCGGTCACTGGATCACGATACTGCGATCCCTTCGGTCCGATGATGATCGCACCGTACAACCCGTTACGCGGATTGACCACGATGTTGCCGCCGTCCCAGACCAACGACGTCGTTTCCTTGTTCAAAGGATGCGCGTAGTAGGTATAGGTGCGGCTCTCGCCCGGAGCCACGGTCTGGTCGCCGGCATTGTTACCGACGTTCAAGCCCTGGCTGTCGCGCGGATCGAAGGCCAGGCCCGGCGCAAAGAAGGATGCCCGGCTCGCCTTCATCTTGTTCTTCAGATTCACCTTGATGCAGTCACCCAGATTCGCGCGCAGCGTGAGCGGATTCGGCATCACGTTGCCCGCCACGGTCGCGGCTTCTTCCTCCAGCGCGAAGATCTTGCCTTCCGGCATGGTCATTTCAATCTTCCGCTCGAAGTCCACCTCGATCGCATCCGGGGCCTTCGGATTGAGCTTCATCGGGCGATCCAACGCCACGACGTTGAAGCTCTTCACCGGAGCATCCGACGGACAGACGGAATTTGGTGTCGCTGGGATCCCGAGGGGATTGGTCCCCTTGGGCAACGGCATCAGATCCGGTACTTGCTTGTCGAGTACACGAAGGATGCCCCATCCACCCTCGGCGAAGTGTGACGTTCTGCCGTTGAAGTGGATGTAGTCACCAGGCATACCCTGGAATCCGCCCGCCTTAGAGACGAGGTCATACCGTTCGGCGATCCCGACGTGAATCGAGTTCTTCCGGTTGGCATCCGCCGCATACCGCTCCGTGAGGAAGGTATGGCCGGCGATCGTCCAGACGTGCGACTCGTTCATCAGCTGGTGCAACAGGCGGAACACCATGGTGTCGCCCGTGTACGCCCGCAGGAGCGGAGTGCCCGGATCACCGTGAACCGCGCTGCTGAACAGCTTGGAGGTGTCCGGATTGTTGGACAGGCGTTGTGCAAACGGGGCCGCGCGGAAGTTGAAGCCGCTACCGGTCGTGTGCGTTCCGCCGTTGATGTACTTGTTCGGCGCGTTCAAGATCTTATCCGGCATCTGGAACGACACCGTCTTGCCCGCTTCCAACGCCACTTCGATCGGCTGTCCGGGAGGATTGCCGGCTTCGATGACGTTGACCGTGTGCGGCACCGTGTCGTGGATGGAAACCATCAACTCGCGGAAGCTGCCGCTGACACCGGCTCCGATCGGCTCATTGCTGTGAATGTCCGCGATCGGCCCGCTGTAGACCAGCTTGCCGTTCTTCGGATCATGATAGGTGGATCCGTACGGCTCCACGATCGTCACGCCGAACCCGCCATGGGGCCAGGTCGTCGCGCCGAACGCGTGGTCATGCCAGAACACCGTTCCCATATCCACGTCCACCCACCACCGATAACGCACGAACTCCGGTGATACGAGGTCGCCCACCGGGTGGCTGTGCTTCAGCGGCTTGAAGAACGTGACCACATCGCCCTTGATTTCCTTCACACGGGCGACTTCCTGACAGCTCTTATCCCGCGGCAAGGACGCCGCTGGATCGTTGCCCTTCTCCAAGCAATCCATACCGACCATCAACTCGGTGTTGACGTGGAAGGCCGTGGCGCCGGGCGCCATCTGGATCTTAATGGAGGTCGCACCGGCTTTGGCTTCGCCGGTCAGCTTGGCCACCATCGGTGCCGGCAACCCATGCTTGGTCTTTTTGCCCCACATGGTGAACGGCCGAACCGACATTTCGTACTCCATGCCGGAGATCACGCCGTCCGAGTTCCCAGTATCGAACTGGAAGAAGTGGGGATGGATGTTGATCTTGGACGACTGGAAGTTGGTGTAATCGTCGTCGTCCCATTCGCTGGTCAACAACACGTCCACGCAGTCATACACGTTGGCGCGGATGACGGCGGGCAGTTTCAAATCGTCATTGGCTCTGGTCAAACGCTCTTCTTCGTGAAGGACGTAGATCAGACCATCTTTGTCCACCATGGCCGGCTCTTTGCCCTGCTTCTTGGCAAGGGTGATCGGCATGCGGACAAAGTGAATGTTGTAATGCTTCCGGTTGGCGTTGTCAGGGCACAGGCTCCAACGGCCCTGTTCGCCCGGCTGCGCCGGCTCTGAGGTCCGCTCGCCGTTCGCATCCTGGTGAATCGGCTCCAACCATGGCGCACCGCTGTGGTTCGCCGAGAACGGAACGCGCTTGCCGAAGTGTGGCTTGAACAACGGCCAGGCCATTTTTCCCGTCGTCGGATCGAACAGGATTGCCGGTCTGGTGCTGTCATCCCACTTCACTGCCCACGGATACTTCGGGTTCTGGGCCGTGCTCTCCCGCTCACCGCGGGCGATGTTGCCGTCCCACTTCCAGTCCCACACCGTCGAATCATAGGCCATGATCTGGCCCTTCTCATCGTTGGTGTGGCCCGGTTGACCCTGAGCCGGCACGAACATTTCCACCCAATCCTTGATGTTCACGATCACAGGATCGGACTTCCAGTTCGTCTTCTGGCTCTTGTCCACAATCTTAAAGGTCTTACCGAACCAATCCACCGTCGTGCCGATCAGCTTGTCGGACGACACACCGAGCTTCATGCGGCCCTTGCGGTCAGGCAATTCCGCCAAGTCCGGCATGGTGTCCGTGTGGCCGTTTCCGGCTTGCAACGTGTTGTAGAACCGGCCGTACCCCCACATGCCCGCGACGTAGTGATGCGCCACGTGGCAGTGATAGAGGAATTCACCGGCCAGGTGCTGACAGCCGCCGCCGCCGCATTCCGGCTCGAGGTCCAGGGCTTCCGACGGACCGATGACTTCGACGTCAACACGATCCGACTTGGTCCGAACCACCGGATACTTCACCGGTCCGTCCTGACCTGCCGCCCAGAGGGTGTTCATTTCGGTGCCCGGGCTCCGCTGCCAACGGATCGTTCCGCTGTGCGGATGGTGGGAATGGAACACTTCCGATCCACCGTGCACCACACGCCATTTCACCGGATCGCCCAAGTAACCGCGGGCAATCGTGGTGGGTGGGTCGCCGAAGGTGTAGGCGCTGTAGGCCAGCGATTCATCTTCGAAACCGAAGTACTCGTGCTGCAAATGCATCTGATCGATGCCGAACGGCTCGCTGCGATAGTTCAACGCGCGACCGCCCGGACGATACGCATCGGTGAGCGGATCGCGCTGCGGCAAGAAGTCACCCTTCTTGTTCAGCGGGCGGAAGGCTTCGTCGCCGATTTCGTGATAGAACAACACGAACTCGCGGAAGTCCGGTCCCGATCCGTTATCGATGTTGACCTGCCAACCACTGGCCACCTGCTTGTCCGGACCCGTTCCCAGCGAATCCACGTAGGTCGAGCCTTTGGGCTCGACAATGAACGCGCCGAAGAGCCCGAGCACGGTCAATTCGCGGTCATGGCTCCAGGAGTGGAACTGACGCACACCTTCCTGCATGTTCGGGTGGATGTACCACTCGAAATCCTGCACCTTCCCCGGCGATACGATCGCATCAGGGTTCGTGGTCGTCGCCGGCTTGCCGGTCGAACTCACGATCATGCTGGAGGCCTGGATGAACAAGCTACCATCCTCGGCTTCCATCTGGTTGCGCAGAGTCATCTTGACGCAATCACCCTGGTTGGCGCGAATGACCAACGGCTGAATCACATCACCCTGCAATCCGGTGGTCACGGCACCAGGATCAAAGCCTTCCTTCTCACGCGCAGCCTTGTTCTTCTCCTCTTCCGCACGCGCTTTCGGGAGATCCTCGGTCAGGACGTACATGTAACCGGGATAATAATCGAGCCACCGGTTGAGCGTGATCTCGATGTTGACCATCGAGACATCATATTTCTTCACCGGCGCGCCCGCCGGACATTTCCCGCCGTTGGTCAAGACCGGCTCGCCCTTCGACGAATCGGATGCCAGCAAGAAGCTGCTCCCGTCCTGTCCCATGTACTGGTGCATCATCGACATTTCGTTGAATGCACCGGAGGTCTGCTGCGCCTTGGCATCGCTGCCCGCCTGCTGCTCCAACTTCTCCATCAGGCGGTGGTGCTGCATCTCCATCTTTTCCGCATTGCCGGCTCGACCTTCGATGGCGTTTTCCACCACCGTCTGACCCTTCAAGGTCTGGGTCCAACCCGGCATGGCGACCGGCGTCGCATGTCCATCATGCGACTGATCGCCTGACCCGGCCGCGAACACCCACGGCGCAGCAAGTAAGCTGCCCGAGAGTAGCGCCGCCTGCAGGCTCAGCATCGCCTTGCGACTGATGCGCCTGCGTTTTGACTGCACTGAAGACCTCATATGTCGGCCTCCCTCCTTGATAATCCCGCGCCCTTCCGCGGGAGTGAATAAAAGCGTGGTCGTGTGACCGGCCTCCGTCAGGCAGGACCCCGGCTGCTCCGGCCTCTCCTTCTCCCCTCCACGAAACGCTCCAAAAGAGAAAAGGGCTGGTGAAGGGTGTCCTCAAAGTTTGAGGGAGCAGGTCATTCGGAGGCCGGTCCTAATCACCCGCGCCTTCACCAGCACCCCGGCACATCGCAATTGATGTGCCTATCCACCCACCTCAATGAGCAGAAACGTTTCGCTACACTATCAACATGTTATGAGTGTCGAGTGCGACAACGAGGAAGAACGGACTACGGGTTGTTTTCCAGGCCTTTAGACAGACTGCAGGGGAGTGAACGACACG
The DNA here is from genome assembly GCF_905220995.1 of Nitrospira defluvii. NCBI lineage: Bacteria > Pseudomonadati > Nitrospirota > Nitrospiria > Nitrospirales > Nitrospiraceae > Nitrospira > Nitrospira defluvii. Next base: position 674,718 of record NZ_CAJNBJ010000016.1, read on the forward strand.
CATGAAAATACAATGACTTAGACTGTCTACATTATTAGACACCAAGGATTCTGTTTTGTGGCAATAAGGGGCAAAGAGGCTCTGGATGTCCGGAGGATTGGCCGGCAACCGAGCTGATTTTGAAGAGGATTTTGCGGGACGTCGAGATTCGGAGCAGTGAGGAGAATCGATGGAAGCGGGCCTAACGGATATCGAACTCGTGGAGCTTGTTATAGAGACTTGCGCGACTAATTTTGAGAAGACGTGCGGCCTTCACCCGATTTCCGGACGTCTGCTGCAACGCCTGAAGTATCCGAACCCGCTCAGCCTGCCTCGCCGCATAGCGCCCGACCGTCCTCAGATCGGTGGCCTCGACATGCGACCCGACAGCCACCAGATCCGCGCAGGTCAGTTCCTGGTGAGTGGTCGTGACCACGGCACGCTCGATATAGTGCTGCAGTTCGCGAACATTGCCGGGCCAAGGCGCAGCAGTTAATGCGCACATGGCTTCCTCGCTGACCCGGCGCAGCTCTTGCCGATGCCGCTGGCAGGAGTCCCCGACAAATTTCTCCACCAACAGGGGAATGTCCGCCCTCCGCTCCCGCAACGGGGGCAGATGGACGGGCAAGACGGCTAATCGATAATAGAGATCTTGTCGAAAGGCCTTCGCCTTCACTAAATCGGTGAGATCCTTGTTGGTGGCCGACACGACACGAACATCGATCTTGATCGGTTGTGTGCCGCCGACCCGCTTGATCTCCCCTTCCTGCAAGACTCGCAGGAGCTTGGCCTGAAAGGTCGGGGAGGTGTCGGCAATTTCATCCAAGAAGATCGTGCCCCCGTCAGCTTCTTCAAACAACCCGGGCTTGGCCCCTGCGGCTCCGGTGAACGCGCCTTTGACATGGCCGAACAGTTCACTCTCCAGCAATGTTTCCGGGAGCGCTCCACAATCGACCACCACAAAAGGCTTCTCACGTCGATAACTGGTCTGGTGAATCGTCCGAGCGACCAGTTCTTTTCCCGTGCCGCTTTCCCCCTGAATCAGTACCGTCGCCGAGCTATCCGCCACCAACCGGATCATTTCAAAGAGCTGATTCATCGCCGGACTCGCGCCGACGAGATCGCCCAATCGTGACGCAGTCCGTTCCGGGCGCGATGCGCCCGGCTGGTGCTGCGGAAGGGATGCCGGAATACCGAGCGGCTCCGGCCGCTTGTGAAACAAAACGAGAATGGAGCCGACATCTCCCCCGGAGGAGACAAGCGGAAAGGCCTGATGCATACCACAGGCAGTGCCGTCACCCGACGTATTACAGGAAACCGTCAGCACTTCACCCGTCGCAAAAACAGACTCAGCAGGACATGTCCCGCAAGGATCTTTCTTTTGAACGAACGATTCGTAACACTTCGCCGGCTTGGTCCCCGCTGGCGGCTTTCCTGACTTCCCCCAGGCAGCATCGTTGGCGTAGACGACATTGAGCTCCCGGTCCATCACAGCGACGCGGTCGGTCAGTCCATCGGCCAATTGACGAAGCGCTTCTAAACGAGCGGCGAGAATGGGATCAGCGAAGGGAGAGAGGGGTCCTGTTGGTGCGTGAGATCCGGCCATCTCATCACTCCTTATTTCAGAAGAAACCAAGAAGGGCCTTTCTTCAGTGTAAAGGCCCTATATGTACTACGCCTGGAACTTCGAAGACAACCCTCTCACCAAGGGGGGCCATCGGGTCGCCGCACCGTCCGACCCGGGTCATCAATGGATGGTGCGTTCGGACGCCGAGCCCTCGGCAGGCATGAGGAGTCGTTTCACCGTCGCCTTTAACTCCGACAGGCGCACCGGCTTGTCGAAATAGGCAGTCGCGCCGCTTTTTAGCGCCTCCTCCTTGGTTTTGGCGTCGCCGAATGCCGTCATGACGATGATCGGGCAGGCCGGCGCACACCGTCTCAGCCGATGCACATAATCGAAGCCGCCGGACGGCATTTTCAAATCCGTGACGATCAAGTCCGGTGCGGCCCGCATCACGGCATCCAACCCTTCCGCCCCGTTGCTGGCTTCGCGCAATTGATACCCTTCCCCCCACAGCTCATCGCACAGCAAACTGCGCATGTCCTTATCATCTTCCACCACCAACAACACGGCTGGTGACCTACCTTTCATGTCGAGGCTCCAATAACCGGTTTCCATGCCAAATGAGTCAACGCAAACTATGTGCCATTCCTCCTTGGCCCTGGCATGAGGCAACACCTTGCGTTCATTGATGATTCGGCAGTGAAGGATTTTCCAAACAGAAACGGAGCCCCAGCGGCGTTGGTGAGAAAGACCCCACCTGTATAGACAGGCTGCCCCGAAGCGCTACAGCAACCACCCAACCTGCTTCTCGGATCACTCTTCAAACCGGGGAGGGAAAAGGGTGATCATCACGATTTCTGACCGGGGTCGACCTGAATCGGCAGACAGATCGTAAACACCGTTCCAACACCCGGCTCGCTCTCGACCTGGATCGTGCCGCCATGTTCCTCAATGATGCCCCTGACGACCGTCAAGCCAAGTCCGGTCCCCTTGCCGAATTCCTTGGTCGTAAAGAAGGGATCGAAGATCTTGGCAATGACGTCCTTCGGCATGCCGTGACCGGTATCGCCGATCACCAGCATGACCATGCCGCGATCCGTTGCCGGCGCCAATGCGACCTTCAGCACGCCCCCACCCGGCATCGCATGGATGGCGTTCATGACCAAGTTGATCAACACCTGGCTCATCTGATCGGCATCGGCGCGCACCAACGGGCAAGCCTCCGCGAACGACGTTTCAACCGTGATGTGGCTGTGCGAAAGCCGCTCTTGAAAAATTTCCAGATTATCCTCGACGATCTGATGGAGATCCAACGCCCGATGCTCAACCGGACGACGGCGGGCAAACGCCAGCAGCTGATTCATCACCCGCGTGATCCGTTCGACCTGACTGATAATGGTCTGGAGCCCCTTCCTGACCGGCTCCTCCTTCGTGCGCTCCATCAAATATTCCGCGCGGCCCAAAATGACGTTCATCGGCGTCCCGATCTCATGGGCCATGCCGGAAGCCACCGTGCCGAGTTCGGCCACCCGCTCAGTCCGGCGCAGCTGCGCCTGCAGCCGCTTCCGCTCCGTGATGTCGCTGGCGATCCCATCGATCCGCAGGGGATGGCCCGCCTCGTCCTTGATGACTCGCCCACGATCATGCAGCCATCGCACTTCGCCGTCTAGCCGGACGATGCGATACTCGACATCAAACTCCCCGGCACGCTGGAGATCCGACAGCGCCTGGTCGGCCAGGGCACGATCCTCTTCATGCACCACCGCCAACCGTAGCGATGGCTGGGCGAGGAACTCTTCGGTGGACCGGCCATAGATCTCCATCACAGACGGACTCACATAATAGAGCGTGCCCCAATCCAGAGACGCCGACCAGATCACATCCTCCATCGCCCCCAGCAGGCTCTGAAGCCGTTCTTCGCTTTCCCGCAATCGCTGCTCTGAAACCTTGCGCATCGAGAGATCGCGCAGCACGACGAGAATGCCGGCTCCCGCTTCGTCCTGGAACCGGGCGGCCCTGACCGCCACATCGACGATGGTCCCGTCCAGTCGAACGGCCTTCTCCTCGACTTCGGGGACCGTGCTGCCGGAATCCAGCAGGTGCCGAATCCGCTCCCGCACCAGATCGTGAAAGTCGGCATGCACCAACTCGTAGAGCGACCGACCGAGGATGTCTTCCGGCTGACTCGCTCCGAACAGCTGCAGTCCCTGCTCGTTGATGAACACAATCCGCCCCCCGCGATTGACGAGGATAGCATCCGGCAACACGGCCAGCAGACGTCGATAGCGTTCTTCGCTTTGACGCAACAGCTGTTCGGTCTTCTTCCACTCCGTCACGTCTCGGGTCACTCCCAACACGGCGGACACACTGCCATCGGGGGCACGCAGCGGCACCACATGGGTGTCCAGCCATCGGGGAGTTCCGAGAAACCCCACCAGCCGAAACTCCAACCGACCAGCCTCGCCATGGGCGGCCTGACGGACCAATTCGCGAAACACCGGCTGAAACTCTTCGGCCACCAGGTGACACACATCCTTGCCGACGACCTGTGTGGGGCTTGTCGCCTCAACCATCGCCAGCCCCGCCGCATTGATGGTCTGAACCGTGCCGTCGAGCGCAAGTACTTTCACACACTCCGGCTCCGTCTCGATGATCGCCCGCAGCAGCGCCTCACGCTCCGCCAGATCTTCCTCCAGCCGTTTGCGCTCAGTGATGTCGCGAAGGATGACGGTGTAATACCGCAGGCCTTCAATACCGATTTGCGAAATCGCCGCCTCAATGGGAAATTCCTCGCCAGAGGAGCGAACCCCCATGATTACTCCCAACGCCCCCATTTGACGCGTGGTAATACCCGACCGCCCGAACTCCCGGATGTGTTCCGCGTGCGCGCTACGAAACCGCTCGGGAATCAGGCGGTCCAACGGCCGCCCCAACATGTCCTGCGCGCTCCACTGAAACATGTCTTCCGCAGCCTGATTGAACAACACGATTTTTTGCGCGTCATCCACCGTGATGATGGCATCCATGGCCGATTGCACGATCCCTTCGAAGCGAAGCTTGTCATGCTGCAGCTCGGCTTCGGCCCGGCGTTGTCCGGCCATCGCCCCTTCCACGGCAGCTTCTGCATGGGCGATGGCCTCCGCCGCCTCGGCAGGTGTCGATTGCTTATGCGCGGGCTCAGGCATGGTCGGTGGAAACGCCTGCACCGAATGATTCCGACGGTTCGCGGACAGGAACGTGAAAATGGTTACCAGGAGCCCAATGCCCAATAGTCGATTAATCCAAGAGGAAATCGGCGGAAGCTCTGAGGGGGAGGCGACCGCCCCGATCACGACCAGCAGGGCGACCAGTCCCACGCCATAACGTATCGAGCCAGTCCGGGAGCTGGCCGCGGTCAGCGCAAGAGGAATCGCATAGAGTAGCCAGACCGCATACTCGGCCGGCAGCGACAGGTCGAGCAGGAAAATCCCCAGGGTCAGCAGCGCAGGGCCGCCATATTCAAGTAGCAGGGTTTTTAGGGGTAGAGGGTACACGACGGCTCCCCCACGACGGTGAGACGTGGAATCTACGCGTCTGAGTGTGGTTTGCCCTCGATCTCGGCGAGCTTGCGGTACAGGGTCTTGCGATCAATGCCCAGCACATGCGCGGCCTGATATTTATTGCCGCCCGTCTTTTCCAGAATTTTCACGATATATTCCTTCTCGACTTCGTGCAGCGGCAAGGTACGTTCGGCCGCTTCGTCGAGAATCCGGCGATCGCCGCGAGCGCCCTGAACCTGGATGGGTAAATCCTCCGCGCCGATGATGTCGCCGTGACTCAACGTCACCGCCCGCTCGATGACATTCTCCAATTCCCGGACATTGCCCGGCCAGGCGTAGTCGGCCAGCATCGCGAGGGCCGGCTCGCTGAGCCCCTTCACCTGCCTGCCGCGGGCGGAAGCGCACTTTTTCAGAAAGGCATCCACCAGAATCGGAATATCCTCCCGCCGTTCCCGCAACGGGGGCAACCGCAGCTCAATGACATTGAGGCGGTAGTAAAAGTCTTCACGGAATCGCTTATTCTTTACTTCATCGACGAGATTCAAGTTCGTCGCGGCGATAATCCGTACATCCACCGGAATGGACTTGGTGGCACCCACACGTCGAATTTCCCGCTCTTGAATGGCACGCAGCAACTTCGCCTGCAACATCAGCGGCAACTCGCTGATCTCATCCAGAAACAGCGTGCCCTTCTGCGCCTCCTCGAACAACCCGCGCTTATCCACTTTGGCATCCGTGAAGGAGCCCCGCATATGGCCGAACAGTTCGCTTTCCAGCAACTGTTCCGGAATCGCCGCGCAATTCACGGGGACAAACGGCGCATCACGTCGATCACTGTTGTAATGAATGGCTTTGGCCACCAACTCCTTCCCGGTGCCGCTCTCGCCGGTGATCAGCACATTGGTCGGACTATCCGCCACCCGTCGAATCAAATCGAAGACGGCCTGCATCGGCTTGCTCTTGCCGAGAATCTGATGAAAGCTATATTCCTTGTGCACTTCTTTGCGCAGACGACTCACCTCGCGCCGGAGGGCCGCTTCGCGGATCGCCCGTTCAACCACCCGCACCAATTCTTCGGTCTTCACCGGCTTGGTGAGGTAATCGCTGGCCCCATGCCGCATCGCATCGACTGCGGTCTCCACCGTGCCGAACGCCGTCATCAGAATCACCCCGATATCGGGGTACCGCTGTTTGACCTCCGTCAGCAGCTCGGTGCCTTGCATGCCTTTCATTCGGAGATCGGTGAGCACGACGGCATAGTCTTCCTCGCTCAACTGTTGAAGCGCCTCGTCTCCGCTGCCGACCCCCATGCATTGATGTCCTCGGCCCTGCAAGACGTCACAGAGCAGACTCCGCATGTCGGCGTCATCGTCGACTACCAGTACTGCGCCCCATTCCTCTGTCATACAGCCTTCCTCTCTGGACCAGACGGTCACCTCAGGGCCCGCCGAGCATGCGCGAACAGACTAATCGGCCAACTCCTGAGCGGTCAAGGGGCGTCCTGCCGCAACCGACACCAGGCCACTGTCCCAAAATGCCCCATCGGTCCTGGCGAGACTCCACCTCGATGGTCATGACCCAGCGGGCTTCTCACCAATCCACCGCCTGTTCAACGAAACTGGAACGGCACCTCTCTTGCGTTCTTCTGAGAGAGACGGAGTGACCGTATGAGTTCGAAGCCATCTGAGCCTGACCCGCAACAGACAACGCATGCCACACCGGTTGTGCCGGCCTCAGTCCCTGTAGTGCAAGGTCAAGGCCATCCCTCCGTCCCAGTTGCCCTCGGCCGGCAGGAGACTTCGCCTAAGCCCAGGCGGTCAGCAATCGTGGTGGCGATGGTGAGCCTCCTCGTAATTCTTGCCCTGGCCTTCTGGCGCTGGTGGGCGAATGACCCTGTGACCGCTCACTATAAGACCCTCCCCATCGAACGTGGGCCGATCACGTCCCTGGTCACCGCCACAGGCGCCGTGAATCCCGTGATCTCCGTCCAGGTCGGCAGTCAGGTGTCGGGCAAGATCGCAAAACTCTATGCCGACTTTAATTCGGTCGTACGGGAGGGACAGATCCTGGCCTCAATCGACCAGAAACCCTATCAGGCCAAGGTCAGTCAGGCCAAAGCGGCGCTGAAAAGCGCGCGGGCAAACCTTGCCAAAGCTCGGATCATGCTCGCGCAGCGCAGATTGGAATTTACGCGGATGACGGCGTTGCGGGAGCAGCAATTCGTCGCCCAATCGGAGCTCGACCTCTCGACCACCAATCTGCACGACGCCGAAGCCCAACTTGATCTGACCCAGGCACAGGTCGATCAAGCCAAGGCCACGCTCGCCTCGACCGAACTCGATTTAGGCTACACCACCATTTTTTCTCCGGTGAACGGCACCGTCGTGTCCCGCAATGTCGAGGAAGGGCAAACCGTGGTGGCCAGCTTTCAAACACCCACGTTGTTTGTCCTGGCCCAGGACCTGACCCGCATGCAGGTGATTGCCAACGTCAGCGAATCGGATATCGGAGGAGTGACCGAAGGCAAGTCGGCGGACTTCCGGGTGGATGCCTATCCAAGGGAATCATTCCATGGCATCGTGACGCAGGTCAGAAATGCGCCGGTCAGCATCCAGAACGTCGTGACCTACGATGTGATCATCTCTGTCGAGAACCCTGAACTCAAACTGAAACCCGGCATGACCGCCAATATCACCATCGTGACCGCCCGTAACGAAGAGGCCCTGCGCGCCCCCAACGCCGCGTTGCGATTCCGTATGCCGGGCGTGCCGACGGATCGCAAGACGCCGCAACTCTGGATACTCGACGCGACAGGTCGCGTGCGAGCGGCACCGGTGACCCTCGGCATTGCGGATTCCCTGTTTACGGACATCACATCCGGCGATGTCCACGAAGGCGAGGCCGCCATTGTCGGCCTCGCGACGACGGAAGAGACCGCGCAGGAAAAACTGCCCCCGGGTTTTGAGTTCGGGCCGAAAATGCGGTGATGCAGCCCTCATGAGCTTTCTCTGGTTGACGATTCTCTCGGCCCTCCGCATCCTCCGACGAAATCCCCTGCGTGCCGGCCTGACCATGCTCGGCATCGTCATCGGCGTCGGCGCTGTGGTCGGCATGGTCAGTCTCGGGCAGGGCGCGACGGCCTCGGTGCAACGCGAAATTGCCAGCCTCGGCACGAACGTCCTCATCATCATCCCCGGCGCGACCACCACCGGCGGCGTGCGCGGCGGACTCGGGAGTGTCTCCACCCTCACCGTCGATGATGCCCGCGATATCGAAAAGCGCGTCGGCGACATCGGCCTGGTGACCTATGCCTCCCGCTCGGTGCTCCAGGTCATTCACGAGCACAAGAACTGGAATACCATCGCGCTCGGCACCACCACCACCTTCACCGACCTGCGCAACTGGCCGGTGGCCGACGGGAGCTTTTTCACGCAGGCCGATGAGGACTCCGCCGCCAAAGTCGTCGTGTTGGGGAAAACCGTCGCGGACAATTTATTCGAGCGGGGCGAGGAGGTCATCGGCGCACAGATCCGAATCAAAAATGTCCCGTTGCGCGTGATCGGCATCCTGTCGCCGAAAGGACAATCGCTGTCCGGCCAGGATCAGGACGATCTCGTCGTCCTGCCCTTCACGACGGCGGAGCGCAAAGTGCTGGGCACAAAATTCCTCGGGACCGTCGGCATCATCATGGTCGCCACTCAGCACCGCTACAGCATTCCGGCCGCCGTGGAGGAGATCAAAGAGCTCCTGCGCGCGCGACATCGCATTCACCCGGCCGAGGAAAACGACTTTACCATCCGCACCATGGAGGACGTGGCGAAGACTGTCGCCGGCGCGAGCCGCACCATGATGATGATGCTGCTGAGCATCGCCTCCATCTCGCTCCTGGTTGGAGGGATTGGCATCATGAACATTTTGCTGGTGTCGGTCACGGAACGCACCAGAGAGATCGGCATTCGCATGGCAGTGGGCGCCAAACGCGCTCACATTCTTCTGCAGTTTCTCGTCGAGGCGATCATTCTCACCGCGATCGGCGGAGTGGCCGGGGTAATATTCGGGATCGCCGGCGCGCGGCTCCTGACCCGCCTCATCGGCTGGCCGACCATTATTTCTTCACAGGCTGTCGCCGTCGCCTTTCTCTTCTCACTGGCCGTAGGGATTTTCTTCGGCCTCTACCCGGCCAACAAAGCCTCACGCATGAATCCGATCGAAGCACTGCATTATGAATAGATAGGGTCAATCAGAGGCGGAAACGGGCTCCCAACCTTGACACCTCTTGTGAATTTCCCGAGTATGCACCTCGTGGGTACAAGGGAGCAAATGAGCGGAAGTTTCCAACGTGGCAGGATCTGCCAGACGGCGAGAGACGGTATTGGATCGATGTTCCAAGCCGGTCAGGCTGGCGTGTCCGATATGTCAAAGCAGTCGGCGCCGATGAAGTCACACTCCGTTTCTACCAGGAGGTCTACGATGCAAAAGGGGATTTGATTGAGGTCCATCATAAGTATCCGGTAGACTTGGGTCATCGAAAGGTGTAGCCGCTATGGAGATCATCTCCCGCGAAGCCGTAGCCAAAAAGCTGGCCGCCTATTTGCATCACGATCTCTCACTGGCCGACCTCGTCGCATGGGCAGAGTCGGCGCTGATGGAGAGTGACTTCGATCCCGCCCATTACGCCGCTATTCGCGATGTCATCGCACGGCTTGGTGTCGCCGACGTCCGGACCTTCGGGCTTGCATGGGAAGATTGCGAACAACTCCTTGCACGAATTGGGTATTCTGCCCAAGTCAACGTCGTCGCCCGATAGCCGCGTCCCTGCGCAAGTCCCTCAGACTTTCCACGGCCGCCATCTGCGCGAAGATCTTGCAGGCTTGAAATCGAACACTCCGTAATGTGTTGCTTGGCTGCTAGACGGACAAACTTTGATCTTACGGGATTAGGGATGAGTGCCTCACCAACAGCTCGAAAGATTCAGAAATTGGTTCATCGAGGCCTTCCTGCTGTATGCAGAGAACATCTGTCTACGGGCAGACTCTCTGAAGAGACTTCTCTAGGCCTTCAGAGTGTATGGTGAGTTGATTTGTGGAGAGGTTGGGGAACAGACCTTGGTATTTTGCCTGAATTCGACAACGTGCATCTTCCTCTAATTCATCGCACATCTTCATATCGATGACTTCAACCACGATGCTCCCTTTCAGACTGCGTTGGAAAAGCTCAATTACTCTTGTGTCGTAGTGGGGGAATGAATAGCCGATGATTACGACCTTCTCAGCTCTTGCGAGAACCTCCTCTGCTTCTTTCCATAAACCTGCAAACACCGAATCATGTTCTAAATGAGGAGTTACAAGAAGAGGAGCAATCGTATTGTTACACAATTGGACATGGCACCTACCTCCGGGGAAGGTCCTTTCCGTGATTGAATAGTTCAGAAGAGTAAGATGGCCTTGAGAACACACAGCCCAGTCCAAGGAACCATTCAGCTTCAGGAGCGGGAGGCCTTTTCCCGAAGAGTAATTGCATCTATTTGGATCTATCCAATCAAAGTGCACACGATAATCTAGCTTGGGGCCTGGGGGCCCCTCATTCAAATAGGTGTCAAAATTGAGCGCAACTACGGAAATATTTGGCATGCCAAGAAAATGCTTCTTGAACTGGTCATATCCGCGATGATGCTCATTACTCACAGAAACAATATGCTTTAGGATCAACTGCTGTAGCAGTTTTTCCCCTTCCTCCTCACTGTTCCCCTTAAGGCTTCTCAGCATGTCGTCCACGTAATGGCACTTGCGCAAACGCTCTTCGGGCGCGAAGTAAATCATGCACTCTTTCTGCATTGACAGAAATTTATTAGCCTCTCCACGAAACTCTGGAAATAACTTCTCTGCCAGCTGAAGGAATTTGCTGTAGCGAGGCGTGTCTGCAAAAGGATGAGAGTCCTGCCAATACGTCCAGACCAGGTTCGTCCCGAGTGGCGTGTGCACGAGGGCACGAGAAGCTCCTGCTCCTATGACGAGAACAATAGCCAAAGATATCTTCTTCTCACTGAGGTTGAAGAAACTATAAAACCACGTAGCTTAGCAGAAGATCGTCAGAAGCAATCCCCATGCGTGCTTCCTCCCACCTGTTGTTCAGCGTGGTAGGAACTGCGGACCAGCGGTCCGGATTCCACGTGGCGAAAGCCGAGGGCGAAGCCTTCTTCTTTCAAGGCGGCGAACTCGTCGGGATGGTAGAACCGCGCAACGGGGAGATGCTCCTTTGTCGGCTGGAGGTATTGCCCGATCGTCATGATGTCACAGTCGACTGCGCGCAGGTCACGCATGACTTCGCGGGCTTCGTCCGTCGTTTCGCCCATGCCGACGATCAATCCCGACTTCGTCGTCATTCCCATCTGCTTGGCTCGTCCCAGCAACTCAATCGACCGCTGATATTTGCCTTGCGGCCGGATCGAGGGGAACAGGCGCCGCACCGTTTCGATGTTGTGATTCAGGATGTCCGGCTTCTCCCCCGCCACTACCGCGAGCGCAGCTTCGTCCCCTTCAAAGTCGGGAATGAGCACCTCGATCGTGCAGCTGGGAATCAACCGCCGGATGTGGCGGATGGTGTCGGCAAACACCGACGCGCCGCCATCATCCAGTTCGTCACGATTGACTGATGTGATCACAGCGTGGCGCAGACTGAGCGCCTGAACGGCCTCCGCCACGCGCAACGGCTCTTCGTGATCGACCGTATGCGGCCGACCGGTCTCCACCGAGCAGTAGTGGCATCTCCTGGTGCAGATATCGCCGAGAATCAAAAACGTCGCGGTGCGCGCATTCCAACATTCCCACATGTTGGGACAACGCGCCTCCTCACAAATCGTGTGAAGGTTGAGCCGATCCATGGTCTGGCGAATCTCGTGATAGTCCGGACCGGTCTGTAGTTTTACCTTGAACCAAGATGGCAGGCGGCGGGATTGTGGCGCTGATAGCTGATGGTTGATGGCCGATGGCTGATTCGCTTCAGATGGGGACCGGGGATCGATCTGGATGAAACTCATGACGTCACCACCGGCGTGAGCCATTCCTGCGGATGCTCCAACACCCGCTTGAACTCTTTGAGAAACTGCGCGCCCATCAACCCATCCAGAGCACGGTGATCGCAGGACAGGGTAACCTTCATGCGCCTCCCTACCGTGACCACGCCTTTGGCGACGATCGGCACATCTCGAATCGCCCCCACGGCAATCGACGCCGCCTGCGGCGGCATGAGCAGCGCAATAAACTGATCCACGTCGAACATGCCCAGATTGGAGATGGCAAAGGTCGCTCCGGTGTATTCCTGCGGCGACAATCGCTTTTGCCTGGCTCGATCGATCAACTGCTTCGTCTCCACAGAGATCTCAGCTAAGGTCTTCGCGCCGCAATTTCGAACGACCGGCGTAATCAGGCCGTCTTCCATCCCGACCGCCACGCCGATATCGATCTGCGTATACCGCCTGATGGCCTCACCCGCAAACGACACGTTGACCTCCGGATGTCGCTTCAGCGCCAAGGCCGCAGCCTTGATGAGCACATCGGTGATGGACGGGTGAGGCTGGCGGCTCTGCTTGAACTCATCACGCACCCGCTCGGCCTGCGCCATGTCGATCTCGACGGTCAGATAAAAATGCGGCACCGGCGCTTTGCTTTGGACGGTCGCCCGGGCGATGGCTTTTCGCATTTGGCTCAATGGCTGATCTGTCCCGACGGGCAATGCTTGCGCCACCGGCGCAGAGGCGACGGCCACATCGTCTTCCACAATACGCCCGCCCGGACCGGTGCCGGTGAGGGTCGAGAGCTCAATGCCCCGTTCAGCCGCGAGGGCTTTCGCCCGCGGAGAGGCGAGCACCCGTTCTCCTCCTGACCGACCTGGTGACGTTGGTGAAGCCGTGCCCGCGGGAGACGCGGGCTTTGGACCTAGGCCGATCGACGGCGCCGCAGTCACGCCGTCCGACAGGGCCGAGGCAATGTCTTCATCGGCCTCGGCGATCACCGCGATCAACGTGCCGGAGGCCACCGTCTCACCCTCACGCACGAGGATCTTGCGCAGGAGACCGGGGGCAAAGGCCTCCAGATCCATGACCGCCTTGTCGGTTTCAATCTCGGCGATCACTTCGCCCGCATGCACCTGCTCCCCCTCGCGCTTCTTCCAGGCGAGTAAGACCCCTTCCTCCATGGTATCCGTCAGTTTTGGCATGACGACGCGACTAGCCATGAACTCCCCTCCAACACACCACCCACCGGCGACGACCGGCGCGACACATGCGCCGCCCGTTTCTCATGCGACACCACAGAGTGAGTGAATGGCAGCGACCACACGCGGCACATCCGGAATGGCCGCGTCCTCTAAAGGCCGGCTGTACGGCATCGGCACATCTTCTCCGGTCACGCGCACGATCGGTGCGTCCAGGTAGTCGAACGCGGCTGCGTAGACACTGTCCGCAATCTGCGCCCCCAATCCACAGAAGCGCCACCCTTCTTCCACAATTACCATCCTCCCGGTCTTCTTGACGGAGGTGACGATGCTCTCCAGGTCCAGCGGCTTCAACGTACGCGGATCGATGACCTCGACGTCGAGCCCGTCTTGCCTCAACCGCTCCGCCGCTTCCAGCGCGACCAGTAACATTTTGGAATAGGCCACGACCGTCACATCGGTCCCCGCCCGTTTCACGTCGGCCCGCCCGAGAGGAATCGTATACTCGCCCTCGGCGACCTCACCTTTCGTGCCATAGAGCAATTGTGCCTCAATAAAGATGACGGGGTTTTGATCACGGATCGCACTCTTCAGCAACCCCTTCGCATCATGGGGCGTGGAGGGCGCCACGACCTTCAAGCCGGGCACATGGCAGAACCAGGCTTCCAAACTTTGCGAGTGCTGTGCCCCTAATTGATGCGCCGCGCTGCCGGGCCCACGAATGACCATGGGAACGGACAATTGGCCGCCTGACATATAGCGGATTTTGGCGGCATTGTTGACGATCTGGTCAAGCGCGACGATGCCGAAATTCATGGTCATCAACTCCACGATCGGCCGGAGTCCGGCCATGGCTGCACCGATCGCCAGTCCGGTAAAGCCCGCCTCCGTGATCGGCGTATCCACCACCCGGTGCGGGCCGAACTCTTCGACGAACCCTTTGGTCACCTTGAACGCGCCCTGGTAGTACCCCACTTCCTCGCCGATCAAAAAGATGCGCGAGTCTCGCCGCATCTCTTCTCGCATCGCCTGGTTGAGCGCTTCCCGATAGGACAACAGCATGGTGAACCTAATCCTCCACCATCACATTGTGCTGGAGAGTGGCTGGATCGGGAAATGGGCTCTCATCGGCGAATGAGACCGCGGCCGCGACCACCTCCCCGATCTCCTGCTCCAAAGATTTGAAATCTCCTTCGCTGCAGAGCGCCTGGCTCAGCATCTGGTGTTTCAGCAACAACAGCGGGTCCCGCTTGCGATGCTCTTCGACTTCGTCCTTGCTCCGGTAATGGCCGTGCGAGGGATCGGCCATGGAATGCCCCATGAACCGATAGGTCATCGCCTCGATAAAAAACGGCCCATGCCCGGCGCGAACCTGATCCACCACGGTGCGCATCAATGCCCGCATCGCCAGCACATCCATGCCGTCGACACGCTCGGCCATGATGCCATAAGAGCGAGCGGCCTCCGCCACATTGTCGTAGAGAGCGACGGCACGCTTCACCGGCGTGCCCATGCCGTAGCGATTGTTTTCACAGATGAAGATCACGGGGAGCTTCCAGAGGGCCGCCAGATTGAAGGCTTCGTGGGCCTGCCCACTCGGAACGGCCCCTTCCCCGAAGAAACACACGGTCACGAGGTCTTGTTTCTGATATTTCGCGGCGAAGGCCAGCCCGGTCGCCAACGGGATGTGTCCGCCCACGATGGCATAGCCGCCCATGAATCGATTCGCGAGATCCACCAGGTGCATCGAGCCGCCCTTACCCTGACACAACCCGGTCGCCTTGCCGAAGAGTTCGGCCATCACCTTGCACGGATCTGAACCGCGAGCCAGACAATGTCCATGGTCGCGATAGGCACTGATCACATAGTCGTCCGGCCTCAGCGCAGCAATGGCTCCCACGGCGATCGCCTCTTCACCGATGTAGAGATGGAGAAATCCGGCAATTTTGGCAAGCGCATACATCTCCGCCGATTTTTCTTCAAACCGGCGGATCAGCAACATCTGACGGTACAGAGAAAGCAGGTCAGCCCTGTCCATGTCCGTCATTATGCATGGCCGCACCAAGCCGACTCAACCGGGTTGTGCTGGATCAGTTGCGAGCGGGGAAAGGAAGGGGGAGAGACCAGGGCGGAGTGCGCAAACGGAGCACATCATGGACTCCGACGCGGGCCTCAAACCCGCACCGGAGCGCATGCCTCACTTCACCTGCGAAAAATCGGCATCGAACTGCATGGTCTGCCCATCCTGCAAGGTCACAATGACGGTGGTCTTGGCATTCGGGTCGAACGATTCATAACCGAACCGCGCCGTGAACCTTGACCGATACGCAGGGCCGGAGCCATCGTTTTTTCTGCCTCGATCGGCCGGGCTGAGATCCACCGGGCGGATATTTTTGCCCTTTTGCTGAAACACGATGTCGGCCTTCTCGGCGAAATATTCGTCATCGCCGCAGAGCTGCACTTCGACTTCCATATTGGGCATATCCACGACTTTTTGAATGAACTCGTCGGGCATACGCACATCCTTCTTCTGTTTTTTGGATTCCGCTGCTTCCTGCCGGCCAAACGCTTCAAGCCGGTACCGCTTGGTCCGCAAGATCGCGCTCGCCCCGCAGGGATCCTTCTCCGGGTCTGCGCCGACGCGCGTCACCAGCGAGGCTTGCTGCAGAATTTTTTTCACGTCTTCCGGGGAAGCCGCTTTCTCCATCGGAGCTCGGCCGGCCTCCAACGCTTTCCTTGCTTCTTCCGGAGACAACTTGACATCGATCGCCCAGCTCGGGCCACCCACCGCCAACACCAATGTTCCGAGGATCAGTCCAACCACCGCGTGAGATTGCCCACGCAGATCTTCTTTGCCACGATTAGCGCGCATGCCTACCTCCCTGCCGCGTCTCTGAACAAGGGCGCATTGTAAAAGGATTCCGAAGGCCTTTTCAATCTCGCCGGTCTGAACTCCTGGATGAATGACCGGCAGCAGCACGTTGCAGCCGAAGCTAGTCGCCCAGGACCCTGCTCGATCAGTGCGAGGCCTCGAAGTGCTGCCAATTAGGATAGGGTTTACGGGCGTAGAGCCGCTCAATGTCGACGGGACAGGGCATGCCCCGTAACCGCAGCAGCTCAGCGACCAACCGCAGTGGTAACCCCACGGCCGCGGTGTAATCCCCCTCAATCCGCTCGATCAACGTCGCCCCTCCGGCCTGGATGGAATAGGCCCCGGCCTTACCCAGGCTGTCACCCGTGCACAGATACGCGGCCAGCGCGGCTTCATGGAGCGGCTTCATCGTGACCAGTACCGTCGCAAGCCGGACCTCACAGGCTTCCGACCCAGGCCCAACCAGCGCGACGGCGGTCACGATCCTGTGCGTCCGGCCGGCCAGTCGCCGAAGCATGGCTTCCGCGTCGGCCAAGTCAGCGGGCTTGCCCATCACCTCCTGCTCGAGACTGATTAAGGTGTCACTCCCGAGGATGAGCCCGTCAGGACAGATCGGGAGACAGGAGCGGGCCTTGCCGATCGCGAACGTCATCGCCTGCTGCTCGGCAGGCACAGCCGACGTCACCTCCTCGATAAACGGCGGCGCGACCGCCTCGAATGGCATGCCCAATAAGGTCAACAGTTCGCGCCGGCGCGGAGACGTAGAGGCGAGAATCAATCGCATGGGTCAAGACGCGCAGGGGAACGGGAGATGAATGGCAGGCGGTGTGGACTCGGACGAGGCGACATCTTCCTGGCTGGGAACCACACAAAACTCTGCGACAATGCGTTCCACATCCTGCACGGTCGACACCCCGAACATTTTCGCGCGCATGGCCGCCGCATGGGGAAACCCTTTGCAATACCACCCGAGATGTTTGCGAAGACTGCGAAAGCGCTCCACGCCGGCAATGGCTTCATACTGCCGTGCATGGTCCACCATGATCCGCATGCGATGGCTCAACGACACAGGCGGCTCCCAGACGGTGGCGGGAAGCGAGGTGAGATCCTGCTGCTCATGAAAGGCCCGGCGCGCTCGCTCCTTCTCGCGGAAAAACCATGGGGAGCCGAGTGTCCCACGTCCGACCAAGACACCCTGGACCCCACTCTCCGTCATACGGCGGACTGCATCGACCAGGGTCGTGAGATCGCCGTTGCCTAAGACCAACGTTTCCGTGCCGTGAGCCAGCTTTGCCGCCTCGGCAATGGCCGACCAGTCGGCGGCCCCGCGATACATCTGCTGCAAGGTACGACCATGCACCGTGATGGCTGCGGGACACGCCTCCAGCAAATGTTTCACCCATCGCTCCACGACCACGCAATCGAACCCGAGTCTGGTCTTGATGGACAGCGGCAAGAGCCGGCGCGGTACGACCGGAGCGCCGGAACGACGATAGTTCAGCTCATGAATGAATTCAATCCGAGACGGCTTAAACCCTAATGTATGAATGGATTGCCCACCAGCCCAATCCTCCAAGCCTTGCCGGGCGGCCCGCAGAATGGCATGGGCTAACTCCGGCGTCTTGATCAACGCCGCCCCGGAACCGGAGGCGGCGACGCTCTTGGACGGGCAGCCCATATTGATGTCGAGCCCGTCGAACCCCAGCTCGCAGACCACCTGCGCCGCGCGATAGAACTGCTCCGGATCCTTGCCATAGAGCTGCGCCACAATGGGCCGCTCCATGTCGCTGTAGATGAGCGACGACAGTAAATGATCCGGCCCACGGCAGATCTCATTGACGTTGGTGAACTCGGTGAAGGTGATGTCGGGGCGCCCCTCGGTCGCGACCACACGCCGGAAGGCCGCATCGGTCACCCCATCCATCGGGGCCAAACCAAGAATCGGCTGCGGCAGGGTTTTCCAGAAATTCATACGCGCTCCCCGACCGACCCGATCGGCTCATTCGCGGCACGATAGGCGTCTCGTAACTCTCTCGCCTCATCGCCCACGCGCTGCGCTGCCTTCGGGCACCACTGTTCCACGAACTCGACAAACCGATCGATCTTCAGCAGGAAAAAATCATAGTCGTCCTGCTCCGGTCTGGGCCGACTGAACCATGCGGAGACAAATTGCTCCAGTGGCACCCCGGCCTCCGCCAGCAAGCCGCAGGTCTTCGGAAACATGTCCTGCAACTCTCCCCCCCAATGCAGTAATTCATGCGGCAAATAGCAGTCACGATAGCGGCTCAGGTCCTCGGGCGACCCGCCCAGCAGGGACAATTCACCTTCTATCGACTGAGGATCACATGCGGTGACACGGTGAACATACCATTGATACTGATGGTGTAATGCCGAACGCTCATCCGCCGTCAGGGTCTTCCGCACATCGAGTCCATAACCCGTCTCTGCTCGGCGAGACGGAAGGGATCCCGCATGTCCGATTCGCTGCACCTCCGTGATGGACCTCTCAAACCGCGTTACGAATCGACCATACTCTTCGACAATCGTCGCAATCGGTTTGGTATCGACTTCCAAGGCCACCCCTTTCAACGACCGCAGTCTCGGGTGCGCGAGGACCTGGGCCAACAGATCGAACAACAGGGCCGGGATGGATGCCCCATGTGCATCGATCCAATAGGGCCGGTCACGCGCGTCGGCCGCCGTGACGCGATTCACGCTCGTCTGAAACTCAGCCAACCCGGCGACGTGAATTTCGATCACCCGTTCCATGGGAAATTCGTCCAGAAACTCGGCCACGAAGGACTCCACCGTCTGCCGACGCCAGGCACCGGTATACCGATAGACGGTCCATAGATGCCCGATATCCAGCACCAATCCGCACGCCGACAGCTCGGTCACCTGGCGGAAGAACCGGGGGATTGCGAGAGATCCACAACCAAAATAGGTGAGCGGCGGCATCTCCAGCAGCACGAGCGCGGGATCGATTCCGTCCTGCTGTGCCTGCGTGTCGACCTGCGCCTGCAGGAAAGTGACGTTCTCCGCGGTCATTGTTGCCGACCACTCCGTATAGAGCGGCGGCAAATAGGTGCCGAATGCGTAGCCCACCATCTGCTTGGTGGCGCATTCATGGTTGAGCCACGCACTCCTCAGAGCGGCCAATTGCGCGCAGGCCTCAGCCACCCCTTGCCGTCCGGAATTACTTTGAGGAAAGTCGGGCTGTGTGGTCCACAGTCCCTCACCATGGTAGGTCAGCGGCATGTCCGGCAGCCGCCGCCGCACCCAGTGCATGGCCGAAGTCGTTGCCTTGAAGACTTCCAGGTACCCCGGATGCAATTCCGCCTCATCAAGCGCGTCGACAAGCTGCAACAGATCGGGTGAATAGACATCCACCGAGAGCCCTGCACCTAGTGCCGAGAGGGCCTTCGCACGTTGTATGAATTCGCTTTCCATCGGCTCACATTTGTCATATTTTGAAGCAACCATCGTGACTATAGTTTATGTGCAGTCTAAGCGCCTAACCTCTTGGTTGACAAGGGAAGATGGGGAAGCTGATCCGGCAAATCGATCTGGTATACTTTCTTTCGACGTGGAGGTCGCCGGGCCGACATGTCAGCCCCTCTCACGGCGAGAAACAGGCTTAAATCATGACCAAGACCGGCTACATGCTCCGTGACAAACCGACTCATTTTTCTACCCCTATGGTGGCCCATATGATGACCCCCGGCGTGGTGCAGATTCCCGGGGATGTCTCCGTCAGCGAAGCCGCCCTGCTCCTGGAACGGGAGCGGATGCCGTGCCTGCTGATCAAAGACGGCGAGGCCACCTTCGGCATCATGACCTCAAGCGACATCGTGAAGAAAGTCGTCGCCCAGGGACTGGAACCCCACGACGTGGAAGTGCGATCGATCATGTCGAAGCCCGTGCACTCCGTCGAATGCGATCAGATCCTGGACGATGCCACCAGCCTGATGGCCTCCACCGGCGCCTCGCTCCTGATCGTCACCAAACAAGGGCAACCGGTCGGCATTCTGACGGCGCGAGATCTCGCTCTGGCGCCGAAACGGTGCGACACCTGTCTCCCCGCAACGATTCGAGTCACGAACGGCGAGGGAGAAGGTGCGAAACACACCGCCACCATCCGCCAGCTCAGTCACGTAGGAGCCTTCATCGAAAGCCGTACCCTGCTGCTTCCCGGAACCACGATCATCCTCTCGTTTATGCTGCCTGGGGCGGATTTGAGCTTCTCCGTGCGCGGCACCATTCTCAACAGCAGTTATGAACCGGAATTCCATGAAGACCGAGGAATGCTCGGCACATATCCAGGGGTCGACATCCAGTTCGCGCCCCTGCCTTCTTCCGATGAGTCCAAAATTCGCGCCTGGGTGCTGCAGAATCTTCCGCGGGCATCAGACCTCTCTTAACCCCCTTCGATGAATGTTTTGCGTCACACCTCCCAGCTTGTTATGATTTCCTACTCCGACGATGCGCGTCCGGAGTGTACCGTACTTTAGGTGACCATCCATGAAAACCCCTGCCGCCCGTTCCAAACCAGCTCCGACCAAAGATGAAATGCTGACGCAAATCACGGCCCTGCTTGATCGCCCTGACGACGATATCCAGGCAGCGCTGATGAAGGAAATTCTGGCCGGAGTCCTCCGGTTGTCCGAGTCGAACCTGGATGTCCTGGATCTGAAGATCGTCAACCGGGCCTTGAAAGAGCTGCGTCACGCCTTCAGAGTGTTTCAGGGCTATCGGCAGCGTCTCAAAATCAGCGTCTTCGGGTCGGCCCGCACCCCCGCCGATGATCCCAACTATCAACTCGCCTTTCAGTTTGCCCGGCGCATGGTGGAGGAAGGCTACATGACCATCACCGGCGGCGCCGACGGGATCATGCGTGCGTCACAGGAAGGAGCAGGCCGCGAACACAGTTTCGGCGTGAACATCATGCTGCCCTTCGAGCAGGGCGCCAACGCGGTGATCGCCGATGATCCCAAACTCGTCACCTTCAAATATTTTTTCACCCGCAAACTCATGTTCCAGAAAGAGTCGCATGCCATCGCCCTCTTCCCCGGGGGGTTCGGCACCCATGACGAGGGATTCGAGATCATGACTCTCGTGCAAACCGGCAAGAGCGACCCCAAACCCATCGTCTGCCTTCAGGCGCCTGGTTGCGACTATTGGAATCACTGGAATTCCTTCATCACCGACCAACTGTTGAAGCGACGCCTCATCAATCCCGAAGACCTCTCGCTGTTTACCATCGTCGATAACGTGGAAGACGCCGTAACGGAAATTCGCACGTTTTATCGACGGTATCACTCACTCCGCTTCGTGGGACGACAGTTGGCCATTCGGTTGAAGACCCCGCTCACCGACCCGCAAGTCGAAGACTTGCAGGAGCAGTTCAAAGACATGCTGACGGAAGGGACGTTCGAACAACGGCCGTCACTCCCGGAAGAGATGGATGAACCGGGATTAAAGGATCTGGCGCGCCTGACGTTCTCCTTCAATCGCCGCAACGCCGGACGCCTCCGGCAACTGATCAACCACCTCAACCAATTGCCCATGACGGCGTGACGGTCATCCTAGCGAAACCGGTCCAGGATGCCACGCGCTCGATCAGACGAGTGAGATTGAGATAGCCCTTTAGTCTCCACAAAGGGACATGGTATGGTGAAGCGCTTATGAGTGCAGCCACCATGCGCAGCCTGTCTGCCGCCCTTCCCACCCTCGTCCTGTATCACGCGGAATGTGCGGATGGGTTCGGTGCCGCCTGGGCGATCTGGCGTCGTTACCCCAATGCGGAGTATCGCCCCGTCAAGCACGGCGAGGATCCGCCGGCCGATCTGGCCGGGCATCACGTCGTCATTGTGGACTTCAGTTATGCCAGGCCGACCCTTGAGGCCATGGCCAAAGACGCAGCCAGCCTGGTTGTGTTAGACCATCACATTACCGCCGAACAAACCCTGGCCGACCTCCCTTATGCCTACTTCGACCAGAAGAAGTCCGGCGCAGTCCTGGGATGGGAATGGGCTCACGATGAGCCGGCCCCCTGGCTCTTGCGCTACATTCAGGACAAGGATCTCTGGAACTGGGCCCTCCCGAACAGCCGTGAAATCAGCGCGGCGCTCGCATCCTATCCGTTCAACTTTGAGCTGTGGAGCAGTTTCGAGCAACCGGAACTCGAACGGGAAGGCCGGGCGATTCTTCGATACGAAAACGAACTTGTCACGAAGCTGGCCTCCCATGCGAGGCTCGTACAGTTTGAGGGAATGACCATTCCGGCCGTCTACAGCGCCGTGCTGACCAGCCAAATCGGCGAGCGGCTGTCTGCCGACCACCCGTTCTGCCTCATCTGGCATGACCGCAACGGACGACGTTACTACAGCATGCGCTCACGCGAAGATGGGACCGATGTGGGCACCATCGCCGCATCCTTCGGCGGCGGAGGTCATACACACGCCGCAGGTTTCTCAGTCCCGTTGCACGCCGATGGGTCACTGCCGTCAAACCCCCGGCTTCCGCGCCCGGCGCCATGACAGTCCTCGCTTCGGAAGATCGCGATGCTGCCGCTCAGCGACGATAACCCAACCGAACGGACACCCGTTGTCACCGTCGCCTTCATCGTCGCCTGCTCCCTCGTCTTTCTCTACCAAAGCTCCCTGGGTCCGATGACCGGCGAAACGTTCGTCTATCGATTCGGCGCCATTCCCTCCGTTGTATTCGGCCAGGCATCGCTCCCCCCGGATGTGGTCGCCATTCCTTCGTACGCCACCATTCTCACCAGCATGTTTTTGCACGGCAGCTGGATGCACCTGATCGGCAATATGCTCTACCTCTGGGTCTTCGGAAACAACATCGAGGACATCATGGGACATGGCAGATTTATCGTGTTTTATGTGACCTGCGGAATCCTGGCGGCACTCAGTCATGCCCTCACCGACCCGACCTCGACAGTTCCCATGGTCGGTGCCAGCGGGGCGATTTCCGGCGTCCTAGGCGCCTATCTGCTGCTGTTTCCCCATGCCCGCGTGTTGCTGTTGGCCCCGGTCGTGGGAACGACCTACGTCCCGGCTGGCGTTGTCTTGGGATTTTGGTTCGTGATGCAGTTGCTGAACGGGGGAGCCAACCTCGGGGCTCAGGGAGGCGGAGTGGCATTCTTCGCTCACATCGGCGGATTTATCGCGGGGATGCTGTTGATCGGTTTCTTTAAACGGCCCGAGGTACGATTCTTTGCGCCCACGCGGGCCAGATCCTGGCGATACTAGCGATTGTCGTACCGCTCACGCATCCAGCAATTCCCGAACCTTTTCGGCCAGATCGTGCTGACGGTAGGGTTGCTGCAGAAAATACTTTTTGTTTACCCGATGGCTGGCGATCGTGTCATCGGAAAACCCTGAGACGAACAGCGCTTTCATCTTCGGATGTTGAAGCACCAGACGCTTCGCCAACTCGCGCCCGCTGATCTCTGCCAGCGACAGATGGCTGACCGTGAGATGAATCGGCCCATTGTGCTGTTGAGCCACGAGCAAGGCCTCCACCGCCGACCCCGCCTCCAGTACGTGATACCGATGAGAGTGGAGCGTCGACCATGCCAGTTTCCTGGCAATCTCATCCTCCTCCACCACCAACACCGTCTCCGCGCCCTTTGACACCGCCTCGCGAAGCACACGCGTATCACGCACGACTCCATGGCGTTCCACCAGGGGAAGGTACACGCGGACGGTCGTGCCTTGTCCCGGCTGACTCTGCACCTCAACCATCCCCCCGTGTTGCCGTACGATCCCGTAGACCTGTGTCAGTCCAAGACCGGCGTGGGTTTCCTTCGTCGAAAAAAACGGTTCGAACATCTGCGCTTGCACATCCGAGTTCATCCCTCCGCCGCTGTCGCTTACAGAAATCCTGGCCATGCGTTTGCGGGGATTCTTTTCCAACTGTTCGGCAGGCAGCAACTCACCGGACACCACCTCCATCGCGATGTCCACCCGACCGCCTTTCGGCATCGCATCCCGGGCGTTGGCCACCAGATGAAGCAAGAGATACTCCAGCCGATCGTGCCCGATCTCCACCAGCACGG
The DNA here is from genome assembly GCF_905220995.1 of Nitrospira defluvii. Classification (NCBI taxonomy): domain Bacteria; kingdom Pseudomonadati; phylum Nitrospirota; class Nitrospiria; order Nitrospirales; family Nitrospiraceae; genus Nitrospira; species Nitrospira defluvii. The sequence continues at coordinate 698,960 of NZ_CAJNBJ010000016.1, forward strand.
GTACCGAGGGATCCGGCACGCGGACATCGATCCGACTAGGAAGTAGTCCGTGAAACGTGTCACGCATCGACTCGATGGCCTGACCGAGCGACAAGGTATCCCGAACGGTCGTGTCATGCACGTGCAGCGCCAGCAGCTGAGCCGTCACCGCCGCCGCCCGTTCCCCGCTCCGAAAGATCTCCTCCACCGGTCCATGCAAGGGATCGCCGGGCTTCAACCGGGACACGATAGCGCCGGTCTGGCTCCCGATCACCGTCAACACGTGATTGAATTCATGTGCCAATCGAGAGGCCAGGCGGCCCACCGCCTCGAACTTTTGGGCCTCGCGTAACTGCCGTTCCAACCCCGTCCGCTCGACCTTGCCCTGACGAATCTCCTGGTTCGCGCGAGACAACCCCTGCTTTAACCCCTGCACGCGTGTCTCCAGTTGTGACCGTCGTTCCTCCAACACCTGCTCAGACTGTTTCAATTCCTGCACATCTTCCCGTAACAGGCGATTGCGGCGTCGCTCCGCGGTCACCGTTTCAAGCATCAACCCGTAAAACACCGACATGATCAACAACACGGGAATCCCGAGCAGATGGCCCACAGCCAGGGAACCGGACTGCATGGTCTGTTCGTACACAAGCACCCCATACCCGGCACAGATGATCAGTGAAAGGCCGAGCAATTGTTTGAGTGAGGGGGCGGATGAGGCGATCAACAGCAGAAGAAAATAGGTCAGGTACAGTTCCGAACTCGCCGCGCCGGAGAGATAAATCGTTCCCGTGACCAACAATGTGTTGATACTGATCAAGGCGCCGGGAAACCAGGCACGCTCAAGCACCGCCCTCGGCAACAGCATGATCCCGGCACTGAACAGCATCAGCCCAAACGCCACCATCCGGCTGACGGCATCCCCAAAGATCGTGTCATCACTGACCACGAGTTCGTAGGAGAGAATGCCGGCTACCAGACTCTGCAGAAAGATCGTACGGGTTCGGAAATGGGCAAGCAGCCGGCCCAACCCTCGCGCGGTTGAGTGACGTCCGGTTCGGTCGAGTTCGGAAGAGGAACATGGAAGAGTCACCGCTGCGCCAGTCCTTCGTGGATGAATGGGAACCAGGCGGTAGCTGAGCAAATCTTATACCCTGTCCGACGCGCGGCAACTCATCGCAATTGCAGGAAGGGGCACTGGCGCGCTGTCCAGGAACGGTCGGTGTCGACGGCCGATCTTACAAAAACGAACAGTCGTCAGGCGTGAGGCGACGCGAACGGAGAGAAACTAACAACAGCGCAACGACAATTCGACGCATTCAGGAAGCTGGTCGGATTAACAGGAGGTCGGAACCAGTCTCGCACGGAATGACACGGCTTTGGCAAGCGCCTCTTCCCGGGTTGCGGCGAGGAACGAAACATGGCCCATTTTCCGTTTGGGGCGAATGGCTCGTTTACCGTACAAATGCACGATCGCACCCGGCTCACGCAACAGATCTTGCACGGCGGGAGCAGTAGTCGCCAATCGAACATCGTCACCGATGAGGTTGAGCATGACAGCGGGACTGAGCAGACGGATTTCTCCGAGCGGCAAGCCGCAAAGCGTCCGCACCTGTTGCTCAAACTGCGACACCGTGCAGGCATCCAACGAATAGTGACCGGAATTATGGGGGCGGGGCGCGACCTCGTTAATGAGCAACCGATCATCGGACATGAGAAACAGTTCCACGCAAAAGACCCCCACGCCGTCCAGCGCGTGCACCGCTTGCCTCGCCAGATTTGCCGCCTGCTCGACCACCGGCGCCGACACATTCGCAGGCACAGTGGTCTGGCGAAGAATCCCGTCTTCATGCACATTCTCAACCAGCGGATAGGTCAGCGACGACCCGTCTGCCCCCCGCACAACGAGAATCGACACTTCGCGATCGAAGGGCAGCCACTCTTCGAGGATCCACCGTGCTCCGGGTCTCATGTTCCTGGCCAATTCCTGCTGCACCGCCGCACAGTCTTCCGCTCGCGCGATTTTCCACTGCCCCTTGCCGTCATAGCCGGCAGTGGCGGTCTTACACACCAGAGGATAGCCCGGCGTTACCTGCCGGCCGAGTTCCTCCGGCGAGGTCATGGCGGAAAATACCGGGACTGCCAATCCTTGATTCCGTAAGAACGTCTTCTGCTCGATGCGGTCTTGAATCACTCGTAACACCCGACTGGACGGGCGAACCGGCACATCACGCTCCAACTGTTCGCACAGATCAGCCGGGATGTTCTCCCATTCATAGGTCACCGCCTGCACCAATCGCGTGAATTCACGACGGGCGTCGGCATCTTCAAACGGATTGATCAGCGAATAGTCGGCAAGGCGGTGGGCCGGGGCCTCAGGGTCTGGATCCCACACCACAGTCGCATACCCCATCCGTTTGGCCGCGGTGGCGAACATGGCACCCAGCTGCCCACCTCCAAGCACCCCCAGGGTCGCGCCAGGCTCGATGACGGTCACGTTCACGGTCGGCGGCCCGTCCGGGAGCTTCGTTTCATCGGGAACGGAGGAGACAACCGGGCGTCGTCTTGTGAGTCGAGCACGCGTTGCCTTTGTGCCGTACGGAATGCTTCAACGCGTTGTCTAATGCTCGTCGACTGCAATCCCAGAATCTGCGCAGCCAGGATCGCGGCATTTTCAGCCCCGCCGATGGCCACGGTGGCGACCGGAATCCCCCGCGGCATTTGGACGATGGACAGCAGGGAATCCAACCCACGAAGATGTTCAGTCGGAATAGGTACGCCGATCACCGGCAATGGCGTCTTGGCGGCTAGCATCCCCGGCAGATGGGCCGCTCCCCCGGCACCGGCAATAATCACCTGAATCCCCCGCTCAACTGCCTGCTCGGCGTAAGCGAAGAGGCGATCAGGCGTACGATGGGCCGACACCACCAGTAGCTCATTAGGAATCCCGAGCTCATTGAGCATGGCCACGGCCTTCTCAAGAATCGGGAAATCCGATGTGCTCCCACCCAACACCCCGACAGATACGCGCACGGCGTTACGGCTCTTCGACATGGATGTCACACCTCTGGCTGCAGGACAAGACAATGCGGCGAACCATAGCCGTTCTTGCGCCAAAGGGTCAAGCTGAGCGACGACGGAACACCTCATTGAATTGACCAACTGCTTTGACTTCCACTATTATGGAAGCCGGTGCGTTTTCTCATGATTGTCCTCGCCGTGGAGGGGTCACGTGCAGCGTATTCGTGAAGGGCTCAAAACGCGATTTCGCTCTCTGGTCACCCAACGCACGGGTTTGGACGAAATGGCCGTCGACGACTTGGCGACCTCGACCAAACTGCAATCGTGGGAAGCGGTCCAAATCCCCGAACGGCTGCGATTCTCCTCTCGGCTGGCGATCCTCCTGGTCGGCTTCTTCATGTTGATCGTGGCCTTCGTCCCTTGGACTCAAACCATCACCGTCACCGGACAACTCTCCGCCTACACCCCCTTCGAACGACCCCAGGATGTCGAAGCCCAGATCACCGGCCGCATCAGGAAATGGCACATCTTCGAAGGCGTACGGGTGAAAGCCGGCGACGTGATTCTCGAACTTGACGACTACGACCCGAACTTCATGGCCCCGGATCTGCTGAGCCTCCTGGAACAGCGCAAACAGGCGCTGGAGGAAACCCGGAAAGCCGCGCTGAGCCGCGCCGATCAGCTCGATAAACGCATCAAGGAAATGCAGAATCTCGTGAAGGCGGCCGTCCCATCGGCAGGTGCGCGTGTCCTCGAGGCGGAAAGCAAGGTGCGCGAAGCGAGACAAAAAATTGAAGCCTCGAAGATTGCGGTCGCCACGGCCGAGCTGAACGTGGAACGGCACCAGCAATTAGCACAACAAGGGCTGGTCTCCCAACGTGAACTGGAACTCACCATTCAAGCCGCCATCGCCAGTAAAGCGGACTTGCAAGGGGCACAGGCCAACCTGGCCGCTGCCGAACAAGGCATGAGGGCCCTGAGCTTCGGGCGAGAACAGGTGAACGCGGAAGTCCTGCAACGTCTGCTCGATGCGGAGGCGGCGCGCGATGCTTCGATCGGAGAAGCCGCGCGCGCGGCTGATCAAGTCGCGGATGTCTCCTTGCGACTCTCCAACGCAAACCAACGGCGCGTGGCCAGCCGGATTCTGTCACCCATCGACGGCACCGTGGTGAAAATGGCGCAAGCCGGCGCGGGGGAAACCGTGCGGCCCGGTGAGAAGCTGGTGAGAATTTCTCCAAACAGCACCGACAAGGCCATCGAAATGGTCGCCGACGGCATCGATGCCCCGCTGCTGAACGTCGGACGCAAAGTGAAGATTCTCTTCTACGGCATCCCGGCTATTCCATTGCCGGCTTGGCCGGAACTGATGGCCGGTACGTACAACGGGGTCATCAAGGTCATTGACCAGGTGGACGACGGCAAGGGCAATTTCCGCTTCTGGGTCGTCCCCGACCTTGAGGAACGACCCTGGCCGCCACAAGAACATGTGCGCCAGGGGACCAAGGCGATGGGATGGGTCATTCTCAATCGCGTCCCGCTCTGGTACGAGCTGTGGCGCCGGTTTAACCTCTTTCCTCCCGACTATCAGGAACGGCCGCCGAGCCTGATCGACACACTCCTGCCAAAGGCCGGTCGCGGGGCCAAGTAACCGGCCCCGCGTTCCCGACTCACGCGGGAACACTGAGATTCCTCATCGCCTGTTCGCTTTCCCTCGAACGCAGAAAGGAGTGCGCCTCATGAGAAACTATGCCGGGGTATTCGTCATCGCAGCCTGTGCGCTGTGCTGGGTGCCGGATAAGAGTGCCGCCGCCGAGGAGTCGTCCAAATCGAAAGCCCTCCCGCCCATTCCCCTTTCACTCAATGAAGTCCATGCCTGGATCGATCGGTCCCATCCACTCCTGAAGGGAGCCGGCACCGAAAAAACGTCGGCGCGAGGGAAAATGCTCAAAGCCCTGGGCGCCTTTGAGCCTGTCCTCGTCAACGATACCGAAATCGAACGTTTCATCGACAAAGGCACCACCAAAACGCAAAGCGTCGGCTTCAACGATACGCTGGTCGAAGCGCGCACACCGTGGGGATTCCGAGGCAGCGCGGGTATCCGGCAGTCCATCGGCGACGCCAAGATTCCAGATCTCGCGTTCGGCAACGGCCAGCAGGTCATTCTGGGCGGGTTCTTGCCTCTCCTGAAAGGGCTAATGATCAATCCGGAACATGCTGAGCTCCAACGCTCGGAATTGGCCGATCCCCGGGCCGAGGTGAAGATTTCCCAAACACGCCAGGATCTCTTCCTTGCCGCCGCGACGCAGTTTTGGGATTGGGTGTCCGCCGCAAAATTTGTTGATGTCCAACGCCGGGCACTCGGGGTCGCCGAGGAGCGGTTGAGGCAGGTCGAGGGCCGTGCCAAAGCGGGCGCCGTAGCGCCGCTCGATGTGGTCGAAGCGGGACAGGAAGTGCAGCGACGCCGTGAAGTGGCCATCGCCGCGCAGCGGGCCGTGGAGCAAGAACAGTACAGGATGTCGATGTTCCTTTGGGAAAACCAAGCGCCCACCACACCGCAGCTTGAGCGGGTGCCCGACTTTCCGCCCCCTGCCATGCCCCCGACGTCAGAAGCCGTCAAGGCCGACAAACTGCAGGCAAAAACCGACCGGCCGGAGATTCGGGAAATCGATATCGAAGCGAAGGTTAATAATATTGATTTGGAACTCGCTAAAAACAATCTCCTCCCCAGCCTCGATCTGGAGGCCGCGCCGGCACGCGCCCCGGAGAAATTCGTACTCGGACTGGGCTATCGTTTCGGGGCGGAACTGCGCATCCCGATCCTGCAGCGCCGAAGCCGCGGCGAGGTGATGGAAGCTCAGGCCCAAGCCGATCGGCTCGTGCTGGTGCAGAAATACCGGGAACAGCAAGTCGTGGTGGACGTCGATAATGCGTTGTCGGCAATCGAGCGGGCAAAGGAACGGGTCGCCGCGGCGGCGGAATCGCTTCGCATGGCCAAGACCTTGGAGGAAGGTGAGCGGTTCCGCTTCAGCCTGGGAGCCACCAGCGTCCTCTTCGTGAATCTCCGTGAACGAAATTCCGTCGATTCGGAGATGCAACTGGTGCGGGCGAAAGCCGATTATCAGAAGGCCTTGGCGCTGTATCAGTGGGCCACGGGCTCATGGGCACGAAGCCAGCCTTCCGCCGTACCGGTCAACTATCGAGTCGGCGCAAGCTTCGCCAAGTAGTGGCAATTTACGGCCCTGTCTGATAGGTTTTAGCAAACGTCGGCCGCCGGCATAGGCACGTGCCCCGGGTCGGGAGAGAGCCGCCGCCGACAGAGGAAACGGGCCCGGTCAGATGCAGTAAGGGTACCAGGATGGCCCAGGATCATTCCGGCAACCAGAGTAACATGTTCCAAACGGTCGTCGGCCACCTGGGCCTCCTGTTCCGTCTCGAACGACGGATCCTGGGCCTCATCTTTTCCTATTCGATCGCCATTGGGCTCTTCGCGCTGATCGTTCCGCTCACCGTTCAAGAACTCGTCAACACGTTCGCTTTCGCCCTGCAGCCCATCACCATCGTCACGTTGGCCGCAGTCATGGTCGCGGCCCTGCTCTTCGTCGGAGCGTTTCGGGCCCTGCAATACTATGCGGTCGAGGTGCTGGAGCGCCGCATTTTCGCCCGCGTCGCCATTGCGATGGCGCAACAACTCCCGCATCTGCGCTACCAGGGATTCAAACCCCGTTTCGCAAACTATTTCATGGAAACCATCCTCATGCAGCGGGCCGTCTCGGTCCTGCTGGTCGACCTGATCAATGTGATTGTCGGCGGCGCGGTCGGCATGACCATCCTGGTCTTCTATCACCCCTATTTCCTACTGTATAACGCGATCCTGCTGCTCGGGTTCAACCTGGTGTTTTTTCTCATGAGTCACGGCGGGCTCAAGGCCGACCTCGAACTCTCTCACGCCAAGTACGACACCCTGCATTGGTTCCAGGAAATCGCCTACAACCTGCTCCACCTCAAATCTACGGACAGCCAGGCGCTGCTGATCAAGAAAACCGACCAGCTCCTGGACACGTATGTCAACGTGCGCAAAACCAGATTCGGCATTCTAATCCGGCAATATTTGGGATCGCTCGGATGGCAAGCCCTCGCGCATAGCGGACTCATCGCGACCGCCGGCTGGTTGCTGGGGATCGGCCAGCTGACGTTGGGACAATTTGTCGCCGCGGAGGTCGTCGTGAGCGGCATCCTGTCGAGTTTCGACGGAGTCGTGAAGCGGATGGGGCATATCTACTACTTTCTCACCGCCTTGACCGAACTCAGCTTCCTGTTCTCGCTGCCGAAAGACCAGGATGCCGCGACACTGTCTATTCCCCTGCCGGATCCGACCGTACACGGCATTCGCGTCACTTGCAAAGACCTGACGTTTGCGCCCGCCGGTGGGCCGGCTGTCTTCGAAAACTTTAATTTGGAAATCACGCCAGGAGAGAAGATCGGCATCTACGCGGATACGACCAGGGCCAAGACGGCATTGGCGCGAGTCCTCGGCGGGCTCGAATCACCGACTTCCGGCGTCATCCGGTACAACGGCGTCGATCTGCGCCATTTAGATCTGGACTCCGTGAATCGGTTCAGAGGATTCATCCTGGACTCGCAATTGTCGCTCTTCGAAGGCACGCTCGAAGAGAACATCCTGCTCGGCCGCGACTACATTCCCTACAGCGACGTGCGCTGGGCGCTTCGTTTCACTGAGCTCGAAGAGGAAGTCGATGCCCTGCCTCAGGGCCTGAAAACCCATGTCCGCTCCGCAGGGAAAATCTTCGCGCCGACCCACATCGTGCGGATTTTGGTGGCCCGGGCCATCCTGGGGCGCCCGCAACTCCTCATTTTCGAGGGGATCCTTCACAACCTGCATCCCGCCCTGCGCGAGACCATTCTCCGGCGCCTGTGCAGCAAGGAAGAGCCCTGGTCGGTTATTTTCGTCTCCAACGATCCGAATCTGACTCCACATGTCGACCGGCGGATCATGCTGAACTAATCCACTGCGCCGCCTCCGTCGACCTGCTCACTCCTACTCACACAGGCCAGCAGCCCCTCAATCTTGACACAGGTGGAGCAATCGCCCACACTGCGTCCACAGCCGCTCGACACGAGCCCTCGCGTGAATGACAAGGCCTCCCAACTCGCCATCCCCACACCCTCCGCCTGGACCATCCTCGCGCGCCTCAATCTGCTGATCGGGCTCGAGCGCCGCATTCTCGCCATTGTCGTCTCCTACGCGGTCGCGATCGGCCTCCTCGCGCTCATCGTGCCGCTCACCGTGCAGGAGCTGGTGAACACCTTTGCCTTTGCCATCCAACCAATCATGATCGTCACACTGGTGGCGACGATGCTCGGGGCACTGCTGCTCATGGGCACGTTCCGCGTCCTCCAGGGGCGGGCTGTGGAAGTGCTCGTGCAGCGAATCTACACACGTCTGGCCCTGGCTTTTACCGAGGCCCTGCCGCGCTTCCGTGAGAACGCCTTTCTGCCGCAGCATACCAACACCTTCATCGAGGCGGAATTGCTCCCACGCGCGCTGGTGGCGATGTTGGTCGACTTCGTCAACGTGTCGATCTCCGGCACCATCGGCATGGCAATCCTGGTCATGTATCACCCCTATTTCCTCGGCTACAACATGCTGTTGATGACAGGGTATGCGTTTGTGCTGACTTTTTTCGGACGGGGGGGACTTCGCATTACTCAACGGGTGTCGCAACTCCACTACCGGACCTTCCACTGGCTCCAAGACATCGGTATCAACCGGCTCCATTTCAAATCAACCGACAGCCTGCCACTCCTGCTCAAAAAAACCGATAGCCTCGTCCAAGCCTATGTGCTGGCACGAAAGACGCGATCGGATATTTTGAGCGGCGCGCAGTATCAGAGCGCGGTCGTGTTTCAGGCCTTTGCCCACAGCGGCATGATCGGCTTGGGCGGCTGGCTGCTATCGGTGGGCGATATCACCCTGGGGCAATTCGTCGCGGCAGAGGTCATTGTCGGCACCCTGCTGCTCAATCTCGACACCCTCGCCAGGCGCATGTATGCGGCCATCTATGTCGCCACCTCGCTGCAGGAACTCTCCACCCTGTTCGAAATGCCGAAAGAGGAGGTCTCCGGACCCATTGCCTCATGGCTTCCCGACCCCATCGAGCACGGCGTGCGCCTCACATGCAAAGACGTCTCCTTTGCTGCGCCGGACGGGCAGCTGCTCTTCGACCATTTCAGCCTGGAAGTCCTGCCGGGGGAAAAGATCAGCGTGCTCTCGGGCACCAGTCGAAGCAAAACGTCCCTCGCGCTGCTCCTCGCCGGCCTGTACCCTCCCACCGGCGGAGTCATCCGCTACAACGACATTGACCTTCGCGATGTGTCCCTTACCTACGTGAACCGCTGCCGGGGACTGATGCTGGACTCTCATCCGACCCTCTTCGACGGCACCCTGGAAGAAAATGTCACGCTCCAGCGGCCGTCGATTCAGTTTGAGGACCTCAGCTGGGCGCTTCGATTCACCGAACTTGAAGAGGAAATCGACGCATTGCCCCAAGGCTTGGAGACACTCGTACATGGAAACGGCGCCAATCTGACTCGCAGTCAGGTCCTTCGCATTCTCCTGGCGCGCATGATCGTCACCCGGCCGCAACTGTTGATTTTCAACGGCAGCCTCCACAATATCGAACCGGCGCTCAGGCTGACCCTGCTCCGCCGCCTGTGCTCCAAAGAAGAACCCTGGTCGGTAGTGTTCGTCTCCAACGACCCGGAAGTCAGCCAGTTGGTCGAACGTCGGGTCGTACTCGACTGACCGCTTCCTTCAGGAATTGAGCCTCGGCTTCTTTCCTGAGATACGATCTGCTAGACTACGCCGAAGGCTTCTCTTAGCCCATTACCGCCTCAGACTTGACGAAGAGGACACTTGTGTCGCTGGCATCTCGCTTCAAGGTCACGGTTCCCGGAACCAATCAACTGATCATCAGCCTCTTGATCGCGGGATTGGGATGGGTGAGCGGCCAGGCTCTGAGCCGTATCGATCAGGACCTCCGCATCATGTACACCGAGTACACGCTGGGCGCCGCGGACCTCGCGCATATCTCCGCCGACGTGATTCGCTATCGCAACACGATCATTCGATCGTTGGAGGCGGAAAACCAGACGGTCTTCGAACGGATCACCGAATCTCTGCCGGCGCAACGGGCAAAGATTCAGCATGCGGTGGATCGGTATGCCGCCGCCGGGCTCCGCGTCTCACGAAGCGGACGCAGCGAAGAAAAAGACATCCAAGCCGTTCGTGAAAGCCTCGACCAGTATTTCCATGTCGCCAGCAAGACCATCGATCTGCTGTCCCAGGAGTGGCGGGCGGGATCGGCGGCAGAAGCCACGGAACTCCGGCGGAAAGCCGAAATTCATGCGGCCGACAACGGAGGACCGAAAGTCATGCAGGTGAGTCTCGCTCTCGACCGTCTACTGGAAACCGTGGCCGAGGTCGCCAAGGACATGCGCGAGGCGGGAACCAAGACCATTCTGACGACGAGTTATTGGATCGTGGGCGGGAGTTTCTTCATCGCGTTGCTGAATCTGTTTATCGGCCGGAGCCAGGCGGCGCCACCGCTTCCTTCCTCCAGGCCTGATGAGACCACTCCTACCGGTGCCCCCTTGCGCCTGTCCGGTGAGGGCTCGAAGCCGGCGCTTCACACCGACTGACCGCCCAATTCACTCCGGCGGTTCGTGCGACGACTTGACCGGCCGGCCAAGCGCCTGAAAGAGTCGCCCGCGTTCCTCCTCGCTCAGGTCTTTCCACTGCCCCGCATGCAGCCCCTCCACAGTAATGTGCATGATCCGCACACGATGCAGCGAGACGACTCGATACCCGAGCGCCTGACACATACGCCGAATCTGACGATTACGCCCTTCCGTCAAAATGATCCGGAACCGGCGCGGACCGAGGCGCGTGGCGGTACAGGGGCGCGTCCGCGCGCCAAGAATCACCACGCCCTGAGCCATCTTCGCGAGGAATGTCTCATCGAACTCCCGATCCACCTCCACGCGATATTCCCGTTCATGCCCATGCTCGACCCGTAGAATCTGGTTGACGATATCGCCGTCGTTGGTCAAGAGGATCAGGCCCGAGGAATCTTTGTCGAGCCGGCCAATGGGGAAAATTCGTTCAGAATGGTTGATTTCGGAGATGATGTTTCGCGGGACATCCAATTCCGTGGTCGTCGTCACCCCGACCGGCTTGTGGTACTTGAGATAGACTGGGCGATTGGCCCGCTGCAGCACAAGCCCATCGCGCGCCACGACATCGTGCGGTAAAACCTGATCACCGAGTTTGGCCACCACACCGTTGATGGTGACACGTCCTTCCGCGATCAGTCGATCTGCTTCTCTCCGCGAACAGAGGCCCTGCTCGGTGAAAAATTTGTTGATCCGCATGGCGGGGAATGAATTCGCGTGAGCCGTCCGTCGTGAAGCGTAGTTCGTATCTCGCAAAGAGGATGCGGGCAACAGCTCCGACCAACACACACCGGCAACGATCCGTCATGACCTGTGTTCTACGTCATGCGCGATACATTCCGCCCTCCATCGAGCGACGCTTCACAATATGAGAGTCAATGCACACGCCGGCCGGCACGGATACGACCCAGCATGCGGTAGATCAAGCGGGCGATGCTGAATTGCGGAGCGACGAACCCTTCGATCGGAGCGATCTCGCTGATGTCCATCCCCACAATCCCCGGTCCCTTCGCCAAGGCGGTCACCAGTGCAAGGGTATCGTACCAACCTAATCCCCCTGGTTCAGGGGTGCCTAACGCCGGTACGAGCGAGGCATCGAGCCCGTCACAATCGAAGGTGAGATAGACAGGTCCGGTGCAGGCCGCCAGCACCTCGGGAACCCAACGCGCCGCCCGTCCTTCATAAGGTCCCGACGGGTCCAAAATCGACGCGGCAAAAAAGGTCTTGATCCGGGACGTCTTGTCGATCAGATCGATTTCTTCCGGGCTCACCGATCGGATGCCGACCTGCACCAGCGGCAACCCGTCCTGAACCACGCGCGCCATGACGCTGGCATGACTGTAGGGATTGTCCTGGTATGCCTGTCGAAGATCGCCATGGGCATCGATTTGCACGACACACATCCCCGGATACTTCCGGGCATGGGCGCGAATGGCGCCTAACGCTCCAGTATGTTCCCCGGTCAGTGTCACCAGGAATTTTCCCCGGCCGACGTGCGGCTGCACAAAGTCCTGAATGGCCTGCACCGCTTGCCCGTCGACACGCCCGCCGAGTTCCAATGTTGTGGCCGTCGCGACACCGCCCCATTCGCGATAGGGTTCTTCGCGTAGCGTTTCATCGTAGAGCTCGACTTGCTGGGAGGCTTCAATGATGGCGGAGGGCCCCCGGTCAGACCCGAGGATATAACTCGACGTATGCTCATACGGAGCTGGAAGCACATAGACTCCCGCCTGATCAGGATGACACCAGGGTTCGTCGATTCCGAGGAAATTGTCGGCTTGACCAAGCCACCCGGACGGAAGCGCCATGGGAGACGCTAGGCCTTGTTTCGAAGACTCTTGGGAATGTTTTCCGTAGGGATAAACACTGCCAAGGCGATGACGCAGGTCCACCGGTTCGGCCGGCCGACTGCGGATTGGGTGATGTTGAGGGTTCTGACGATTTTTCCGCCCATCTTGAACACCTGCTCGCGCTCCTTCCACGCCACATCGGGATCGAACTCAATCCCCTGCGTGGTGGCGAGCATCTGTGCCGCCAAGTCTTCCGTGTATTCACCGGACTCTTCATCCGTTTCACCGTATGCATGGTGCTCGGAGAGATAGCCGTACGTATCGCGGTCGGTCGGAATCGCCAAGCCGATGGACGCGGAAATCAACCGGTTGCGTTCGTTTGTCTCAGACCGGGCCATGACACAAAACGTGATTTCACCAGGATTGAGCAACTTCTCGCCACGCTTCCGAGGAAGGATTTTGCAGTTGGGCGGGAGAATCGAGGAGACGCTGACGAGGTTGCAATAGGCCACACCGGCGCTCCGCAAGGCCTGCTCGAACGCAGCCAGCTTTTCCTTGTGCACTCCGACGCCCCTCGTCAAAAACATGTGTGTTGGTACCATGTCGCTCTCCCTCTCCCTCCTGCGTCGAAATCACTCCGCGCTGAGTGTTCGAAGTCTTGTCCAAAGCCTTACGCCACGTGCAAAATCACGGGGCGATACGCGCGATCGTTGTATCAAGTTTGTCTCGCATCCGCAATACAGCGACGGGGTTTTTTTGTCGTGCTGTCCGCGTTGTTAGGGACGGCGGAGATTCATGACCAACAGTTTGGGTTCGGTCATGTCCTCGATCGCGTAGCGGAGACCTTCGCGGCCGATCCCGGAATCCTTGACGCCGCCGTAAGGCATATGATCCGCGCGGAACGTGGGAATTTCGTTCGCCAGTACACCGCCGACCTCCAACTGCTCGAAGGCTTGGAAAATGCGCCCGATGTTGTTGGTGAAAATGCCGGCCTGCAGTCCGTAGTCCGACTCATTGACCGCCTGCAACGCAGCCTCAAAGTCACGATACGGGGTAATCGTCACCAGCGGTCCGAATACTTCTTGGCAGGACACGTTCATCTTCGCGGTGACGTGAGATAACACCGTCGGACGCACGACCGGACCGACCCGCGACCCGCCGGCGAGAAGCTGGGCGCCCTGCGCGACGGCTTCCTCGATCCATCCCTCGATCCGCTGGGCTGCGCCTGTGTCGATCAAGGGACCCACCACGGTGGCATCGTCGCCTGGATCTCCGGTAGCCAATGCCTGGACACGAGCCACCAAATGCTCGGTGAAGGCCGCCGCCACCGACTCATGCACAAAGATCCGTTGAACCGAAATGCAGGTTTGCCCGGCATAGGTAAATCCGCCGGTCACACAGCGCTGAACCGCATAATCCAGGTCCGCGTCCGGCTCGATGATGACCGCGGCGTTGCCGCCGAGTTCAAGCACCACCTTCTTCTTTCCACACTTGGCCTTCAACATCCACCCGACAGGCGCGCTTCCGGTGAAGCTCAGCAACTTGAACCGGGGATCGATCACCAAGCGCTCCGCCACCCTGTTGTCGCAAGGCACCACATTGAGTCCTCCCGGCGGCACACCGGCCTGCAACAGGACGTCGCCCAACAAGAGGGAGGTCAGCGGAGTCTGAGGAGCCGGTTTGATCAGAATGGCATTGCCTGCGGCCAAGGCCGGAGCCACTTTGTGAACAACAAGATTGAGCGGAAAATTGAACGGCGTAATACCAAGGATCGGCCCGATGGGAAAACGTCTGGTCACCCCCCAATAGGTCTCCATACCGGGGGACCAATCCAGCGGCACCACCTCGCCGCCGATTCGTTTGGCCTCTTCTGCGGCAATCGAGAAGGTCTGAATGGCGCGCCCGACCTCCCGGCGCGCATCGGTGACGGGCTTACCGGACTCAGCCGTCATCGTGCGAGCGAATTCCTCCTGTCGGGCCTGAAGGGATTGGGCAGCCTTCTGCAGCAGGGTCGATCGCGCGTACCCGGACAACCGACGCATCGCCACCGAACCGTCGACCGTAGACTGTACGGCCAATTCCGCTTCAGCCGGACCAGCCTGGCAGACATGGTCGATCGTGTCGCCGGTATAAGGATTGTGTACAGGAGCAACAGTGGTGGAGTGCGTCCACCGACCGCCGATTAGAAAGGGACGTCCATTGTCCAACGGACTCACTCCAGGAGAGAGACACTTGCTAGGGCACGGACTCTACCGGGGGCGTCGCGGCAGCCGCGACATCGGCCGTCTCTTCCGCCTGCTGGGCCGTGACCGCCTTGGCGATCAAGTCTTCGGTTCCCCAATCTTGTACCGCCGCCAGGGTAAACGCCTCGTAGGTTGAAACCCCGTGGCATGTCGGACAGGCCGGCATGGGAACCTTCCGGCAAAACACCTCACTCAAACAGGACATGCACACCCACAAATCCGGCTCGCCGTCTTTTGCAGGCACAGACCAAAAGGCTTGTTTCGACCCCATAGTGCAGTTCCCTCTTTCCTGGCTAAACGATCATCCTCGCCGCGAGACGGCCCCCTTAGGGGCTCGCGCCTGACAAGGCCCTACTTTGACTTCTCTCCTTGCGATGCGAGGAGCTTCTCAATTTCCTCCTCGAAGGCTTCGAACGGGAAGGCGCCCGGAATGGCCAGCGCCGGATTCTTGGCCGTCGGCTGCTGCGTCGTACGCATCAAAATAAAGCCCGGCGTGCCATGAAACCCCCACGCATTGGCTTCATCACGATCCTGAAAAATGGCCTTCAGATGCGACGCATCACGCAGGCACTGCCGGAACTGGGCCTGGTCAAGGCCGATGGCCTTGGCATGTTGGGAGTACGTATCCACGTCCAGCCGTCCGTCGGCGGCAAACAACCGATCATGCATGGGCCAGTAGGTGCCCTGATCCCCCGCACAACGAGCCGCGAGGGCAGCCGTGACGCCGGGCCCCTGATCGGCGCGGGGATAATCCTTATAGAGAAACCGCACCTTGCCGGTCTCGACGTACCGTGCCTGAATCTTGGGCCAGGTTTCTTTGAAAAATTTGAGGCAGTACCCGCAGGTAAAATCCGAATACTCGATCAGGGTCAGGGGGGCATCCATCTTGCCGCGCATCCGGTTGTCCAGCGCCGGCGAGCCGGCCGCCAGAACTCCACCGGCCATCACCAGGAAGAGAGCGCACGCCGCTCCGCCCCTACGCACCCATGCGGCCACGCGGGTCATGACGAAACACTCTTTGCGCGACAACGTTCGAGCAATCCCACCATGAGCAGCGGCCACACCAAGGTCGCGTCGCTGAGCACCTCGGCAAACCGGCCGCCCTCGGCGGGCGGCACGAACTTGCCCCAGGAAATACCTTCCTGGTACGTACATCCGCTCAAGCCACCCCAATAATCCGGCTCCGGGCAAATCCGCACGCCATAGTGAAACCGCGGCGGCTGCACGTTGAGCCCCAGGCGCGTGTTGCTGATCTCGATGTACGGGGCTACCTGCTGCGCCCAATTCCTGGGAACCCCGCCGCCGATGGTGAAAATACCGAGGCGAGGACACCCCATCACCTCTTCTGCATAGTGGTTGAGATCCACGTACGGATTGAAGGCCGGGCAGACTTCGTGCAGCGCGCGCAAGACCGCAAGGTCCCCGCCTTCTTTGATTTGGCTGCGGGTAAAATCGATCTTCTTGCCCATCGCCCACGTTGCCACATCCAACCCCATTTCAGAATCAGTAAACGCAGGAATATAGACCGGAACGTTTTTCAGATAGGCGCTCTTGAGAATGCCGGGGCCCTCGAATTCCTCCGCCAATGTCTTCCCGAGCTCGCGGGTCAGAAGATGGGACGACAGGGGCTGATCGGTATGGAGACGCTTCAAGGTCAGGGACACGACATGCTCGACGTAGTTGAGATTCGATTCCATCTCCAGCGTGTCATAGACGCGGTTGTAGCCCTTCTGGAACAACTCCTCGTCACTATGGGACGGCTCGTGCCGGTAATGCAGCTTGCCGACCGACTCACTCAACCCATGAGCGACCAGTGCGCCGGTGGACACGATGGCCTGGACCATCCCGTGATCGATCATGGTGCTGATGATTTTACCCATCTTGGCGATGGTCATGGCGCCGGACAGCGTCAACACCACTTTGCAGTCGGCATCATCGATCATGGCGGCGAGCGTCTCGTAGGCCTCGCCCAGACGGCGGCCACCGAAGGCCGTCTTCCGCATCGCTTCGAGCAGTTCCGAAAACGAATGGATCTTCTCGGGATCAAGAGGCTCCAGCGCCTCTAGGCCATCTTTGGCACCGTCGTGAAATTCCCGTCCCGCCATGATGCACGCCTCCCGACCAACGTCGACCATGAATGAATCAGGCCATTTTATACACAACCGACTGTCGCGGGGTCAATTGAATGGCCGATCGGCAGGAGCTTGATCTTCGTCAGCTGCGAACGCCGCTGACCAACGTCAAGAGCATGGCCGTGAGATACATGATCGCGATCCCCGCGAACATGCCCACCGCCACCTGTACCCGACGGCTCGCGGTATAAGACATCGCCGTGAGTGACAACACCACATACAGCAACGAACCGGCCGCCAACGAATAAAAGCAGATGGAGAAATAGGAAGACACTCCCTGTCCGCTGAGAAACGTACCGACGCAGGTCGGGAGACCGGCAATCAGCCCCAATAGCAGCACATCCCACCCCGATATCGGCTGCTTCCCGGCCGCGCCGACGATCCCGAATCCTTCCGTCCCGTTGTGCAAACCAAACCCGGCAACGAGAAGGAGGCTGAGCGTATATTCGCCGCCGGCGTAACTGGCGCCGATGGCCAGGCCTTCCCCAAGATTGTGCAACCCCATTCCCACGGCAATCATCATGGGAAGGGACAACCATCGGTTACCCGCGCGAGCCCCGAAGATCTGACTGGATTCCAGCACGACCAAGCCGACAAAACTGACCCCGAGGCTAGCCAGAAACACCAGCCACGAGACGGGATCGCGCGCGCCGGTCTGTTCGGTCGCTTCGTGCATCAGATCAAAAAAGAGGTAGACCAGTACGCCGTTGGCCACGCCGATCAGCCCGCCCTCCCATGTGCGTGGCAGCACCTTTCCCAGAAACAGGGCCGACAGAATACCGAGATAGACCGGAATCAGTCCGGCGACGGCGCCCAAGGCCACAAGATTCAGCATGTCAAACTTCTATCAGAACCACCGGCGAGGAAGAAAGGTCGTTTTCGAGGTTTGAGAATGCCTCTTCCGGGGCGAATGACTACAATAGCCGTCGGCAGCTCCGGTTCTCAAGCGAGAAGAGGAAAGGGAACGGAGAGGATGCGGATCATCAGACGTACGACCGCCGTTCCGGAGGAGAATCTGTGACCTACCTACAACTCATGGGCCTGGCAAACGGATACGCCGACTCGAAAGTGCTCCTCGTCGCCAACGAGCTCGGTGTGTTCACCGCAATCGGAACCGGCGGACATCGAGTCGAGACCCTCGCCACCTCCTGTGGAACGACTCACGAAGGCATGCGGTTATTACTGCACGCCTTGGCCGGACTCGGGCTGCTCCGCCTGAAAACAGGCCGCTACTGGAACACCCCACTGAGCCTCAGGTTTCTGGATGGTCACAGCCCTCAGGCGATCACCAACCTCCTCTGGCTCCTGAACCACCATTGGTCCGACTGGACGAGTATGACGCGTGCAATCCGCCGAGGCCGCCCCGGATGGGCACAGGCCACGAAGACCGCCGAATTCCGGCGCCGGTTCGCCCTGGCGATGCAGGAACGCAGCCATGTGCTCGCTCCGCCCACCATCGCCTCGTTCCGGCTGCCGCGACAGGCCGTCCGCGTGCTCGATCTCGGCGGCGGGGCAGGCTCTTACTCCATCGCGCTGGCTCGACGTCACCCGAGGCTGCAGGGACTGGTCGTCGATCAGTCGGTGGCCGTCGCCAGACGGTTGATCAGGCAACAAGGACTGACGGATCGACTCTGCGTCGAGCAAGGGGATCTTTTCACACACCCGCTGCCGACCGGTTTCGATGTCGCCCTGCTGGCCAATGTGCTCCACGACTTTCACGAGAAGGAGAACATCCGGTTGCTTCGACGGGTCCAGAAAGCCCTGCGGCCGGGCGGGAAAATTTTTATCGTAGAGTACTTCCTCAACCCTGCCGGAACCCGTCCGGCCGAAGCCGCAATCTTTTCGCTCCTGATGTACGCGTTCACCGACACGGGACGCTGCTATGCGTGGAAAGATGTCGAGGGGTGGTTAGAAACCGCCGGATTCTCCCGCTGTCGCCGGCACAGAGTGACAGGGAGCATCGGCACGCTGGAGGCCGTAAACCGGTGATCAGCAGGGTAACCCGGAAGGCTGGTCGAACGGGTCGAGGCGCCCGTGGTAGGTCTCCAGGTGTCGGCGAACGGGGATCAGCAGGCGAGGAGGGATTCGGGGACAAACCTCGCGATCGAACGAGACCATGCGTTGATACCGTCTGACGCCCAGCGCCGCATCAGCCAGTGCCCAATAGAGATTCTCCACCCAGCGCAATTTAACAATCTGCCCCAGATAGTGATGCACCACCTGCGGTGCACGAATGGCTCCACGGAACGCATCCTTGATCTCATGAAGGAGCCGGTCTTCAGCCGCAGAGCGTTGATAAATCCCTTCTACCATATGATTCAGCGAAATAAAGTCCTGGAGATCGAAGCGGGCATCCACATCCTTGGTCTGCTCACGATACACCACCCAATCGCTGGTGAACTGCAGACGCTCGAGAAGAATCAGAAAATCCCGCAAGGCGATTTCCTCCACCGTCTCACAGGCCCGCGACGCTCGCACCTTGACGAAGGTGCGGCGATCGTAGCTGTGGGTCGGCAGGTAATGCGTACCGGAGATTTCCAGCAAACGGCCGGTCGAATCCCGCTTGGGGAACTGATAGGTCCACACGTCGGGAAACGCGACCCCTGCCGCCCCTAACTCGGCCCGGTAGCGCGGCAGCAGATAGTCAAACAACGGCCCCCCCTGTTCATGAAGCGGAGTGGTGGGGAGCCCGCCCACGGCCAACGTCAATCGAGCGAAGGGCATGCGCGTATATCCATCCGGCTCGAGCACGAAATTGAATCCTCCCCATGGCCCCACATCGAGCAATGTTTCATATCCCTGGTCAGCCAGCCATGCTTCTGTTTCTAATGCAAGGGCTCGCCAGAGCCGGATGAGCAGGCCGACATGCACATGTCGGTTGCGAAACAGGGGAATGGCGTTGGAGGAGGGCCAGGCCTCGACGGGGGCCAGGCGAGTTTGGAGTTTGAGAGTTTCCCACTCAATGGCCTGCGCCAACGTGCTCTTCCCCAGGGAAACCCCCGAGCACACTCGTTCACAATCGGCACGGATTTCCTCCCAGAGGTCGGTTCCGCTGGGACGTACAGCGACCGTAGCCATCACGTCATCGATGAACGAGCGGAGGGCTGCCCCCGGTTGCATAGAGACCAGTCCGGTCACACTGCCATGAAAATGCCGAATGGCCCGCTGGGACCGGCGTGCGACGGCACAATCGACCTCAACAACCGCTATCGCAGCATCGGCGAGATGACTATCGAACAGGATTCATCTCCTTCTGTGCACGCTGGCATCCTTCACAGACAGTCTGGAACCACCACAGATCTGCAGGACTGACGTGGTGCTGTTCCAACGCGGCCCCCTCTTCCAGCCAGCGAGCTCGGGAAGGTTCTTCCTCCGTGACAGGATTCACCCGTTGACAGAGCTTGCAGCGTAACCATACCGGGCGACCGAACAAGGCGATCAGACAATCACTCTGGCTCATGGCCACATTCCTTGCGGTCGGGCATACCGGTCATCGTGTGCGATGGCGTAGGAAACCCAACGGTTCCTTGTAGTGCACCCCGCCGGGACGGGGAACTCGTAAAGCCCGATAGTTTCAAACAGAAGATTACGAGGCCGAGGAAGAGGCACAGGCCGTGGACGGCCCTGGACCGGTGTCGGAGCGGATTAGGAAGAGGCAATAAATCCGTGTGTTAACGCATACTTAATCAATTCAGCCGTCGTATGGAGATTCAGTTGCTCCATGAGCTGGGCTTTATGAAACTCAACGGTTCGCGTAGAAATCTTGAGCCGGAGGGCAATGTCTTTGGCCGTTCGCCCCTCGGCCAACAATTGCAGCACTTCTCGCTGACGAAAGGTGAGTGTTTTTCTCTGCTGGGCCTGCCCCGCCCCTGACGTGAGCAACACATCCAGCAGATCCTTGGCGATCAAGGGCGTGATGTACGTATGCCCGGCCCATACCGCCCGTATCGCCTGTTCTAATTCATCGACCGCCGATCGCTTCAGGAGGTACCCCGAGGCCCCGGCCTCGAAGGCCGATCGGACATAGTCGGCATCGGCATGCATTGTGACGAATATGACTTTGATGGAAGGATGGGTCTTCTTGAGCTGTGTGGCGGCATCGATGCCATTCAACAGCGGCATCGACACGTCAAGAATCACAATGTCCGGATGAATTCGATCTGCCGTTTCCAGCAATGCACGGCCATCCTCAACCATCCCGACCAACTCACATTGGTCGTTGAGGATGCGGCGAAACCCCTCCAGCACCAGGGAATGGTCGTCGGCCAAGAGCACACGCGGTTTAGACATGTGCCCCACCTGGAAGCGGGACACAGACCTCGAGATGCGTGCCGCGGCCGGGCGCTGTCGACACGGTCAAGCTGCCTCCCACCAACCGCACCCGCTCCTTCATACTCAACAACCCCAGACGGCCAAGACCCTGCGATGCCTGTTGCGCATCGAACCCGACGCCGTTGTCTCGGACCGACAGCGTAATGACCTCTTCATCACAAATCAATTCGACTTCCACTTCCGTGGCCTGCGCATGACGAGCCACGTTATTCAGGCTCTCCTGCGCAATCCGATACACGCAGGTGGCCAGATCGGTCGGCACCGGACTGACGGCGTCGTGATGCACATACACCGCGTCAATCTTGGCACTTGTGGAAAAATCATCCACCAACCGGCGAACCGCCTTCACGAGCCCCAAGTCATCGAGAATGGACGGATGAAACCGGTAGGCCATCTGGCGGACATCATCTGAAACCGTGGTCAGACGGCGGGTAATCGATCGCACCAGCCCCTCAATCATAGCCAGGTCCCCCACCTCGCCTTTCTCAATTCGTCGAAGGTCCATGGCCAACATGGCCAGTCGTTGGTTGACATCATCATGCAAATCACGCGCGATACGGCGGCGCTCCTCTTCCTGGGCCGTCAATAGTTGGCCGGCCAGCGCGCGAAGTTCCTCTCGACTATGCTGCAACTCCTCCTGGCTTACTTTCAGAGACGACTCGCTTTCCCGGAGAGATCGTTCCGTCTCCATACGTTCGCCGATCTCTTCGACGAGCGCTTGATTGACCAAGGCCAACTCACGCGTCCGCTCGCCGACCCGCACCTCCAGTTCATCGTGGGCGCTACGCAGCGCTTCCTCGATTTTCCGACGTTGGAACGCGTAGATCACCGGAAACCAGATCGCCGTCAGACTGAACAGGCGATTACTCAATCCCATCCAGAGCGGCACATTGGGAAAGGTGACGCCGAGAAACACATCCGACAGAGCCAGCACGGAGCAGGTGCTGGCGACAAGAATCGGAGTGATGCGATCCGGCAGCGCCAAGGACAGCACCACGAGTCCTCCATAGAGAACCCCGTTGCCGATTCCTAGCGGGAGGTACAAATCGAGGGTATACAGGCCGATGCCAAGGACAACAATCGCAAACAGTACCAGTCTGTGGGAAGGCTGTGTCGTCACAGGATCCTCATTATCCTCTCCTGAGCCTCGACGCTTCAAGCCAGCGCCTTACAAGAGACACGGAAGACCTCTCACCGGAGCACAGCAGCCCTGTGACGAGCCAAGGGACCAAGCGGGTAAGGGAGCGACGCCGATCCGACGATGTGAGTGGTGATTTGGAAAGGCGGCGGGTCTAACCGACCAGGCCAGACCCGCCATGGCATGAAACGCCCAGCAGACACAGACGGCGATGAGGGAGAAACGGCGAGATCAGCCTCACGGGCGATCAGGAATCTGGGCGACCATCGAACGTCCGGTCACAGCATCCTCAAGCGCCTTGACCACCGCGACGGGCGACGCCTCACCGGCTTGGACCAGCATGTGATACTGTTGCTGCGTCATGGCAAAAAAGGCCGGCTGCTGTTCGGCCGGGATCCCCATCAACGTGGCTAAGGCCGCGAGATGTTCCCCGCCGCCCCTCGCCATATCTTCGGACAGCGTATCAAACGTGCCGGCGACGAACAGATTCGTCTGCTGCCCGGCCATAACCTTGCCGTCGTTGGTGCAGCCAGAGGTGCCGAAGCTGATTCCGAACGTCTGGCTGCCGAATGTGCCATTGGTGGTCGCCATCATGACCTGTGGCGCAATGTTCTTCGGTGTCTTGTAGTCGGCCCAGGCCAGTTTCCCTAATCCACATCCGGGGCCATTGTCCGGATTCACGGCGAAGGCCGTACCGCCCTGAAGACCGACCAGGATACCCGCACATGCGATGAGCCATCGTCCCTTCATGTAATCTCCCTCCCGTTGTCGGCTGTCGCCCCCTCACGAGGCATGCCGGATGGTTCTCGTACACAACCATCCCTACCTTAGCCGCCTTTTTCTCCCTGTCAATTGAAGCACCTCTTTTCTCCCGAGTGATCCACGCCATACCCACTCGATCGTGAACGAGACCGGCCACAGATGAAGAGTTTTCTCGTTCGTAACACGATTCACACTTGCAGATAACGCCGCTCCTCTAGCCTGGCATTCTCGTCACGAAGGAGGCCGTCATGTCCTGTGTGCGCTGTGCCGGGCTACTGATCAGAGATCACCATCTGGGGCTGGAAGGTGAGCTCTCTATTCTGCGATGCCTTAACTGCGGGGCGGTGCGAGAATCGCGCATGGACCTTCAACGCACCAAGCCGGTGCGAGGAAAGCGCAAGGAGCCGCGCCAGACCAACGGCCTGCGTCGTCAGCTGCTACTCGTTCGATAAGGGAACCGGGCTGCCCTGCTTTGCGCCCGATGATGCCTGCCGCCTGGGCAGGATCACGTCGACACCCCGGGCCATGACTACCACCCAGGCCACCGTCTTGACAGAACAGCCCGCATCATGTATCCATTGGATACATGACTCCTGACGCGTTCAAACAGGCCCGATTGTCCTTGGGGCTGACTCAACAAGCTCTGGCCGATCAGCTCAAACGGAAACGCCTGGCCATCGTGCGGTATGAATCCGGGGCGCGGCGAATTCCCGGCGTGGTCGAGGTCGCGCTGCAATCCCTGGGGTCGTCCTCCTTCGTGCCGCTGGTCGGCATTGTCGCTGCCGGCGATCCTATCGAACCCATCCCCCAGACGGAGCAAGTCGAGGTCCCTCGCAGCATGATGGGCAAGGGCGACACCTTTGCGCTTCGCGTCAAAGGGGAGTCCATGCGCGATGACGGCATTCTCCCTGGAGACATCGTGGTCGTACAGAAACAAGACACGGCGCGGAATGGCCAGACCGTCATTGCATTGCTCAATGGCGAAGCGACCGTGAAAACTTACCGACGCAAAGGCGGCATGGTGGAACTTCATCCGGCGAACGACACCATGCAGCCGCTGCTCGTCAAAGACGCCGATACCTTTCATATTGAAGGTATTGTGGTGGGCGTCATTCGGCATCTTCGGCGATAGGTGGCCCATCAGACATCCTGAGCACACATCATGGATCGTCAGATCGTCTGTTTTGCCATCCCCTCTCTGGATATCGCGCTTGCACGCCTGACCGATTCGTCCCTTCGCACCAGGCCGTTGGTCATTGCCCCCCTCAACAATCCCCGCACACTTCTGCGCGAGGTCTCGCGAGAAGCTGAGCAGGAGGGGGTGCGCGTCGGCATGCCGCTCACCCTCGCACGCCGTCTCTGCCCCTCGTTGCGTGTCCGCCCTCCGGACCTTCCTCGCGCGGAGACCGCCGATGCATCCCTCCGCACGGTCATCCGCCGATACGCGCCGACCTGGGAGCCCGTTCACCCGGGTGCCGTCATGATGGACGTGACCGGCACCACGCGCCTCTTCGGTGCGGCGTGCGACGTGGCAGCCACCGTCCAACAGGAGATAGTGACCCGGTATCGACTCGAAGGGGTCGCCGGCGTGGGCAGCAACAAACTGGTCGCGCAGACCGCCGCCTCATTGATCGAACCGTCCGAACTCTGCGATGTGCGACAGGGCTCCGAACGCCTGTTCATGTCCCCACTGTCCGTGCACAGCCTGCCCGGCATCCACCGCCCCTGCATGCGGACCGTATTGAAACGGCTGGATGACCTCAACCTACGCTCGTTGGGAGACATTGCGGAAAGTCCCCTGGACGCCCTGGAGATCGTACTGGGGAACTATGCCGGACAACTCTCCCGCTGGGCACAAGGCATTGATCCAACCCCCGTCCTTCCCCCCGTGAGTCACCCGTCCATGGATGAGACCATTGTGTTGGAGCCGGATGAGGTCGATGATGCCCTCCTCTGGGGACGCCTCGCCGACAGCTTACAGCGGCTCTGCCGCACGCTCCGCCACCAACGTCGTATGTGTAACGGCCTGTCGTTGACCCTTCGCTACAGTGATCACCGTGAGGTCACGACCACCGCACGGGTGATTCCCGATACTTGCTGGGAGATCGACATCTCCGGCTCACTGCAGCATCTGTTTCAACGCGCCTTCCGGCGCCGGATCCGGCTGCGCCTCATGACGCTCAGCCTGACCGGCCTCAACGACTTTGCCGAACAGGGCACATTGTTTGATGATCGCCCGCCCGGTGAGCAGACCACCCGCAACCGGGCGCAGCGGCTTGCCCTCGCGCTCGATCGACTCCACGAGCGATTCGGCGAACAGGCCATCCGTTATGGAAGACGCCGATAGATGTCCGTCGACGTCGTCCCGCTGCATACCCATTCGTCGTACTCACCCATGTGGGGCGTGCCGACCCTGGAAGCGCTCTGTCAGGAAGCCCGCGCACAAGGCCACGACCGGCTGGCGCTCACCGACACTAACGGACTGTACGGGGCGATTCGCTTTCTCGAGGTGGCGAAGCACGCGGGGCTTAAGCCCATCCTGGGAGCGGAACTGATACAGGACCAGCACCGCGCCGTGTTGTTGGCCAAAAATCCAGACGGCTACGCCAACCTGTGCCGACTGCTCTCCGCTCGTCACGAGGATGACGGCTTCGAGTTCATCACGGCCGTCGCGCAATATCGAGAGGGCCTGGTGATTCTTTCAGATGACCAAGCCGCGCTGACGGAGTGGCATAAGGCATCGGCTGAGGATCTGTATGTGGAACTCACGCCCGACACGGACCTACAGGCAGCAGTCGACTTCAGCCGACAGACGGGGCTCCCGCCTGTGGCCACGACCCGCGCGGCCATGCTGCGCCCCGCGGAATATGACGCGCATCGCCTCCTACGCGCCATTGCCCTGAACACCACCCTGTCCAGACTCCGGGCCGCGCACTGCTGCGCGCCGTCGCACTGGCTCATGCCCCCTTCTGCCATGGAGCGGCACCTGCCTCATATGCCAGACGCCCTCGCCAACACCCGCCGCATCGCGGAACACTGTTCGACTGATTGGGACTTCGACACCACAGTGTTTCCGTCCTTCCGCCGCCTCTCCGCCGACGCCGCCTTCGAGACGCTGCGGGCCAAGACCTATGAGGGAGCACAGTGGCGCTATGGGACAGTGTCTGAACCGGTCAGGAAACGGATCGAGTACGAATTGGGCATCATTCGAGACAAACGGTACGCCGACTATTTTCTCGTGGTCGATGAGATTGTCCGTCAATCGCCTCGAACCTGCGGGCGAGGCTCTGCAGCCGCGTCCATCGTCTCCTACTGTCTGGGAATCACTCACGTCGATCCGATTCGGCATCGCCTGCTGTTTGAACGGTTTCTCAATCCCGGGCGACATGACCCGCCGGATATCGACATCGACTTTCCCTGGGACGAGCGTCCCAAGATTCTCGAATGGGTATTTGCCCGCTATGGCGCGCATCAGGCCGCCATGGTCGCGAATCAGAACACCCTGGCGGCGCGAGCGGCCATGCGGGAAATTGCCAAGGTGTACGGCCTCCCGGCGGCTGAAATCGGCAAGGCGCTGGATCTCCTGCACCGCCGAGCCGACTTTGTGGAGGTGACGACCGACTCCACCTTGAAAACATGGGCCGCACAGGTCTGCACGGCCTTGCGCCTCAACCCGCCGTGGCCGGACATTCTTTTCTGGGCCGGACAGCTCCAGGGACATTTTCGCCATCTCGGGTTGCACCCTGGCGGCGTGGTGCTGGTCCCCGACGAGATCCGCCGCTATGTTCCGGTGGAACGGTCGGCATCAGGGATTCCGGTGATTCAATGGGAGAAGGACCAGGCCGAAGATGCGGGGTTGGTGAAAATCGACCTGCTCGGCAATCGTTCGCTCGCCGTCATTCGTGATGCGCTGGCGGCTATTGCTGCCAACAACGGCCGCATCATCGACTATGCCGCATGGGACCCGATCAGCGATCCTGCCACGCAGGATCTGATCCGGCGCGGAGATACGATGGGCTGCTTTTATGTGGAATCTCCGGCCACCCGGCTCCTGCTCAAGAAACTCTGGACGACCATGCCGCCGGCCCAGCGCGCGAGGGCCGATGTCTTTGACTACCTCGTGGCCGTTTCCTCCATCATCCGCCCTGCGGCCAATGTGTTCGCCGATGACTTCGTCCGGCGCGCGCATGGAGAGCCGTATCGCGCCCTACACCCCCTGCTCGAGACAGTGCTGGCCGACACCCATGGGATCATGGTGTACCAGGAAGATGTGATGAAGGTAGCCGTGGCGCTGGGCGGGTTCTCGGTGCATGACGGCGATCAGCTGCGCAAGATCTTGAGCAAGAAACACAAAGAGCGGCAACTGCGGGACTATCAGCGGCAATTTTACATCGGAGCGGCGGCACGGCAGATTCCACGCTCCGTGGTCGATCAGGTATGGGCCATGATCATGAGCTTCGCTGGCTACAGTTTCTGTAAGCCGCATTCCGCCAGTTACGCACAAGTGTCCTTCAAATCGGCCTACCTGCGGGCGCATTACCCCGCAGAGTTCCTCGCCGCCGTCATCAGCAATCAAGGCGGGTACTACTCCGCCTTCGCCTATTTGTCCGAGGGCAGACGAATGGGACTCACTATCCTTGCGCCCGATATCAATGCGAGTGACTGGGCCTACCGCGGATCCGATAAGGCCATCCGGGTCGGATTGATGCAGCTCAAGGCACTGCGCGAAGACTTCGCGAAGCACATCGTGGCGGAGCGAGAAGCCCGTGGCCCCTATCGATCACTGCAACACTTTCTCGATCGTCTCAAGCCGGAGACAGCCCAAACCACCCTGTTGATTAAAGCCGGCTGCTTCGATTCCGTGGCTGGTGAATTGACCAGACCCGCGCTGATCTGGAGGCTCCATGCATCCCAAAACCGCACACCTGCGGGCTACCTCCCGATCCCCGCCGACTACTCCCCTCACCGGCAACTCGTGCACGAATGGGAGATCTTCGGATTTCCCCTCAGCGGGCATCCACTGGATCGATTCACGAAGAGCATCGCAGGGCTCCCTCATATCTGCGCGCAAGAGTTGCCCCGACACATCGGGACAACGGTCCGCCTCCTGGGGTGGATGGTCACGGAAAAGATTGTGTCGACAAAGCGGGGAGAGCCCATGGAGTTTGTGACATTCGAAGATCGGACCGGCCTCTATGACGCGACCTTCTTTCCCGACACCTATCGGCGTTACTGCCATCTGCTGGCTTCCGCCCAGGCCTATCTCATCACCGGCAAAGTCGAAGCACACTTTGCCGCAATAACCCTGACTGTGAAGACGCTGCAGACACTGACCATTTCTGACTGGAATGTAGCCGACAATCATTGAGCGATTGTGTCACGCTACGGCCTACGAAGGGAGAGACCAGCTGAAAGAGAACCGCAGTCGGAACGATCAGCACGTCACGGAAACGTTCAAGAGGAAAGGTTGGTGGTCCCAACGGGATTTGAACCCGTGTCTGAGCCTTGAGAGTCGATCCCAAGTAGTTTTAACAGAAGCTTGATTTTGCGAAGGTTTCCCCGTTTTTACTTTTGAATTCAGCAGTTAACAGCATTCTATGGATTCTACTAATTCGAACCAATAAGACGGTTTCTGAAAATTTTTAGCACAAATCTAGCACAAGAATATGGGGCGGACCCTTCTGATGTGCCGCCTACAATCCGTCCTGAATCGCTATAAAAAATTTCCCGAGGCCCCGATTATTTCAAGTCACGGTAGTCCATCCCCGATTCAATCACCAGACTAAAGCGAAGAGATCTGCAACAGGGATATTCCTTACCGATGACGATCCCTACCTGCTTTATTGAGTTTTCTCAATAGCGAGCCGCCATCGCATATACTTAAGTCGCGCTTACCAACTTTAACAAGTGGTAGCGGAATGGGCTCTAGACGACTAGTGAGCGCCCTGGAATTCTCTTACAATGTAGACGTCTTCTATTGACCGGGTGGCGGGTTTATGGTGAGGGATTCAAACAAGAATATGCGGACGAAGGATACATCGAGGTTCGACCAAATCGAGTTCGCCATCAACATTGACAGCAAAACTCCCTAATCTTACGCTTATTGCATCTATTGTATGCCTTCGGTTTATTCTCCATTTCCGCGGAGCCATTTCACCACATGCCTTACAGCGAAGAAGATATAAAACAAAAATTTGTACTTCCTTACCTTCAGAGCATCGGATTCGAGCTCAATGAGCTCACACTTGAAAAAGGTTTTCGCATTAGGTTCCCCAATCGAACCTTCAGGGTCGATACGGCTAAAGAAATAACAAGTGCCGGAGCCCGGCTAGATATCCTTGTTACGAGAAACGGAAAGAATCTCTTTATTGTTGAAGCAAAAATAGATTCGCAGGAACTAACGGATGGCGATAGAGACCAGGCAATCACCTATTGCAGGCTCGTTGATCCTATGGCTCCGTTTGCGATAGTGACGAACGGAAGAACAACAAAGATGTATCGCTCGCTTGACAAAGAGGAAGTAGGAATAAAGAAGGATGCCATAATCAAATACGATCCTGGGAAAGATCTTCAAGATCTATACTCTGAGGCCCTTGAACATTTCATTGGCTATTCTCCAGAGAATTTTCTGACATTCTGCGGCTCCCAGATAGACCAAGCGATGACCACTCTCATGGGCTCGTCCGAGGAGCCCCATAAGAAATTCATCCCTGAGGTTTTCGTTAGTTCGAGGCGATTATCGTCGGAAATCGCTAGATTTCTGGAAAGTGACAAAGCGGTCTTCGCCATAATTGGAGAATCTGGGATAGGCAAAACATGCGCAATGTGTGGACTATCTGGAGTATTTCGCCGGACGCACCCAGTTCTATTTTATAGGGCAAGAAATTTTATCACAGACATTCCGGACACGATTGCGAGTGACTTCAATTGGGCCTTCTCCCCTCAGAGCAGCGCAATCACCCTTTTTAAGAAATTGGACCGGCTTCTTACCGATAAGCCCTTGCTTGTGTTTGTTGACGCAGTGGACGAATGGGAGAACCAGCTCAAAGTTGAAATCCTTGGAGATTTCGCCAGACATATTAAAGGTCGCAACATCAGGCTTATTTTAAGCTGCCGGGGTGAACCGTGGCCCCAATTCTTGAACAGCAGAGGAATTCCGTCCGATCTTTCGACCCATATCTTTGCTGCAGAGGAGGGGAAGCCAGGGTTTCAGCTCGCACCAATCGACCCAGGTGAATTCACTCAACTCCTACGCCAGTATCGAAAATTCTATGGGTTCACGGGACCAATCGATGCAGAGGTCGTGAAGGAGTGTCGCCAATCACCTTTTCTATTGAGAATTTGCTTCGAGGTCGCAAAGCAACACAAGGCTCCTCGTCTCTCACTTACCATTAGAGAAATTTTCGACGAATATTTTGACCGAATTCTAGAAAGAGTTTCAGCCCGAGATGTGAATGCCGCGCGGAGGGTACTTCTTATCCTTGCTCGTCTTCAATTGGAGAAAAACCAGGAAGTAACCAGTGAATCGGTCCTTCGAAGTACTTTGGGCCTGCGATTTGATGAGGAAATCCCACAAGCTCTTTTTGATGCAAGCATCCTAGAGAAAAACCCATTGGGATCAGAGTTTCATGTGGGATTTTATTTTAGAAAGCTACGTGACTACCTTGTCGCGTTTCATGTTGAGAGGTGGGACAAACAAAACACAGATGATTTCAGACAGTCTTGGCGGGAAACTTTCTGGTCCGGCGTTCGACTGCAAGCGGCGTTACTGTTCTATCAACTCGCAAATGTTGAAAAGAAAAAAGTTATAGATGGGCCTTATCGAGCGAGCGCTGAAGCATATCTTGACCTATACGATTCGATCCTCCAGCAGCATTTCCCAAATTTGCGGAAACGGTTCCTCCCGCACACGGCTGGCGCGATCGGATTCGTCGCAGTGCTCGATCTTCTGGGTGGTCGCGTCGTGGCCTATGGTTTCACAGTTAATGAGCCGGGGGAAGAACGAGTCAAGTTTGTACCGAGCTTGGGGAATATTTGGGGGAAACGGGAAGCAGATCTCCCCTTTCTATATGAAACCCCGGTATTGCAATATCGCTCCTCGACTGATGGGTTCAACAACATTGATGTAAGGCAGGAGGTCGTAGAGAATGAAATCCTCGACCAAATAAGAGCTCTCGTCCGTGTGGGCGCGCTCAACGAATTCTGCTGCTATTATCTGTCACTTGAGAAGGTACTTGGGCTGATCTTTGTCCTACAAAAAGATTGTTATGGACTTCGGAACATTCATGCAATTTCGCAGTGCCTGCCAATCCAGATTAACCAAATTGAGCTACAAATTCGATACAGCAGGGCCTACAGAGAGTTAGAACATCGGGCTAGGCAACAGAAATTAGCCAAAGGCAATGATCCGCTCACATTCGAGGACATCCAGCACATTCAGCAACAGGCCAGAGACATTGCCACAAATAGTGCGCCACTACCTTCAACTATACGAAACATACCTCTGGACACTGCTGAATTGATGCTGGAAGAAGCGCTTGCAGCGCTACGTGTAAGTGCGAATGCCGTCGACGATGTGATTCTGCCAGACCAAGACAATTTTTCCGGAAGCTTAAGATGCGTTTGGGACTATTGGACGGAAGAAACTCTCGCTGCTTGGATCCCTCGCTTTTATGAAATGTTCATTTCTGATTACAAGCATATTGTCGAGCAAAATTTCCCGACGCTCAAACATTATTTTGAACTGTATTCACAAATGCCCGGGGCGTTTTTTGTTGTTGTCCACCCAGGAACAAATCCGCTTAAATTCGAAGTGTACACGTGCGCGAGTAATGGAGCGGAAGTAAATAGCGTCATTCGATGCCAACCCAGCGACATACAGTACTTCTCTACAACTAGAGTCCTCGCGTGGAAAGGTCAGCAATTCATGGTGCGGGGCATATGGTACGCGTCTGTTGAATCAATCATGTGTTCCCCAAATTATCATCTTTTAGGTGCACCCAGAGAGTTTGTGTTTTTGAGACAGCAGGTATACACACGGATTCAAAGGGAATTGCCGATCGTATGTGATGCCTTGCGGCAAATGATCTAATTCCGCTCTTGCGTGTAATTCAATGCCTCTTCGAACTGAAATTGAAAGTGCACTTGCCGAACTTATCTCGAATGAAGAAGGGATGAAGTTTCAGGGATTAGCCGTAGTTCTCGCCAAGCTTAAGTGGCCGGAGTTGATCGCGTGCGAACGAAAGAAGGACCTTGGGTTGGATGCGTATGTGCCAGCTTCACTCTCCAAAGATGGAAAAGGGAAAGGGGTGGCATGTTCCTTAACTGCAACTCTTGAGAAGATTACCAGTGATCTCGACAAGTTTCATGAAACTCACAAGGATCTTCAGGTTCTGATTTTTTACACGCCAGCCAAGGTCACAAATCAAACAGCAGAGAAGTGGGCGAGTGTAGTCTACGAGAAATACCAATTAAACCTCATCACAGTCTCACGGGAGGATGTCATCACCGATTTGATGGTACCCTCCAATGCGTCAATCTGTAGAAGTCACCTTGGCATTCAGCTGACCGTTGAACGCTCAACAACGGACTTAATCAATAAGACACGCGAGGCGATTTCTGAGACCATTACGGGCTGGCTATCTAATCCTCGTTTGCTCGGAAAACCAAGGATTGATCTGCAGGTGACCAAGCTCGACAATGTAAATGGTGAAACCAACGAAACTATAGAACTCAGTGGCCTACATGCGATTCTTCGGGAGGGCCGCCGTGTGGTGCTCGAAGCGCCCGCCGGGCGCGGGAAGACGACCACTCTAACTCAACTCGCAGAGCGGCACCTGGCTCATAGCGAGCTTCCTTTCCTCATCGATCTGCCGAGTTGGAACAAATCTGCCACGGATCTCTTAGGATTCGTCGCTGGCATGCGAGAATTTCGCTCACGGGGCATTAGCGCGGAAGATCTCGCCAGGCTGTTTAATGCCGTGCACTTTTCATTTCTCCTCAATGGGTGGAATGAAGTACCAGATAAGTATTCTGAGCAATGCGTACAAGCGATTAGGGAACTGGAGAGAAGTTTCCCAAAAGCCGGAATTATCATTGTTACTCGGTCTCATCACATCAAACCCCCTCTGCCTGGAAGCATCCAGCTAAAGCTTCTCTCCCTTAGTCGAGCTCAACGAACAGAGTATCTAGAGAAACGATTAGCAAGCCGCGCGCGCGAGCTTGATCAGAAGTTAGACGAAGACCCTATTCTAGACGACCTTACGCGCACTCCTCTTATTCTTTCTGAGGTTACGACTCTTTTTTCATCGGGCAGGATAATCCCACGGACCAGAATTGGTGTGCTGTCTGCCGTGTTGGAATTCATAGAGGACTCTGATGAACATAGGCATCATCTAAGCCTGCCACCGCTCAGCGGGCACAGTCAAAACTATTTGGCCCAACTCGCGGTCGAAATGACAAAGGATGGCGAGATCACTGTTCAAGAGTCGCGAGCTCGACACATTGTTCATTCGGTAAGCCTACGTCTGCATGCGATCGGTGAGATTAGTCAGCTGCCCGAGCCGCTACAAATCTTGGGCGCTCTATGTGCCCATCACGTGCTGGAACGTTCTGATGACCCCGCCGTCGGCTACAAGTTTGAACACCAGCAGTTCCAGGAATTTCTGACCACTATCGAAATCAAACGTCAGTTGTTCGCTCTTATCAATACTCATGACAGCGAACAAGAGAGCCGTTTCGCGCGTGAGTATGTCAATCAGCCCGCATGGCAAGAGTCTCTTTGCATGATTGCCGAAGAGCTGGGAGAGGTCACAGCCGGACTCTCTGCAAGTGGGGAGCACATTGCGGCCGGTCGCCGCCTAGTCAACCTGGCGCTTACCGTCGACCTAGTCTTTTCAGCACAGCTAGGAAGATTGTGCGGGGCAGCGGTATGGCAAGAAGTCCGAATGGCGGTAGGAGAACGTCTCCGGTATCTTTATGCCAAAGGAGGTGAGCACCGCCAGAAGTGGGCTCTTGCGGGTATGCTGGCTAGCGGGTCGGAGGATTTTAAGGACATACTAGTGCCGCTT
The DNA here is from genome assembly GCF_905220995.1 of Nitrospira defluvii. Classification (NCBI taxonomy): domain Bacteria; kingdom Pseudomonadati; phylum Nitrospirota; class Nitrospiria; order Nitrospirales; family Nitrospiraceae; genus Nitrospira; species Nitrospira defluvii. The sequence goes on from NZ_CAJNBJ010000016.1 coordinate 733,175, forward strand.
TTAAGCGATGAGAATAACCAGGTTAGTTTACCGATCTATCGTGCAGGGCACGAATTTCACATTTCCTCTCTGGGACAAAACTGGCGTTCTATCGTTGGCGCATGGGAAGAGGCGCAACGAGTGCGCTTTGTCCATGAAGTCGTGCAGGAACGCTGGATGGCTCATGTAGCAGAAGACTTTGCGAAATCGGATCCTAGCCCACGCGTGCGGATGGCAGCCCTTCATGCGTTGCACTGGGCTGGAGCGGATATTGCGATCGCAAAAGTCCTCGCAGAGGCAGCTCCGCAGATTTTCGAGCGTGCTCTTCAAGAAGGGATACTGGATCCACTTCCTACCAAACTTCGAGCCCGCGCGATTTCAACCTATCAATTGCTATTAAAAACCACAGGAGACCCAGTTGGACGTCTTCGGCTCCGGCTCGGTTATTTTAAGGTTGCTGCTGAGAATCCTGTGGAAGGGCTGAAAAGTGACTTATCGGAGTGGCCAACCGGGGAACTTTCCGATACAAACCATTCCCTTCTGAAATCGACACTAGAGCTAATCAGGAAAGACGATCCGCATTGGGTTAGCCATTGGCTCGCTGAGCGGATCATCGGGGGCTCCATATGGCCATATCACTGGTCAACTATGCTCTTAAGCATACCCGAAGCCTTAAGAAAACGACTATTTGAAAAGATTGTCAATCAGGACCTTGAGTACAACGAGAAGAGCAGAACCATCTCGGTTCTCGCGCCTACTGCCAATGCCGAGTTTTCTGAAGATTTATTCCGGCGTATGTGCCAACTGAATTATGAGATATCGAGGAACCCAAAAGAGGAAAACCGCACTCTTTGGCCCATCAAAAAGCAACTTGAAGACCTCTATCGCGCCATGCCGCCAGAGGTAGCCGTGTCAGGCATGCTCGAGTCGCTCTCAGAGGAATTCGATCAAATTCAGTACGTCACAGGCGTCAAGATTTTTCAGAATAATGGCCATGAAAGCTTTGACATCAGGGAACTCATTCCGGAACACCTGCGACAGAGACTTCGAAAGTACCTAATTGATGGTGCGGCTTTTACTCTCTCACAACAGGATTATGACGGAAATCTTAAAAGTTCCCTGGCATTGGCTTTGGCGAGAGTTGGAGATAGTGAAGATGTTGAAATCCTTTATGAGCTTATTCAAGCCGATATTGCTCGTTTACGACGAGGGCGGGCGGCGAGATCGAAGGGCGAGCATGGTCCTATGGCCAGTGGGGCAGTAATGAGCTACTCAACTTGGCATGTAAATGCAGTGGTGTCATTGGACGCTTCTCGGGCTGATGGAATACTTCTGCGATTGTTGAACGAGGCAGAGTACGAACAGGATGCAGCATCGGCACTACTTCGGCTTGCGAGGATTGAGAGTCCAAGGAATGATTTTGGAATCAAAAATACAGATTACTGGCGGGTGTGGGAGGCTCGGGCTGGATGTCCTATTGCAGGCTTCTATGAAGTCCGTCGAAATCGGTATGCGTTGGCTATTAAGGACCGAATATCTGAGATTGCCAACGAGCAATCGAAAAGTAGCAAACCTGAGTCGCTCACTGGTCGTCTGAAAGGCCTTTCTAAAGTACTTGCACTTCTGGATGGGAGAAACTCATCTGAGTCCATTATTGAAAAGCTGGCCTTACCCCAACAATGGGACGGATGGATTAGGATAGAAGCCCTTGACGCTTTACTATTCAGTGGAGCACCACTCCCTGCGAAAAGAGTTTTGGAGGTGCTCAATCCAGCAATCGAGCACTCCATGACGTTACCCTATAATCGTCAAGAAGCTGATCATTTCCTTATACGTTGTTGTTGTCTTCTTTCTTTTGTTGAGCCGGCATCCGAAGGAATCGCACGCGTTAGAGAGATAGATCCGATTAAGAGGATGTGGGGGTATGAGTTGCAGGGATTAATCATAGCGCTCGGATATAGCCGATGCGATGAAGCACTGAGTCTACTTATAGAGATGGCAAACGGAAATGAAAAGCGGCTGGGCAATGTAACTGGCGACTGGGTGGATGCGGTTGCAAACCTTGGCACGCCACAGGCAATGCAGACCTTATTAAGTTTTGTCGACCCGGATATTGACCAGAATGGCCTCGCATTGAATTTTGGATACCCGCATCAAGAAAGAGTTGCGTCGAGAATAGCAAACATTGCAGGGATGGATAGCAGGCTCAGAGACCGTCTACTTCTTCTCTGTAATAAAGACCTGCCGACCGCAATGCGGCTTTTGCTTGCCGATTGTGTCACAAGAATGGGAACAAAAGATGGCATGCTTGCGGCTCTAAACCTGATAAGGGATGATGCTTCCCCCCCAATTCCTCCTGCGCTGATGGACAAGCTAGAAAGTTTTTTCGTTGAGCGTCGTCCGTACGACAATTCAGGTAACACCTACACCCTTGAGCCACAAAGCGCAAATGACATTCGGCTTCGACTTTTCGAGATGGCGACTAACGACAAGGTCCGTAAGAGTTCAAGCTTGAGAATCTTAGAGCAGATAGAATCCTGGCGAATTGAGTATGGTCGCCCTACCAGCGAGCCAAGACATCCGAATTTTGAGTCTGGTATTTCTTGGCCGTTTCTGGAAATGAGCCATAGCTAGAAATCTGTCCTCAAAGGTTGCGAAGCTGTACTACTTACAAGCTGTGAATATGTGGAAACCGAACTTCGTTGTTCGATCACGTTACACCAGTCATTCTCAACATTCTTCGTATCTCGTCATCGGTGCAGTCTTCACCTAATATAGATTTAGCGATAGTACACGTCCTGCCCCATGGGATATCTCGTCTCCATCGACTACTATACAGTTGATCGGAACACGGCCATATCGCGAGGTTTTGACCTCAGCATATGTCGCCTTTCATCAAATACGCTCTAGAGAATCAAAATTCGTTCCCTCAGTCGCTGGATGTTGATATCTGGCACAGTTGTAGTATATATTGCATTATATATTTTACGGAGGAACGATGCGAGCCGACGACACCAAAACCGAAACGCTCCAATTTAAGGTCACCGAGCAGGAACGCAAGCTCATCGAGCGATGTGCAGCGGAAGAAGGGACGACCGTTTCCAAGTATGTGCGCGGGGCCGTCCTGATGAGCATGGTCATGGACGGCAAAGCCGAAGCGATCAGGATTGTGGCCAGAGAAGTTGGAGAAAAGGCCTTTGGTGTCGTCCGGCAGAAGCTCGTCAGACCGACACAGGAAGGACGCTAAGAACAGTGCTACCCGTCACACCATCAGGAGGCAAAGCCGGTCCGCGCCGCATGCCGGCAGGCTGCGGGGCGGAGCGGAATGGCCCCCGTCTTGGTAACACGGGGGCGCTACCTACAGCGTTCCGTACAGGAGTTCGATAGATTCTATGGATTCGAGCTTCACCCTCACGATTGATTGGCTCGCCTTTACGGTCCTGGCCAGTAATCCACAAGAGACCATGAAGGTGCTCGGCGGCGATTGGAGCAAGGCCAAAGGCGGATTCCGAGGCTATCCGTTGTCCTGGATGCGGACCGATGGCCTGCGCGGGGTCGGCAAACTGGGTACCAATGCGCCTCGTCGTCCAAACGAAATCCATGTGGATCTGTCGGGCGGCCTGGCGTCCGCCCTGACACTGGATCAAATCCGCACCCTGCTCAAATGGGTGCATGCCCAACAAGGCCACGTGACGCGCATCGACTGTGCGCTGGATGACCGAGCGGGCACGGTGCCGGTCTCGACAATCAGAGAGGCCGTTGCTGCCGGGCAGTGTGTGACGCGTGCGGCTCAGGTCCGGCATATCGTCTCCAATCTCACGCATGGGACCGGAGCGACAACCGGGGAGACGATGTACTTCGGCAGTCCGCAGAGTCAGACACTCTTGCGCATTTATGACAAGCGCCTCGAACTCCAGAGCAAAGGACAAGAGCACTATCAGGACTACGGGACTCGGTGGGAACTGGAACTCAAGAAGGACCGGGCCGAACAGTGTGCCCGAGCATTGGCCACGTTAGACGAAGCCGATTGGAAGGAGTTGGTGGTCGGCTTACTTCGCTCGTATGTGGACTTCCGGCAGATCCCGAAAGATGCCGAGGATGAAGAACGGTACCGGGCTCCAGTCTTGGAGTGGTACACCCTCCTGACGGAGGGATTTCAGAAGGGGAGATTAGCCCAGGAGAAGCAGGTGCAGACCCTGCAGAACGTAAAACGATGGGTGAGTGACACCCTGACGCCGATGTTGGCGGTCATTTGTGCCACCCCTGGAGGGGAAGAATGGCTACTGAACGAAATTGTCAGGGGCATTGCTCGGTGGAAAGACCGACACCGCAATTTGCTCAAGCAACCACCCAATCGGTTTCACCGGTCTGCCGGCGGTCACGCGGGCAGCCCATGCTAGGGGGACTGGGGGTGTCGTCAGACTCCCCCGGTGTATCTGCACATGCTCACTGTCA